>DATKLT010000068.1:0-85739 GCA_035542315.1 Solirubrobacterales bacterium | reverse complement strand
CGTGTTCTCCATCGCCCCGTTTTCCTCCAGCGTCTCTTTGAGCTGGACGACGGTGGACATCCGCTGCCCGATCGCGACGTAGATGCAGATCAGGTCCTTGTCCTTGTTGTTGATGATCGTGTCGATCGCGATCGCCGTCTTGCCGGTCTGGCGGTCGCCGATGATCAGCTCGCGCTGGCCGCGGCCGATCGGGATCATCCCGTCGATCGACATCAGTCCGGTCTGAACGGGTTCCTCGACCGGCTGGCGCTCGACCACGCCGGGGGCTTTGAACTCGGCCGGGCGGGTCTCGGTGGTGGCGACCTCGCCGCGGTTGTCGAGCGGGCGGCCGAGCGGGTCGACCATGCGGCCGAGCAGCGCCTCGCCGACCGGGATCTCGAGCAGGTGGCCGGTGCGCTTGACGGTGTCGCCCTCGACGATCTTGTCCCACTCGCCGAAGAGCACGGCGCCGACGTTGTCGGCCTCGAGGTTCAGCGCCAGGCCGGTGACGCCGTGGCCCAGGTCGAGCATCTCCAGTGCCATGCAGTTGTCGAGGCCGTGGATGCGGGCGATGCCGTCGGCCACGGAGAGGACCGTGCCCACCTCCGAGAGGTCGGCGGAGTCGGTCTCCAGCCCCTCGATCCGCTCCCGCAGAATGCTTGCGATCTCGTCCGGCTTGATCTCCATCGGGTGCTCAGTTCCTCCTTACGCCGCAGCTGCGACGGTCTTTCGAAGTTTCTCCAGGCGACTGCGGATGCTCGCGTCCAGAACCATGTTGCCGACCTGCAGGACGATGCCGCCGAGGATCTCGTCGTCGACGCGGCTCGAGAGCTCGACCGCCTCGCCGGTCTGCCGTTCGACCTCTTCGCCGATCTTGGCGACGACCCCGGGGTCGAGCTCGACGGCGCTGGTCACGGTCACGTCGAGGCGGCGGTTCTCCTTCTTCCAGAGCTCGTCGAGCTCGCGGCGAATGCGGAAGATTTCCGGCATCCGGTGCTTTTCCACCAACAGCTCGAGGAAGTTCATCAGCTCCGGCTCGGCTCCGGAGATCGCCCGCGACAGCCCCTCCCGCTTGTCGGCCGAGGAGAGGTAGGGGCTGAAGAGGAAGACCTGCAGCTCACGGTTGCTGTCGACCGCGTCGGCGAACTGAGCGAGCTGCGACTGCAGCGAGTCGAGCTTGCCTTTGTCTTTGCCGGCCTCGAACAGCGCCTGGGCGTATACGTGAGCCGCCTCGGCCATTGTCGCGCCTAGTTCTCCGACCCCGAGAGCGCCGAGAAGTCGACCTCCGAGAGCGCCTCCTCGACGAGCCGTTTCTGGTCGTCGGCGCTGAGCGTCTTGCGGGTGACTTTCTCGGTCGCGAGCACGGTCAGGTCGGCGACCTCGCTGCGGATCTGCTCGAGCGAGCGTCGCGTCTCCGCTTCGATGTCGCGCTTGGCCTGGGCGACCAGCTCCTCGCGTTTCTCCTTGCCAGCCGTGGTCGCCTCCGCTTCCGCCGTCTCGGCGGCTTTGCGAGCGCGGGCCATGATGTCGTCGGCCTGCTCGCGGGCCTCGGCCAGGCGGCCGCGGTACTCCTCGAGCAGCTCGTCGGATTCGCGCCGCTGCCGTTCGGCAGCGTCGATCGACTCGGCGATCGTCTTCGCCCGCCGGTCCAGCGCTTCCTGGATTTTCGGGAAGGCGAACTTGCTCAGCACCCACATCGTGATCCCGAACAGGACGAAGGTCCAGATCATCAGACCGAGACCCGGCGATACGAGGAAGCTGCCGCCTTCTTCCTTCTCTGCGGCGAACGGCAGCGCGGATATCAGACCGACGACGTCCATCGACCTAGAGGAAGAATGCGATGAGGCCGAAGATGAACGTGTAGAAGGCGACGGCCTCGGTCAGCGCGAAGCCGAGCCAGCGGATGCTCTGCAGCTCGTCTTTCATCTCTGGCTGGCGCGCAACCGACTCGATCTCCTTGCCGAAGATGAAGCCGATGCCGATGCCGGCGCCGATCGAGCCGAGCCCGGCGCCGACGCCGAGCGCGATCGCCTTGCCGGCCTTTTCGACGCCTTCGTCCGAGACTGCGGCGAGGACAGGGGACAGATCCATTGGAAATGCGCTCCTTTTCTAGTGACTGGCGGAGGTAGCTCCGCCGAGATAGATGGCAGTAAGCGTGGCGAAGATGAACGCCTGCAAGGTCGCGATAAGCCCGACCTCGAGGATGAAGAAGAAGAACGCGAGCGGGAAGGTGAGGGCGCCGAGGGCGGCGATCCCGAGCAGCACCGCCAGCCCGCCGCCCATGAAGAGGAGCAGCAGGTGGCCGGCGAGGATGTTGGCGAAGAGTCGGACGGAGAGCGAGATCAGGCGGGCGAAGTGGGAGATCGCCTCGATCACGAAGATGAACCCCTTGGCGAGCGGGTTCATGTCCTCGAGGCCGGGCGGCAGCCAGCTCGCCAGGTACTTGAAGAGGCCCTTGGTGCGAACCCCCTCGAAGTGGTAGCTGAGCCAGACCCAGAGCGTCAGGACGAGGGGAATCGAGAGGTTGGCGGTCGCCGCATAGATCGCGAAGGCGGGGATTTCGACGCCGAAGATGTTGATCTCGTGCTCGGTGTTGGTCGGCAGCGGCAGGAACCCGAGCATGTTCGAGAACCAGATCCAGAAGAAGAGGGTGGCGATGAAGGGGAACCATTTCGACGCCATCTTGCCGTCGAGGCTGCCGCCGGTGATCTGGTTCTTCGTCAGTTCGTAGGAGACCTCGACGGCGGTTTGCACCCGGTTCGGCTTCTGCTGCATGCGTTTCGCGATCCAGAGCATCGTGCCGATCGTCAGAGCGCTGGCGAGGAGCAGGTAGACGACCGCCTTGTTGATGCTGAGGTCGATGCCTGCGATATGGATCCCGACCCATTCTTCGAGCTTGAACTCGTTCTGGGGCTTGAAGGCTTCGTTCTTGCCGTCGCTGCCGAAGATCAGGAAGAGCAGGATCGCGATCCCGAGGTAGGTGCCGAGGCCGATGAAGACCTTCGCCTTGGTGCTCAGGCCTCCCGACTTCGCGGCGCCGTCGGGCGCCTGCACCGCTGCGGTGTCCGCGCTCACGCCGCTCCCTGCCCTTCGGGCTCACCGAAGAGGTGGGCCAGGCCCTGCGCCGCGAAGGAGACCGTGAAGAGGACGAGGACCAGGACGGCGGCGGCGAGGCCGGCTTCGCGGTCGGAGAGGCCGACCAGCAGCACCGCGGTCGCCATCAGCCAGACCCGGCCGAGCGTCGTCGCGGCGATGATCCCCATCGCCTTCTGCCGGTTGCCGGCGTGCAGCTCCTCCGTCGCCCGGCGCGTTGCCAGCACCTGGATGCCGCGCTGGACCAGCCAGCAGGCGGCGGCGACGGCGTACCCCAGCAGCGGGAAACCAGCCAATAGGAATACGACCAGCCCGGCGGCTAGCAGGAGTAGGTCGACGTACTTGGGAGGAGACATAAATACGCCCGTCTCGGGGTGAGCGGGCAGCGCCGCGACTATATCCGAACCGGCGGAGAAATGGCTTTACGAAGCCACTTCGTGAGGGTTGCCACTACCTTGCTCCCGGCTCCTGCCGCGCTGCGGGCGGCTGCAGCTCGATCGCCTCGAATTCGCCGGTCTCCGGATTGAGCCGGCCGCGGCGCAGCTTGAGGATCTCGAGCACGTAGATCAAGTAGACGCTGTAGGCGAGCGCGGCGAGGAGCAGGAGCAGCATCACCGCCGTCCAGAGGGCGTTGAAATGGCCGTGGTTGTCGCTGTAGGGGACGAAGCGGAGCGCCAGCGCCAGTCCTGCCATGACCATCGTCCAGGCGTATAGATAGGCGATCGTGCGCCGCTGCGAGAAGCCTTTGTTCGCCATCCGGTGGTGGAAGTGCCAGGAGTCGGCCTGGTAGATCGGCTGCCGGTATTTGAGCCGCTTGGCGACGACGAAGCCGGTGTCGAGGATCGGGACCGCGAGCACGATCAGCGGAAAGGCGAGGGCGATCACGGCGTTCGTCTTCAGCGCTCCCTGGACCGATGCGGTCGCCAGCAGGTAGCCGAGCAGGTTGGAGCCGGTGTCCCCCATGAAGCTGGAGGCGGGCGGGAAGCCGTGGCGGAGGAAGCCGAGCGCGGCGCCGGCAGTGAGGGCGGCGAGGACGCCAGCGGCGTTGCGTTCGAGCGAGAGGGCGATCGCCGCCAGGGTGATCGCCGCGATCGTGCAGACTCCGGCGGCGAGGCCGTCGACGCCGTCGAGGAAGTTGATCACGTTGACGACGGCGACGATCCCGAGCACGGTCAGCGGGTAGGCAGTCCAGCCGAGGTCGAAGCCGCCGAGGAATGGCAGGGTGAGGTTGTCGACGCGGACGCCCGCACAGACCGGGATCAGCGCCGCGCCGACCTGGCCGGCCAGCTTCGGCAGGGCCGGCAGGCCGCGGATGTCGTCGACGACGCCGACCGCGGCGATCGCCACCGCGCCGAGCAGGATCGCCCGGCTCTGGCCGTCGTCGGGCAGCCAGATCCAGCCGGCGATCTCGACCCCGGCGAGAATCGCCAGGCCCGAGAGCCGCGGCATCGGCCGGTCGTGCAGGCCGCGCTCCTTGGGCATGTCGATCGCGCCGACCTTGAAGGCGAGCCGCTCGGCGTACGGGACCAGCAGCCAAGCGACCGCGGCGGCGGCGATGAAGGCGAGGATCGCATCGGTGGTCGTCGGGACCATGCGCAGGGAGCCCGGGGAGGGAAACGGGCCGAGTCAGGCTACTTGAGGCCGAACGCGGATTCCGCGAGGAGGACTAAGCGGCGCTGAGCACGCCCTCGACCAGGATCTCGGGATCGCGCGGGTGGAGGACGCCGACCGGCGTCGTCCGCTTGGCGAGGACGAGGGCGGCGGGATCGCTCAGCACCTGCAGCCTGCCTTCCGAGATCAGCGCCTCGTCGACGGCGCCCATGCGGCCGCTGAAGGTGGTGAAGACGGGGGTGCCGAGGGCGACGGCCTCGCGGTTCATCGTGCCGCCGGCGCTGACGACGAGGTCCGCGTGGGCGATCAGGCTCTGGGCGTCGATCGCGTGCTCGGGGACGATCAGGTTGGCGGCGCCGAGCGCCCGCGCCGCCTCGCCCTGCTCCTCGGTGCGCGGGATCAGCACCGCCTGCGCCTCACCCTCGGCTTCCGCGAGGCGGCGAACGGTGGCGCCATAGACGTCGTTGGGCGCGTGGTACTCGGAGGTCTCCGGCGGCGGCCGCAGCACGACGAGGACCTTGTCGCGGTCGAGGCCGAGCTGGTCGAGCACCGCGGCGTCCGGCTCGAAGCCGGCCAGGTAGTACTCCTCCTTGAGGCCCGGGAAGCGGACCAGCTTGCGCTCGCGGGCGCCGATCTTGCGCAGGCGGTCGAGCGGGATCGAGTCGGGGACCAGGACCCGGCGCGCCTGGCGGAAGGCGATCTGACGCTGCAGGCCGCCGAACTCGTAGTCCTGCATCTGCGCCGAGGGGACCAGGAACGAGGCGGAGACGACGGCGAGGTCGACCGAGCCGTGAGCAAGCGCCAGCTGCGGCCGCTGCGCCCAGACGACCTTGGCCAGCTTCGCCGAGCGGCCGCCCAGCGCCCGCGCCTTGCCCAGCCGCGCCTTGCCGCCGTGCTCGCCAACCGCCGTGTAGGGCAGCCCGAGCCGCTCGAGCACGCCCAGCGTCTGCCCGTACTCGCGGGCGGTGATGAAGACGTCGTGCCCCTGCGCCCGCAGCCGCTCGATGATCGGCCGCAGAACCAGCGGATGGGCGGCAGCCGTGCAGTCGACCCAGATTCGCATTGCTCCGTTATATGCCGTACGCACCGCGGATGCCTTCATCTCGTCTCGGGGCGTCTGCTATAGGTCGACTATGGCCACGCTCGCGATAGGACTCGTTCTCGGCTTCGCCGTCTCGATTCCACCCGGCCCGAACTCAGCTCTCTGCGTGTCGCTGGCGTCCGGCGGCGTGCGGCGAGCCATGCCATTGATCACCGGCGCGGCATTGACTGACGCGGCGTACTCGTTGCTCGCCGCCTCGGGCATCCTGCTGGCCAGTCGCACCGGGGTGGAGACGCTCAGATACCTGACGCCGGCTTTCCTTTTTGCCACCGCGGCCCTCACCTGGTGGCCGACCTCGATTCCCTCGCGAGCCTTTGCCGCGGTCCCCGTACTAAACCCGGCGACCGCCTTGATTTGGCTCGGCCTCTCCTCCGTCCCCGCGCTCCAAGCGCTCTCGTTGCCCGAAGCCCTCTTGCGGCCAATCCCGGTCGCCCTTGGCACCGCCACGTGGTTCGTCCTGCTGGCCGTCGTCTCGGCCAAAGCCGGCACGTATCTAGGCCCCGGCCGGTTGCGCCTGATCGGCAGGTGGGTCGGAGGGCTGCTCGTTGTCCTGGGCCTTGCCGAGCTGCTCGCGCTACTTACGTGATCCAGATGAGCACCGCGGCGTCGTCACCACCTTCACGTCTTTCAGCTCGGGGAACTGGCGCCGGACCTCGAAGCAGGCGTCGCTGGCACTGACCCGGCCCTCGTCGGAGTTGGGGAAGAGCAGACCACAGACCGTCCCCGTGTGACCGACGTCGAGCCCCAGTGCCCCCAACTCGTCGAGTCTCCCGGCCAAGCGGCTTGCGTAGGGGTTCAGCAAGAAGTAATTGTTGAGCACAGCCGAGCGAGTCGACTGCTGGGCGAATGCCTCGATCGACCGCTCAGCAATTGCACGGTCGACGTTGGCGAGCAGATCGTCATATTCGCTAGCAAGGTCCAGTTGACCGTCGAAGCCGATCGAAGAGGTGTCAACGCTATCGGTGGGAACCAGCATCACGATCACGAACTCCGGATGCCAGTCCCAGGAGCGGACGAGCTCACAGGTCTGGTGGTTGACGACTGAGATTCCCGGGAACATCGACCCGTCGGACGACTCGATCGCCGCCGCAAGGCGGCCCTCGACGGTCGGATCGAGCCGCTCTCCCGCCGCGTCGGCGATCGCCCTGATCCCAGCCACCACGTCGGCAGTGCTGGACCCCATCCCCTTGCCGATGTCAATGTCGCTCCAGTGCCGGATCGAGACCTCAACCGGCCCAAGGTCGAGCTCTTGGGCAGTGCTCTTGACCGCCAGGCTGAGCTTGCGGTGATGCTTGCGAAGTCCATCCACCGAGAACCGCTCGGCGGGCCGCAACTCGGCCTGAACCGTCGCGCTCTTGTTGATCGGACAGGTGATGTGGAACGGGGTGCCATCCGAGAGAACTCCCTGCGCGAGCTCGCCACAGGTTCCTGGCGCGACCCCTCGGCCCTCCCTGAGCACGGTCTTCTTCCCGCGGGCAGTAGCACGCCGCGCAGGGCTCTGCGTCGCCGCCGCCTCGCTCCTACCGCGGATCGCGGGCGGCAAACCATTGCGGAGATCCCAGAAGACGCCGCGAAACGCCCAGCCCTCGTCGGTGCGCTCCAGGAGGAAGGAAGATGCCATGTTGGCTTCGCCGAAAGAGTCACGCCAGCGCTCGATCACCGGGCCTTCCGCCTCGATCTCCTCCTCGCGAAGCTGGCCATGATCGTCGACGTAGACGTAGTGCTTGAAGCCTCCGGAGTCCTGATACTCAGGGGGGAAGGTCAAGGCGACGACCGGGTGGTTGACCACCGCCGTGTACACCGTCGGGTCGATCAGCAGTTCGGCAACCGCATCGTGGAGCAACGGCGTCATGATTTCCCAGTAGTTCCTGCTACCAGTGGGCCAGCCGTTCCCGTCTGGGTGAGCCACTTTGTTGCGGTACTCGAGGATCCGCCTCCACCCGGTCCACCAGCCGACCGAGCCAGACGCGCCCTGAGGGCCGCGATCGACCCATTGAGCGATGTCGATCCGCGCGGCACGACGCCGCCCCTCGCTTTCTTTCACCGCTTCGCCGATCGCGTCGAAGGCAGCGACAAAGCGCTCGACGCTCTCCATCCGCCGCACCGGGAACGCTTTCGGCGGCGGAAAAAGGGGCTCGGGCGTGACCTCGCAGCAGCTGCGGAAGAGCTCGAGGATGTAACCGAGCGGCAGGTTCCGGTTCCCCCGTTTCTCCAATTGGTCCTCGACCTTCGGCTCCGGCTCGTGCCGGCTGCGATAGTCGGAGAGCGCGAGTGAGCCGAAGAACAGGGTCGTCATTTCGACGAGTTCGATCAACCTCGCATGACGCGCCCGCCAATCCAGAGGCTGGCCTCCGCTTCCGATAAAGAGATCTCCGTAAAATTGGCGAATCTCGACTGGAAAGTCGTGATAGAGCAGCTTGCTCGGTCGCCAAGCCGGTTTCATTTTCCGGCCCGTCCGAAGTCAGACGGTGTCGTGACTCAATGCACGGCAACCAGGAGCTGGAAACTGACCCATGAGCTCCTGAACTTCCGCCTTGACCCGATCGCCTAGCTGCTCGTCAGCTGGCTGCGACACGACTTCGTCCAACCAAGTCGCGACTTGGACCATGTGACTCTCGCCGAGCCCCCGAGTGGTCGCTGCGGGACTGCCTATACGCACTCCGGACGGGTCGAACGGCTTGCGAGGATCGAACGGGATCGAGTTGGCGTTCGTGACGATCCCAGCACGAGACAGAGCGGTGGCGGCTTCCTTGCCGCTGAGGCCCTTCGAGGTCATGTCGACAAGTATCAGGTGGTTGTCGGTCCCACCCGAGACCAGATCGAACCCACGCTCGTTCAAGGCCGCGGCGAGCGTCTTCGCGTTGTCCACCACGGCGCGGGCATACTCGCTGAACTCAGGTGCGAGGGCCTCGCCCAGCGTCGCGGCAATTGCCGCCGTCTGATGCTCATGAGGACCGCCTTGCAAACCCGGGAACACGGCTCGGTCGATCGCGCTCGCGTGCTCCTCGCGGCACATCAAGATCGCTCCCCGAGGCCCTCGGAGGGTCTTGTGCGTCGTCGTCATCACGACATCGGCATGGGGGATCGGCGACGGATGGGCGCCGCCTGCGATCAAGCCGGCGATGTGGGAAACGTCGGCGACCATCAGCGCGCCGACCTCTCGGGCAATCTCGGCGAAGCCTTCGAACTCGATGGTCCGAGGGACTGCAGTGCCGCCGCAAAAGATGATTTTCGGTTTGCTCGACCGCGCCAGATCGCGGACGGCGTCCATGTCAACGCGCCCACTCTCGCGCTCGACCCCGTAGTGGACCGCGTTGAACCAGATTCCGGTCGCCGAAACCTGCCAACCGTGCGTCAGGTGCCCGCCGGCCGGCAGCGACAGCCCCATCACGGTGTCACCGGGGTTCAGGAAAGCGAGGTAGACCGCGAGGTTTGCCGGCGAGCCGGAGTACGGCTGCACGTTGGCGTGTTCGGCTCCAAACAGCTCGATCGCTCGCGAGACCGCGAGCCGCTCAACCTCGTCGATGATCTCGTTGCCCTCGTAATACCTGCGACCGGGGTAACCCTCGGAATACTTGTTGACGAGGACCGTCCCGTTCGCTTCGAGCACAGCGGGAGAGCAGTAGTTCTCCGACGGGATCAGGCAGAGGGATTGGGCTTGGCGTTCATTCTCTTGCTGCAGAAGCTCGGCCAGGCGAGGGTCTGACGCCTCAATCGCACTGCTCATTGCGGTGATGCTACCAACGGCGCTCGGGCAAGTGAATCGCCGCGCCCGATCCGGACTGCGAGTAATCTCGCCGTCCGATGAGAAGGGCGTCCCAGATTGCAGTGACGCTCCTGGCGCTTTCGTTCGTCGCGATCAGCCAGCATGCCCCGGCCGCCGGCGCCACGCTCGAGAACCCCTGCCACGGGCCGCTGCGCCATCGCCTGCGCTGTCCCAACCTGCGGATCGGCCCGCCGTCGGAAATCTACGAGCAGTACGTGAGCCCGAGCCGAGTCCTGCTGCGGGCGACGAGCGACGTCCGCAGCCGTGGCCTCGGCCCGATGGAGCTGCACGGACAGCGCGACGGCTGGCGCAGGATGAAGGTCAACCAGCGGATCTACCGCAAGGGCGGTGGCTCGATCACCGTTCCCACCCGGGCCAGCCTGCGCTTCACCACCGTCGGCGCCTACTGGGGCGGCTCCTACTGGAAGGTGCACCAGCTCGCCCGCTTCGAGCTGCGGCGACTGCGGCCCGACAACACCCTGGGACCGGTGCTGCGCACGAGCCCGAAGCTCAACTACTGCCTGCGCGACCTCGAGCGGACCCGGCCCGGCGCGCGCTCGCCCCTCGGCCCCCACTACCCCGGCTGCAACCAGAACCCGTACCGCAATCGGGTCACGCTCGGCACCTCGGTCGGCTGGTCGGACGTCTACCCGGCGACGTACGACAAACAGTGGATCAACGTCGCCGGCCTCAGCGGCTGCTTCGCCTACGTGATGACCGTCGACCCCAAGCACCTCTTCTTCGAGTCCAACGAGCACGACAACACCGCGCGCCGCTTCGTCCGGCTGCCGTACGACGGCACCCCCGGCTGCTGATCGCGCCTCAGTCGAGGCCAACCGAGGCGAGGGCGCTGACCAGGTCGCCTTCGGAAAGCGCGCCCTGGCGTAGGACCTCCCAGCCGCCGCCGCGGTCGATCGTCGAGACGTCGACCACGGTCGAGGGCAGCCCGCCCAGCTCGCCGCCGTCGATCGCCAGGTCGACCCTAGCGACGATCTCGTCGGGAACCTCGCCGAAGCGAACCGGAGCCGGCTCGCCGCTGACGTTGGCCGAGGTCTGGAAGACCGGGCACATCGCCCCCGCCAGCGGGCCGCCGATCAAGCGGATCCCGAGGCGCGAGCGGTCCTCGCGGCAGGCGAGCGGATATCGCTCTTCGGGGTTGTCGACGATCAGGGTCACCGGACCCGGCAGCAGAGCGCTGACGACGGCCGCGGCGCGTGTGCCCAGCCCGGCGACCAGCTCGCGCAGCGCCAGCGGCGAGAAGTACATGACGGCCGAGGACTTGCGGTCGTCCCGCCCCTTGAGCTGGTGGATGCGGATCACCGCGGCCGGGTTGAGCGGATCGCAGGCGAGGCCGTAGAGGCCATCGGCGGGGAAGACGACGACACCACCGGAGGCGATCGTCCGTTCCAGTGCCCCCTTCGTCTCCGCGTCGGTTGCGTCGACGATCCGGGGCCCGGTCCCGGCGCTCATCCCTCCCCCTCCGCAGCGCGCTCCGCCACCACCACCCGCTCGATGCCCGCCAGGTCCCGCCGCCCCTCCGTCCGCCCGAACCCAGCCGCCCGAGCGAGCTCCGCCACCGCCGAGGCCTGCCCCTCCCCCACCTCCACAGCCACCGCCGAGGTTGCCCTTTGGCCTGACATCACGGCCAAAAGGCAACCTCGCGGGGAGAAGAGGGTGCGGTAGGCGCCTAGGCCGTCGGGGCCGGCGAGGAGGGCGCTCCTTGGCTCCCATTGGGTGACCTCGGGCTCTAGCCCTGGCCAGTCGCGCTCGGCCACGTAGGGAAGGTTGGCGAGGACGAGATCGAAGGGCTCGCCGTCGGGGATGGAGCCCTCGCGGAACTCGACTCGGTCGGCGAGGCCGAGGCGGCTGGCGTTGGCGCGCGCGACTTCCAGGGCCCCGGGCGAGGTGTCGGTGGCGACGACCTCGCACTCGGACAGCTCGTCGGCGACGGCGAGCGCGATCGCGCCGCTGCCCGTGCCGACCTCCAGCATCCGCGCCGGCCGGCGCTCCAGCGCCACCTCGACCAGCAGCTCGGTCTCCGGCCGCGGTATCAGCACCCTCCGGTCGACCGCCAACTCGATGTTCCGAAAGCCCTTCGACCCGAGGACGTAGGCGACCGGCTCGCGCCGCAGCCGCCGCCGAACCATCTCGCCAAACGCCCGCGCCGCGGGCGCCGGCACCTCCATCGCGGGTTGCGCCGCCAACGCAGCGCGCCCGCATCCCATCGCCCTCCCCAGCAGCAGTTCGGCATCGAGGCGCGGGTCGTCCACACCGGCAGCCGCCAGCCCGTCGACCGCCGCCCCGAGCGCTTCGCGGACAGTCGCCATCCCAACCGCGGCCGGCATCAACCCACCGCGGCCGTCTCCAGCCGCTGCCGTTTCTCCTCCGCCGACAGCGCCTCGGTGAACTCGCTCAGGTCGCCGCCGAGCACCCCGTCGAGGTTGTGCGAGGTGTGCTTGATCCGGTGGTCGGTGACCCGGCCCTGGGGGAAGTTGTAGGTGCGGACCTTCTCCGAGCGCTCGCCGCTGCCGACCTGAGCCTTGCGCTCGGAAGCGATCTTCGCCTGCTGTTCGGCGAGCTCGCGCTCGTAGAGGCGCGCGCGCAGCACCCGCATCGCCCGATCCTTGTTTTGAAGCTGGGACTTCTCGTCCTGCATCGAGACGACGGTGCCGCTCGGTTTGTGGGTGATCCGCACCGCCGAGTCGGTCGTGTTCACGGACTGGCCGCCGGGACCCGAGGAGCGGTAGACGTCGATCTGGAGGTCGTTCTGGTCGATCTCGACCTCGACCTCCTCGACCTCGGGCAGGACGGCGACGGTCGCGGTCGAGGTGTGGATCCGCCCCTGGGACTCGGTCTCCGGCACGCGCTGGACGCGATGCGTCCCGCCCTCGTACTTGAACACCGAGTAGGCGCCCTCGCCCTTGATTTCGAAGGTGACCTCCTTGAAGCCCCCGGCCTCCGACGCCGACTGCGAGAGCACCGCGGTCGAGAAGCCGCGCTCCTCGGCGTAGCGAGTCAGCATCTTGTAGAGGTCGCCGGCAAACAGCGCCGCCTCGTCGCCGCCGGTGCCGGCGCGGATCTCGACGATCACGTTCTTGGCATCGTTGGGGTCGCGCTCGACCATCGCCAGCCGGATCTCCTCTTCGAGCTCCGCCAGCCGCGCGGGCGCCTCTTCGACGACCTTGCGCAGCTCCTCGTCCTCACCCTCGGCAAGCAGCTCCTGGGCGCCCTCGAGGTCGTCCTTCAGGGTCGAGTACCGCCCGGCCAGCTCCTGCGCAGGCTGCAGCTCGCGGTATTCCCGCCCGACCTCGGCGTACCGAGCGCGGTCCCCAATCACGGCAGGGTCCGACATGAGCTGCTCCAGCTCCGAAAACCGCGCCTCGATCTGTTCGACGAGTTGGTCGATCATGGATTCCAAACCCTAGACGGGAGAGGAGCCAGCAACAGCCGCCGCTAGGCGACTATCTCAATATGTTGTTGTTTGGCCGCCTCCTCCGGGGTCTCCCGGGCGAGGACGGCGTTGAGGGAAGCGATCGCGACCGCGAGCTGTTCTTCGTCGGGCTCGCGGGTGGTCAGGTTCTGCAGCATCAGGCCGGGCCACATCACCGCCCGCACCCAGGCTTTGCGGCGGTTCTTGCCGGCCCACTTGATCACCTCGTAGGAGAGGCCGGCGATCAGCGGGATGCCGAGGATCCGCGAGACGACCAGCCAGTACCAGGCGGGCAGCCCGATCGGGGCGAAGACGAAGATCGCCAACACCATCACGATCAGCAGGAAGCTGGTCCCGCAGCGCGGGTGCAGGCGCGAGTAGAGCTTGGCCCGCGAGGGGAGCAGCTCGTCTTCGGCCTCATAACAGGAGATCGTCTTGTGCTCGGCCCCGTGGTACTCGAAGACGCGGCGCAGGTCGGGCATCAGGCTGATCGCGAAGAGGTAGCCAATGAAGATCCCCGTCCGCACCACGCCCTCGACCAGCCAGAAGAGGAAGGGAGAGCCGAGCTGGTCCTTGATCAGGCTGGTGAGGCCGACCGGGACGACGAAGAAGAGGCCGACCGCGAAGAGCAGCGAGATCGCGATCGTCAGGCCCCAGAGCCAGCCGCCGATCTCTTCTTTCTCGCCGTCCTCCTCCTCGAGCTGCGCATTGGCGGAGATCGCCAGGGCTCTGAAGCCGATCTTCATCGACTCGGCGAGGGCGACGACACCGCGGATCACCGGCAGGCGCCAGGCACGGTGGCGCTGCGCCCAGGGCTTGATCGACTCCGACTCGATTTCGATCTGACCCTCCGGCGTGCGGACGGCGACCGCCCAGACCGTGACGCCGCGCATCATCACCCCCTCGAGCACCGCCTGGCCGCCGACCGGCGCGTCGCGCTTGGCGACGAGGGCGCCATCGGGCATGCGCAGCGGGTCGCCTCCGTTGCCGGAGGCGGGGGCGCTGCCGTTGCCGGCGTCGGCGGGCTGCGCAGCCCGCGCCAAGCCCGCCGGCGGGCTCACCGCCTACCTCGCGGCCCGGTGCTTGGCGGCGCGGCGCTGGAAGCGCTCGACGCGGCCGCCGGTGTCGACAAGCTTCTGCTTGCCCGTATAGAAGGGGTGGCACTCGGAGCAGAGCTCGACATGCAGGTCGCTCTTGGTCGACCGCGTGTAGAACTGGTTGCCGCACGAGCAATGCACGTTGGCGAGCGTGTACTCGGGGTGAATTTCAGTCTTCATCTCTTTCAAGGATAGAGAACCGCGCAAGGGGTGCCGATAAGCCCCGTGTGAGCCCAAGCAGCGACAGCAACCGATCGACCTCGCGACGGGTCCTCGTCGGCCTGGTCGGTGCCCTTCTTTTCGGCGGCACCGCGATCGTCGCCCTCCACGACTGGGCTCAAATCGGCGGCCCCGGCCTCAGCTCGTTCGTCAACGGCCCCGTCTACGACGCGGTCGTCTTCGCCGCCAGCTTCGCCTGTCTGCTGAAGGCGCTCGATTCCGGGCGAGAGCGGACGGCCTGGCTGCTGATCGCCGCGGGGCTGCTCTGCTGGGCGGCGGCCGAGGTCTACTGGACGGCGGTTATCGAAACCGAAGCATCCCCTCCGTATCCCTCGCTGGCCGACGCCGGGTACCTCGCGATGTACCCGCTGACCGCAGCCGGCCTGCTCTCGCTGGTCCGCTGTCGAGCCCACGAAATCGACTGGCGGCTCTGGATGGACGCCCTCGTCGCGGCGCTCGGCACGGCGGCGCTCGGCGCCGCGCTGATCTTCCAGTTCGTCGCCAACCACGCGGAAGGGTCGGGACTGGAAAAGGCGACCACCCTCGCCTACCCGCTCGGGGACATCACGATGCTTGGCCTGGTCGTCGGCGTCGTCGCCCTGACCAGGTGGCGCCCGGGTCCGACCTGGATCCTGCTGCTGGCCGCGATGGCGACGACCGCGGTCGCAGACGTTGCCTTCACCCTGCAGACGACCGAATCGATCCTGCCGGCGGGGCCCTGGACCGATCCGATCTACCTGATCGCCGCCTGCTGCTACGGCGCCGTGCTGTGGCAGCCGCGAGCGACGGAGATCGCCCCCGCACCCCCCGCGGACGGCTGGCGGGAACTGATGACGCCGGGGATCTTCGCGATGCTGATGGTCGCCTTCTTCTCGCTGCGCTACTTCGATGGCGCCAGCGGGCTGACCATGGCCCTGTGGGCGGCGACGATGATGGTCGTGCTCGCCCGCCTCGGTCTCAGCACCAGGGAGAACCGCCGCCTCCTCGAACAGGCGCAGACCGATCGCCTCACCGGTCTCGGCAACCAGGCGCTGCTCGAGTCCGACGTCGACCAGGCGTGCGCCGGAACCGAGCACACGACCCTCGTCCTCCTCGACCTCAATCGGTTCAAGCGCTACAACGACACCTTCGGCCACCTCGCCGGCAACCAGCTCCTCGCCGGCTTCGGCGCCGCCCTGCGCGCCGCGATGCCTCAGGGGGGCGAGGCATACCGGGCGGGAGGCGACGAGTTCGCGGCATTGCTCCCCGGCCCCCGCTCCGATCATTCGGAGACCATCGCCGGGATCTCCGCCGCGCTCAGCGCGACGGGCTTCGGCTTCGACGTCAGCGCAGCCTGGGGAGCCGTCGCCATCCCCGACGAAGCCCACGACCGGGCGACTGCGATCCAGCTCGCCGACGCTCGCATGTACGCGCACAAGGAGTCGGGCGAGGTGGCCGGAACGGTCGCCCCGGCCGCGGATGCGGTCCGCAACCGCCTACGGGCGGGCGCGATCGACGGCGAAACTCTCGAGCAGCGCAATTAGGACCTCAGTCACCTGCGCGCGGCCGGTCGGGTCATCGGAGCGGGCGACCAGCATCGCGGCCTCGTCGAGTGCCCCGAGCAGCAGGTGGGCCAACGGCTTGACCGGCAGCGGCCGGATCTCGCCGGCGTCGATCGCGGCGGTCAGGCTCGCTTCGATCAGGCCGAGGCCGTTGGCGGCACCGATCTCCCGCCAGCGCTCCCAGCCGAGGACGGCGGGGGCGTCGTGGAGTGCGATTTGGCGCAGCTCGGGCTCGGCGCACTCGTCGAGAAATGCGGCGACGCCGGCCCGCATCGCGGCCAGCGGGCTCTCCAGATCGGAGCCGAGGACGATTCGGGCGACGCGCTCGGTTGATTCCGCCTCCAGCCGCGCGTAGACCGCCTCGAGCAGCTCCGACTTGCCGCCGAAGTGGTGGTAGAGGGCACCGCGGGTGACCCCGGCGGCGCGAACGATCTCCTCGGCGCTGACGTTCTCGTAGCCGCGCTCGGTGAAGAGGGCGCGGGCGGCGTCCATCAGAGCACTGCGAGTCGCCTGGGTGCGCTGAGCCTGGGTTCGACGCTGTACATTCATACAGAACGTATGTTAGTTTGGGACTCCGACATTTCGCAACCATGGGAGGTATAGCGATGACGAACGAGCGCAAAGAGATCCAGCTGGCTGCGGGACGGCTGCGGTACCGGGAGGCCGGGGCCGGGAAACCCGTGGTCTTCGTCCACGGCTACCTGGTCGACGGGCGACTCTGGGACGGAGTCGTCGATCGACTCTCCGCCAGTCACCGCTGCCTCGCCCCCGACCTGCCTTTCGGCGCCCACCAGACGGCGATGCGGCCCGATGCCGACCTCTCCCCGATCGGACTGGCGGCGATCGTCGCCGACTTCCTCACCCACCACGAGCTCGAGGACGTGACGATCGTCGGCAACGACTCCGGCGGCGCGATCTCCCAGGTCCTGGCCAGCCGCCACCCCGAGCGGATCGGGCGCCTCGTCCTCACCAACTGCGACACGCACGAGAACTTTCCGCCGGGGATCTTCAAGGCGATGCCGCCGCTGGCGAAGCTGCCCGGCGGGATGACGGCGATGGCGACGCCGTTCCGGATCGGTGCCGTCGGCCGGCGCGCCTTCAAGCCGTTCGCGCGGACCCAGATCCCGCCCGACCTGGTCGCCTCCTGGCTCTCGCCCTCGCTGCGCGACAGCGGCGTTCGCCACGACCTGAAGAAGGTGACGATCGGACTCGACAAGCGCTACACGCTGGAGGCTGCGGCGGCCCTGCGCGGCTCGCAGCTGCCGATCCTGCTGGCCTGGGCCCCAGGCGACAAGTACTTCCCGATCTCCTATGCGGAACGGCTCGCCGGCGAAGCCGGCAACGCCCGCCTGGTGCCGATCGCGGACGCCAAGACCTTCGTCCCGCTGGACCAGCCGCGGCGCCTGGCGGAGGAGATCACCCAATTCGCGTGAACCGCGAAAACGACCGATTTCCCCAATTTCCCGGCTTTTTCGCAAAGTGCAGATTTTTCGTCCGACAAGGGGAGGAGTCTTCTCCAGACCCCCTGACAAGGGACCCCTACAGGAAGAAGAGCTATGGCACAGCAGATCTTCGACCAGGACCGCCCCAGGAGCACGATGGCCCAGCAGCTCGACGAAGCCTTCGCCGGCTGCGACGTGTGGACGATCGCACCGCCAGGTCAGCGGCGCCGCAGCAGCCTCGACCTCAGTCCCCGCGCCTCCAGCTCCTCGAGGATCCTCGGCAGCGCCGCCACCGTGCGTACCCAGGAGTCGCGGGCGCTGTAGTAGTCGGCATCGTGTAGCAGCAGGATGTCGCCGGCCCGAGCGTCGGCGCTTACTCGGGTCGCGATCGAGTCTGGGGTGGCGCTTCGATCCCAGTCCCGCCCCCACTGCGACCACAGCACCGAGCGCCAGCCGCGTCGCCGGATCGCGCGCAGGCCAGAGCCGCTGAAGATCCCGTAGGGCGGCCGGTAGTCGCGGACCTCCTGGCCGCCGGCCTCCTCGATCGCCGCCTTCGCCCGCTCGCCGTCCTCGATCAGCGAGCGCGGCGCCAACCGCAGCTGGTTGCGGTGGTGGAAGCAGTGCAGCTCGACCCGGTGCCCGGCGGCGACGATCTCCGCCACCAGCGCCGGCCGCTGCACCACCTGCTCGCCGGCGAGGAAGAAGGTCGCCTCGGCGTTCGCCTCGCGCAGGAGATCCAGCACCGCCGGGGTGCCCTGGGGGTGGGGCCCGTCGTCGAAGGTGAGGAAAACCTCGTCGGCCCCCGCGTGCTCCTCGCGCCGCTTCAGGCCCAGCGCCGCGGCAACCGGGGGCACCGTCGTCGCCAGCGACGGCCCGGCGTGGGCGACCGCCGCGGCGGTCAGCCCGACCGCGGCGACCGCGCGACTCAAGGCGAGGCGCTCTGGGCCGCTTCCTTGCCGGCGGCTTCCTTGGTTCCCGCTACCGCAGGCTGCGATTCGCCGACCGGGCCGGAGACAGGTTCGGCCGTGTCGGCGTCCTTGCCGAGGTGGACGTTGGTCTTGATCGGGTTGGCGACGACCTTGTAGGGGTTCTCCTTATGCACCAGCGAGAGCACGAGGACGAGCGCGACGAGCGCCAGGGCGGCGGCCGCGACCACCCGCTCGAAGCGCAGGCGCCAGACCGGTTGCGGCTTGACCCGCGGCCGCACCGAGAGCGCCCGCGAGGCGATCGAGGGCAGCGAGGCGAACGAGGAGTCGGGCGAGCGGCGCTCGTTGGTGACGTGGCGCAGAACCGACTCCAGCTCGTGCTGGTTGTGCGCCACCTCGGCCAGGCCGAAGCGTTCGAAGGCGACGTTGTTGGCCCGCAGGTGGCCGGCCGAGAAGCCGTATGAGACGACCGGGCAGCCGCGAATGTGGGCCTCGAGCACGGTGAGGCCGGCGGTCGCGTGGATCATCGCGTCGGAGGCGGCCATCCAGTCGCTCATCTGCTCGGTGAAGCCGATGACCCGCACCCGCTCGTTGTCGCCGAAGCGGCTTTCGAGCCGCTCTCTGGCGCCCTCGTTGCGTCCGGTGATGCAGGCGACGAGGGTGTCTTCGTCGGCGAGGGCGGTGTCGATCGCGCCCTCGAGGTCGCCGATCCCCCAGCCGCCGCCGGAGACGAGGACCATCCGCGCGTGAGCGGGAATCTCCAGCGCCTCGCGCGCGTCGCGGCGGGTGCGGGGCGCGAGGAAGGCGGGTGAGATCGGTGGCCGCGCCCACTCGACGCTGCCGGGGCCGGCGAGCCGCTCGACTTCCTCGATCGACTCCGGGTGGGTGACGTAGTGCAGGTCGACGCCCGGGTGGGCCCAATAGCGCAGCCCGGCGAGGTCGGTGATCGCCGACTGGACGGGGACTTCGAGGCGCCGGTTCTGGCGCAGCATCCCGAGCACCGCGGTGGTCCCCGGGTAGGTCGAGATGACGACGTCGGGCTGGTGGCGGTTGATCATCCGCAGCAGGCCGCGGGCGCCGAGCAGGTACATCAGGTGATGCGCAAGCCAGCGGGTCGGCGCGAACTTGGTGATCAGCCAGTACTGGATGTCGAACAGCCAGTTGGCCCAGCGGAAGGTGAAGCGCGAGCCGCCGCGGACTACTGCCGAGACCATCTTGCCCATTGCCTCGAGCCCGTTGTCGATCTCGACCGTCGCCTCGGGCAGCTCGGCTTCGAGGTCGGCCTTGATCACCCGCGCCGGCAGGTCGTGCCCCTCGCCGATGTCGGCGGTGAGGATCAGCACCCGCGGCTCGCGATCCTCGAGCCGCGAGGCGCCCGACAGCAGCGCGCCGGCGGCATGTTCGTTGCCGTTCAGCGAAGGCTGTTTGCCCGGTACCGGATCCGGCGGCCGAGTCGTGTTGCGGACCCATTCGACGTACTTGCGGACGCCTTCTTTGAAGTTGGTCTTCGCCTCCCAGCCGAGCTCCGCCAGCGCCCGCTCGTTGGAGATCGTCTTGCCGGGGAAGTCGCCCGGGCGCGGCGGGGTGTGGGTGATCTCGCAGGTGTCGACGTTTTCCTGGACCCGCTCGGCGATTTCGAGGATCGTCACGACCTCGTCGCCGGAGAGGTTGTAGGTGCGGCCGGCCGCCTCCGGGGCGAGCGCGGCGACGATCCCGTCGGCGAGATCCTCGACGTAGATGAAGCTGCGGGTCGTCGAGCCGTCGCCGGCGATCGTCAGCGCCTTGCCTTCGAAGGAGAGATCGGTGAACTTGGCGACGACGCCGGCGGCGCGGGCGCGCGGGCCGTAGGGGATGCCGAAGCGCAGGACGGTGTACTCGAGGTCGTAGAGCTCCGAGTACCCGGCGCAGTAGGTCTCGCCGGCGAGCTTGGTCGCGGTGTAGAGGTGGCGCGGGGCCGGGATCGCGGTTTCCTCGTCGACCTCCTGCTCTGGGCAATCGCTGTAGACCCAGGTGGTCGAGCCGTAGACGACGCGGCCGACCTTGGCCCGGCAGGCGGCCTCGAGCACGTTGAGGGTGCCGCGGGTGTTGACCTCCTCGGCCAGCACCGGATCGGCGAGCACGTGGCCGACGTCGGCGACCGCGGCGAGGTGGATCACCGCGTCGCAATCGCGCATCGCGAGGTCGAGGTTGGCGGCGTCGGTGATGCTGCCGGTGAAGGTCTCCACCTCGAGCGGTGAGTGATAGGGCGAGGCGCTGAGGTCGAAGATGCGCGGCGTGATCCCGCGCGAGATCAGGCGATCGACGACGTGGGAGCCGATGAAGCCACCGCCTCCGGTGACCAGAACCCGCATGCTCACTCTCCTCCTCCTTCGCCCAGCGCCGCGGCGCGGCTCTCAGGGCGGTAGTACAGCGGAACGCACCAATGGTTCTCCGCCACCCAGTCGGTATTGGGCAGCTCGTCGGAGCGTCCCATGATCCGGTGGCAGGGATCGGCGTAGACCTTGCCGGTGCTCTTCTCCAGCTCTTCGAAGACGATGTACTTGTAGTAGCCCGAGGTCATCCCCTCGGGCAGCTCCAGCCGCGCCGGGTGGGCGCGGTCGAGCTGCTCGCGCGCGTACTCGTTCTTCCAGGCGACGATCTCCTCCATCCGCTCGGCCTGGACCAGCGCCAGCGCCGCGGTGAACTCGCTCATCCTGAAGTTGAGGCCGTCGACCTCGTGCTCGAACTTGCCGTAGTTGCGGAACTTCTTGGCGAACTCGATCAGGCCCTCGTCGCCGGAGACGAGGACGCCGCCCTCGCCGGTCGAGACGGTCTTCGTCGCGTAGAGCGAGTAGACGCCGGCATCGCCGTAGGCGCCGGGCCTGCCTTCGTTCCACTCCGCGCCGTGGGCGTGGGCGCAGTCCTCGAGCAGGAAGATCCCTTCAGCGGCGCAGTATTCGGCGATCTTCTCGGACTCGAAGGCGATGTGACCGCCGATGTGGACGAGGATCGCGGCGCGGGGCTTGTGCTGGTCGGCCTTGCGCTCGAAGTCCTCGAAGGACATGCAGAGGTCCTCGCGGTTGCAGTCGACGAACTCGACCTCGGCGCCGGCGCCGATCGCCGCCAGCGGCGTTGCCATGAAGGTATTGGAGGGGCAGAGCACGGTCTCGCCCCTGACCCCGGCGTACTCGAGCGCTGCCAGGGCGCCACCGGCCCAGCTCGAGACCCCGAGGCTCGGCAGCCCGTTCCACTGCGCCCACCGCTCCTCGAAGGCGGCGAGCTTGGAGCCCTCCGACCACTGCTCGGAGTCGAGCACCTCGGTCCAGAGCTCGAAGAGCCGGGCACGGTCACGGTGGTCGAACCCGATCGCGAACTTGGACGCGTCAGGCCGGGTTTTCTCTGCGGAACCCACGGCGCTCCTTAAGTGATGGTTGCTGGCGGGTGAGCTCGACGGGTTGACCGGTTACAGATGTCGAGCGCGCGCAAGGCTACCAGCGGTAACGGACCTCAGGTGTGCCGGATGGACGACTTTTAGGTTGCTCTAAGGATTTGGTGGCTCACGGGACCGGGGCAGGCGTAACCGGCCGGTCCTCGCTGGCATGGGCCTCGTCGAGGACCGCTCCGACCGCCTTCGAGCCGGCGAGGAGGACGACCCCCGCCAACGCGACCAGCATGAAGGCGACGAGCACGACGCCGTCGAGCGGGGTCGTCGACCAGCGCTCTTCGAAGATCAGGGGTGCCAGCAGAACCGGGACCACGACCTGGATCGCGAACATCGCCGGCGCCACGTGCGTAGCCGGCCGCTTCTGCAGGGCGCTCATCTCGCTGAGCAGGGCAAGCCCCTCCGAAGCAGCCGCCGTCGCCAGCCAGGCGGCGGCGATCAAGACCGTGCCGGCCGCCAGCTCGTCGGTCAGCAGCTTGCTGGCGATCGCGGTCCAGGCGTAGCCGAAACCGGCGCTGACGACGGCGATAGTGCCGGCCGCGCCCGCCCGGCCGCGCAGCAGGTACGGCAGCCCGATCGGCAGCGCGACCAGCGCCAGCGCCAGCGCGATCGCCCACGTCTCGGCGTGCTCGGTGGTGCGGTCGGGAGCGCAGAGGGCGACGCCGGCGACGCCGGCGACGATCGCACCGACGGCCGCGTACTCCCGCCGGCCCGGCCTCTCCCCCAGCTTCGTCACCCCGAGCCAGAGCAGCACCACCAGCCCGCTCGCCAGGCAGGGCTGGACCACGGTCAGCGGCGCCAGTAGCAGGGCGGCGATCTCCAGCGGCCAGCCCGCCAGCCCCAGCAGCGTCGCCAGCAGCCATCTGCGATTTCGCAGCAGCCGCCCGATCAATGAGATCCTCAGCGCGTGCTCCTGCGGCACATCCCGCGCCTCCAGCGCCTGCAGCGCGATCGAGGTGTTGTAGAGGACCGAGGCCCCGACCGCGGCGAGTATCCCGAGAGCGAGCATCCATCGAGCCTATGCGGCAACCACGACGCCCGCTGTCTTGAAGTGTGGTTGAGCTTTGCCCCGCATAGCGACGGAAAGCTCAACCACGCCTGGTCCCTTGGAAGCTATGGCCACGAGCCAGTCCCGGAGCTCGCTTGGCAACGCCTTTAGCGGCTTCGAAGTGCGGGCCGGCGTGCCGTTGGGGAGGGCCGGGTGACCCCCTGAACGTTTTGTGCCGCTAGGCGGGAGCGCGCAACACGGACCGACCGCAACCGTGGCACCTAGGCAGGCAAGTGAAGGAGGTCACCCGGCCCTCCCGGGCAAACCCCCGAACCGCCCTCTACGTCTCCTGATAAAGCGGCCCGTCGCCGCCCTCGGGGAGGGTGAGGCGGCCGCCCTTGGCGGTGATCGCGCCGCACTGGACGCAGTTGGAGGCGGTGATGTGGACGTCGACCTCGCTGGCGCCGTTCTCGAGCTGGTCCTCGGGGATCTCATAGACCTGCGCCGGGCACATCGAGACCCAGGTCTGCGCGACCTCCTTCGGCACGTGGGTCTGGATGCGAACGTGGTTGGGAGCGTCGTCGCGGGTGGCGTTGCCCGAGAGGAAGACCGAGTCGAGCTTGTTGAAGGTCAGCTCGTTGTCGGCCTTCGGGTACTTGTCGCCGGCCTTGCCCTCGAAGACGGGGATCTCGGCGTTGTCCTCGATCTTCCAGTGGCCGCCGGGGAAGCCGCCTTTGGTCGCGACCATCATCGAGCCCATCGCGCCGCCGAAGATCAGCCCTTTGGTCAGCGGCTGCTTCATGTTGCGCGAGCGGAAGAGGTCCTTCTCGATCACCGAGTTGCGGATCGCCTTGTCGTAGCTTTCGAAGTTGACCGAGTCGATGTCCTGCTTGAGCGACTCGACGATCGCTTCCGCCGCGTACATCCCGGCGTGCATCGCGTAGTGGACGCCGGCGAGTTCGGCGATGTTGACCATCCCGGCGGCGTCACCGGCCATCAGCATCCCGGGCACCGAGAAGCGCTGCGGCAGCGCCCAGTAGCCGCCCGAGGGGATCGTCTTCGCACCCCAGCCGACCCGCTTGCCGCCCTCGAGGATCTTCTTGATGAAGGGGTGGGTCTTGAACAGCTGCAGGGCATCGTGGACCGAGAAGGTCGCGTCGGTGTTGTCGAGGCCGACGACGAGGCCGAAGCAGACCTTGTCCTCGCCCATCGGGTAGATGAAGCTGCCGCCGGCCTCCTTGTATTTGGGGCCCCAGCGCAGCGGCCAGCCGAGGGTGTGGATCACCCGGTCAAGCGGCTTCGGCACCTCCCAGATCTCCTTTACCCCGAGCTCCCAGACCTGCGGGTCCGAGCCCTCGCGCAGGTTGAAGTAGTCCATTGCGGCATAGGTCAGATGGCCGATCGTGCCCTCGGCCAGCACCGTCGCCTTGGCGACGACGTCCGACCCCGGCTCGAAGTTGCCGAGCTCTTCGCCGTCTTTGCCGCGGCCGCGGTCGCCCGAGCGGACGCCGCGGACGATCCGGTCCTCGACCAGCAGCTGAGTCGCCGCGGTCTCGGTGAGGATGTAGACGCCGGCCTCTTCGGCTTTCTCGGCCAGGAAGCGGCCCAGTTTCGAGACCGACATCGTGTAGGTGCCCTCTTTGCGGAAGTTCGGCGGCGGCGGCTTCAGCGGGAACGCTTTGCTCTTGGTGAGGAAGTACGTCGCGTCCTTCGTCACCTCCTGATAGACGGGCGGCCACTCGGCCGGAGGCAGGTCGGGAAAGAGTCGTTCCATCGCCGAGGGGTCGACGTTGGCGCCGGAGAGCAGGTGCGCTCCCGCGACTTTTCCCTTCTCGATCACCGCCACCGGGACTTCACCCAGCTTCTCCGTCAGCTCCGGCTCGTTCTCCAGGAGCTGCATCAGTTTGTTGGCGCAGGCGAGGCCGGCGGGACCCCCGCCGACGATCGCCACGCCTACCTCGATTCGCTCGTCCACCGGGTCGGTCGGCGCCGCGATGACGCTGGCCGACTCGAACGGCGGCGGGAACTCGCTGGGTGCGACGGCCATTTCTGGCTCAGCCGCCCTTCTTCGCCTTGATCGCCTCGGTCAGCTTGGGGACGATCTTGTGCAGATCGCCGACCACGCCAAGATCCGAGAACTCGAAGATCGGCGCGTTCGGGTCCTTGTTGATCGCGAGGATGTTCTCCGAATTCTGCATCCCGACCTTGTGCTGGATCGCGCCGGAGATGCCGGCCGCCAGGTACAGCTTCGGCGCCACGGTCTTCCCGGTCTGCCCGATCTGGGCGGCATAGGGGTACCAGCCGGCGTCGACGACCGCGCGGGTCGCGGCGACGGCGCCGCCCATCGACTCGGCCAGTTCCTCGGCCAGCTTGAAGCCCTCGGCTGCGCCGAGGCCGCGACCGCCGCCGACCAGGATGTCGGCGTCCTCGATGTTGACGTCGGCGCCGCGCTGCTCGCCGCGCTGGACCATCGTCGCCTTGGTCGACCAGGGCGAGAGCTCGACCTCGACGTCCTCGACCGCGGCGGAACCACCGGTCTCATTCGCGTCGAAGGCGTTGAGGCGGCCGATGATGATCCCCGGCTCGCCGACGTAGCCGACGTCGGCGATCTGAGAGTCCTGCAGGATGGGGCGCTCGGCGACGAGCTTGCCGTCCTGGACCTTGACCTCGGTCACCTCCATCGTCACGCCGGCGCCGAGCCGGGCGGTGAGGCCGGCCCCGATCTCGAAGCCGAGCAGGCCGCCGCCGAAAAGGGCGTAGGAGATGCCGTTGTCCTGGATCACCTTCGCCATCGCATCGACGATCGGCTGGGCCAGGCCCTCGGGCACGCTCTTGGCCCGGTAGACCTTGGCGGCGCCGTAGTTGCCGAGCGACGCGCAGGCGTCGTCGGCGATCTCGCCGACGACCAGGGCCGCCGCCTCGCCGCCGATCTGCCCGGCCAGCTTGGCCGCCTCAGAGATGGCGCCGAGGGAGTTTTTGTTGAAGTTGCCCTCGTCGTCGTGGAGGGCGTAAACCAGAATCCCGGGCATCTAGATCAGCTTCCTCTCGTCGAGCCAAGCGACGATCTTTTCGACCGTCTCGTTGGTGTCCTCGTCCTCGATGATCTCGCCGGCCTCCTTGGCAGGGGGCGGGTTGAGGGCGAGCACGGCGGTCTTCGAGCCGTCGGCGCCGACTTGACCGGCGTCGATGCCGACGTCGCCGGTCGCCTTCGCGTCGAGCGGTTTCTTTTTCGCTCCCATGATCGCTTTCAGGCTCGGGTAGCGCGGCTCGTTGATCGCGTCGCCGACGCTGATCACGGCGGGCAGCTCGACCTCGACCGTGTCGTAGCCGTACTCGGCCTGACGCTCGCAGCGCAGCTTGCCGTCGTTGACGTCGATCTTGATCACCTGGGTCAGCGACGGCATCTTCAGGTGGTCAGCGACGACGGCGCCGATCGTGTAGCACTCGCCGTCATCGGACTGCTGGCCGAGCAGGACGAGGTCGGGGCTCTCGGACTCGAGCACCTTGGCCAGCGCGTAGCCAGTGGCGCAGACGTCGGAGCCGGCGAGGGCGTCGTCGGCGAGGTGGACGGAGCGGTCGGCGCCGAGGGCGACGGCCTTGTGCAGGGCGCGGACGGCGGAATCGGGGCCCATCGTCACCGCGACGACCTCCTCGACCGGGATCGCACCCCCCTCCTTGATCTGCATCGCCGCCTCGAGGGCGTGCGTGTCGAACGGGTTGAGGTTTTTCTCGCCGCTGCGGTCCAGACGCATGGTGCCGGGGTCGATGCGCTTCTGCACCGCGGCGTCTGGGACCTCCTTGACGAGGACGCAGATCTTCAAGTTGAAGCCTCCTTGGGGATGATTCTCAGGTCTTCGCGGGCTGCGGTTTGCGCCTCGCTATCCCGCTGCGGGCGGGGATCTTATCGATTGACGGCCAGTTGTTGACTGACCAGTCAATCAGGAGTATACGCCGAACTGCGGACCTATGCACAGATCCGTGTAAAGAGATTTAAGCGCCGCTCTCGTGGCGCTCGCGCGCGGCACTGCTGATGAAATCGACAATCTCATCGGTGCCCGAGCCCGGGGTAAAGACAGCGGCGACGCCGAGCTTCTTCAGCTCCGGGATGTCGTCGGCGGGGATCGTGCCGCCGACGGTGACGAGGACGTCATCGACGCCCTGCTCGTGCAGCAGCTCCACCACCCTTGGCACCAGGGTCATGTGGGCACCGGAGAGGATCGAGAGACCGACCGCGTCGGCATCCTCCTGGATCACCGTCTCGGCGATCTGCTCCGGCGTCTGGTGCAGCCCGGTGTAGATCACCTCCATCCCTGCGTCGCGCAGGGCGCGGGCGATGATCTTGGCGCCACGATCGTGCCCGTCGAGGCCGGGCTTGGCGACGACGACGCGGATCTTGCGGGCGGTTGCTGCCTCCATACCGGCAGGAAAGCCTATTCGGTTCGCTGCGGCCGCGGCGTCGGCAAGCTGCCCCCGGTCGCCAGCCAGCAGCCGGCGAGGATCAGGACCAGGCCGGCGAACGCCCCCACTCCAGGCGACTCGCCGAGGAAGACGATGCCGAGGGCGACCGCGATCACCGGGTTGACGTAGGTGACGAGCAGCGCCCGCGCCGGGCCGGCCTCGCGGATCAGCACCGCCATCAGGACCAGGGCGAGCGCCGTGCAGAGGAGCCCGAGGACGACGATCGCCGCGACGGCGCCGCCGCTGGGCGAGGCCGCCGGCGCGGTCGCTGCCGCCAGCGGCGTCAGCAGCACCCCCGCCACCGCCAGGCAGAACCCCATCAGGGCAACGGAGTCGATCCCGGCGAGGTGGCGTTTGAGGATCATCGGCCCGATCGCGTAGCCGAGTGCGGCGACGAGCACGGCGGCGATCCCGCGCAGTTCCTCGGCGTTGCCGCCGACGTCGACCCCGACCAGCGCGATCACCCCCGCCAGCCCGATCAGCAATCCGGCCAGGCGGGGGCCGGTGGCGCGCTCGCTCGGTTCGAAACGGATCGAGAGCACCGTCACCATCAGCGGCGCGGTGGCGATCACGATCGCCGCGGTCGAGGAGGCGACGAGTTCCTCGCCGGCCGGGATCAGCGGGAACGGGATCGCGATCTCGACCAGGGCGAAGGCGAGCAGCCAGCGGCCGCGGCCGCGCAGATGCGAGAGGGTGCCGCGGTGCCAGGCGATCGGCAGCAGGACGACCGCGGCGAGCGCGATCCGGCCCCAGGCGACGAGCGGCGCCGGCACGCCACCGTCGACGGCGATCTTGATCAGCAGGTAGGGGAATCCCCAGAGGACGGAGACGGCAGCGAAGACGATCCAGGCGCGGGTGCTCACTTGCGCCGGGCCGCTACGCGAGACGCGCCGAGGCCGGCGACCGTCGCCAGCAGCGTCACCGCGATCGCAACGAGGCGGCGGCCGAGGCGTTCGAAGCGCAGGGTCTGCCAGCCCTCCTCCTTGGCGATCGCCGCCAGCGGCGGGTCCGGGTTGACCGCGACCGGGTTGCCGACCGCGCGCAACATGGGGAGGTCCGAGAGCGAGTCCGAGTAGGCGAACGAGGCGGCGAGGTCGATCTCGTGGGTGGCGGCGAAGGCCTCCATCGCCTCGACCTTGCCCGGGCCGTAGACGAAGGGCCCGTCGAGCCGCCCGGTGAAGTTGCCCTCGGCGTCGACCTCGTAACGGGTGCCGATCCCGCCCTCCATTTGCAGCACCCGGGCCAGCGACTCGACGATGTCGTTGCCGGCGGCGCTGACGATGAAGGTCGGCCGTCCAGCGTCTTGGTGGGCATGGACCTCGGCCAGCATCTGCGGGTAGACGCGAGGCAGGATCGCCGCCATCACCTCGGGCTCCATCCGCGCGATCCTCACCGCCGGCACGCCCTCGATCAGATCGCGGGCGACGCGCAGCACCTCGCTGGTGCGCTCGTCGGTGGTCCCGCGCAGCCGGTAGCGCAGGTGCTCGACCCCCCAGCTCGCCAGCTGCCGCCGGCCGACGATCCCCTGACGGGTGGCGACACGCGCGAACTGCATCCCGCTCGACCCCGCCATCAGGGTCTTGTCCAGGTCAAAGAACGCCGCGGCGCGGCTCAACTCAAGCCCCCGCCCGGAGCGACCGCGCTACTGCGCGGCCACCTCCAGGACGATCGCGTCGCCCTGGCCTCCGCCCGAGCAGATCGCAGCGACGCCGAGGCCACCTCCTCGGCGACCCAGCTCGTGGACGAGGGCGCCGACGATTCGGGAACCCGATGCGCCGATCGGGTGGCCGAAGGCGATCGCGCCGCCGTTGACGTTGACGTTCTCCTCGTCGATGCCGAGGATCCGCATCGAGCCGATCGCGACCGAGGCGAAGGCCTCGTTGATCTCCCAGAGGTCGACGTCGGACGGGGCCTTGCCGATCTTCTCCAGCGCCTTCAGCGCCGCGTTGCCCGGGGTGCGGGCGAGGTAGGCGAAGTCGTCGGCGACGGTCGCATAGGCGACGACCTTGGCGAGCGGCACCTTGCCTTCCTTCTCCGCCCACTCCTCGGAGGCGACGACGATCGCGCCGGCGCCGTCGTTGACGCCGGGTGCGTTGCCGGCAGTATGGGTCGCGCCCTCGCCGCCGACGGCCTTCAGCTTCGAGAGCGTCTCCAGCGTCGTCTCCGGCCGTGGCGCCTCATCGACCTCGACCACGGTGTCGCCCTTGCGTCCCTTGACGGTGACCGCGACGATCTCCTCGGCAAGCCGCCCCGCGTCGACCGCCTCGCCGGCGAGGCGCTGCGAGCGCTCGGCGAATTTGTCCATGTCGGCGCGGGTGATCTCAAGCTCGTTGGAGACCTCGCTCGCCTCGTTGATCATCTGCTTGCCGGTGAAGGGGTTGGTGAGACCGTCGTGGGTCATCGCGTCGAGCGCCTGCACGTCGCCCATCCGGAAGCCGAAGCGGGCGTTGGGCAGCAGGTACGGCGCTCGGCTCATCGACTCCATGCCGCCGGTGACGGCGACGTCGAGGTCGCCGGCGCGGATCGCCTGATCGGCGAGGCCGATCGTGCGCATGCCCGAGGCGCAGACCTTGTTGATCGTCTCCGACGGCACCTCCTTGGGGATGCCGCCCTTGATCTGGGCCTGGCGCGAGGGGATCTGACCCTGGCCGGCCTGCAGGACCTGGCCGAAGACGACCTGCTGGACCTGGTCGGGAGCGACGCCGGAACGGTCTAGCGCAGCCTCGATCGCGGTGCCACCGAGGTCGGTCGGGTCGACCGAGGCGAGGGCGCCGCCCATCTTGCCGACCGGGGTGCGTGCGGTTCCTAGGATCACTGAGCTGGACATCTACTCCCTTTCTCCTGCGTGTTGGCGAGGCGTACTCGACTGGACTGCTGATCCGCGAGGGGACGATAGCGGGGCCACCAGGGTGGCCGTCGCGCATAGACTCGCGGGCGATGAAGGTCGAGGTCCGAGACGGCGAGCCGCTGACCGCGGAGGCGGATCTGGCGGTGCTCGCCCTGCACGAGGGCGAGGAGCTCCCGGCGGAGGTCGCCGAGGCGCCGGGGGCTGCTGCGGCCAGGGCCAGCTTCAAGACGCTGTCTTCCGTCTTTCCCGCAGGCGGCCCGCAGGTGCTGGTTGTCGGGCTGGGCAAGCGCGAGGGGGTCGACGCCGAGCGGCTGCGCGTGGTCGCGGCGCTGGCGGCCAAGGAGGCGGCGCGGATCGAGGCGACGAGCGTCGCCTGGAGACCGCCCGATTCGCTCGATGGCGCGGCCGCGGTCGAGGGAATCGTCACCGGCACGATCCTCGGCAGCTACCGCTTCGACCGCTTCCGCCGCGAGCAGCCGGAGGAGCCGCCGGCCGAGATCGCCTCGCTCACCCTCCTCGCCTCCCCGGAGCTGAACGACGCCGCGCAGGCGGCGCGGATCGGCGCCGAGGCGCAGAACCGCGCCCGCGACCTGCAGAACACCCCGGCCAACTTCGCCACCCCGGCCTTCCTCGCCGACCGCGCCGAGGCGATCGACGCCGCGTACGACTCTGTCAGCACCGACGTCCTCAGCCGCGAGGAAATCGTCGCGATCGGGATGGGCGGCCTCGCCGCCGTCGCCCAGGGCAGCCCCGAGAGCCCGCGGCTGATCGTCCTCCGCTACGCCGGCGGCGGCTCCGGCCCGACCCTGGGCCTGATCGGCAAGGGCGTCACCTTCGACACCGGCGGCATCTCGCTGAAGCCGGGCGCGGCGATGCACGAGATGAAGTTCGACATGTCGGGCGCCGCGGCGGTGCTCGAGGCGGTGGCGGCGATCGCCGAGCTCGGCCTCGCGGTCGACCTCGTCGCGGTCGTCCCCTCGACCGAGAACATGCCCTCGGGGACGGCGATCAAGCCGGGCGACGTGATCACCCAGTACAACGGCAAGACGGTCGAGGTCAACAACACCGACGCCGAGGGCCGCCTGATCCTCGCCGACGCCCTCGCCTACGCGATCGAGCTCGGCGCCGAGCGCCTCGTCGACCTGGCAACTCTGACCGGCGCGGTCCTGATCGCCCTCGGCTCCACCTACGCCGCGGTGATCGGCAACGACGACGACCTGGTCGGCGAGCTGCTCGCGGCGGGCGAGGAGACGGGCGAGCTGACCTGGCGCCTGCCGCTCCACGACGAGTACCGGGAGATGATGAAAGGGACCGTCGCCGACCTCTCCAACCTCGCCTCCAAGCGCGAGGCGGGATCGATCACCGCCGCCTGCTTCCTCGAGGAGTTCGTCGACGACACCCCCTGGGCGCACGTTGACATCGCCGGCACCGCCTGGGACGTGAACCGCGCCTATACCGGCAAGGACGCGAGCGGCTACGGCGTCCGCCTCCTCGTCGACCTGGCCCGGCGCCAGGCCGGCTGAGCGCGGCGAGGACACCGGTCAGCCGCCGAGGATCATGCAGGTCGCCTGGCCGTGGGCAAGCAGCTTGCCGGAATCGGCCGCGGTCAGCCGCGCCTCGGCCGTCGCCTGCTTGCGACCCTTGTAGAGGACGGTCGCCTCGCAGAGGACGCGGCCGGTGTCGCGGGTGATCGGCCGCACGAACTTCGCCTCGAGACCGAGCGAGGTGTAGCCGAGGCCGGCGGGCAGCGTCGTGTGGACGGCGCAGCCGAGTGCCGAGTCGAGCAGGGTCGCGGCGTAGCCGCCGTGGACGACGCCGATCGGGTTGTAGTGCTCCTCCCCCGGTTCGCCCTCGAAGACGACGCGGCCCTCGGCCAGCTCGACCGGGCGCAACCGCATCGTCACCGCGATCGGCGGCGGCGGCACCTCGCCGGAGACGATCGCGCTCATGTACTCCATGCCGCTCATCGCGGCCCCGGCGGCGGCGGTCGCCACCGGGTCCTGCCAAACGAGGGTGCGGCTGCGCGAGGTCTCGGGGCTGGACACAGCAAAGGCCTCGGCCACCGCGGCCGCGGTCCCCTCGCCGGCGAGGACGACGCCATCGGCGCTCAACGCGATGCGCTCCTTGGCGCGGTGGCCGCCTCGCGGAGAGGTGCGCGCCGGCTCGCCGGGTAAGTCAGGTCGGCGGTGATCTCGGCCTGGCTGATCGCGATGCGAGGAGCCTTGCCGCGGTGGTCGTGCCTGTGCCTGTTGATCAGCCTCATCTCGATCGCCTCCGATCGCCTCAACGAGTTTGTGAGTTGCTTGATGCAACCGAACGGACGCGAGCCTATCGCAGTGGGTTGCTTGATGCAACCAACTGTGCGAAGATCACGCTGTGCTGCGCAACGACTACCCCGCTCTCGACTGCTCGGTCGCCAAAGCGCTGGAAGTGATCGGCGAGCGCTGGTCGCTGCTGATCGTGCGCGACGTGATGCACGGGCACCGCCGCTTCGGCGAGATGCAGGAGTCGCTGGGAATCGCCCGCAACGTCCTCTCCGCTCGCCTGCAGCGTCTGGTCGACGAGCAGATCCTCGAACGGCGCGCCTACCAGGAAAGCCCGCCGCGCTACGAATACTTCCTGACCGAGAAGGGCCTCGATCTCTGGCCGGCTCTGATCGCCCTCCTCAACTGGGGCGACCGCTACACCGAGCGCCCCGCCGGACCGCCGCGGCTGATCGTCCATAAGGAGTGCGGCGGCGCCGTCAGCGATCGCGGCATCTGCAAAGAGTGCGGCAAGGTCCTCCACGCCCGCGACGCCCGCGAACTGCCGGGTCCGGGCTCCGGGGCGACGCTGGCCGCGGCGGAGTCGGGCGCGCGGCCGATCAGCCGCTAGTCCGAGTCGGCCTCGGCCTCGCGGCGTCCAAGGTCCGAGAGCGCGATGTACTCCTCGACCATGTTGCGGTCCTTCGGGCGGTTGGCCGCCCGCTTCATCGCGATCAGGTGGTCGAGCGATGCAACGCGGACGGGCAGACCCCAGAACTCCTTCGTCTCCGAGCCCGCCACAAGCTCGTCGAACGAACGCACCCCCGCCACATCCGCCAGCACGTCGAGGTCGCCGTAGCGCGTGACGAAGGTGAAGTTCGCGCCGTCTTCGATCGTTCGAGATTCGAGCTGGAAAGGGAGATCATCGGGCGCGCCGCGCAAACGAACGCCGATCTCTTCGAGGGCGGCGACAAGACGGGCGACGTTCGCGCTATCCCGGGCATAGGCGACGTCGAGGTCGTAGCTCGGATAGGTCGAGCCTCGAGCGATGCCCGCCATGCCGCCGATCAGAACGAAGTCCACGCCGTGCCTGACTAACGGGCCAAGCAACTCCGGCAGTTCGGGTGCTTTCGCCGGAAGTGAGTCCCTCATGCTGATTCGCCGAGCTCTCCGAGCAACGGAGTCTTCGGCAACGGGCTCATCGCGATCACCTGATTGGCGAAGGCCTCGCCGTACTCCAAGCGCTCGGTCGGACTTCGGCCAAGGCTACCTTCGTTGAGGGTGATGTCGACCCCACTATCCCGGGCATCGCTGGTCAGGGTCAGGTCGTCCCCCAGTAGATAGAGCAGCTCGCTCAAGGTCTCGATCGTCGGCGAGACCCGGTCCTTCTCGATCCGCGAGATGGCCGACTGGGTCGTTCCGGCCCGAATAGCGAGCCTCTTCTGACTGACCCCATGCCGCCGACGGGCCTCCCGCAGTATCTCTCCTGGACTCTTCATGGGATAAATAATAGCTTATATGTGCTTATAGCGTAAATGCTATTGCATTGAAAGCGCTAGCGTTCAGCAGCGAAAAAGGATCTGCAACGAGGGGGGAACGGGGAATGGCGACGGCGGCGGAGCTTCAGGCGCGGGACAAGGTCTTCATCGGCGGCGAGTGGGTTCAGCCGAGCGGCAGCGAGACGATCGAGGTGGTCAACTCGACCACCGAAGAGGCGATGGGGACGATCCCGGCCTGCACCGAGGTCGACGCCGATCGGGCCGTCGCCGCCGCCCGCGAGGCGTTCGACTCCTGGTCGCAGACGCCGCGCTCTGAGCGCGCCGGCTACCTGAGCGCGATCGCCGCCGGCCTCGCCGAGCGCAAAGAGGAGATCGCGGCGACGATCTCCCAGGAGCTGGGGATGCCGCTGAAGCTGAGCGAGATGATCCAGGCCGGTCTCCCCGCCCTCCACTTCGGCTCGGTCCCACAGCTGATGGAGGAAGTCGCCTGGGAAGAGGAGATCGGCAACTCGCGGGTGCTGCGCGAGGCGGTCGGCGTGGTTGGCGCGATCACGCCCTGGAACTACCCGCTGAACCAGATCGCGGTCAAGGTCGCCCCCGCGCTGGGCGCCGGCTGCACGGTGGTGCTGAAGCCGAGCGAGGTGACGCCGCTGAACGCCTTCATCCTCGCCGAAATCATCGAGGCCGCCGGCCTTCCCGCCGGCGTCTTCAACCTCGTCACTGGGGTTGGCCCGGTGGTCGGCGAGGCGATCGCCGCCCACCCGGGCGTCGACATGGTCTCCTTCACCGGCTCGACCCGGGCCGGCAGGCGCGTCTCGGAGCTGGCGTCGGCGACGGTGAAGCCGGTCGCGATGGAGCTCGGCGGCAAGTCGCCGAACCTGATCCTCGACGACGCCGAGCTCGAGCGCGCGGTCCCCGACGGGGTCGCCAAGTGCTTCCTCAACTCGGGCCAGACCTGCAGCGCGCTGACGCGGATGCTGGTCCCGCGCCAGCGCCTGGCCGAGGCCGAGGAGCTGGCGGTGGCCACTGCCGAGAGCTTCACGCCGGGCGACCCGTTCGACCCGGCGACGCGCCTGGGTCCGCTCGTCTCCGACGTCCAGCGCGAGCGCGTGCGCGGCTACATCCGCAAGGGCGAGGAGGAGGGCGCGCGCCTGCTGACCGGCGGCGCCGAGGCCCCGGAGGGCCTCGACCGCGGCTACTTCGTCCGCCCCACCGTCTTCTCCGAGGTGACGCCGGAGATGACGATCGCCCAGGAGGAGATCTTCGGCCCGGTGCTCGTGATCCAGCCCTACGAGGGTGAGGAGGACGGCATCCGCATCGCCAACGACAGCGCCTACGGGCTCGCCGGCGGCGTCTGGTCCGCCGACCAGGACCGCGCGATCGCCGTCGCCAAGCGCCTGCGCACCGGCCAGATCGAGATCAACGGCGGGCCGTTCAACCCGCTGGCGCCGTTCGGCGGCTACGGACAGTCGGGGCATGGGCGCGAGAACGGGCGTTACGGGCTGGAGGAGCTGCTGCAGGTCAAGAGTCTGCAGCTGTAGGAAATCGAGAGCTGCGTTTCGATCGCTATCCGATCAAAACGCAGCTCTCGATCCTTCAGGCGCGCCTGAGCGTGAAGTGCACGCGCGTCCCCGGGTGTCCTTCTTCGAGCCAGATGCGACCTCCGTGCGCCTCGACGATGGCGCGGGAGATGGCCAGGCCCAGGCCGGCGCCGTCCTCGCTACGGGCGGCGTCGCCGCGGTAGAAGGGCTCGAAGACGCGCTCGCCGTCGTCGGCGGGGACGCCCTCGCCGTCGTCGGCGACCTCGACCTCGACGCCGCCGTGCCCGCTGCGGGCGCGTACGGTGACGGTGCCGTCTGCCGGGGTGTGGCGGATCGCGTTCTGGATCAGGTTGAAGAGGACGCGCTGGACTTTCTCGGCGTTGGCCTCGGCGACGACGTTCCCCGACGGCAGCTCGGCGGCGAGCTTCACTCCCCGCGCCTCGGCCGGCGCCCGCATCGCGGCGACCGTGTCGTCGATCAGCTCGCGCAACTCGACCTGGCGCAGCGTCCAGGAGATCTCCCCCGCCTCGATCCGAGAGAGCTCGAAGAGGTCGTCGACGAGTCCGCTGAGGACGTCGACGTGGGTGCGGATCTCACCCAGGTAGCGGTCCCTGGTCTCGCCGTCGACGACGCCGTCGTCGATCGACTCGACCAGGAGGCGAAGCGAGGCGAGCGGCGTGCGCAGGTCATGAGAGGCTGCTGCGACGAGCTGGCGTCGCATCTCCTCGATCTCCCGCTGAGAGCGCTCCTCCATCGCCAGGCGCACGGCGAGCGCGGCGGCCAGCGCCAGGCCGCCAGCGGCCAGCACGACCAGGGCGATCTGCTCCACCCCCATCCCGTGCGGGACCGCGACGGCGGCGGCCCCGGCGAGGAAGGCGGCGATTGCGATTACGGCGGCGCGCTTCATGCCTTGAACCGGTAGCCGACTCCCCACACCGTCTCGATGAACCGCGGCTCCTCGACCTCGTCGCCGAGCTTGGCGCGGAGGCGGCGAATGTGGACGGTGACGGTGCTGGTGTCGTTGAAGAAGGTCTCCCCCCAGACGGCTTCCATCAGCTGATCGCGGGAGAAGACGAGGCCGGGATGGGCGGCGAGGTAGGCGAGCAGGTCGAATTCGCGCTGGGTCAGGGAGATCTCCTCGCCGCCGAGGAAGACGCGACGCGTCGCCGGCTCGACTCGCAGCGGGCCGCGCTCGATCGGCGGCTCCTCGCTGGAGGGCGGCGCCGTCCGCCGCAGCACGGCGTCGACGCGAGCGACCAGCTCCGCCGGCGAAAAGGGCTTGACGACGTAGTCGTCGGCGCCGTTGCGCAGGCCGACGAGGCGGTCGGACTCCTCGCCGCGCGCCGTGAGCAGGATCACCGCCACCCGCGGGCCCTCGCGTTCCTGCAGCTGGCGCATCACCTCGAGCCCGTCGATCCCCGGCAGCATCAGGTCGAGGACGACGAGGTCGGGCCGGTGCTCGGCGGCCAGCGCCAGCGCCCGCGGCCCGTCGCCCGCCTCATAGGTCTCATAGCCGGCCCGCTCCATGTAGCGGCCGACGACCTCGGTGATCGTCGGCTCGTCGTCGACGACGAGGACGGTTCGGGGCTTGTCGTCGGGCATCGCCGCGATTGTCGCGCCTGCGGCGGCCGCGAGGCCGGGGCTAGCCGAAGGTGAAGGCATAGCCCGTCACCCCCGGCTGCAGTTCGAGTTCGAGCAGGTGATCCTCGACATGAGGCATTTCGACCAGGTTGTAGAGGCGATGGGCCTTGACGGTGACGACCCCGTGGTGGACGTCGGACCCGGCGTCGGCGGCGGAGATCGTCTTGCCGTCGAGCTTGACCCGGACCTTGCGCGCGCCACCGTCGGTGCCGAGCACCAGATAGACGCGGCGGGCGCCGAAGTTGAGATCGAGCTCGGCGTCATCGCCCGCCGCCGTGGCCGACTTGAGAGCGACGTTCCAGCGGCCGCGGAAGGCGATCTCGTTCGGCGGCACCTTCGCGGGGGCGGTGAAGTCGTGCACCCCAGGCGACAGTTCGGAGTTGGTGAAGCGTTCGGCCCGGTAGGGGCCGAGGTAAGTCTCGGGCGTGGTCACGCCTTCGGACGGCGTGATCGCGTCGTGCACGGTTGCGTCCTTGACGGGGACCCGGCGACCGGCTTCGGCGAGCAGGTCGCGGATCACCTTTTCTTTCTCGCCGTATTCGCCCTCGCCGAAATGCGCGTAGCGCACGTCGCCCTTGGCGTCGATGAAGTACTCGGCCGGCCAGTACTGGTTGCCGTAGGCGTTCCAGGTCGCCTGTTCGTTGTCCTGGACGACCGGATATTCGATTCCTTCGCGCTCGATCGCGGCTTCGACGTTGCCCGCTTCGCGCTCGAACGGGAACTCCGGCGTGTGAACGCCGACGATCGTCAGCCCGTCCTTGCCGTAGCGCTTGTTCCAGGCGTTGAGGTAGGGCAGGGTGCGGATGCAGTTGACGCAGCTATAGGTCCAGAAGTCGACGAGGACGACGTGGCCGCGCAACCCCTTCAGGGTCAGCGGCCGGTCGCCGGGGGTGTTGAACCAGCGCTCGGTCCCGGTGAATTCGGGCGCCGAGCCGTAGTCGGGCAGGTCGAGGTGCTGGACGTCGCTGCTGCCGGTCGCCGCCCCTTCCTGCGCGGCGCGGGCGCCGATCCCATGGGCGGACGCGCCGCGGATCTCGGTCAGGGCCGCCTGCGCGGAAGAGGTGTTCTCGAGTCCTTCCGTCGGGTTGACGAGGAACGAAGGCAGGTCGGAAGCGATCGTGTTCTGGAAGCGGACGTCGTATTCGCCCAGCATCGCCAGGGCGACGACGACCATCACCGCCCCGGTGGCGATCTGCAGGCCGGCGCCGCGGCGGGCCAGCGGCGCCGTCAGCTTGCGGCCGCCGAGCATCAGGAAGTAGAGGACGACGGCGGAACCGATCCCGTAGGCGAAGGCGACCGCGAGGCGGCCGGCGTTGAAGCTCTGCGAAGCGGAGACCGTGATCACGCCGGCGAGGATCGGGCCGGCGCAGGGGGTGTAGACGACGCCGAGGCTGAGGCCGACCAGGGCCCCCGACCAGAACCCGTCGCCGTCGGTTTTGGCGACGCCAAGGCGGCCGGCGAAGCCGCTCATCCAGGCCTCCACCCGGGCGGCTAGCGGCGGGATCATGAGGACGACGCCGAAGCCGATCAGGACGAAGATCGCGAAGTCGCGAAGGAAGTCGTTGGGCAGCCCCAGCGCCGAGATCACGTAGACGAAGGCGACGGTGGCGACCGTGAAGGAAACGGCCAGCCCGGCGACGATTCCCAGCGGGCGGCGACGGCCCCCAGTGGCGCCGGCGGAAAGCGCGATCGGCAACACCGGCAGCACGCATGGCGAGATCGCGGTGGCCGCGCCGGCGATGAACCCGAAGAGAACCAGCAGCGCCAAGGCTCAGCCTTCGTCGTCCTTCATCGCACCACCGTCGTGCATCGAACCGCTCTGGTCGTCGTGCATGGCGCCATGGTCGTCCTTCATCGAGCCTTCTTGCTTCATCGCGTCTTCGTGCTTCATCGCGTCGTCGGACTTGCTCGAGGCGTTTGCGCCGGCCGACACCTGGCTGGCCGGCGTCGTCGCCCCGCTGGTGTCGCCGGAACCACTACCGCAGCCGGCGAGAGCCAGCGCCGCCGCCACCCCGAGCACGGCCAGGCCCGGAACCGCGCGCAACCTTGCATCCATCCTGCTCCCTTCGTCGAGGTCTCGCCGACCAAACTAGGAGCAAGATGTGACAGGGAAGGAAACTCGGGGCGAGCGGATCAGCGGCGCGGCGGCGCCGAGGTGACGGCGCCCTCGGGCCGGTCGACGACCTCGGCGCCGCGGCCGACCCTCTCGCTGACGCCGTAGTGCTCGCAGATCGTCAGCTCGTGCTCGCGCAGCAGCGGCCGCGCCGGGTCGACCACCGGGGCGCCGCCGATCTTTTCCCCCTCCTGCGCAACCCAGACGCCGAACGGCGCTCCGGCGCAGAAGCCAAGCGGGACCGCGACGACGCGGACGCCGCGACGGCGGCGGCCGGTGACGGTGACCAGGAGCCAGGCGGGCTCGCCGCTGTCGTCGTCGACGAAGCAGCCGTGCACCTCGCCGACCTTGCCGCCGCCCAGCTCGGTGACGTCGGCCCCGGTCCAGGTGCCGACCTCCTCCAGCGTGGGCAGCAGATCGGGTTCAGTCATCGACGTGCTTGTCGAGCAGCTCGGCGGCAGCCGAGGCGGGGTCTAGCTCGCGGCGGACGACGCGATCGAGCAGGGCGGCGGTTTCGGGATCGTCGGCGATCGTCGCTTCGAGGCGGCGCCGCATCCGCGAGGTCGCGATCCCGATCACCTCGCTGCGCAGGTTGCGGGCGCGGCGCTCGCTCAGCGTCCCCTGCGCCTCGATGAAGGCGCGGTGCTCGTCGATCCTCGCCGCCAGCTCGTCGATACCCTCGCCGCGAGCGGCCTCCGTGCGCAGGATCGGCACCTTCCAGGCCGCCGGATCCTGCGAGAGGGCAAGGACGCCCCGCACCTCGCGCACCATCGTGTCGGTCATCGGGTGGTCGGCCTTGTTGACGACGATCACGTCGGGGATCTCCATCACGCCGGCCTTCAGTGCCTGGATCGAATCGCCCGAGCCGGGCATCAGCGCCAGCACGATCGTGTCGGCGTGGTCGACGATGTCGATCTCGGCCTGGCCGACGCCGACGGTCTCGATCAGGACATCGTCTTTGCCCGCCGCGTCCATCACCAGCGCCACCTGCAGCGCCGCCTCGGAGAGGCCGCCGAGGGCGCCGCGCGATGCCATCGAACGGATGAAGACGCCTTTGTCGAGGAAGTGGTCGGTGAGGCGGATGCGGTCGCCGAGCAGGGCGCCGCGGGTGAAGGGACTCGACGGGTCGATCGAGAGCACGGCAACCTCGCGCTCGGCTTTGCGCAGCTCCCCGGTGAGGGCACCGATCAGGGTGCTCTTACCCACCCCGGGCGGCCCGGTGAAGCCGATGATGCGCGCCTTGCCGGTGCGGGGGTAGACCTCGCGGACCAGCTCCCAACCGGCCGGGTCGTCGGACTCGATCAGCGTGATCGCCCTCGCCAGCGCCCGCTTGTCGCCCGCGACCAGGCGCTCGGCCAGCGGCGCGGTCCGGGGCTCGGAGGCTTGGTCCGCACTCATCGAGCGCCAGTCTAAAGTTGCCCCGCCGTGATTCGCTTCCTGGCCCGCAACGGAATGCTGAACCGCCACTACGCGCGGCTGCTCTGGCGCTTCTCCTGGCGGCGACTGCTGACCCCCGCCGGGCGCCGCTGGCGCACCGAGGGCATGCTCTTCCTCGGCCGCGGGCTCGAACTCGAGATCGCCCGCAAGGCCGAGGTCCGCTTCGGCCGCTTCGTCTGGATCGGCGACGGGACCAAGATCCGCTGCCATGAGGGGATCGTCGAGATCGGTGCCAAAACGGTGATCGGCCAAGAGTGCACGATCTCCGCCTACCAGCGGGTGCGAATCGGCGAGCAGTGCGTGATCGCCGACCGGGCGATGTTCATCGACTTCGACCACGGCGTCGTCGAGGTCGAGCGCCCGATCCGGCTCCAGGGCATCTACAAGCGCGACGTCGTCGTCGGCTCCAACGTCTGGATCGGCTACGGCGCCTGCGTCCTGCGCGGCGTCAGCGTCGGCGACAACTCAATCGTCGGCACCAACGCGGTGGTGACCAAGGACGTGCCCGCCAACGCCGTCGTCGCCGGCGTCCCCGCCCGCGTGATCCGGATGCGTGAGGCACCGAGCGAGCTGCGCTGGCCAGATCCGGTCGAACCGGACCCGTCGGCCGCGACGACGCTGGCAATCCCCTGAAGTCCTTCCCGCTCAGGCAGCCTCAACGTCAGTCTTGGCGAAGTCGTCGCCGATGAAGAGCAGCGGCATCTCGGCGAGACGTGCGGTCGCATAGCTCATGCAATCGCCGAAGTTGAGCTTGGCGGGGTGGCGGCCCTTGCCGTAGCGGGCAAAGGCGTCGCGAGCGGCGTGCTCGTGGCGGGCGTCGAAAGGAACTACCTCGACGTTCCAGTGATCTCGAAACCGCGCGACGAGGCGCCCGCCTTCGTCCCCGTGCAGGCCGACGAGGACCATGCTGGTCTCGAACAGCGTCGGTGCGCCGATCGCCAGGACGTCGGACCCTTCCATCGCGGCGGCCAGACGCTCAAACCCGTCCTCCTCGCGGAGCACTGCGACGACCGCGGAGGTGTCGAGGATCAATACCCCTCCGGTCCTATGCCGAGAATCTCCTCGACTTCCTCTTGGGTCATCGGCGGCTTCCCCCGCTCCTCCTCCGGGATGTGGGGCCAGATCTCGGCTTCGAGCCACTCCCGCATGCTGCGCTGCGGTTTGCCCTTGCCACCGCCGCGCAGCTCGAGGCGCGCCTTGCGTTCCCGCAGCGCCTGGCGCACGGCGCCGGTCTTGCTCTCGCCCGCCATCTCCGCGACTTCAGCCGCCAACTTCTCGGTCTCCGTGTCCTTGATGTTCAGTGCCATCGGCAGATGGTGGAATCTTACGCGGATTACACCATCTGGCTCGACCTGCAAGCATGGTACCAGAAATGAAATGTTTTGTCAGCCAGACAGAGAGTTGCGTCGGCAAGCGTGGCCGCGTGAACCACGCCGACCGCCGGACCCGCGCCGAGGGCGTCGCCTTCAAGTTCGGCGAGAACCTCCTCCGCTGCCGCCGCCGGGCGGGGTTCTCGCAGGAGGAGCTGGGGGTCCGCGCCTCGCTGCACCGGACCGAGATCGGGCTGCTTGAGAACGGGCGCCGGCTGGCCCGGGTCGACACCGTGATCCAGCTCGCCGGGGCGCTGTCGATCGACCCTGCCGAGCTGCTCGAGGGGATCCACTGGAACGCCGGCGACGTCGCCTCCGGTCGCTTCGCGATCTCCCAGCGCCCGGTCGTCCCGCGCCGCCGCGGGCAGAGCGACTGAGACGCTCAGGCCGGGTCGAGGGTGGCGCCGGCCAGCTCCGAGTAGACCGCGGCGGTCTGCTCGGCGACGTCGGCCCAGTCGAAACGGCGCACGTGCTCGTAGGCTTCGGCGACGAGGCGGCGACCGAGCTCGTCGTCGCAGAGGACGCGCACCGCGACCTCGGCCAGCGCGTCGGGATCGTGAGCGCGGAAGCGCAGCCCCGCCTCCTCATGCGGGACGACCTCGCGCAGGCCGCCGGTGTCGGCGACGATGCAGGGGCAGCCGGAGGCCATCGCCTCCAGGGCGACGAGGCCGAACGGCTCATAGATCGAGGGGACGACCGTGAGGTCGGCGATCCGGTACAGCGAGTGGAGGACGTCGTCGCCGATCCAGCCGAGGAAGGTGCCGTGCTCCATCAGGCCCAGCTCCTCGGCCTGGCGCCGCAGCTCCTGCTCGTGGGTGCCGGAGCCGGCGACGAGGAAGCGCGTACCGGGCGCCTCCTCGATCAGCCGAGGCATCGCCTCCAGCGCGAGCTGGAAGCCCTTCTCGTAGACGAGGCGGCCGATCAGCAGGACGAGGCGCTCGTCGGGCTGGGCGAACTCGGCACGCAGCCGGGCGAGGTCATCGGGGTCCTGGGCGGGCAGGTCGTCGGGGTCGATCCCGTTGGGGATCACCGTCACCCGGCCCTCGTCGACGCCGAAGATGTCGACTATCTGCTCGCTCATGTAGTGCGAGCAGGCGATCACCCGCTGCGAGCGATTGACGATCCAGCGCTCGACGCCGTGAATGTAGGTCTGGGGGTGCTTGTCGACCCAGCCCTGGTGGCGGCCGTACTCGGTGGCGTGGATCGTCGTCACCAGCGGTGCCCCGAAACGGCGGGCGAGGTGGTCGCAGGCGTTGGCGACGAGCCAGTCGTGCCCGTGGACGAGGTCGAACTCGTAGCGGTCGCCGAGCTCGACCCCAGCGGCGAGCATGTCGGAGTTCATCCGCTCGACCCAGGTGACGAACTCGCCGAGGTCGGTCGGTCGCTTCGGCTCGAGCACGCGGTGGATGTGGACGCCGGCGCTGAGCTCCTGCGCCGGCGACTCCGCACCGCCGCGGGTGAGGACGTGGACCTCGACGCCGAGCCCGACCAGTGCCTCCGAGAGCTTGCGCACGTGACGGGCGAGGCCCCCCTCGATCAGCGGCGGATACTCCCAGGAGAGGATCAGGACTCTGGTCATCGGGAGAATGGTGGCTAGGGCTCCAGGAGGGTCTCGACGCGCAGGTCCGGGGCAAGAGAACCCATGCGCGGATCGATGTCGAGGTCGGAGTCTATGGCCTCCAGCATCGCCTCCGCGTGATCGGCAGCACGCTGGAAAGCGTAGTCGCCGGCCTGGCCGCGGCCGTCGAGGAAGGCCCAGTCGCTGGACTGAGCGGCGAACAGCTCGCGGGCGGCACGGGCGGCGGCGTCTCCGCGCAGGCCGCGGGCGAGCGCCCGCAGCAGGCGCAGCTCGAGCCGACGCGCGGCCCAGGCGAGGTCGGCGACCGCCGGCGAGTCCCAGGTGCGGAAGTCCTTCTCCTCGCCCCAGGTCGAGGCTCGCAGGGGCCGCGCCAGGGGCTCGCGCTCGGCCAGCGCGGTCGGCACGTCGACGAGGCGTACCCCGACCGCCGCGGCCCCCTCGATCACCGCCTCGAGCCAGACCGGCCCCTCGCTCCACCAGTGGCCGAGCAGCTCGGTGTCGATCGCGAAGACGACCAGCCCGCGGCGGCCGCGCCCAGCGGCGAACTCGCGCAGGCGGGCCGCGGCGGCGGCAAGGAACTCGCCGGCCTGGCGACGCGCCGCCGCGGCTCCCGCCGCGGGGTCGTAGGCGCCGCCCCCTACCTTCCAGATCCGCACCCCGCGCAGGCTCTTGCCGTCGAACTGGACGTGGGCGGGGTCCGAGGGGTAGCCGTCGAGCGCCCAGAGCCAGCTCACCGCCTCCCAGTCGATCGGCAGCGCCACCGGCCCGGCCTCGGTAGCTACCGGGGCCAGCGCTTCCAGCGGCGGCTCGTGGGCGCTCTGGTCGGTGCAGAACCAGCGCACGCCGTGCTCGGCGAGGCGCCACTCGAGACCCGGCGCGTAACCGCACTCGGGCAGCCAGAAGCCGCCATCCCAGCCAAAGCGGCGCCGGTGGGAGCGGATCCCGGCGTCGAGCTGCAGGCGCAGGCCCTCGCGCGTCGCCAGCAAGGGCAGCACCGCGTGGGTCGCGGCCGAGGTGGCCAAGGCGACGCGGCCCTCCCCGGCGGCACGCTGGAACGGCGCCAGCGGGTCCCCCTCGGCAGCGTCGAGCAGCTCCAGCGCCCGGCGGCAGCGAGCCAGCTCGGCCTCGACCGCGGGGCGGCACTCGGGCGGCACCTCGTCGAGGTCGGCTTCAGCGGCGCCGATCCGCCACTCGACAAGGAAGTCCCGGAGGCGCCGCCGCACGCCGGCGTCCTCGAGCTGGTCGGCGAGAACCGGCGTCACCGTCATCGTCACGTCGCGGGCGACGTCGAGCACCGGCAGGTAGGAGCGAATCACCGCGTCGAACAACCACTCCTCGCCGAACGGATAGGTCCCGAAGCCCGCGACGTAAGGCATGTGGGAGTGAAGGACGAGCGCCAGGTCGCCGACGGTGCCACCCGCCCGCGCATCAGGCATGGCAGACAGCTAGAAAGTCCAGAGAGCGATCCAGGTCGCCCTCGCGGAGCCTGAAGTCGGAGGTGGCAATCGCCGGCGTGAAACGGTCATAGAAGGGCTTGCTCAGGCGGAGTCGCTTGTGGACGCCGTCCCAGCCGAGCTTCAGCGCGATCTCGTGGGCGCGGAGCTTGCCGGCATGGAAGAGGCCGAGCAGCTCGACCCGGGGGAAGTGTGCCTCGCAGAGCGCGCGAAACTCCTCGGCGCGGTACTCGTGGACGTGCCAGGGATTGTCGGACTTCTCGGCCCCCGGCGGCGCCAGGGTCAACAGGTTCGGGGTCGAGACGTAGGCGGTGCCGCCCGGGGCGAGCATGCCGCCGAAGTGGTCGAGGATCGCGCCGGCGTCCTGGACGTGCTCGATCGTCTGCAGGAAGACGACGGCGTCGCAGGGCTCGGCGAAGCTCTCGACCAGGTCGCGCTCGAAGCGCAGGTTGGGGCGCCGGTAACGGAGACGAGCGTGCTCGTGGGCCTCGGGGTTGGCATCGACGCCGACGACGCTGGCAGCGCTGGCGGCGAGCACGTTGGAGCCGTAGCCCTCGCCGCAGGCCATGTCGACGACGCGCTGGCCGCGGGTCCGCGCCGCGATCCACTCGTAGACGACCAGGTGGCGCCGGTACCAGTAGTTCTCCTCGGGCACGTCGGGCAAGGTCCGCTCGCCGGTCAGCGGCAGCGGCGGCACCCCGGGCGGCTGGTTTTCCTGCAGGTACTGACCCTCCACCCCCGGCACCGTATCGCGGGCCGTCGCTGACGCCGATCCGCGTAGAGTTCCGCCGCGATGCCAGCCTCTCCGACCGCCACCCCGGACCACATCAAGGACGTCAACACCCGCTACCACGACGCCGCCGCCCACCAGTACGACGCCAAGTGGGGGATCGACTTCGGCCCGATCGGCCAGGAGCAGGTGCGGTTGAAGCTGGACAAGGCGCTCGGCGGGCTCGACGGGCGACGCTTCGGCGACGCGCTGGAGATCGGCTCCGGGACCGGCTACTTCTCGCTCAACCTGACTCAGCTCGGGGTGATCGAACGACTGACCGCGACCGACATCTCGCCCGGGATGCTGGAGCGGCTCGCCGCCACCGCCGCCGAGCTCGGCGTCGAGGTTGTCACCGTGACCACCGAGGCCGAGCAGCTCCCCTTCGAGGACGAGAGCTTCGACCTCGTCTTCGGCCACGCCGTCCTCCACCACATCCCCGATCTCGACCGTGCCTTCGCCGAGTTCCGCCGCGTTCTGCGCCCGGGCGGGACGATCGCCTTCGCCGGCGAGCCCTCGCGCTACGGCGACCGCCTCGCGGCACTGCCCAAGCGCACCGGGGTGCTGGTAGCCCCCGCCTGGCGCCGCCTCACCGGCTCACAGGCACGCCTCCTCGCCGAAGCCGACGAATCGGAGGGACACAGCCTCGAGAGCGAGGTGGACGTCCACGCCTTCGCCCCCTCCGACCTGCGCCGCATACTGGCCGCGAGCAATTTCGAGGACCGCCACGTCGGCGGCGAGGAGCTGCTCTCCAACGCCTGGGGCTGGGGCCTGCGCACGGTCGAGTCGAGCGCCGAGCCCGACTCGGTGCCCCTGCGCTGGCGCAACTTCGCGTTCCGCAGCTACATCGCGCTGCAGAAGGTCGACACGCGCGTTCTGGAGCCCCATCTTCCAGCGGAGCTCTTCTACAACCTGCTGATCTCGGGCCGCAAGCCGGCTTAGGCGAAGGTGTGGGTGTGGGCCTGACCCGCACCCCCAACAGAGCAGTTAGGGGTGCGGGTCAGGCCGAGTTCGGGGCGGTTTTGGCGGGACGCGCGGGGATCGGCACCGTTGTCGACTTTGTCGCCCCTACAGGGGCTCAAAGGTCGACTTCGATTGGCGCGCTTCACCGATGTCGACTTTTCCCTGGCTATAGCAAGGGAAAAGTCGACATCGGTGCGAATCCGCCCCGTTCCCACGCCGAGCCGCCCCTCCCCCAACGCAGACCCGCCCCTGATTGCACACCTACCTGCCCGTCGGTGTGCAAGCAGGGGCGGGTCGCCAAGTACTGGGCCGCCAGCGACCTACCGCCGCCGTTTCGGCTCGCGCCGTACGCGATACAGCGGGATCCGCCCCTCGATCCCCTTCAGGTGCCTCTCCCCCGCCCGCGAGTAGTGGAACCCCTCCCCAGCCACCTCGCGGGTGGCGACGTCGACGAGGACGCTGCCGGGGCGGGCGACGCCGGTGATGCGGCTGGCGAGGTTGACCGAACGGCCATAGAAATCGCCTGACTGGGGCAGGGTGGGGCCGGTGGCGAGGCCGGCGCGCAGGAGCGGGAACTGGTCGCCTTCGGCTTCGGCAGCGGCGATCAGCTCGAGAGCGGCGGAGACCAGCGGCTCGGCCTCCGAGGAGACCATCATCGCCGCGTCGCCGATCGTCTTCACCAGCCGCACCGGTGACTCGGCGACGGCGGTCGCCATCTCCTCGAAGCGGCCGGCGACCATGCCGAGCTCCTCCGGCGCGATCTCCTCGCCGAGGCTGGTGAACTCGACCAGGTCGGCGAAGCAGATCGTCAGGTTGACGGCGCCGCCGACCTCGCCGGCCGCCAGGTCGGCGGCGCCGAGCACGTCGCGGCGGACCTGCTCGAGCAGGTTGAGCTGGAAGGCGTAGACGAGGGTCGGACCGACCAATGGCAGCAGCTGCTCGGCGGCGAGCGCGAAGCGGTTGGCGACGTCGCGTTCGGTGTCGCCGGGACCGGTCAGGGCGCGGATCGTCAGCTCGCGGTTGGCCTGGGCGATCCGCGCCGTGTTCATCCCCACCGTGCGCGCGGTTTGCAAGAGGCCGTCGAGCGGCAGGCCGGCGTCGAGCAGCGCCTTGGTCCGCAGTGCGGCTTCGAGGTCGGCCTCGGTCGCGGCCCGTTCGTCGGGATCGCCGTAGGGAACGCCGAGCGCGGCGCGGAAGCGCTGCAGCAACTCGAGGTCCATCCCGGAGCGCTCGGCGATCTCCCGCGCCGTGTAGCGGGGGCCGTCGCCGGCGATCGCGCGCTCGGCGGGCAGTAGCGTCAGCCGCCCGGCCGCAACCGCCTCGCGCAGCTCCTCCAGCGGCACCCCTTCCTCGTTTAGCTGGGTCAGCAGCGCCAGCCGCGCCGCCCGCGCCTCATCCCGGAGCTCGTCGAGCAGCCCCTCCGCCTCGAAATCGATCACGCCTCCGCCACCGCCCCGCCGCGCCGGGGATCGCCCCCGCCGCTGAGGGCGCCGGTCCGAGGATCCCGCGCCACCGCCTGCACGCCGCCGAAGAATAGGTTGATCTCCGGCCAGCGGGCGACCGCCACGCCTCGTGCCTCCAGCCGCACCAGTGCCTCGGGGTCGATCCCGGGCTCCGCCTGGACGACGCCGCCCTCGAAATGCAGCCGCGGCGCGCGCACCGCATCGGCGACCGGCAGCCCCTGCTCGACGACCCGGACCACGGTCTGCAGGATCGCCGAGCGAATCCGGTTGGAGCCAGCGCTGCCAAGCACCAGCTCGACCTCGCCGCGGCGGCGGACGATCGTCGGCGCCATCATCGACGGCACCCGCCGCCCGGGCGCGATCCTGTGGAAGCCGAGCGGGTTGAGGTCCTCCTCGCCGAGCATGTTGTTGAGGATCACGCCGGTCCCGGGGACCAGCACGCCGGAGCCCGAGCCGTTGGAGCAGGTGACGGCGGCGCTCGTCCCGGCGCCGTCGATCACCGAGACATGGGTGGTCGAGCCGAGCAAGCTGGCGGCGGCGAGATCGAGGCCGCCGGGGTCGAGGACCCCGGCCTCCATCCCCTCCTCGTAGAGGGACTCGGCGAACTCGAGGTCGCGCAGGTCGTTGGCGGCGCCCATCGCAGCGACAAGCTGCTCCGGGCCGCAGCTCTCCCCCAGCCGCTCCAGGAGCCCGAGGCAGTAGGCGATCAGGATCCCGCCTGAGGAGGGGGGCGGGTTGGTCAACACCTCGGCGCCGCGAAACGGCGCGGCGATCGGGCGCCGACCAAGCGCTTCGTAGGTCGCCAGGTCTTTGGGCCCAAGCGTGCCGCCGTGGGCGACGACGAACTCGCTCAGCGCTGCCGCGACCTCGCCGCGGTAGAACGGCTCGGCGCCTTCGGCAGCGAACCGTTCCAGCGCCTCGGCGAGCTCCGGGAACCGAAACGTCTCCCCCTCGCGCAGGGTCCAGCCCTGCGGCGCGTAGAGCTCGCGGGTGCCCTCCAGGCGCATGTGGATCGGCTCGAGGATGTCGAGGATGTAGGCCTGCTGGTGGTTCACCGGGGCGCCGTCGCGGGCGAGGGCGATCGCCGGCCCGACCAGGTCGGCCAGCGGTGCCGAGCCGAACAGCTCCAGCGCCCCCACCAGCCCAGCGGCGGTGCCGGGGACGCCGCAAGAGGCAGGGCCGACGTAGAAGACCTGCTCGGTCTCAGCGTCGAAGCGGACCGGGACCCCGACCAGCTCCGTCCCGCGTTCGATCCCGTCGAGACCGGGCGCGGCGACGAAGAAGTCGAGCAGCGTTACCTCGGCGGCGCCAGGCGTGGCGACGATCATGTAGCCGCCGGCGCCGAACCCGGTCAGCGGGCTCTCGACCGCGAACGAGGCGAGCACCGCTGCAACCGCGGCGTCGACGGCGTTGCCGCCCTCGGCGAGGACGCGGGCACCGGCCTCGGCGGTCCGCGGGTGACCGGCTGCGACTACCCCGGCCATGGGGCCAGCCGTCAGCCCGGCAGGAACTCGGGTACGTCGATGCCGAGGTCGCCTTCGCGACCGCCACCCCGGCCGCGGCGCGGCTCGGCGTCTTTGGTGCGGCGGATCGTCGGCTCGGCGGAACGGCGCGGCGTGCTCGGGCGGCCGTCGAAGCGGGTGGCGACGACGGTGACCCAGATCTGGTCGGTGAGCTCGTCGTCGACGTTGGCGCCGAAGATGATGTTGGCGTCGGGGTGGGCGGCCTCGCCGACGACCTTGGCCGCCTCGGAGACCTCGACCAGCGAGAGATCCGAGCCGCCGGTGATCGAGAGCAGGATCGAGCGGGCGCCGTCCATCGAGGTCTCCAGCAGCGGCGAGGAGATCGCTTTTTCGGCGGCGAGGATCGCGCGCTCGTCGCCGTAGGCCATACCGATCCCGAGCAGCGCCCGGCCGGCGTCAGACATGATCGTCCGCACGTCGGCGAAGTCGAGGTTGATCACCGCCGGCAGCGTCACCAGGTCGGAGATCCCCTGCACGCCCTGGCGCAAGACGTCGTCGGCAACCTGGAAGGCCTCGACCATCGAGGTCTGCTGGTCGAGCACCTGCAGCAGGCGGTCGTTGGGGACGACGATCAGGGTGTCGACCTCGGCGGCGAGGTCCTCGATCCCCTTTTCGGCCTGCGCCCCGCGGCGGTTGCCCTCGAAGGTGAATGGCTTGGTGACGATGCCGACGGTCAGGGCGCCGACCTCGCGGGCGAGCCGGGCGACGACCGGGGCGGCGCCCGAGCCGGTGCCGCCACCGGCGCCGGCGGCGACGAAGACCATGTCCGAGCCCTTCAGCAGGCGCTTGATCTTGTCCTGCTCCTCGAAGGCGGAGCGGTGGCCGACCTCGGGGTCGGCGCCGGCGCCGAGGCCGCGCGTCTGCTCGTCGCCGATGTGGACGGTGACGTCGGCGACGCAGAGCTGCAGCGACTGAAGATCGGTGTTGACCGCCATGAACTCGACCCCGGGGATGCGGGCGTCGACCATGCGGTTGACGGCGTTGACGCCAGCACCGCCGACGCCGACGACCTTGATCACCGGCTGGTGCGGCTCGCCGCTGCCGGGCGGCTCGTAGGCCGGCTCCTCGCGCCCGTAGCGCGGCGTCCCCGGCAGGTAGTCCTCACGCTCGATCCGCGGCCGCGGCTCCTCGGAGAAGACCCGCTTCAGCCGCTCGGGCGGCGTCTCGGAGCTCGAAGGCGGGTCCTCGGCGGCCTGATCGAAGAACTCGGGCTCCTCGGCGACCGACGCAGCAGGCTCGTGCTCGGGAGCGGGCGGCGCGGGCTCCGGCTCGACCGGCGCCTCGTCGACCGGCGGGGCGGCGACCTCTTCGGCCTTTTTCGCCTCGGCGGGATCCTCACGCCCGTAGCGCGGCGCGTCGTCGTCCGAAGTCGAACGAAACAGGTCCGCGAGGGGACCCTCACGCATGCTTGCGCGCTTGTTACGCCGAGCCATTCGCCAGAACCTCCTTAGCCAGCTCCCGGTAGTAATTCGCGGCGCTAGAGCCGGAATCGTACTTGAGGACGCTGGAACCCTTGACCGGCGCCTCAGCGAATTTGATCGCCTTGCGAATCCGGGAGCGGAAGACGAGGTCGCCGAAGTTCTCTTCGAGGATCTCGACCGCCTCCTTGGCGTGGACGGTCCGCGAGTCCAGCATCGTCGGCAGGATGCCCTCGATGTGGACGTCGGGGTTGAGGTTCTCCTGGATCATCCGCAGGGTGTTCTGGAGCTGGACCAGGCCACGCATCGACAGATACTCGCACTGGACGGGGACGATCACTTTGTTCGCCGCCGTCAGCGCGTTGATCGTCAGCAGGCCGAGGCTTGGCGGGGTGTCGATGCAGACGAAGTCGTATTCGCCGTCGACCTCTTTCAGCGCCTTCTCCAGCGAGCGCTCGCGGCCGATCTTGGTGCTCATCGCGATCTCGGCGCCGGCCAGGTCGATCGAGGCGACGGCGATGTCGATCTCGCGCTTGACGATGATCTCCGAGATCGGCACGTCGTTGACGAGCACGTCGTAGAGGCTGGTCTCGACCTTGTCGGGGTCGATCCCCTGGCTCATCGTCAGGTTGCCCTGCGGGTCGAGGTCGATGCAGAGCACGCGGTGGCCGGACTCGGCCAGGGCGACGGCGAGGTTGAGCGTCGTCGTCGTCTTCGCGACGCCGCCCTTCTGGTTGGCGAAGGCGATCACGTCGGCGTGCTTGACCGGAGCCTCGGTCTCGGCCTGCTGCTCGGCGATGAAGTCGTTGCGGCTGGGGGCGATCAGGTCGGAGGCCTTCATCCGCCCGTCGTCCTCCTCGGCCTCCTTTTCCTCCTCGACCTCGGCGAATCCAGCTTCGACCTCGTCCGCAGCATATTCGTCCTGGATCGTCTGAACCTGGCCGCCCTCGATGTCCTCACCCTCAGCTTCAGCGCCGAAGGAGTCGTCCTCGTCCCCTGCGTACGCTTCTCCCGCGGGTGGCGCGGGGTCGGGCGTTTCGCCCGCAGCCTGCGAGGACGAGGGGTCCATATCGGCGACAGGACCCGCCGACCGGGCGCCCCCATGCTCGGGGACGAGTTCTTCCATCCGCTGCAGGTCTTCGTCGATCGGGTGCGACTCTTCGACGGTGACGGGTGCGGCCTTCGGCTTCTTTCGGCTTAGAAATCCCATTGCGCGGATATTCGGATGGCAGCCCGCTTTTCCTGCCACCCCTCGAAATTGCTAGGAATTGCCCGATTCCCGAACTCCTCGACAAGCGATTGGTCATCGTCACCGGCAAGGGTGGGGTGGGCAAGACGACGGTGGCGGTGGCGCTCGGCCTGCGCGCCGCGGCGGAGGGCAAGCGCACGATCGTCTGCGAGGTCTCCTCGCAGGAGAACGCCTCGCGGATCTTCGACCACACCGCGGTCGGCTTCCACGAGGTCGAGATGGAGGAGAACCTGTGGTCGATCTCGATCGACCCCGACGAGTCGATGCGCGAGTACGTGCTGCTGCAGCTGAAGGTGCGGGCGATGCGCGACATGCTCTTCCGCAGCCGCATCTTCAACTACCTCGCCGCCGCCACCCCCGGGCTGAAGGAGCTGGTCACGATCGGCAAGATCTGGGAGCTGGCGCAGCTCGACCGCAAGGTCAAGTCCGGGCGAAAGTACGACCTGGTGATCGTCGACGCGCCGGCGACCGGCCACGGGGTCGGCTTCCTGCAGACGCCGCGCACCTTCGCCTCGATCGCCCGTGTCGGCCCGATCCACTCCCAAGCGCAGACGCTCGACCGCTTCATCACCGACCACGAGCACACCGGGACCGCGATCGTCGCCCTACCGGAGGAGATGCCGGTCAACGAGTCGGCGGCGCTCGAGCACGACCTGCGCGACGAGGTCGGCGTCGCCGTCGACCGCGTCTACCTCAACGGCCTCTACCCGGAGCGCTTCTCCAAGGCCGAGGCCGAGAAGCTGGCGGCGCTCGCCTGTGAGGAGGACGGCGCAACGCGGGCAGCAGCACGGGCGGCGCTCTCCGAGCACGGCCGCGCCCGCTCCCAGCGTGCCCAGCTCGCGCGCCTGCGCCGTCGAGTGCAGGCGCCGGTCAAGACCCTCCCCTTCCTCTTCGAGCCCGAGCTCGGGGTCGAGGCGGCGCGCCGGCTCGCCCAGAGGCTGAGCTGATGCCGACCCTGTTCGACGTGCTGGAGGGCAAGTCGGTCTGCATCTGCGCCGGCTCCGGCGGCGTCGGCAAGACGACCACCTCGGCCGCGATCGCGACCGGGATGGCGGCCCGTGGGCTGAAGGTCTGCGTGCTGACTATCGACCCCGCCAAGCGGCTCGCCGACTCGCTCGGGCTGGAGGAGCTCGGCAACGAGGCGCGGCGCGTCGACCCCGCCCTGTTCGAGAAGCAGGGGGTCGAGATCGAGGGCGAGCTCTGGGCGATGATGCTCGACCCCAAGCAGACCTTCGACGAGCTGATCGCTCGCCAGGCGCCGGACGAGGAGTCCCGCGACCGCGTCCTCGAAAACCGGATCTACCAGCAGATCTCCAACGCCCTCGCCGGTTCGCAGGAGTACATGGCGATGGAGAAGCTGTTCGAGCTGCACACCGAAGGCGACTTCGACCTGCTCGTCCTCGACACGCCGCCGACGCGCAACGCGCTCGACTTCCTCGACGCCCCCAAACGCCTCACCCAGTTCATCGAAGGCAAATCGCTGCGGGTCTTCATGAAGCCGACCGGCCTGGCGGCCAAGGTCGCAGGCCGCGGTGCCTCGGTTGCGCTCAGCGTCCTCAAGCGGATCGTCGGCTTCGACCTGATCGCCGACCTGGCCGAGTTCTTCAACGCCTTCAGCGGCATGGTCGACGGCTTCCAGGCCCGCGCCAAACGCGTCAACAAGCTGCTGGCCGCGCCCACCACCTGCTTCCTCGTCGTCTGCGGCCCCCAGGGCGAGCCGATCGACGAGGCCGTCTACTTCCACCGCAAGCTGGTCGAGGCCAAGCTCCCATTCGGCGGCGTCATCGTCAACAAGGTCCACTACCCGGCCGAGAAGCTGCGCGGCGCCAAGCCGGAGGACCTCCCCTCCACCCTGACCGAGAAGCTCGACGACGCCGACCTCGCCGACCGCGTCGCCGCCAACTTCGCCGACTACCAAGCCCTAGCCGAGCGCGACGCCCGCAACATCGAGCACCTCGCCTCCGAGCTCCGCACCCGCGGCGTCATCCGCGTCCCCTACCTAGACGAGGACGTCCACGACCTAGCCGGCCTGACCGAGATCAACCGGTACTTGTTTGCGACGGGCGAGGAGCGGGTCGCGATGGCGGCGGGGCGGGCCTGACGTCGCCCGACCAAGCAGATCAAGGACGCAGCGAGGAGCGTGCTTTAGCACGTGAGGAGCGAGGACGCCGAGATGCGCCGGTCAGGTGGCGTCAGGAACGCCCCGCGTTGCGGTCGTACTCGAACTCCAGGTGGCTGACCTCCCAGTCCGCGTCGGGGACCGGGAAGAGGTGGCGGACTCGGGGAGTGTCGATCCGCTCGCGGTGCTGGAAGTCGCGGTCGGCGGAGGCCGCCGGGGCGGGCCACTCGAGGGAGTCGCCGGGGCGTGCGTCGGAGATCTCGTCGAGCCAGGGGGTGGCGGTGATCTTGATCTCGTCCTCAGCCGGGATCGGCTCCATGATGCGGGTTTCCTGCATGTCGGGCTCCTCCTCGGGCTCGTAGTCGAAGATCGGAAGTTCGGCAGCGGTCGGTTCGGGGGCGGCCTCGAGCTCCAGCTGCGGCTCGGGCATCAGCTCGGGTTCCGGTGCGGCGTCGTCGACCGAGACCGTGATCTGGGCGTCGCCCTCGGCGAGACCGGAGACGATCAGGGACTCGTCGGCGACGGCGCTGAGGTCGTTGCCGAGCTCGCCGAGCGCGGCATCGCGCAGCAGAGTGCGGACCTTCTCCTCGGCCCAGCCGGCGAGCTGGACGCCGCCCTCGGCGAAGCGGCCGTGCATCGCGGCACGCTCCAGCTCCAGGGTCTCCTCGACCCGCTCGCGGGCTTCGATTCGGTCCATCGAGCCGTCGCTGGAGATCAGCGCCGAGGCGCGCATCGGCAGCGAAGCGCCGACCGGGCCATGGCCCTCGAGCACGGCGCGCATCGCCAGCAGGTGATCGCTGAGGCCATCGAGCGGGCTTTCGCGCTCGCAGCCCATCTCGAAGCGTCCAACCGCCCAGGTGAGAGCGCCATCGGGATCGGGACGGGACTCCAGCGCGCGGGCGAACTCGGCCAGCTCCTCGGCCTCGGCCTCGCTGAGGCGGTAGCCGCCGGGGCGGGTCGCGGGAGCGCCGGTCGGGATCCGGCGCCAGGTGTCGGCGCCGGTCGGGGCGAAGGCGTAGGGACCGAGGCCGACGCCGCCGCCCTTGAAGAGCCGCATGACGCTGACCAGCTCGCGCAGCTGCTGCAGGGCGCCGTCGGCGCCGTGCTCGGAATCCTGGTCGGCGACGGCGAGGAACTGCGGCTCCCAGGCGGCGCGGCCCATGCCCTCGCTGCGCATCGCGTCGGCCGGAGCCTCGATCGAGTCGGCACGGACGACGCGCACGCCGTTGGGCAGCGAGAGCCGCGGCGTCGTCATCCGCAGGCCGACGATCGGGGCGATGACGAGGTCGGCATCGTCGGCGTCGCGCGCTTCCGCGTCCAGCATCGAGAGCGCTTCCTCGAGCCGGTCGCGGTCGAGCGCGAAACCGCTGCATCCCTCCCAAAGGTCGGCGAAGAAGGCGAACAGCATCAGCTCGGCGCGGGTTCCCGGGTCGGCGGGGACGGCCTCGCCGCGCGCCTCCAGATACGGCGCGGCGACGCCGGCCTCGATCGCGCCCTCGCGGGCGGGGCCGAAGCTGGGCAGCGCCCGCAGCTCGTCGGCGTGGTCGAGGACGAAGCGGCCGGTCAGCGGCACGTAGCTGTAGAAGGGGGACTCCTCGGCGGAGTCGGCGGCGACGTCGAAGGGAATCTGCTCGCCCTCGGCGACGAGGGTGCTGAGCCTGGTCGCGGCCTCGGTGGCGAGGCGCTTCAGCGCTTCGTTGAGCAGGAAGTCACGCACGCCCCAGGCTTCCCGGCGGCGCCCCCGCCTCCTGCGCCTGCACGACGCCTTGCAGGCCGGCGCATTTGGACGTTTGGTCTAGACCGGGGCGGCGACGGTCAGGCGACCGCGGCGGGCTCGGACTCTTCGAAGAGCCAGCGGGTCCCGTAGCGACGCATGTCGTCGATCAGCGGCACCAGAGCCTCGCCTTTCTCGGTCAGCGCGTACTCGACCCGGGGCGGCACCTCAGGATAGGTGTGGCGCTCGACGATCCCGTCCGCCTCCAGCGCTCGCAGCCGCAAAGACAGCGTGCGCGGGCTAATTCCCTCCAGAGAGCGCTCCAGCTCGCAAAAGCGGCTACTGCCGTCGGCGAGGTCGCGGATCAAGAGCAGCGTCCACTTGCCGCAGACGACTTCTGCCGTTCGGCAGACAGGACATTCGGAGTTGCTCGTCGCGCTCATCGGTCAAATCGGGGTGGGTTCCGACCCGCACTCGCTTCACCAAGTGTAGCCATATGGCTTCACAAACTGAAGCTTTGGCGCAAAGCCAGACGTAAACCCAATTCCGGGTAGGGCCGCGCTCAAGAACCGGCGGCTGCGGTCGATGGTCACTCGATGAAGTCCGCCCCTGCAATGCACGCCGAGGACGGGTACGCCCTGATCGAGGTCCTGATCAGCGGCCTGATCGCCGTGATCGTCGCCGGCGCGGTGATGGGGGTCCTACAGTCGACCGCGCGCTCCGCGGCGGACTCCCGCCACCGTGCCCAGGCCTACGCGATCGGCCAGGAAGACCAAGCGCGGATGCGGACGATGCGGATCCAGACGCTCTACAAATACAGCCAGAGCCGCACGGTGACGGTCGAAGGCACCGCGTACACGGTCGAATCGAGCGCCAAGTACATCAACAACGCGACCGGCGGCGACCTGACCTGCGGCAGCGGCAGCTCGACGGTCGATTTCGTCCAGATCACGACGAAAGTCAGTTGGCCCGGGATGCGCTCTGGCGAGGCGACGACGATCCAGGGTCTCGTCGCCCCACCAAACGGGACGCTCAACCCCAGCGCCGGAACGCTCGCCTTCATCGCCGCCAACGCATCGGGGACGGCGCTCTCCGGGATCGGGGTCTCGGGTTCTGGGGCCGGCACCTTCAGCGGCTCGACCAGTTCGAGCGGCTGCGCGATCTTCCTCGAACAGGCCTCGGGCGAATACACGCTGACCGTGTCCGGCCTCGGCACGGGGCTCGTCGACCAGGACGGCAACGCCCCGGCCGCGAAGAAAATCAAGGTCAGCCCGGAAGTCACCAACACCGTCTACCTGCTCTACGACAAGCCCGGAAAGGTCCCGGTCAAATTCACGACCAAGCCGTACGGCAGCAGCTCCAGCGTCGCCAACAAGGTCGATTCCTTCCTCGTCTACAACACGGGGATGAGCTCCGCGAAACTCGTCGGAGCCCCGGAAGGAACGCGGTTCAGCGAAAAAACGGTCGAATCGCTCTTCCCCTTCACCTCCCCGGACAGCATCTACGCCGGTTCCTGCACCACCAACAACCCGGAATCCGGTAGCTCGATCGTCAGCGTCACCGTCCCGTCGAACGGCACCGCCGCCACCCAAACGATCCTGCTGCCGCCGCTCAACCTCAACGTCAAGCGCGAAGGCACGGCCTACAACGGCGCCGAAGTCGTCACTAAGGACAACAACTGCGAAACCGGCGGCCACGAAGTGAAACGCAGCTTCACCACCGCCACCGTCAGCGGGACCGCCGGCCGCCTCGCCGAACCGGGGCTGCCCTGGGGCCAGTACACCGTCTGCGCCTCGGCTTCGATCACCAAGAGCGGCACGACCAAGACCTACCACGAAACGGTCGAAGCGGTCCGGGTCGAAAGCACCAGCGGCACCAGCCTCGAAATGAACCTGACGACCAGCGACCCGACCGGGACCTGCTGATGCTGCGCCGCCTGCGGACAGAGGAGCGAGGCACGACGCTGATGGAGCTGGTCATCGCCACCGCGGCGGGCGGCGTGATCTTCATGGGTCTGACGATGGTCGTGATGGCCTCCATGCACCAGACGACGCGCACCCAGAACCGCGTCCACGCCACCCAGGAAGCGCGGCTGGTCATGCAGAGGATCGTCACCGAGCTGCACTCCTCCTGCGTCGCCGCCGACGTCTCGCCGATCCAGGAAAGCAGCAACGGCACCTCGCTCGGATATGTCTACGGCACGGGCTCCGGCGCGGCGATCACCCCGGTGATGCACAAGGTGTTCCTCAGCGGAAACACGCTCTATCTCTCGACTTATCCCTCCACCACCGGCTCGACGCCGAAGTGGACGTTCTCGGGCACCGCGACCTCGACCGTGCCGCTGATCAGCAACGTCGCACCCGTCACCAGCGGCGGCCCCATCTTCACCTACTACACCTACAGCAGCGGGGCGATCTCCTCCTCGCCCCTGACCGTGCCGCTGAGCGGGACCAACGCGGCAAAAGCGGTGCAGGTGAACATCGCGCTCAAGGTCGAACCCCGCACCTCCACCGTCAGCAACCCCGGCAACCCGGCGGTGATCCAGAACAGCGCCTTCCTCCGCTACAGCCCACCCTCCGCCAACGTCAACGCCGCCAACCTGCCATGCGAATGAACCGCCTAAGACATAGCGAGGACGGATTTACGATGATCGCGACGATCATCGCGACTGCGGCGATCACGGCGATGGCGCTGGTCGCCGTCACCGCCGTCCGGGGCGACATCCCGCTGACCAGCAACGACATCGGCAACAAGAAGGCCTATGAGGCGGCCCGGGCCGGGATCGAAGACTACGCCTCGCATCTCTACGCCGACAGCCTCTACTGGACGAAGTGCGCCGAAGTCCCCTCGCCGAGCGCCGTCAACCTGCAGGGGTCGACGACGAAGCGGCGCGCGGTCCCCGGAGAACCTGGGGAGACCTACGCGATCGAACTGCTCCCGGCAACCGGGCAGACCGCCTACAGCCAGTGCAGCACCGCCAATCCCGGCGCCAGCATGCTGGAGACGAGCGGCCCGGCCGCCGGCTCCTTCCGGATCCGGTCGACGGGATATTCCGGCAGCGCCTCGGTTGGGCTGATCGCCAACTTCAAGCGGCCCAGCTTCCTCGACTACGTCTACTTCACCCAGCTCGAGACGCTCGACCCGATCGCCTACGGCTTCGCCAACCCCTCGACGCAGCTGACCGGTGCCTACGCGCAATGCGAACTGACCTGGGAAGAAGGCCGCGAGAACACCAACATCGCCGGCACCAACCAGAAGTGCACGACGATCTCCTTCATCAGCGGCGACTCGATCGAAGGCCCGCTCCACACCAACGACAGCCTCTCGATCTGCGGCAACCCGCGCTTCGGACGCACCGCGACCGACATGATCGAGATCGGCGGGCAGTCGCCGGGCTGGTATCAGGAAGGCTGCAGCGGCAGCAGCCCATCGTTCACCGGCACCAAAATCACCTCGGCGCCGATCCTCGTCCCACCCGAATCCAACTCGAAGCTGGCGACGATCGCCGAATCCGCCTTCCGCTACACCGGACAGGTCCGGATCTGCCTCAGCGGCACGAACATGACCGTCGGCAACGGGGCGGGCTGCACCGGACTCTACTCGGGCCCAATTCCCTCCAACGGAGTCATCTACGTCAAGAACGGCGCCTGCTCGACCGTCTATTCGCCGTTCGAAACGACCTACGAAACGAGCTCGGGCTGCGGCAACGCCTACGTTCGCGGCACCTACACCGGCCAGCTCACGATCGCCGCCGAAAACGACGTGATCGTCGACGGCAACCTCTGTCGCTCGTCGTGCACCACCCCCAGCGGCGAAGGTCTGCTCGGCCTGATCGCCAACAACTTCGTCCGCGTCTACCACCCGTGCAGCAACGACACCAACCAGTCGGGATCGTTGAGCAGCCCGACGATCGACGCCGCGATCCTGGCGATCAAACACTCCTTCATCGTCGACAACTACAAGTGCGGCAACGCCCTCGGCACCCTCAACGTCGAAGGGGCGATTGCGCAGAAGTTCCGCGGCCCGGTAGGCCTGGGCAGCTCCGGCGGCGCCAGCGCCGGCTACACCAAGAACTACGTCTACGACGACCGCCTGCGCTATCTGGAGCCGCCCAGCTTCATCGAACCGACCGGCTCCTCCTGGGTGATCGGTCGCGAGACCGAAGACTGAGGACCGGATCTCAAGCCCGGTGGACCGATAGCCGATGTTGAATCGAATGCAACTCCCGAACTTGAAATCGCAGCTCCCGGACCTGAAGCTCCCGAACCTGAAAGGCAAGTCGCTGACCGGGTCGATCGGGGGATCGCGGAGCAAGGCCCTGGTCGGCCTCGAGATCGCCGCCGACAGCGTCGCAGCCGCAGAGCTGCGCACCCCGGCGGGCGAGCTCGGAGAGGTCGCCGTCGCCCCGCTCGCCGAGGGCGTCGTCCGCGAAGGGGAGGTCAGCGACCCCGAGGCGCTGGCGTCGGCGCTGCGCGATCTCTTCGCCGAGCATCGCCTCCCGCGCCGGGTCCGGCTCGGGATCGCCAACCAGCGCGTCGCGGTCCGAACCGTTCGCCTGCCGGCGATCGACGATCCGAGTGAGCTGGAGGCGGCGGTCCGCTTCCAGGCCCAGGAGGTGCTGCCGATGCCGCTCGACCAAGCGGTGCTCGAGCACCAGGTCGTCGGCGGCGCGGCGGCGACCGAGGGCTCGCCGGCGAGCATCGACGTCCTCGTCGTCGCGGCACGGCGCGAGATGATCGCCGCGGCGCTGCACCCGCTGCACGAGGCGGGGCTCGAACCCGTCGGCATCGACCTCTCGGCTTTCGGCCTGATCCGCGCCCTCTCCGAGAGTGGTGTCGCCCCCGAGGAGGACGGGGCGCCGGAGGGGACCGACGAGGTGACGCTCTTCTGCGATCTCGGCGACACCACCAACCTGGTGATCGCCCGCAAACGGTCCTGTCTGTTCGCCCGCCTCTCGCCGGTCGGCCTCGGCGGCATCGCATCGAGCCTCGCCGCCGAGACCGGGCTCACGGTCGAGCACGCGCGGCAATGGATCGACCACGTCGGGCTCAAGGCGGACCCGGAGACGATCGGCGGCGACCCGGGGGCTGTCGGCGCAACCCGACAGGCACTCGCCACCGGGGCCGACGCTCTACAAGCCGAGCTGCGACTCTCGATCGACTTCTACGCAGCGCAGGAGGGGGCCAGGCCGGTGTCGCGGATCGTGCTGTCGGGACCCGGATCGGCGGTCCCGGGGCTCGCAAACGCGATCGGAGACGGGCTCAGCCTTCCTTTCGACGTCGCCGTTCCGAGCGCTCTGCGCGGTCTCGACGCCGCCACGGCCGCGCGCGTGACCCTTCCCTACGGCATCGCCCTGGCGGCCTGAGATGCGTCCCGTCAACCTGATCCCGCCCGAGGACCGCCGCGGCAGCCAGGCCACGCTGCGCGGGGGACCGCTCGCCTACGTCGTAGTCGCAGCGCTGGCGGCACTGCTGCTCGGCGTCGTCCTGCTCGTCAACGCGGGCAATGAGGTCAGCGAACGCAAGTCCGAACTGACCCAGATCGAAAGCGAAGCGGCCAAGACCCGCGAAAAGGCCGCAAGCCTCGCCGCGTACATCACCGTCGACGGGATCCACAAGCTCCGCGCCGCGACCGTGACCGACCTCGCCAACAGCCGCTTCGACTGGGAACGGGTGATTCGCGAACTCTCGTTGATCATCCCCGGCGACGTCTGGCTGACGAACCTGACCGGCACTGTCGCCCCCGACGTCGCCGTCAACGGGGCCGCGAGCATCGCCCTGCGCGACGGCGTGCCAGGCCCGGCGCTCGAGATCCTCGGCTGCGGGAAAAGCCAGGATGCGGTGGCAGGCTTCATCTCGGACCTGAAGCAGATCGATGGGGTGACGCGGGTGGCCGTGCAGTCCTCCAAACTCCCAGGCAGCGAAGTAACCGGGGCCGAAGACGAAGCCGCGGCCGCCTCCGGCTGCCAGACGCGGAAATTCATCGCCCAGTTCGAAATCGTCGCCGCCTTCGACGCGGCCCCGGCCGCACCGGAAGGAACCTGATGCGGCCCGTCTCCCTCAGCCCCTCGACGCGGACGATCATCGCGATCCTCGTAATCGTCGCGCTGGCGATCGTCTTCTGGGTCGGGTTCTACTCGCCCAAGCACAACGAAGCCAGCTCGCTGACCGAAGAAGTAGAAACGCAGCAGGCCGCACTGACCGAAGCGCAGAGCGCCCTTGCCGCCGGAGAAGCGGCCCGCCAGGGATTCGCGCGCAACTACCAGCAGCTCGTGGTGCTCGGGAAGGCGGTGCCGGAAGGCGACGAAAGCGCCTCTCTGCTGGTCCAGCTGAATGGGATCGCGAGGCACGCGAAGGTGACCTTCGAAAGCCTGCAGGTGGGGAGCGGGAGCGGCTCTGAAGGAGCTGCTGCGCCCGCCGAAGAAACCGCCCCCGCGCCGGAATCTTCGACCCCGGAAGGCGGCGAAGAAGCCAGCAGCTCGTCGGCGACCGGGGAACCGGCCGCTTCGGTTGAACCGACCGAGGCGGCAGCCGCGCAGCAGCCGATCGGAGCAAAGGTCGGCCCGGCCGGGCTCTCGGTGCTGCCCTACGACCTCAGCTTCGCAGGCAGCTTCTTCCACGTTGCCGACTTCATCCATGGCATCGACTCGCTGATCAAGACGAGCAGCAAGGAAGTTGCCGTCGACGGCCGCCTGATCACCCTCGACGGCTTCGCCCTCGGACCTCAGAGAGAAGGCAGCTTCGCCACCCTCACCGCCAATTTCGCCGTGACCACGTACCTGGTTCCATCCGGCCAGGGGATCACCGCAGGCTCCTCCCCCGCCGGCCCGGGCGAAGGCGAAAGCGTCCCGACTTCCGAAAGCACGAACCTCCGATGAGCCCGCTGAAAAAAGGCCCGGAGATCAAACTCCCGACGAAGCTGCCGAAGGTGCGCGCGCCCAAGCTGGTAGTAGACGTCTACCAAGACCTTCGAACGAGGCACCTTCTGCCCCTGGTAGCGCTGCTGATCGTCGCGATCGTCGCCGCACCGATCCTGCTGCATGAATCGGGCGGGTCAGAACCGTCGGAAGCCGCCGAATCCGGCGCGACCGCAGCCGCCTCGACCGCGGCCGGTCAGTCCTCGGGCCGCGTCCTCGTCGCCAAGGAAGCGCCGCAACTGCGCGACTACAAGATCCGGCTCGGTAACCGCACCGCGCAGAACCCCTTCCGCCAGCAGTACGTGCACTCCCCGGGAGAAGGCAACAACACCGAAGGCTCGGAAGAAGGCGGAAGCACCGGATCTGGCGAAGCCCCTACCCAATCGACGGAAACCACGATCGAACATACCGAAACCCATGAAGTGACGTACTTCACTTACAAGATCGACGTCCGGATCACGCCAGTGTCTTCCGATGGTTCCGGCAGCAGCAAGCCCACGGTTCGCCACAACGTCGCAGAGCTGACCCCGCTGCCGGGACACAAGACTCCGGCCCTCACTTATCTGCAGCCGAGCAGCGACAGAAAGCAGGCGCTGATGCTGGTGGGTGAGAACGTCGTCGGCGTCTTCGGCGAATCAGTATGCGTCCAAGGGGGCGAACACTGCCAGCTGCTCGCCCTCAAGGAAGGGCAGCCAGAGACCGTCGTCTACGGCGCCAACGAACGGACGTTCAAGATCGAACTGATCCGGGTCAACGTCGTCGTCGTCGATGCCCACGAAGGATCCAGCAAGCAGGCCGAGGGCAAGCCGCACAAACACCCCGAGGAAGGCGGCGCCCAAGCGGGAGCCTTCCGGTTCACCAGCACCACCACTCAGCCCAGGTAGAGGTCGATCAAGGCCCCACCGGCGAGGATCCCGACCACGCCGCCGAGGGCAAGGAAGGGCCCGAACGGGATCGCCATCTTGCGGGCACGCGACCCGTAGCGGAGGAAGAGGTAGACGCCGACCAGGCTGCCCGCGAGGAGAGCGACGAGAATCGCTGGAGCGACGGCACGACCGAGGAAGAGGCCCATCGCCGCCGCGAGCTTGACGTCGCCGAGCCCCATCCCCGCGGGGTAGGCAAGCGCGGCGAGAAAGAAGAAGCCGCCGGCGAGAGCCGCCGCGGCAAGCCGCTCGGGGACGCCGGCGAGATCGGTCGGGATCGCGATCGCGAGGCAAAGAAGGGAGCCGACCAGGAGAACCTTGTTTGGGATCGTCCGCTGCTCGAGGTCGGTCAGCGTGACGACCGCAAGCATGGTCACGAACACCGCCCCGATCAGAGCTTCGGCGGGATCGTGCCGGTATCGAACCGCCAGCGCCGCAAAGAGGACGCCAACCGCCAGCTCGGTCAGCGGGTAGCGCGGCGAGATCGGCGCCCCGCAACAACGGGCCCGGCCGCGCAGCAGGAGCCAGGAGACGACCGGCACGTTGTCCCGAGCTCCGATCTGAGCCCCACAGGCGGGACAGGCAGAGCGCGCTCCGAGCAGGCTCATACCGCGCGGCACCCGATACGCTACCGCGGTAGCGAAGCTGCCGAAAGCCAGGCCAAGGACGAAGCAGAGGGCGACTGCAATAACAATCATCGCGACGATGCTTCTACATCGCTAGCCCGGTGCCTCCCCAGGTCCCCCGCTGCCAGTACGAGCGGTCACGGCACAGCAATGTTGTACGAGGACACGATGCCTAGCGGTGCGGGATCACCTTCTTTCGTTTCGAATTTGACGATGACCGCCCGCACGCATTCGACGCCGCCCACACCCCCAATCGGGTCGAACTCTTCGTATTTCCACTTTCCCGACGACTCTTCGAGCGGAGTCAGATCCAATTCGAGGGCCAATTCAGTCTCGGCGCGATCCAGTTCACTCCAGCCATGTTTGGCGACGATATGCCTGTATCCCCACCCACCCCACAGGTCCATGTATGGCGTGCGTTCTTCTTCCTTGAATTTTTTCCTGCTGGGTTCCCAAAAGGTGGTTCCCCATCGTAAGAAGACCGGCGTCGATTTAAACCCTTCCGGTCGCGCGGTTACGTTGTATTCGGCTTCTTCCTTCTTTGCAAATGGTTCCGGGCCGAGGTTGCGGTCCGGGTTTTCGTAAGTCGGCCCAGGTGAGCGGTCGCAGCGATGGTCTTCTCGCGTTCTCGTGATGCGTGGATCGGGAAAATTTTCGGGATCGTCTTGAAAATTGAGGAGACGATTTACCTCCGGGTACGCGCCGGATTCGAGTTCTTCCTGGGTGCGTTCCTCTAGCTGTTTTGAGGAAGGCAGAGTGGGTTGTCCTTTGCCTTCGTAAGGCACCGGTTCGATTCCGGGACAGGTAAAGAGCGTGCACCTGATGGGCGCGAGCGGTCTCCATAGAACGTACTGTCGATACGCACCGATCCCGCAGTAAGCAGCGCCCAGCCACCCATTTAGCAAGCGAGTACCGTCTCCATACAAGACGTGTTCGCAGCCTCCCGTGTCCGTTTCAACGCCCACGCTACCTTCTTCATGGTTGTAGCCTTCGAGACCCCAGCCCGGAGATTTAACAGTGCCGGAGTTGTCGGAGAGCATTCCGTACCCGGGCGGCACAACTCTCCAGCGGTCCGCTGGATACGAGAGCGTCCCACCACTCCCTCCGGCTTCCGATTCTTCAAAGAATTCGCCGTACACGAAGGAACCTATTTCCCATCCCGCCCAAAAGCCCCCCGCTCCCACGGTAATCGCCGGCGCATAGTCCCATGCCCACAGGCCAACTTTCTTGATCAGGCTGCTGCTCTCATTGCGCAACTCGCTCGTCACGACCGGAGAAAGGGCTGCGCCGGCTTCCGTGGCCTCTTCAAAGAGTTCTTCGCTGAGATAGCTGGGTTCAAACCCTTCTGCTTTCCGGGGCGAGAGTTCGTTTAGCAGGTCAGTGGTCGCCTGGATGTGTTCGGCTTCTACACCATGCTTCACCGGCGGATCTTCGAACGCAGAGGCGGAGGCGGCGAAGATCAAGGCGATAAGGGCGACGATAGCCGTCGCACCAACTTTCAAGATCGGGTGAGTTGAGCCACGGCCGCACAAGGAGATCCCCTCCCATAGTCAAGGAATAATGATTATCGGGATAATATCCCTGTCGTCTGTCCATTCTCCACTTGGATGGTCCAGATGGAGCCGAACGACACGGCTGCGCGCAATGTACGGCTAGCGGCCCGCTACGACCTGGAAGCTGCGCTTGACCGGGTGCTTCTCGCGGTTGCCGGCGGCGTCGTACGCCTTGACCTGGAGGGTGTGGCGCTTGTGGCCCAGGCCCTTCAGCTTCAACGGCGCCTGGCAGGCTTTCCAGGGCTTCTTGTCGAGCTTGCAGAGGAAGCTGGTTGCCGGGCCCTTGGTGATGTCGGCAAAGCGGAAGACGACGGTCTTCTTCTTCGTCGTTGCTCCCGGGCCCGCGGTGAAGCGAGTCTTTGGCGCGATCGAGTCCTCGGTGTATTCGACCGTGTCCGAGCAGGCCGACGGGTCGCCGTCGGAATCGACCGAGCGAGCCGAGAAATCGGTGACGGTGTTCGGGCCAACGGACACGCTGAACCCGGCGGACAGCTGCGTCGGCGAGCCTTTGGCAACGACCCCGCCGGCACAGCCGGGGGCCGCGAAGACCTTGACGCTCGCCGCTTCCTGTGCCGAACCCGAGACAATCGGCTTCATCGTGTTGCCATATGCGCCGGGCGCCACCCTGAGGTGCGGCGCGGGCGGCTTGGCACTGCCGTTCGAGCCGCCGCCCCCGCCCTGTTCTTCAGGCGGAGTGACCTCCTGGTAGGTGACGCTCGAGCTGGAGCAGGTGGAACGCAGGCCGGCGAGGCTGGCGACAGCGTAGAAGGTGGTGGTCGAGTTGTCGGCGACCGAGGCGCCAATGCCGGAACCGCCAAATTGGGTCGCCGTACCGAGCGCGACCGGTTCCCCGCTACACAAAGCATTGGTGTAGAGGTAGACGATCGAGCTCGCCGCGGCGCTGCCCTGCAGGTGCGGGCTGTTGTCGTTCGCTGGCGAGGCGGGGGTGACACCAGTGAAGGTCGGGGGCGCCGGCGCAGTCGTCACCTGCTTGTAGGTGATGCCGTTGGAGCAGGTGGAGGCGCCTCCCAGCCCGGTCTCGTTGGCGTAGAAAGTGGTTTCGGAGTCCGGCGCGACGGTGACCGTGATGCCGGGACTCTCCAGTTCGGCAGCCGTCCCGGTCGCTGCGCTTGGACCGGTGCAGCTCGGATCGGTGTAGATCGTGATCGTGTTGCCGGGTTCCGTCGCCCGGGGCAGGATCGCGCGCGTTTTCACCACCGTGGTGATGACGCCGTCGGCATTGCCGACGATCCGAGGTTCAAGCGAGGTGCCGGGAGAAGTTGGATTAGTGCTCGTCAGGATCGGGGCGACCGTGGCCGAAGCGGGGGGCGCGAAGATGACCATGGTCAAGACGACGGCAAGAAAAACGCAAAGCGAGGAGCGGACCATATTGGTCCGCTCCTCGTAACTCTGGGACATGGGAGTGTTAGCTCCGGTCACAGGGTTATCCGTTGGCCCAGCTTTCGGTAGACGGGCAGCCACCGGTTTCTTTGACTTTGCAGGGGTAGCTAAGGGCGCCGGTCGCGCTTCGAACGATTTCGAAGTACTGAGTCGACGGCGTCGAGGTAACTTTGACCGTGTAGCCGCCAGCGGCCGGGGTCGTGACGGTGACAGGCGCACCGGTGAGAGTCGGCTCAATTTTTTCGAGCTGGGTCACACCACAGCTGGTGTAGAGCCCGCTGTTTTCGGTGGCGCAGGTCTCCATGGCGACCTGAGCGGAGTGAGCGGTCTCCTTGGCCTTGGCGTCGTTCGCCTTGCCCTTCTGGTTGAAGAAGGCGGGCAGCGCGATCGCGGCCAGGATGCCGAGGATTAGCATGACGACCAGGAGCTCGATCAGGGTGAACCCTGCCTCCTTGTCGCCGTCGAGCCGGGCCCCGATTCGTGCCCGGAGATTCTGGAGCATCATAGGTACCTCCTATTGGACCTATCGTGCGCCAGAGCCCGGGAACGCCACTGTGGCACCGAGGCACTGGCATCTCTTTTGCACGGTTCTCATCGGCTCCTGAACGAACACCTTTAGAGCTGTGAGAAGAAGTCCAGATTTTCGCTCTGAGAGTACGAAAAGTGAGGTCTGTGCAACGACAGAAATACCGACGTCGGGACCTCCCTCGCCGGAATTCGGCGTTCATGGCCGGACAAACGTCTAGACGCCGTCCAGATGACGTCGAGGATCAGCGGATCTTTTCGTAGATGCTGAACATCGGCAGGTACATCGAGATCACGATGAACCCGACAATGCCGCCGACGAAGACGATCATCACGGGCTCCAAGAGCGCGGTGAGGGCCTTCACCTTGGCGTCGACCTCGGCCTCGTAGAAGTCGGCGATTTTGCTCAGCATGCTCTCCAGCTGGCCGGTCTCCTCGCCAACGGAGATCATGTGGCCAACCATCGGCGGGAAGACCGAGTTGGATTCGATCGGCGCCGCGAGAGTACCGCCGCGGCGCACGGAGGCGTAAACGTCCTCCATCGCCTGTTCGACGACCACGTTCCCCGAGGTTTCCCCCGTCAGCTTGATCGCCTGCAGCATCGGCACGCCGGCGGAGACAGCGCCGGCGAAGGTCCGCGACCAGCGCGCAAGTGCAACCTTCTGAATCACATCGCCGATCTTGAAGGGGATGCGAAGTTTGACCCGGTCCCAGGTTGCGTGACCGCGGTCGGTTTTCTTCCATTTGACGAAAACAAAGACCGTGGCGACCAACGCCGGGATGATCACGAACCAATAGCCGGTAAGCGCATCCGACATCCCAACGCAGATCTGGGTTGGGATCGGCAGTGACGAGTTTTCGCCGGGGTGTTCGGCGGCAAGTTCGTTGAAGATGTTGACGAACACCGGGATCACGAAGGCGACGATCGCGACCAGCACCACGGTCGCGACGCCGAAGATCAGGATGGGGTACATCAGAGCCGATTTGACCTGGCGGCGCAATGCATCGGATTTCTCGACCTGGAAGGCAACGCGGTCGAGCGCACTCTCGAGCTGGCCCGATTGCTCTCCGGAGCGGACCATTGCTCGGAAGAGGCGGTCGAAGACCTTGGGATGGCGCTCCATCGCCTGCTCCAGCGAGCTGCCAGCCTCGACGTCGGCGCGCAGACCCCTGACCGCCTGCTTGATTTTTTCTTCCTCGGTCTGCTCTTCGAGCGTCTGCAGGGTCCGCAGCATTGGCATCCCCGATGCGACCAGGGTTGCGAACTGGCGCGAGAAGACCGCCAAAGCTCGCATGTCGACCCCCTGCCAGCGGGTCAGCATCTCCTCGATCTTGAACGGCTCGCGCTTCTCGGTTACGTCGAGGACGATCAGGCCGCGCTGGCGCAGCTGCTCGGAGACCTGCGCCTTCGATTCGGCCTCGAGCTCGCCTGCTTCGGCGGCTCCGGCGAGGTCGACGGCGCGGAAGGCGAAGGTGGTGGCGGCGCCGGACATCGGCTAGGCCCCGTTCGCGTAGTCGGGGGTGCTCGGCACCGGCGGGGCGTCGGCGTAGCCGCCGCCGTTGGAGGGCGTAGCCATCCCGCCGCCCATCAGCAATCGCTTCAGCTCCTCGGGGACCGAGGCGCGCTGCTCGGCGAGCTTGCTGGTGATCGCGCCCGAGCGGACGAGCCGTACGAGGTCGGCGTCCATCGTCTGCATCCCGGCCGCGCCCGAGGTCTGCAGGGCGGCGTAGATCTGGTGGGTCTTGCCCTCGCGGATCAGGTTGCGCACGGCCGGGGTCGGGATCAGCACCTCGCAGGCGACGACACGGCCGCGGCCGTCGGCGGTCGGCAGCAGCTGCTGGGTGACGATGCCCTGGAGGGCGATCGAGAGCTGGGTCCGCACCTGGCCCTGCTGCTGGGGGGGGAAGACGTCGATGATCCGGTCGACCGTCTGCGAGGTCGACTGGGTGTGCAGGGTGGCGAAGACCAGGTGGCCGGTCTCGGCCGCGGTCAGCGCGGTCGAGATCGTCTCCAGGTCGCGCATCTCGCCGACCAGGATCACGTCGGGGTCCTGGCGCAGGGCGGCGCGCAGGCCGAGGGAGAAGTCGGGCGCGTCGGCGCCGATCTCGCGCTGGTTGACGATCGAGCTTTTGTGGCGGTGCAGGAACTCGATCGGGTCCTCGATCGTGAGGATGTGGTCCTCGCGTTCGCGGTTGATGACGTCGATCATCGCCGCCAGCGTCGTGCTCTTGCCCGAGCCGGTCGGGCCGGTGACGAGGATGAAGCCGCGCGGTTTGCGGGTCAGCTCCTCCAGCACCGGTGGCACGCCGAGGGACTCCAGAGCCGGGATCTCCTGCGGCACCAGGCGGAAGGCGGCACTGACCGAGCCGCGCTGCATGTAGCAGTTGACGCGGAAGCGGGCGACGCCTGGGATCGCGTAGGCGAAGTCCAGCTGCTTGGCGTTCTCGAAGCGTTTGCGTTGCTCGTCGTTGAGGATCCCGTAGACGATCTCCCGCGTCTGTTGCGGGTTCAGCGTCTCGAAGCCCTCCATCGGCTTGATCTGGCCCTTGTCGCGGATCGCGGGCGGGAAGCCGGCCGTGATGTGGACGTCGGAGGCCTGCGCGTCGACCATCTCGCGGAGCACCTGGGCGAAGTCGAATTCATGCGGTGACACGGAGCACCTCCTCGAGGCTCGTCTGGCCCGAGCGGACCTTGACCAGGCCGTCCTCGCGCAGGGTCAGCATCCCCTCTTCGTGGGCAACGGAGGCGATCTCCGGCTCGGGGGCGTGGGCGATGGTCATCTCCTTCAGCCGGTCGCTGAGGCTCATCACCGAGTAGATCCCGACCCGCCCTTTGTAGCCCGACTTGGCGCAGCGGCCGCAACCGACCGGTTCCGCGGCCTCGACGTCGCCGTAGGCTTCGAGCCCGGCTTCCTCGAGCACGGAGACCGGAATCGTCGTCGGCTGCTTGCAGTGCGGGCAGAGCTGGCGCGCCAGGCGCTGGGCGACGACGCAGTCGACCGAGGAGGCGGTGAGGAAGCTCTCGATGCCCATCTCGGTCAGGCGCGCGATCGCCCCGGGCGCGTCGTTGGTGTGCAGCGTGCTCAGCATCATGTGGCCGGTCAGCGCCGCCTCGATCGCGATCCGCGCCGTCTCGGCGTCGCGGATCTCCCCCACCATCACGATGTCGGGGTCGGCGCGGAGGATCGAGCGCAGTCCGGCGGCGAAATCGAGACCCGCTTTGCGGTTGACGTTGAGCTGGTTGATCCCCGCGATCCGGTACTCGACCGGGTCCTCGATCGTGATGATCTTTTTCTCGATCTGGTTGAGGTCCCTGAGCGCCGCGTAGAGCGTCGTCGACTTGCCCGAACCGGTCGGCCCGGTCACCAGGACCGCACCGTAAGCCTGGCGGAAGGAATCCTCGAAGCGGGCCCGCGCCGAGCCGTCCATCCCGAGCTGGTCGAGGGTCCGTTCCGCGTTGCTCTGGTCGAGGATGCGGATCGTCGCCCCCTCCCCGCGCTGCGTCGGCAGGGTGGTGACACGCAGGTCGATGCGCCGATCCTCGACGCTGACCCCGACGCGGCCGTCCTGGGGGACCCGCTTCTCGGCGATATCCAGCTCGCTCATGATCTTCAGCCGCGAGATCACGGCGCCTATCATCCGGCGCGGCACGTGCGCGGTCTCCTTCAGCACGCCGTCGATCCGGAAGCGGACCCTGAGCTCCCCCTCTTCGGGCTCGAGGTGGATGTCGGAAGCACCCTCGCCGACGGCCTGGGCGAGGAGGCTGTAGACGAGTTTGATCACCGGCCCGTCTTCGGCCGACGCCTGCATTTCGGCGCTGCCGAGGGCGGCGCCACCGTCGAATTCCTCGTCGTCGACGTGTTCCTCGATGATCGCGTCGGCGGCCGCGTTCTGCATCGTTCCCAGGCGCGAGAGCAGCGCCTCGATGTCCTCTTCGGAGGCGACGGCGATGCGGCAATCGAGCCCGGTCGCGATCTGGATGTCGTCGACCGCCAGCACGTTGGCAGGGTCGGCCGAAGCGACCAGCAGCGTTCCCTGGTCCGCGTAGCCGACTGGGACAGCCTTGTAGCGGCGGGCCATCGCCACCGGGAAGAGCGCGGCGGCGCCGAGGTCCACCTGGTAGGCGCCGAGGTCGACGTAGTCGAGCCCGTAGCGCTCAGCCAGCGCCCGGGCGAGCTGGTCGGAGGTGATCGAGCCCTCTTCGACCAGGATCGCCTCCGCCGTGTTGCCAGCGGCCCTTGCCGCCTCGATCGCCGCCTCGACCAGCTCCCGCGAGGCGAAGCCCAGTTCGACGATCACGTCGGTGGTGAAGCCGCGCGAGTGCCCGCGGTGAAGGGGGCGGGTCAGCCCGGGGACGCCGCCGGCCTCGGCCAGCGGCACGACCGGCGCCGGAGCCGCCGGGGCGACCGGCGCACTGGTCACCGAGCGGAGGAAGTCCGTGTGTTGCTCGACCGGCATCGAACTCACCCGGGGTGGTAGGTCGCTTCTGGGCCGTTATAGGTGGCGTCGCGCATCGCCTGGGCGATCGCGGCCTCGGTCTGGAAGCCGTAGATGACGGACGCCCGGGCGATGCCGTGGTTGAGCCGGCGCGGCCTGACCACGACCAGGGCCGGCAGCCGCAGGACTTCGGCGCCGAGCGTGATCGCGCTGTAGCGGGCGATCTGCTTCGCCGGGACGACGAAGACCGCAGCATCGGGGTAGCCGGCCAGGCGCCGAGTCGAGTCGGCGACCAGCTTGTCGTCGATACCGCCGTCGTGAACGACCAGGAGGGTGACGATCTTGTCGGCCGCATAGGCCCGCCGCACCGGCGCCGGCAGCGGCGGCACGGCGATCGAGCTCGGGATCACCGGCGGCGCGCTGGCCGTCTGGCTGGTCGACGCAGTCGTTTCGGATTCGAGCGTGTCGACCGCGTTTTCGACGGCTTCGCCCGGGCTCGACCCGGTGCCGAGCGCGCCGTTGACGGTTGCCGCCACTTCCCCTTCGGAGGGTTCGCTGCTACTGCTGCCGCCCCCGCCCATTTTGGTGAACATGAAGAAGGCGGCCGCAACCAGGATCAGGACGACGACGACCTGCGCGGCGGGGCTGTTGTTGAGTTTGTCCCTCATGAGGAAACCGGCTCCCCGTTCAGCTGCTCGATGCCGCTGGCACGTTCGCCGCCGGCGGCGAGCATGAGCCGGAAGTCGTGCGGGCTGGAGGCGTACTCCATCGCCGTCTCCTCGGTGATCCTGCCCTCCATCGCGTACTTGAGCAGCGCCTGGTCGAAGGTGCGCATGCCGTAGTAGTCGCCTTCGGCGATGACCTCGGTGATCTTCCCGGTTTCCTCCGGGTTCAGGATCAGGTCCTCGACCCGCCCGGTGACGACCAGGATCTCCGATGCCGGCACCCGCCCCTCCCCGCTCACGTCGGGGACGAGGCGCTGCGCGATCGCGCCTTTCAGGGTGGCGGCGAGCATCACCCGCGCCTGGTGCTGCAGGTGCGGGGGGAAGAAGTCGATGATGCGGTTGACGGTCTCGGTCGCGTCGAGGGTGTGGACGGTGGAGAGCACGAGGTGTCCGGTCTCGGCTGCCGAAAGCGCCGTGCGCACGGTCTCCTCGTCGCGCATCTCGCCGATCAGGATCACGTCGGGGTCCTGGCGCAGGACCCTGCGCATGGCGCGGGCGAAGCTCTTGGTGTCGGAGCCGACTTCGCGCTGGTTGATGATCGAGCTCTTGTCCGGGTGCAGGTACTCGATCGGGTCCTCGAGCGTGACTATGTGCCGCGCCCGGGTCGAGTTGATGTGGTCGATCATCGCCGCCAGCGTCGTGCTCTTGCCGGAGCCGGTGGTGCCGGTGACGAGGACGATCCCGCGCTGCTCCTCGGCCAGCGTGCGAACGACCTCGGGCAGGCCGAGGTCGTCGATCGAGCGGATCTGGAAGGGAATCGCGCGGCAGACGATCGAGACCGCGCCGCGCTGTTTGAAGACGTTGACGCGGTAGCGGGAGACTTCCGGCAGCGCGTAGGCGAAGTCGGCCTCGCCGTCCTCCTCGAACTCGGCAACCGAGCGCGGCTCAGCGATGTCGTGAAGGGCTTTCTCGGTGTCCTCGGCGCTGAGCACGCCGAAGCCCTCCAGCGGCAGCAGCTCGCCGTGCATGCGCGCCACCGGCGGCGAATCGACCTTGATGTGCAGATCGGACCCCTCGCGCTCGACGAGGGTGCGGAGTGCGGACTTGATGTCGAACATCCCGACCTATATCGGTCGGGATGCCCTCAGCCTTAAACCCTGCTGCGAAGCGGGTTGCAGGCGACAGCGGGAGGTCGCCTAAGCGACCTCCCTCAATTTCTGCGCCTCACCGAGACTCTGCAGCTTTTTCAGCGACTGGTTCTCGATCTGGCGGATTCGCTCGCGGGTGACGTTGAAGGTGCGGCCGACCTCGTCCAGGGTCCGCGGGTGCTCGCCGCCAAGCCCGTAACGGAGCTCGAGCACGCGGCGCTCGCGGTAGGAGAGGTTCTCGAGGGCTTCCTTCAGCGCCTCTTTGGTCAGCAGGTCCGCCGCCCGGTCGAACGGGGACTCGGCCTTCTCGTCGGCGATGAACTGGCCGAACTCCGACTCCTCCTCGTCGCCAACCGGCTTCTCCAGCGAGACCGGGGCCTGGGCGGAGCGCTTGATCGAGTCGACCTCCTCGGGATCGATGCCGGTGACCTCGGCGATCTCCTCCGGCGTCGGCTCACGACCGAGCTCGGTGACCAGCTTGCGCTCGGCGCGGCCGATCTTGTTCAGCTTCTCGACGACGTGGACCGGGATCCGGATCGTGCGCGCCTTGTCGGCCAGAGCGCGGGCGATCGCCTGCCGGATCCACCAGGTCGCGTAGGTGGAGAACTTGAATCCCTTGCGGTAGTCGAACTTCTCTGCCGCACGGACCAGGCCGAGCGTGCCCTCCTGGATCAGATCGAGGAAGGGAAGCCCCTGGTTGCGGTAATTTTTCGCGATCGAGACGACCAGGCGCAGGTTCGACTCGACCATTTTCTGCTTCGCGTCGAGGTCGCCGCGCTCGATCCGTTTGGCGAGTTCGACCTCCTCCTGGGCGGTCAGCAGGCGGACTTTGCCGATGTCCTTGAGGAACAGCTGCAGCGAGTCCGTGGTCATGTCGGGTTTCAGGTCGAGCGCCGCTTTCTGGCGCCGGCGCCCTTTTTTCCCGGTGTCCGCGGGCATCGCGTCCGCCGCCGCTTTCTGGGCGGGGTCCATGTCCTCGACGAGCTCGATCCCCGACTTCTCGAGGTGCCCGTACAGGTCCTCGACGTCGGACTCGTCGAGATCCACCTCGGAGACCGCCGAAGCGACGTCGCCGAAAGTCAGCACGCCGAGCTGCTGACCGCGATTGATGAGGTTTTTAACCTCCTCCAACTCCTGAAGCTCTGCTACCAGCATCCGTGTCTACTCGTTTCCCTCGCGCTTGGTAATTAGTCCTGGACGATTAAATGCCGTCGCGGGCATAAAGTCGCGCCGGACGATGAAAAAGCGGACCAATGACGCGGTCCGCGAATTAAGGCCTTGCACTGCATTGTGCCCCTTTGGGCGGGCGTCAAAACCGTCAAACGCCTGTTCGCATGGTAGTCGCTTCAGTTTGTAAAGTCAATGCCCGACTCGACCCCCCATCCGGTCTCCTGGCTGCGCGCCTTCTGGCAGCGCGCCTACAAGGAGAACGTGACGGGACTGGCGGCGATGGTCGCCTACAACCTGATGCTGGCGGTCTTCCCGTTCGCCCTCCTCGTCCTCTTCGTCTTCGGCCAGGTGCTGAAGATCGGCGGCGTCGAGGAAGGCGTCCTCAACGACCTGCAAAGGCTCTTTCCCAACGTCGAGCAGCACACGCTGACCGACGTCCTCACCAAAATCCAGGACAACTCGACGACGATCGGGATCGCCGCCTTCTTCGGCTCGCTCTGGATCGGCGCCTCCTTCTGGGGGGCGATGGACACCGCCTTCTGCCGGATCTACCACGTCGAGTGCCGCGGCTGGGTCGAGCAGAAGCGATTCTCGTTCGCGATGCTCGCGGTCGTCGTCCTCTTCATCGCCGCCAGCATCTTCGCGCCGACGATCGAGAGCGCCGTCGTCTCCAGCACCGACAAACTGCCGCTCGGCCTCTCCCATCTGAAAGGGCTCGATACCGTCCTGCTGCTCGGGGCGGCTCTGCTCGTCACCTTCCTGATCTGCGCCGTCATCTTCTGGGCGGTGCCGAAGGGCCACATGCCGTGGCGCGCGGTCTGGCCAGGGGCCCTGTTCGTGACGATCGCCGCCGGGCTCGCCAACTGGCTTTTCCCGATCTACCTCGCCAACGTCTCCTCCCTCTCCCGCCTCGGCTCGACCCTCGGCTTCATCCTCATCGCCCTCCTCTGGTTCTACGTCCTCAGCCTGGCGCTGATGGTCGGCGGGGTGATCAACTCCCTGCGCTACGAGGTCCACGACACCGGCGAACTGCCCTACCGCGGGCCGCCGCGGTGCGGGGAGTCGGGGTACGGCGAACAGCCCCCGGCTCAGCTCTGACCGGGTCCGCCGCCCCGGCTCAGGCGGTGGCCCCGCCGGGAACGACGGTCAGCCGCGCGCGCTGCGCCTCGGATGCCGCCGCGGCGTGATCGAAGGCCGGATGCGCGTGCAGGCCGGCATTTTCCTCTTCGATGTCGGCGACCAGCGCGTCGACGACCTGGGGGTCGAACTGGCTCCCCGCGCAGCGGCGCAGCTCCTCCACGGCGGCCTCGGATGACTGCGCGGCGCGATACGGGCGCGGCGTCGTCATCGCCGCGTAGGCGACGCAGACCGCGATCACCCGCGCCCCGACCGGAATCCGGTCGGCGGCCAGGTGGTCGGGATAGCCGGATCCGTCGTAGCGCTCGGAGATCGCACGGATGATCCTCGCCACCTCGCCCAGACCGGGCGCGGTGGCGACGATGCCAGCGCCCGCGACCGGGTGGTTGCGGATCATCATCGCCTCGTTTTCGTCGAGTGCCTCGCGTTTCTCGAGCACCACCTCGGGCACGGTCAGCATGCCGATGTCCTGCAGCTCGGCGGCGAGGAAGACGTCGTCGACGTCCTCGCCTGGGAGACCGAGGCGACGTGAGACCGAGATCGCCCGGAAGGCGACCGTGCGCAGGTGGCGGCGCAGATCGGGGCGACGGGCGGCGAGCACGGCCATCAGCACGGCGTGCGCCTGACGGCGCGCCGAACGCTGCTGGCGCTGCTTGCTGGCGCTCACCCGCTGGCCGGCCAAGCGCAATGCCGTCTCCGGGTCCGCTGCCTCGTCGGGGACGAGGACCTCGCCATGGGAGCGGCTGATCAGCAGATCGCCGCTGTCGCCCTTCCCGGCCGTGACCGAGGCGCTGGTCAGCGCCTCGCCCGAGAGGCCGCTGGAATCGGGCGCGAGCACGGCGAAGCGGGAGCTGTCGACGCGGTAGGCCATGCCGCCGGTGCGCTCGAGGATGCCGATCAGGCGTCCGGCCATTTCCGCGACCAGCTCGTCGCCAGCCACGGCGCCGAAGCCGTCGTAGAAGGACTGCAGCCCATCGAGCTCGATCATGACCAAGCGCTGCCGCCCCTCGCCAAGCCGGTCCGAAGCGAGGTCCGCGACGAGTGAAGCGCGATCGGGCAGGCCGCTGACGACGTCGAAGTGCGAGAGCCGTCGAGCGATGGCGAGGGCGCTGGTTTTGCGCCGTGCCGTCTCCACCAGCCAGATGAACACGGCGCCGATCAGCCCGACGCAGAGCCAGAAGACCAGGTGGGTGATCTTGTCCTGGACGTGGTCGTAGACGAGCAGTGCCAGCGCCAGCAGCGCGAAGGTCGCGGGCCAGGCGACGGCTCGCGAGCCCTCGGGCCCGACGAACCCGCTCCAGGTGTCAGTTGCGGCACGGCGAATGGTCGACACGTCCCACTTATCGGCGGATATGTCCGGTTTCAAGAGGCCTGAGCGTCCAGGCCCCCTCTGCCAGTCCCCAGCAGGCGCCGAATCGGTGTCGAATCCCGCGATGCAAGCGAATCGCCGCGCGGAATGAAACAATCGAATTGATGCAAAAACAGTCGAGTTCTGAAACGGGGCGGAACGTGCTCCGTCCCAGTCTCCCCGTCGACGTCGGCCCACGCTCCCAGCGCCAGCGGATCGTCGCGGCGATGCTCGAGAGCTGCGCCGAGAAGACCTATGCGGCGACGACGATCTCCGACATCGTCGCCCGCGCCTGCATCTCCCGCACCACCTTCTACAAACATTTCCCGGACAAGCGCACCTGTTTCGACGCCACCCTCGAGTTCGCCCTCGACGAGCTGCGCGCGGTTGCCGCCGCTTCGGTCTCGCGCGCCGACTCGCCGGCTGAGGCCGTCCGTAAGACCAGCGCCGCGCTTCTCGAAACCCTCGCCGCGCGGCCGGAGCTGGCGCAGCTCCTTGCCGCCGAGGCGGTTGCCGTCGACCCCGCGTCGCCACACCGCTATGGCCAGATCTTGGTCCCCGCCCTGGAAGGGCTCTGGAGCAAGGACGGCACCCCCGTCCGCCATACCGACCCCGGCCTCGTCGCCGGCCGCGCCCACCTCCTGATCTTCAGCGAGATCGCCGGCGGCCGCGCCGACCGCCTGCCCCAGCTGCACCCGGAGATGGTCTACCTCGCACTCGTTCCCTTCGCCGGTCACGAGGAGGCCGTGCGGCAGTCGCGCCTTGCCCACGAGGACATCTGCGCCGACGCCGTCGCCCAACCGTGAGCGAGCCCGAAGCCGACCTCCGTCAGTGGCGTCTGCCGCGCGGGCGGCACGGGCTGCCGCGCGAGATCATCACCCGCTCCCAGCGCGAGCGGCTGCTGGCCGCGGTGGTGCGAGTGATCGCCAACAAGGGCTACGAGGCGACCACGGTGGCCGACATTCTCGAAGTGGCTGGCGTCGGCCGCGAGAGCTTCTACGAACTGTTCGAGGACAAACTGCAGTGCATGCGCACAGCCCATGCGCTGCTCGTCGACGACCTCGAAGCCCAGGTGCGCCGCGCCTACGACGCCCCCGGACCCTGGGTCGACCGGGTCAGCGCCGGCCTCGCCGCAGCGCTCGAGTGGTTCGCCGCCGACCCCGACGTCGGCCGCTTCATCCTGATCGAGATGAGCTCGGTCGGACCGCTCGCCCGCGAGCGCTTCCACCAGGACTTCACGCGGTTCACCCGGCTGCTCGACTCGGGCGTCGGCCGCGACGGCCCTCGTCCCGACCTGCCGGAGGCGGCCAGCATCGGCGTCGGCGGCACCCTGGCCCGGGTCTACGCAGAGATCGTCAGGCGACGCACAGCGGAGCTGCCGAGCCTGCTGCCGGAGCTGACCTTCGAGCTGCTCGTCCCCTTCGTCGGAGAAGACGCAGCTCGCGCCGAGCGCGAGCGCATCGCCGCAGGCAAGCCTCAGGACCCAAACTAGACGGCCGCCAGCGCGGTATGGAGGGCGAGGACCAAGCCCACCGCCATCTTGCCTGCGCCGAAGCTGAGCGCCTCCGCCCTGCCGCCGTTGACGGCGTCGAGCCAGTTCTCCGCCGGCCCGCTGGCGAAGTCGTCCCCTGTCGGCCCGGGATCCGTGTCGCAGGAGGCGACCCTCCCGCGCTCGACCGTGACACGGACCCCGACCTGCCCGCGGGCGTCGGCCGGGTCGGCCTCGACTTCGAGCTGACAGGAGCCGCTGGTCGCGTCGGGCAGCCCGACCAGGGGCAGGCTCAGCATGAAGGCTGCCTCGATGTCCTCGCGAGTGATCGGCGCGCCGCGGTCGCGCATGTAGAGGCGCTCGCAGCGACCCGAGGCGACGAGCGGTCCGACGCCGCGCCGGGCCCACTCGGTGACCGTGTACGGGGTGCTGGCACCGGGGCGCTCGCAGGCCTCGACCAGACCCGCCATCCGCATGCTGGAAAGGCGGCGCTCCAGCGCCGGGTAGCTGAGCTCGGCGATACCGCGATCGAGCTCGGTCAGTGACATCGGGCTGCCCCCCAATCCGCGCAGCATGGTCGAGCCCCAGCCGTCGACGAAGGCCTTGACGATGCCCCGCGCGCTGCCGTCGGCAAGCGAGCTGGGGGCCTCGGGCGCCGCGCCCAGCCAGGCCTCGAGACGGTCGGCGACGACCAGCATCTCGTGTCCCATCTCGGTCAGCTCGTTCTCGACCGCGTACGGCATCTGGCTGGTCGGCCGTTTGCTCAGGGCGCCGATCTCGATCAGGCTCGCGAGGTGGCCGCGCAGCGTCGTCTGCGCCGGCAGCCCGGTTGCGCGGCGCAGCTCCGCGAGCCGCATCGGCCGCTCTCCCAGGGCCCTGAGGACGAGGAAGTTGAGCGGGGTCGAGAGAACCGTGAGGACGCGCAGGCCAGCTCCCAGCCCGGGGTCGCCGACCTCGCCACCCGGAGGCTCGATCACGCCGCTGACACCTTCCTGATCCGACCGGTCTGCGCTAGTCAAGTTTTCTCCCCTTTGACAAGCAGGCTTAGACATTATCAGGAGTTCTTTATTAGAACGGTATCGTTTCCTATACGAACGCGCACGTTTCTAGCCGCTGAGGCGGCGAAAACCAAGCCTGCCAAGGACGCAGGGAGCGCCGTGTGCTCTGCACACAAGCGACTGAGGACGCCGGCAGGCGCCGGTTTGCAGCCGCCTCAGCCGTAGCGGTGAGCCGAGGACCCGAGAATCGCGCGCAGCTTGTCGCGATCGTGGCGGGCATGCACGCGTCGCACGGTACCCGAGCGCGAGCGCATCACCAGCGATTCGGTGGTGACGCCGGCGCCGCGGTAGCGGACGCCCTGGAGGACGTCCCCGTCGGTGACGCCGGTGGCGGAGAAGAAGACGTCCTCGCCGCCGCAAAGATCGTTCGCCGTCAGTACCCGCTCGAGCTCGTACCCCGCCTCGACCGCAGCCGAGCGCTCCTCATCGTTGCGAGGCCAGAGTCGGCCCAGCAGCTGGCCGCCCATCGACTTCAGCGCCGCGGCGGAGATCACGCCCTCGGGGGTGCCCCCTATCCCCCAGAGCAGGTCGACCGGCGAGCGTTCGCTGACCGCCAGCAGCGCCGCCGAGACGTCGCCGTCGGTGATCAGCCGGATCCGGGCGCCGGCTTCGCGCACTTCGCGGATCGCGTCCTCGTGACGGGGGCGGTCGAGCATGACGACGATCACGTCGCCGATCGTCCCCCCCTTGCGCTCGGCGATCAGCTTCAGCGTCTCCGGCAGCGGCCGGTCGAGGTCGAGGAGGTCGGCGATCTCTTCCCCGCCCGCCATCTTTTCCATGTAGACACAGGGGCCGGGGTCGAACATCGAGCCGCGCTCGGCAAGGGCGATGACCGCGATCGCACTCGGCATTCCCAGTGCACAGAGCCGCGTGCCCTCGAGGGGGTCGACCGCGATGTCGACCACCGGCGGCGTCCCGTCGCCGATTCGCTCGCCGTTGTAGAGCATCGGAGCTTCGTCCTTCTCGCCCTCGCCGATAACCACGGTGCCATCCATCGAGACCGAGTCAAGGACGAATCGCATCGCGTCGACCGCGGCGCCATCGGCGGCGATCTTGTCGCCGCGGCCGACCCAGCGAGCCGAGGCAAGCGCCGCCGCCTCGGTTACGCGAACCAGCTCCAGCGCGAGGTTGCGGTCCGGCTTGACCTGCGATGCGTCAGACATCGCCGCGCAGGCTATATGGTCGTCGCATGGAGAGGCGTTGGGGATTGACGCTGCCGTTGGCGGGGGTTCCGCTCGCCGACTTGGGGGATCTGGTCAGGCGGGCCGAGGCCTGCGGCTATACCGACCTCTGGAGCGGCGAGACGAACGGGCCCGACGGCTTCACGCCGCTCTCGCTCAGCGCCGCCTGGACCGAGCGGGCGCGCCTCGGAACCGGCGTCGTCGGCGTCTTCCAGCGCGGCCCGGCGCTGCTCGCGCAGGAGGCGGCGGCGCTGGCCGACGCCTCCCGCGGCCGCTTCGTGCTCGGCATCGGCTCCTCCTCGGACCGGATCGTCGAAGGCTGGAACGGGATCCCCTTCGAGAAGCCGCTGGCGAAGATGCGGGAGACGCTCGACTTCCTGCAGGCGGCGCTCGCCGGAGAGCGGACCGCGACCGGCTTCAAGCTGGAGACGGCGCCAGCCCAGCCACTGCCGATCGTGCTCGCGGCGCTGCGCGGCAAGATGCTCGAGCTGGCGGTCGAGCGCGCCGACGGCGCCTTCACCAACTTCCTCCCGCTCGCCGGCCTGCCCAGGGTGAGCGCCCAGCTCGAGAGCGCGCCGGACGGCTTCGAGCTGCTCTGCCGCTTCTTCTGCATCCCCGGCGAGCGCGAGCAGGTCGAGCCGCTGGCCCGCTTCATGTTCTCCTCCTACATCACCGTCCCCGTCTACGAAGCCTTCGTCCGCTGGCTCGGCTACGGCGAGCAGATCGACCCGATGGTCGAGGCCTGGCAGGCCGGCGACCGCAAGGCGGCGGCCGAAGCAGCGCCCTGGGAGCTGATCGAGGACACCTTCGTCTTCGGCACGCCGGAGCAGATGCGGGAGCGACTCGATCGCTTCGTAGCGGGCGGCATCACGTTGCCGATCCTGATGCTCGTCGCCCCACCCGACCAACAAGCGGGTTTGATCGAAGCGCTGGCGCCGAGCTGAGGCGAGCTGGGGGCCTGACCCGCACACCTCCAAGGGCAGGTAGGTGTGCGGGTCAGGCTGAGCTCGGGGCGGTTTGGCGGGACGCGAGAGCGTTGTCGACTTTTCCCTTGCTATAGCCAGGGAAATGTCGACAACGGCGCGAACCTGCCCTCCCCCAACGCAGATCCGCCCCTGATTGCACACCTACCTGCCCGTCGGTGTGCGATCAGGGGCGGGTCGTCGCGCTCTACGCTGCGCGAGCGAGACTCAGAGCGTAGTCGCCCGCAGCATCCTTAAACCAGCCGCACATCTCCAGGCCCGATTCGGTGTAGACGCACTCGAGGCGCTCGCGGGTGAACTTGGCTGAGATCTCGGTCCGCATCTCCTCGCCGGCAGCGAAGTCGACGGAGAGGTCGAGGTCGGCGAGCTGGACGGTCTGCTCGGAGAGCGAGCGCAGGCGGATGTCCATCCGCTCCTCGCGGGCGTCGTAGCGGGCGACGTGCTCGAAGGCGTCGAGGTCGAAGTCGGCACCGAGCTCGCGATTGAGGACGGCGAGCACGTTCTTGTTGAACTCGGCGGTGACGCCGGCAGCGTCGTCGTAGGCGGCCTCGAGGCGGCCAGTCTCCTTGACCAGGTCGGTGCCGAGCAGGAGGTGGTCGCCGGGGCCGAAGAGGCTGCCGATCCGGGTCAGGAACTCACGCCGCTCACCCGGGTAGAGATTGCCGATCGTGCCGCCGAGGAAGGCGATCAGGCGCGGCGAGCCGTCGCTGTGGATCCGCTCGAGGTCGACCTCGAAGTCGCAGACCAGACCGCGGATCTCTAGCCCGGGGTACTCGTCGACCAGCGTCCGCGCCGTCTCCTGCGTGATCTCCTCGGAGATGTCGACCGGGACGTAGGTGCGCAGGCAGGCGGCGTTGCGCATCGCGTCGAGCAGGTGGCGCGTCTTCGACGCCGAGCCGGAGCCGAGCTCGACCAGGGTGCCCGGAGCACCGGCGGCGGCGAGGATCTCGGCCGAGCGGTCGCTGAGGATCTCGCGCTCGCGCCGAGTCGGGTAGTACTCCTCCAGCTCGGTGATCTGCTCGAAGAGCTGCGAGCCCCGCTCGTCGTAGAAGTACTTGGGCGAGAGCTCCTTCGGCGAGGAGGTCAGCCCCTCGCGCACGTCGCTCGCCATTGCCTCCGCTGCATCGGCGTCGAGGTGGACGTCGATCGCGATCACGACGCGTCCCTCGCGCAGCGAATCCCGGCGAAGATCTGGCTGCGCTGCGGCAAATCCCAGTTGCGGAAGCTGGGGCGGGCGACATGCGGGTGCGTCGCCCAGGAGCCGCCGCGCAGGACCCGGTAGGTATCGCCGAAGAAGACCTCGGAGTACTCGCGGTAAGGGAACGCCTCGAAGCCCGGGTAGGGCAGGAAATGCGAGGAGGTCCACTCCCAGACCTGACCGACGTCGTCGAGGCGCTCGCGGGCGGCCTCCCACTCCTGCTCGGTCGGCAGGCGCTTGCCAGCCCAGCGGGCGAAGGCCTCCGCCTGCTCCCAGGAGACGTGGACGACGGGATGGTCTCGCTCGACCGGAACTCGCCGGCCGCGCGCGGTGCCGACCCAGGCGCCGTCGCAGTCGCGCTCCCAGTAGGACGGCGGGGCGGCTCCGGTCTCCTCCATGAAAGCTATGTACGAAGAATTGACGACAACGGTTCGGTCGATCTCGAAGGCGTCGAGCTCGACCTCGTGACGAGCGCGCTCGTTGTCGTAGGCAAAGCCGTCCTGCGGAGCGCCGATCTCGTAGTCGCCGGCCTCGATCAGGACGGTGTCCGGGCCGTCCACGGTGACCGGTTCGGTACCGAGCTCCAGCGCTGGCTCGTAGCCCTCGACCAGCTGCAGCAGCTGCAGCATCGTCTCGTTGTGCTGGAACTCGTGGGCGAGCAGCATCTCGTAGACGAAGCCATCGCGGAGCAGCGGGTCGGCGGCGTCGGGACCGAGATCGACTCCGTCGAGCACCTCGAGCGTGCGCTCGCGGACTTCGGCCATGTAGGCGCGCAGCTCGGTATCGCGCAGGATCGGCAGCTGACCGCGGGTCTTGCGCGGGTTCTCGATCGCGTCGTAGAAGCGGCCGAGCTCGCCGTGCAGCGGCTCGCGGTTGCCGATCGTCTGCACCAGCCAGAGCTCCTCGAAGTTGGCGATGTGGCCGAGGTCCCAGGCGAGCGGGCTGAGGATCGGCGAGTACACACGGTTGAGCTGCTCGTCGTCGAGCGGCTCGATCAGGGCGAGCGTCCGCTGCCTGGCTTCTGCCAGGAGGTCCGCAATCGCTGCCTTGGAGTTTGCCGTCACCTCGGTGGCGATGTGAAAACCCTACCCGCCTCCGATTACCGGCTTGTGAACACCTGCGTTCACCAGAGGCTCGGGCTCGGTAGGGTCGGCGACGATGAGGGTCGAGGGGAGCGGAGCCCTGGTAGCCGGCGGAGCCTCCGGGCTCGGCGCCGCCACCGCGCGAGCGCTGGCAATCGGCGGCGCCAGGGTCACGATCGCCGACCTCGACGCCGAGCGCGGCGAAGCACTCGCCTCGGAGATCGGCGCCGACTTCGCCCTTGCCGACGTCACCGACGCCGGGCAGGTCGAGGCGGCGGTCGCCGCTGCCGCTGGCGGCGAGGGCGGCCTGCGTATCTCCGTCTGCTGCGCTGGGATCGGCTGGGCGGAGCGGCTGGCCAGGGCTCGCGGAGCGCACCAGCTGGAACCGTTCTCCAACGTGGTCAAGGTCAACCTGATCGGGACCTTCAACGTGCTGCGGCTGGCCGCCGCGGCGATGATCGGCAACGAGCCCAACGAAGAGGGCGAGCGCGGGGTCTGCGTCAACACCGCCTCGATCGCCGCCTTCGACGGCCAGATCGGCCAGGTCGCCTACGCGGCGGCGAAGGGCGGGATCGTGGGCATGACCCTGCCCGCCGCGCGCGACATGGCCTCCAAGGGGGTGCGGGTGATGACGATCGCCCCCGGCCTCTTCGACACGCCGCTGCTGGCGGCGCTGCCCGAGGCGGCCCGTGAGGCGCTCGGCGCCGGCGTCCCCTTCCCCTCGCGGCTGGGCCGCCCCGAGGAGTACGCGCTGACGGTCGGTCAGATCGTCGCCAACCCGATGCTGAACGGCGAGACGATCCGGCTCGACGGCGCCCTGCGGATGCCGCCGAAGTGACGCGCCACGCCGAGGCGACTTTGCTGATCGAGTGGCGGGGGGGGG
>DATKLT010000067.1:0-7642 GCA_035542315.1 Solirubrobacterales bacterium | reverse complement strand
CGCCACGCCGTCAGTAGAGCTCGGGGCGCCGGTGGTCGAGGGCGGGAAGCTTGGCGCGGACCTCGTCCTGGCGGGCGCGGTCGAGATCGGCGACGGCGATGCCGTCCTCGTCGGGCGCCTGGGCGAGGACGAGGCCCCAGGGGTCGACGACCATCGAGCGGCCGAAGCAGGGGATGCCGGCCGGCTCGCCCCACTGGTTGGCGGCGACGACGAAGCACTGGTCCTCGATCGCGCGGGCCCGCAGCAGTACTTCCCAGTGGTCGCGACCGGTCGCCAGGGTGAAGGCGGCGGGAACCACGAGCAGGCGGGCGCCGCCATCGACGAGGGCGCGAAACAGCTCGGGGAAGCGCAGGTCGTAACAGATGCTGAGCCCGGTGCGCCAGCCGGCGAGCTCGCAGGCGACGACCTCCTCCCCCGCCTCCTCGGCCTCGGACTCGCGGTAGACGCGGCCGCCGACCTCGACGTCGAACATGTGGAGCTTGCGGTAGACGCCGGCCTCCTCGCCGCCGGCCTCGAAGGCGACGGAGGTGTTGGCGAGCCAGCCGTTCTCGAGCAGCTCGGTGATCGAGCCGCCGACGACGGCGACGCCGAGCTCCGCCGCCCAGCCGCGCATGGCCTCGTAGGCGGGGCCGGCGCGCAGCGGCTCGGCGAAGCCGCGCAGCTCCTCGGCATCGCCCATCCCGGTCCACTTCTCCGGCAGGACGACGATCCGGGCGCCGCGCTCGGCAGCGGCGGCGACCAGCTCGCCGGCGCGGGCGATGTTCTCCGCCTTCTCGGGGCCAGAGCGAAGCTGCACGGCGGCGACCCGCGTCGTCGTTTCAGCCCCGGTCTGCATCGGCCAAAAACTACGCGGTCTGGCAGCCTGTAGCCGGATGAGCGCTGCCGAGAACAAGCACACCGTCCTGATCGTCGGCGGCGGCCGCATGGGCGAGGCCCTGCTCGGCGGCATTCTCGCCAACGGGATGGCGCCCGCCGAGCTCGCCGTCGTCGAGCCGCTGCCCTCGCGCCGCGAGGAGCTGACGGCCGCCCATCCCGGTGTTGCCGTCCTCGACTCCCCCGCCCCCAGCGCCGCCGCGGTGCTGGCGGTGAAGCCGGGGGTCGTCGCCGAGGCGGCCCGCGCCCTGGCGGAGGCCGGCGTCGAGCGAGTGCTCTCGGTCGCCGCCGGGGTGAAGACGGAGGCGATCGAGGCGGCGGGGCGCGGGCGGCTGCGCGTCGTCCGCGCGATGCCTAACACGCCGGCGCTGATCGGCGCCGGCGCGGCAGCGATCTGCGCCGGAGCAGGCGCTACCGAGGAAGACATGGCCTGGGCGGAGGAGATCCTCGGCGCGGTCGGGACCGTCGTCCGCGTGCCCGAGGCGGCGATCGATTCGGTCACCGGGCTCTCGGGCTCCGGGCCCGCCTACGTCTTCCTCGTCGCCGAGGCGATGGTCGAGGCCGGCGTCCTCGACGGGCTGTCCCGAGACGTCGCCGAGGCGCTCGCCTACCAGACGCTGCTCGGCTCCGCTCGGCTGCTGGCCGAGGGCGAATCGAGCCCCGCCGAGCTGCGCGCCGCGGTCACCTCGCCGGGCGGCACCACCGCCGCCGGCCTGCGCGAGCTCGAGCGCGCCGGCGTCCGCGCCGCCTTCCTCGACGCGATCGCCGCCGCGGCGCAGCGCTCGCGCGAGCTCGGCGCCTGACCGCTGACTACAGCTGGCCCGGGTAGAAGCCGACGCGGGCGAGCGGCTCGACCAGCTCGTGCTCCTCGTAGGAGAGGTGCGAGAGGAGGGTGTCGGTGAGGACGTCGATCGCAATCTGCAGGCGGTCGAAGTCCTCGGGGTGCTCGAGATGGTGGACGAGGGCGCGGTCGACCTCCTCGATCGCGTCGTGGATGACGAGGTGCTCCTCGGCGAGCCGGTCGATCACCGGGACCAGCTGCGGGTCGGCCCGCTGCAGGTGGGGGAAGATCGAGTCGTCCTCGAGCGTGTGGTGCTGGGCAACCGCGCGGCAGTAGCGGCTGCAGAAGGCGCCCAGCGTCCAGTCGTTTTGGCGCAGCGCCATCTCGCTCAGGGCCGAGCGGGCGTCGCCGGCCGAGAGCGCGCCGTCGCGGACCTGGGCGACGACGTCGCGCAGCTCGGCCAGCTCCTGGCGCAGGTGGTCGTGGACGTCGACCAGGTGCTGGCCGGCGGCACGGCCGCGATTGCTGTACTCGACCTCCGGTCCCGAGGGGTTGCGGTGGGGACGGGTCGACTCGTCCCAGCGCGGCGCCGCGAGACGGCTGCCGTCGTCGGGGGTAGGTGCGACGCCGAGCCGTCCGTACTCGCCGCCCGCTGCCGGCTCGCCGCCGACCTCGTCGGCCGCGACGGAGGCGAGCCCGGACTGCAGCGCAACCGCAGCCGGATCGGCGTCCTCTCCGCCGGCGCGCTCGCGCGCTGCCGCGACTAGCTCGCGGGTCGCCGGCGCGACCTCGGCGGCGAAGCGCTGCACGGCGGCGGGATCGTCGCCGGTCAGGAAGAAGCCCGAGATCCCGTCCTCGAGCGCCAGCCGCGCCAGCTCCTCGGCCTGCTGCGCTGGAGACCCCGAGAGCGGGCCGGGGGCGCCGTCGGAGTAGGCGCCGGAGACGTTGAGCAGGCGGCGAACCTCGCGCGGGTCGCGAGCGGCGGCCTCGGCGGCGGCGTCGATCACGCCGTTGCCCCGCGCCAGGCCGCCGCGCTCCATATAAGGGACGCTTGGCAGCCAGCCGTCGCCGAGGCGGCCGGTCAGCGCCAGCATGCGCGGCTTGTAGGCGCCGATCCAAAGCCCGATCCGGTGCGCGGGCGTCGGGCCGCGATGGGCGCCGCGCAGGCGGTGATGCTCGCCCTCGACGCGGGCGCCGCCGCGCGCGCCCGTGTCCCACAGCGCCCGCATCACCTCGATCGCCTCGGCCAGGGCGTCGACGCTGGCGCCGGGCGTCAGCCGCTCGCCGCCCATCGCCTCGATCGCATCCCAGAAGGCGCCGGCCCCGAGCCCCAGCTCGACTCGGCCGCCGCTCAGCAGGTCGAGGCTCGCCGCCGCCCGCGCCATCACCGCCGGCGGGCGCAGCGGCAGGTTGAGCACGTTCGGCGCCAGCTTCACCCGGTTGGTCCGGGCGGCGACGTAGGAGAGCAGCGTCCAGGTGTCGAGGAAGCGCGACTGGTAGGGGTGATCCTGAAAGCTGACGACCTCAAGCCCGACCTCCTCGGCCAATTCCGCTAGCCGCACGACGCCCTCGGGCGCCTCGGCGGCGGGGGTGACGAAGGTCCCGAACTCGAGCTCGTGTCCGTAGTCGCTCATGGCGTCATGCTAGAAACAGAGGCATCTTGCGGGTCGGAGGAGCTCTCGGGGTGCTGCTTGCCATGCTGGCTTTGGCCAGTCCCGCGGCTGCGTCCGTCGACGCCCACGGCAGCGTCGAACAGGTCTACGCGACCGGGCTGCACGGCGGCGCCAAGGTGGCACTGCTCGACCGCAAGGGTCGCACTGTCGCAACGAAGAGCGCCGACCCGCTCGGCGCCGTCCTCTTCCGCAAGGTCAAGCCGGGCAAGGGCTACCGAGTACGGCTCGGGGCAAAGGGGCCGCGGTCGGGGCCGCTGCTAGTGCTGACGACGAAGTCGGCGCCGCCCAGCACCTCGGTCTACGAACAGTCGATCCCGCCCAGCGGCTATGGGTACCTGACGACGCGGGACGGGACCAAGCTGGCGATCGACGTGCACCCGCCCCAGGGCGGGGCGGGAACCGAACCGACCCCGACCCTGATCGAGTACGCCGGCTACGGCTACGCCAACCCGGCCGGGCCCGAAAGCGGGCTGGCGACGATCGCCAACCTGATGGGGTTCACCGTCGTCGACGTCAACATGCGCGGCACCGGCTGCTCGGGCGGCGCCTTCGACTTCTTCGAACCGCTGCAGAGCCTCGACGGCTACGACGTGATCGAGACGGTCGCCCGCCAGCCCTGGGTGGCCAACCACCAGGTCGGGATGATGGGGATCTCCTACGGCGGGATCAGCCAGCTCTTCGTCGCCGCGACGCAGCCGCCGAGCCTGGCGGCGATCGCCCCGCTCTCGGTCCTCGACAGCACCCAGACGACGCTCTACCCCGGCGGCATCCTCAACACCGGGTTCGCGGTGCCCTGGGCCGAAGAGCGGGTCGACGACGCGAAACCGGCCTCCCCGACCGGGGGTCAGGCCTGGGCCTACAGGCGGATCCAGGAAGGCGACCGAACCTGCAGGGAAAACCAGGCGCTGCACGGCGAAGCGGTCAACCTGCTGGCCAAGGTCAAGGCCAACAGCCACTACCGGCCGAAGGTCGCCGACCCGCTCTCGCCGATCACCTTCGTCCACAAGATCAACGTGCCGACGTTCATGGCCTGCCAGTGGACCGACGAGCAGACCGGCGGCCACTGCCCCGACCTCGCCGAGCACTTCACCGGCACCGAGCGCAAGTGGTTCACCTTCACCAACGGGACCCACATCGACTCGCTCGACCCGGCGACCGCCAACCGCTGGTACGACTTCCTCCAGCTCTACGTCGCCAAGCAGGCGCCGATCGTCCACGCAGCGGCGATCCAGGCCGCGGCGCCGCTGATCTACTCGCAGGCGATGGGGGTCGCCGGCGTCACCCTGCCACCGGACCCCGTCCAGCTCGAGCCGACCTACGCGGGCGCGCTCGCCGCCTTCGAAGCCCAACCGTCCGTCCGCGTCCTCTTCGACAACGGCGCCGGCGGCACCACGCCCGGCCAGCCCTACGCCGGCTTCGAACAGTCCTTCGCCGGCTTCCCGATCCCCGGCACCCAGGCGCGCTCCTGGTACCTGGCGCCGGGCGGCTCCCTCGACCCGGCGCCGCCGGGCGGCAGCCACGCCGACCAGTTCAGGTGGAACGCCCGTGCCCTGCCGAAGACCGACTTCAACGGCGACACGGGCTCGGGCAGCGGCGGCCTCTGGACCGCGACCCCCAGCTACGAATGGGCGCAGAGCCCAGCCGGCAGCGCCGTCTCCTACCTGACCCCGCCGCTCGCCGAAGACACGACCGCGATCGGCGCCGGCGCGGTCAAGCTCTGGGTCCGCTCCTCGGCCCCGAGCGTCGACCTGCAGGCGACGATCAGCGAAGTCCGCGCCGATGGGACCGAGGTCTTCGTCCAGAACGGCTGGGTCCGCGGCGACGAGCGCAAGCTCGACCGCAAGAAGAGCACCCCGCTGGAGCCCGTCCTCAGCCTGCGCAAGTCCGACGTCTCCCCCCTCCCCGCCGATCGCTTCGTCCCGGTCACGATCCCCCTCTACTACGAGGGCCACGCCTACCGCGCCGGCTCCCGCATCCGGGTCACGATCGCGGCCCCCAACGGCACCCAGCCGATCTGGAGCTTCGCCCAGACCACGCCGAAGGGGACGGCCAGGGTCGCGATCGCCTACTCGAAGAAGATGCCCTCGAAGCTGCTGCTCCCGGTCGTCCCCGGCGTCGCCGTGCCGACCGGCTCGCCGCCCTGCCCCGGCCTGCGCGGCGAGCCCTGCCGGCCCTACGTCGCGCTGGTCAACCGGGCGGCGAAGCGGCCCTAGGCATTCTCAGCAGATCTGGAAGGAGACGGTCGCCTGCAGGGGGCCAGCGCCGCCCCGCTTGGCTTTGATTTTCAGCGTGTAGGACTTGCCGAGCTCGTAGGCGATTCGAGAGACCGGGACTTTGGCGACGAGGCGGTGGCCGCGAACCGTCTTTTCGAACTCGCCGCCGACCCCTTCGTCGTCGAAGCCGAGGAAGAGCGAGGCCCGCATCTTCTTCACGCCCTTGGCCTTGCTCGAGGCGACGAGAGTGAAGTCGCCGCTCGCGCAGCCTTTCGGCAGGCCACTGATCTTGATCTGCTTCGAGCCGCTGACGACCGGGGGGGAGCTGGCCGTGATCCGGTCGTGGGCCGCGTTGTCGTGGAATTCGTCGTCGGTGAACAGCCCTTCCGCGTAGCGGCCGAGCAGGGTCGCCGAGTGGACAGCGGTCTGGTTGACCTGGACCGTCGCTTCGATCTGAACGCTCGCCCCCGGCGCCAGTTCGCCCAGTTCGCAGACGACCCAGTGGTAGGTGTAACCGTATCCGTGACCGGTTTCGATCTTGCAGGTCCCGGTCGAGGTCGTCGCCGACTGGTAGGAGTTGTCGGCGCCGGCACCGTGCGCCGCCAGCGAGTTGAGTTCGGCGGCGACTTCCGGCACGGCCTCGCTGCCGACGTTCTTCACCGTCGCGCTGACGTGCACGATCCCGCCGGGCAAGACGACGTGGCTCGACACCGTCTGGCTGATCGCCAGGTCGAACGAAGCTTGCGCCGCGGCCGGCACCGAGAGACCGAGCACCGCGACGAACAACGTCAGCAGCCCTGCTCGTAACGATCGGGTTCGAATCACTGCAACCTCCGGATCGAGATCCTCGTGCGCTCTGCCGAGCCTAGCGCCTCTCGCTCAGCCGCCGCCGGAGATCCCGAGTTCTTCCTTGACCTGCCCGGTCGCGTCGAACACCTCGCTCTGCGGGGGAGTTTCGATCGCCGGTTGGATGCCGAAGTCGAAGAAGTCGATGCGCATGTCAACCCCGGTCGAGCCCTTGCCCCCTTGCCCCGGCCCGTGCGGCTGCACCACTCTCATCCGCCGAACCAGGCCCTTGCCGTCGACCCAGGCTTCGATCTGCACCGGCACCGCCTTCTTTTCAACCACCGAAGCGAGATCGTCCGCCCCCTCTTCCCGCAGCCGTTCCACATTCTCGCTCGGGCTGACCTCGCCCCGGTAGCGAGTGGTCGGCACGCCGCGCACGTCTTCCTCGCCGAGCTTCTGGACGCCGCCCGTCGCCGCTTCGAGCAGCGCCAGTTCGCCCTTCGGGTCACCGTTGGCGGGAAGCTGCGAGTTGAGTTCGTCGCCAAGGGAGAGGTCGATCGACATCCACTTCGCCCCGCCCGGCAACGAGCCGAACTCACTCGAGCGCAGGTAGATCACGGTTCCGTCGGTGATGCCTTCCAGCTCCCCCGGACCGTTCGGGGCCGAAGCCGGAATCGTCAGAACCGTGCGGTCGCGGCCCTCGGCGTTGAAGACCCCCCGGCCGGTGATCGTGAACGACCCCGATCGATCCTGCGGGGAGACGACCACGTGCATGACGACGCGGCCCCCGTGCTCGTCCTGCGTCCTGACCGCGGCCGCGGCGATCGCGTTCAGCGGCCCTCCCCCACCATCGTCGTCGCCTTGCACGGCGGCAAACACGAGCAGGCCGGCAACCAGGGCCAAAGCTCCGGCAACCGCCAGCCGCAGGCCCCTGCGTCGCCTCTTCGAAGCAGCCACCGCGGCAGCATAACGCCGGACTAATCGAGATCGATCCGAGCGCTACCACGGAGGCAAGCCAAGATGACGCGAAGGGGACCGATCCGACAGTCGCGACGGCGTGCCGATCGCCGCGCGGATGGTGTGGAGCTCAGCCCCCGCGGTGCTGCAGGAGCGCGTCTTCGGCCTCCAGCGGGGCGATCTCCAGCCCCGCCATCGCCTCGCCGAGGCCGATCGAGGCGGCGGCGACTCGCTCGGGGTCTGCGAAGTGGGTGGTGGCCTCGACGATCGCCTTTGCCCGGCGGGCGGGATCTTCGCTCTTGAAGATGCCCGAGCCGACGAAGTTGCCCTCGGCGCCGAGCTGCATCATCAGCGCCGCG
>DATKLT010000066.1:0-72468 GCA_035542315.1 Solirubrobacterales bacterium | reverse complement strand
CCCGAGATCGCCGACAAGCTGGTCGAAATCGTCGGCGTCGCCCGCGAGCCCGGCTACCGCTCGAAGATCGCCGTCGTCTCCCACGCCGACGGGGTCGACCCGGTTGGTGCCTGCGTCGGCCCCCGCGGCTCGCGCGTGCGGATGGTCGTCTCCGAGCTGCGCGGCGAGAAGATCGACATCATTCCCTACAACGAGGAGCCCGCTCGCTTTGTCGCCAAAGCGCTCTCGCCGGCGCGCGTGCGCGAGGTGATCGTCGACGACGAGGAGCGCCAGGCGACCGTGATCGTCCCCGACGACCAGCTCTCGCTGGCGATCGGCCGCGACGGCCAAAACGCTCGCCTCGCCGCCCGCCTTACCGGCTGGCGCGTCGACATCAAGTCCGAGACGGAGTTCGCCTCCGAAGAGCAGGACATCGAGATCGAGGGCGAGGAAGCGTTCGACGGGCGCTGCCTGGCGGTCCTCTCCAACGGCCGCCGCTGCCCGAACGCCGCGATCCCCGGCTCGACCTACTGCGGCCTGCCCGGCCACCAGGCGCTCTCGCGCTTCGACACCAGCCAGGTCGCCATCCTCTCCGGCGTCTCCGAGGCCGAGATCGAGATTCTCGCCGACCCCGACGGGGACCAGGGTCAGGTCGACGAGATCGTCGCCCGCGCTGCGGCTGACTTCGTCGAGGAGGCCGAGGAGGAGGTTGCCGAGGAGATCGTCGAGGAGGCGGTGGAAGAGGCCGTCGCCGAGGAGGTCGCCGAGGCCGTCGCCGAGGAGGAGATCGCCGAGGAGGCGGCCGAGCAGGAGGTCGAAGAGGAGCTGGCCGAGGAGGCCGGCGAAGAGATCGCCGAGGAGGCCGTCGCCGAGGCTGAGACCGAGGAGATCGCCGAGGCCGTCGCCGAGGAAGCCGATGAGGCCGAGGCAGTGGCCGAGGAGGCGGAGAGCCACTAGTGGCGAAGAAGCGCGTTCATGAGATCGCCAAGGCCCAGGGCCTCAGCAGCAAAGAGCTGCTGGCGGCGCTGAAGGCCGCCGGGGTCGAGGCCAAAGCCGCGGCTTCGAGCGTCGAGGAAGCCGATGCGCTGAAGGCGATCGCCGCGGCTAAAGGCAATGGCGGCGCCGCGCCCGCGGCGCCGAAACAGGCCGCCGCCCCCAAGGCTTCGCCGCCGAATGCGGAGGCGCCGAAAGCTGCTGCCCCGCAGGCGCAGGCCCCCGCCAAAGCGGTGCCGAAAGCCGCTGCGCCGGCGCCCGCCGCCAAACCGGCTTCGAAACCCAGCCAGGCATCGACCAAACCGGTCAGGCCGGCGGGCCCACAGGGCGGTGGGGGCAGCGGTGGCGCTGCCGGCGCCAAAAAACGCCGCGTCGTGATCGACTCCCAGGCTGCCCGCCGCGACCAGATGGGGGGGCCGCCGCCGCAGCGCCCGCCGCGTCGTCGCGGAGGCCGCCGCCGCCGGCCCCTGCTCGAGGAGCCGCCCGCCAGCCCAGCGACGCCGGCCGAGCCCGAGGCGACCAAGGTCAACTCCGGCGCGACCGTGCGCGAGGTCGCCGAGAGCCTCGGCCTCGCCCCGGCTGAGGTGATCAAAAAACTGATGATGATGGGGGAGATGGCGACCCTCACCCAGACGCTGACCGACGAGTCGATCCGGGCGATCGCCGACGAGTACGACCGCAAGCTGGAGATCGTCAGCGCCGCCGACGAGGAGCCGGAGGAGCCCGAGTTCGACGACGCCGTCGAGGACCTCTCCGACCGTCCCCCGGTGGTCACGATCATGGGTCACGTCGACCACGGCAAGACCTCGCTGCTCGACGCGATCCGCGAGACCGAGGTCGCCGCCGGTGAGGCCGGTGGCATCACCCAGCACATCGGCGCCTACCAGGTTCACCACGACGACAAGACCATCACCTTCCTCGACACGCCCGGTCACGCCGCCTTCACCGCGATGCGCGCCCGCGGCGCCAAGGTCACCGACGTCGCCGTCGTCGTCGTCGCCGCCGACGACGGCGTGATGCCGCAGACCAAGGAGGCGATCGACCACGCCCGCGCCGCGGACGTGCCGATGCTGATCGCCGTCAACAAGATCGACAAAGAGGGCGCCAACCCCGAAAGGGTCCGCACCGAGCTCGCTCAGGAGGGCATCCAGCCCGAAGAATGGGGCGGCGACACCGTCTTCTGCGAGGTCTCGGCGAAGACCCACGAGGGCCTCGACAACCTGCTCGACATGATCCTTTTGGTCACCGAGCTGGAGGAACTCGGCGCCAACCCCGACGCGCCGGCCTCCGGCACCGTGATCGAGTCCCAGCTCGACCCCGGCCGCGGCCCGGTCGTCACCGTCCTCGTCCAGCGCGGCACGCTGGGCGTCGGCGACTCGCTTGTCGCCGGTCCCAACTGGGGCCGGGTGCGGGCGATGCACGACTTCACCGGCGCCCGCGTCGAGCAGGCCGGCCCCGGGATGCCGGTCGAGGTGCTCGGCTTCGACGGCGTCTCCGACGCCGGCGAGTTCGTCCAGGCGGTCGAGAACGACCGCCGCGCCCGGCAGCTCGCCTCCGAGCGCGCCGACCGCCTGCAGCGTGAGGCGCTGGCCCGCCGCAACGCTCGCAAGGTCAGCCTCGACGAGGTCTTCGCCCGCGCCCAGGAGGGCGAGATCAAGGAGCTCAACATCGTCCTCAAGGGCGACGTCGCCGGTTCCTTGGAGGCGCTCCAGGACGAGATCGCCAAGGTCCCACAGGAGCGGGTCGCGATCAACATCATCCACTCCCAGACCGGTGGCATCAACGAGTCCGACGTGATGCTCGCCTCGGCCTCCGACGCGATCATCATCGGCTTCAACGTGCGGCCGCTGGCCGACGCCCGCCGCGCCGCCGAGCGCGAGGGCGTCGACGTCCGCACCTACTCGGTCATCTACAAAATCACCGAGGACCTGCGCAACGCGATGGAGGGCCTGCTGGAGGCGGTCGAGGTCGAGGAGACCGTCGGCGAGGCCGAAATCAAACAGACCTTCAAAGCCTCCAAGGTCGGCCGCATCGCCGGCTGCATCGTCACCGAGGGCAAAGCAGTGCGCGGCGCCAGCGTCCGCCTGATCCGCGAGGGCACCGTGATCTGGACCGGAAAACTCGGCTCTTTGCGGCGCTTCAAAGACGACGTCCAGGAGGTCGAGGAGGGACAGGAGTGCGGCGTCGTGCTCGATGGCTACGCTGACGTCAAGGAGGAAGACGTGCTCGAGTTCTTCCAGACGAAACAGGTCGAGCAAACGCTGGAGTAACTTGCCGTGCCCGGCCCTCGCATGCGGCGCATCAACGAGGTGCTCCGCGAGGTGGTGGGCGCGGCGATCGCTGGCGACCTCAGCGACCCCCGCATCGGCTTCGTGACCGTGACCGCCGTCGAGACCAGCCCCGATCTGCGCACCGCCAAGGTGTTCGTCAGCGTGCTCGGCGACGAGGAGCAGCGAGAGGCTACGCTGGACGGCCTGCGCTCCTCGCACGGCGTGATCCAGTCGCGAATCGCCGCCGAGACGCGGATGAAGCGGACCCCGACCTTGACCTTCCACTACGACGACACGATCGAGCAGGGCGTGCGCATCTCGCGCCTGCTCGACGACGGCCCCGAGGAGGGGGAGGAGCGATGAGCCCCGAGGGCGCCGGCCTCGCGATCTCCGACGTCGAGCGCGTCTCCGCCGCGCTGCGCGCTCGCGACCGCTTCCTGCTGACCGCCCACGAGGGCCCCGACGGCGACGCGCTCGGCTCGCTGCTCGGGATGCACCACCTGCTGACCCAGCTCGGCAAGGACTCGGTGATGTTCCTCGCGGCGAAGGAGTTCCCGCTGCCGATCGAGTACCGCTTCCTGCCCCTGGAGGAGGTCTTCCACGAGCCGCCGGCCGACATGGCCGACCGCACCGTCGTCTTCCTCGATTGCGGCAACATCGACCGCATGCCCGTCGACTTTCTCACCAACGGCGACAACGAGGTGATCAACATCGATCACCACCACGACAACACCCGCTTCGGCGACATCAACCTGGTCGACGTCGAGGCCTCCTGCACGGCTGAGATCGTCTACGGCCTCGCCCGCGAGCTGGGCGCCGAGCTGACCCAGGAGATGGCCTCCGCGCTCTACGTCGGGCTGATCACCGATACCGGCAACTTCATGTACGACAACACCAACGCGCACACGCACCGGGTCGCCGCCGACCTGATCGACGCCGGCGTGGACGTCGACGACACCTACCGGCGGCTCTACGAGCACGTCCCAATCGAGAAGCTGCGCCTCGTCGCTCGCGCCCTGGAGGCGGTCCAGCGCTGCTGCGGCGATCGCCTCGCGGCCAGCTACATCAGTGCCGCCGACTACGAGGAGACCGGCGCCGGCGAGGAGATGACCGAGGGCATCATCGACCACCTGCGCTCGCTCGACGGGGTCAAGGTGGCGGCGATGGTCCGCGACCTCGGTAACCGCGGGCGCGCCGCGCGCAAGGTCAGCCTGCGCTCCAGCGACGGCGAGGTCGACGTCTCGGCGATCGCCCGCAAGCACGGCGGCGGCGGCCACAAACGCGCAGCCGGGTTTTCCTCCGACCTCGATTTCGACTCCCTGGTCGCCTTCATCTGCGACGAGGTCGTCGCCCAGCTCGGCGACTGAGATGGCCGCCAGCGCAGCCGCCGGGGGCCTGCTGCTGTGGGACAAGCCGGCCGGGGTGACCTCGCACGACGTCGTCGCCGGCCTGCGCCGTGAGCGCGGCATGCGCGCCGGCCACGCCGGCACCCTCGATCCCTTCGCCACCGGCCTCCTGCTCGTCCTGCTCGGCCGGGCGACGAAGCTGCAGCGCTTCCTCGTCGGGCTGCCCAAGACCTACCTCGCCTCGGCTCGCCTCGGCTGGCGCTCGAGTACCGGTGACCCCGACGGCGAGCTGACCGAGACGGGCCTGCTCCCCGACTCGCTGAGGCTGCCCACGGGGACCGTGCGTCAACGGGTGCCGATGACCTCGGCGGTGCGGGTCGGCGGTGAGCGCCTCTACAAGAAGGCCCACCGCGGCGAGGTCGTCGAGACCCCGCTCCGCGACGTCGAGGTGCAGCGGGCCGAGCTGCTGGCCAGTGACGCCGAGTACGCCCACTACGAAATCGAGTGCTCGGCCGGGACCTACGTGCGGACGCTGATCGAGACCCTCGACGACGCCTACTGCTCCTCGTTGCGCCGCACCGCGGTCGGCCCGTTCTCGGTGTCTGGCGCCGGCACCGAGCTGCCGGTCGAGCGCGTCGCCGAGCTCGTCCCCGCCGTGGCGGAGGCGCTGCGGTGAAGGTCACGGCGCTGCCCGACGTCGAGCCGCGTCCGCGCAAGGTCGCGATCGGCACCTTCGACGGCGTCCATCGCGGCCACCAGGCGGTGATCAAGGGCGCCGACACCGTCCTCACCTTCGAGCCGCACCCGCTGGAGATCCTGCACCCGGCGGCGCTGCCGAAGCTGATCATGCCGTTCTCGGTCAAGCGCGACGTGATCGCCGGGCTCGGCGTCGAGGAGCTGGTCGTTATCCCCTTCGACGACGAGTTCGCCCACCACGGCGCCGAGCGGTTCGTCGACGAGGTCCTGATCGAGGCCCTGCAGGCGGAGGAAGTCGCGGTCGGCGAGAACTTCCGCTTCGGCGCCAAGGCCCGTGGCGACACCGAGATGCTGCGTCGCCACAGCGAGTTCCAGACCCGGGTCGAGCCGCTGGTCGAGGTCGACGGCGAGACCGTCTCCTCGACCCGGATCCGGGCCCAGGTCGCCGCCGGCGACATGGTCGGCGCCCGCCACTGCCTCGGGGCCCCCTTCATGGTCGAGGGTGAAGTCGTCAAAGGCGACCAACGCGGTCGCGAGCTCGGCTTCCCGACCGCCAACGTAGTGCCCGACGACCGCCTCGCGATCCCCGGCCACGGCATCTACGCCGCCTTCGCCAACGGCATCCCGGCAGCGGTCAACGTCGGCGTCCGCCCGACCTTCGAGAGCGGCCGGGGCGTCCTCATCGAGACCTACCTGATCGACCACGACGAGGACCTCTACGGCAAGATCCTCCGCGTCGCCTTCGTCGAGCGCCTGCGCGGCGAGCGTCGCTACGACGAGGTCGAGAAGCTGATCGCCCAGATGCGCGTCGACGTCGAGGACGCGAAGCGGGTCCTGGCCAAGTTCGCTTCCACCTGAGCGTCCGCCGCAGGGGCCAATCTGTCTCGGCATGAGGGGGCTAATCGGCAAGCTCAGCTACGCGAACGTGGTCGCCACGCTCGCGCTTTTCGTCGCGCTCGGCGGAGCCAGCTACGCGGCCGTGAGCCTGCCGACCAACTCGGTTGGCGCCAAGCAGCTGCGCAAGAACGCGGTGACCGCGGCCAAGATCAAGAACGGGGCGGTCACCGGCGCGAAGGTGAAGCTCTCCTCGCTCGGCACGGTCCCCAAGGCGGCCGAAGCCCAGACGCTCGGCGGTCAGACGGCCTTGCAGATCGCCGCCTCGTCGAAGCTGAAGTGCCCAGCGGGGATGAGGCTGGGTGGCGGGGCCTGCATCGAGGACGCCGAACGGCCGGCGCTGGAATTGGCGCAAGCGATGCAGGTCTGTGGCCAGGCCGGTCTGCGCTTGCCCAGCCGAGGGGAGCTGATCGCCTACGAGATGCAGTACTACACCTCTTTCCCGCCGCAGGACTGGGTCGACTCGATCTACGTCGAAGGCGTCACTTTCAAGGGCGTCAACCTCAAAGCGCGGGGCGGTAGCGAACCGGGGGTGCTGATCGGCGTGGGCAACGCATCTCTCGCCAATCCCTTCCGTTGCGCCACCGCGCCCTCCAATTGAGCCTCTGTGCTACTTTCCCTGCCTGCCGTGACCCGTCTGGGCCACGGTTTTTTTGAGAGATAGCTGACGAGATGAGCCTGACCAAAGAGAAGAAGAGCGAGCTGATCGGCAAATACGGCCGCGGCGAGGGGGACACCGGCTCGGCCGAGGTCCAGATCGCGCTGCTGACCGAGCGGATCAACGAACTCACCGGTCACCTGCGCGAGCACAGCAAGGACCATCACTCGCGTCGCGGGCTGCTGATGCTCGTCGGCAAGCGCCGCCGCATGCTGCGCTACCTCGAAAAGACCGACCTCGAGCGCTACCGCGCGCTGGTCGCCGACCTCGGGCTGCGTCGATGATCGCCGTCGGCGAGACGGCGCCGGAGTTCACCCTCCGCAACCAGGAGGGTGAGGACGTCTCGCTCGCCGACTTCAAGGGCCGCAAGGTCCTGCTGGCCTTCTACCCGATGGACTTCAGCCCGGTCTGCTCCGATCAGCTCTCGATCTACCAAGAGGTCAAGCCGGAGCTGGCCGAGAAAGGCGTCGAGATCGTCGGCGTCAGCGTCGACCACCCCTGGGCCCACAAAGCCTTTCAGGAGAAGCTCGGCATCGACACCACGCTGCTCGCCGATTTCGAGCCCAAGGGCGAGGTCGCCAAAGCCTACGGCTCCTACCTCGACAAAGGCTTCGCCAACCGCACCCTCGTCCTCGTCGACGAGGACGGCAAGGTCGCCTGGACCTATGAATCGCCGACCCCCGGCGAGTTCCCCGGCGCCAACGTCATCTTCGACGGCCTCGCGGCCTAGGAGGCCCCGACAAAACTCATCGCACGTGAGTTTCGCCGGTCCCTCCTAGTCCGCGCGCGGCGAGCGCAATCACCCCGCCCCAGCAGGCGTGGTTGAGGAAAGCCGCGCTATTCGCGGTTAACCTCAACCACGCCGGACGACGTGGGTTTTCGCCAGACTCGTCGCCATGAGCGACTTCCGCAGCGCCCCGGTTCCGCCGCCCGGGCCGGACGACCACGTGCGCGGCGAGGGGAAGCTGCGAATCGTCTATGCCGACCTCGGCTGTCCTCATTGCGCCGCCACATGGGCAAAGCTGCGCGCGGAGCCCCTGCAAATCGTCTTTCGGCATTTCCCGGTGCGCAGCAAGCACCCGCGCTCGCCGGCGCTGCACGGGGCCGCCGAGGCCGCGGCTTGCCAGGGCGCCTTCTTCGAGTTCGTCGACTCGCTCTATGCCGACCCCGCGCATGTCGACGACCCGCATCTTTGGCAACGGGTGGAGCGCCTGGGGCTCGACCTGAAGCGATTCGAGCTCGACCGCCGTTCCGAGCCGGTCGCCGCTCGCGTGCGCCGCGACTTCGAGTCGGGGATCAGGGCCGGAGTCGGCTCCACGCCTGCGATCTTCGACCCATCGGAGTGATCGCGGCAACGGGCCGCCCCAAACGTCCGTTACTCTTAAATGCGAAAGAGAACGAGAGTTCTGAAAGCAGATGGCCGTCATCCGGGCGGCCGGAGGTAGGACAACCTAGATGAGCATGTTTGACGTTACCCGCGTCTCGGCGGACGTCGGCGACAGCCAGATCTCCTTCGAGACCGGGAAACTCGCGAAGCAGGCGAGCGGCGCGGTAGTCGTCCGCAGCGGCGACACGATGGTGCTCTGCACCGCCACGATCGGCTCCCTTCGCGACGTGGACTTCCTTCCCCTCACCGTCGACGTCGAGGAGCGGATGTACGCCGCGGGCAAGATCCCGGGCTCGTTCTTCCGTCGCGAGGGGCGCTCGGGCGAGAAGGCGACGCTGACCGCGCGCATGATCGACCGCCCGATCCGACCGCTCTTCCCCAAGGGCTGGCACTACGAGACGCAGCTGGTCGCGATCCCGATGTCGGTCGACCAGGTCAACCCCTACGACATCCTGGCGATGAACGGCGCCTCCGCGGCGCTGGCGATCTCGCCGGTCCCGGTCGCCGCCCACGTCGGTGCCGTCCGCATCGGCAAGCTCGACGGCGAATTCGTCGTCAATCCCGACGAGGAGACCCACGAGGAGCTCGAACTGGACCTGATCGTCGCCGGCACCGACGAGGCGATCCTGATGGTCGAGGCCGGCGCCAGCGGCGTCACCGAGGCCGAGATCCTCGATGCCCTCGACATCGCCCACGGTGAGATCAAGAAGCTGACCGCCGCGATGGAGGAGCTGCAGCAGAAGGCGGGCAAGGACAAGCTCGTCATCGAGGCCCCCAGCATCGACGAGGGGCTGCTCGGCGAGATTCGCTCCTCGCACGGCCAGGCGCTGGTCGACGCGATCGCGACCGAGGGCAAGCTCGAGCGCTACGAGGCGATCGACAAGGTCAAGGACGAGGTCGTCGCTCAGTACGCGCCGGAGAACGCCGACGGCGAGGTCGACGGCGACCGCAAGTCCGAGGTCTCGGCCGCCTTCGACAGCATCGAGAAGGACACGATCCGCAAGGCGATCGCGGTCGACAAGAAGCGGCCCGACGGCCGCGCCCAGGACGAGATCCGGCCGATCGAGACCGAGGTCGACATCTCCCCGCGCGTGCACGGCTCGGCGCTCTTCACCCGCGGCGAGACGCAGATCCTCTCCAACGTCGCGCTCGGCACGACGCGGATGGACATGCGGATCGACACGCTCGGACTGCAGACGACCAAACGCTTCTGGCACCACTACAACTTCCCGCCCTTCTCGGTCGGGGAGGCAGGGTTCATGCGCGGCCCGAAGCGGCGTGACATCGGCCACGGCGCGCTCGCCGAGCGGGCGCTGGCCGCGACCATTCCCAACGAAGAGGACTTCCCCTACGTGATCCGGGTCGTCTCCGAGACGCTCGAGTCCAACGGGTCTTCCTCGATGGGCTCGGTCTGCGCCTCCTCGATGGCGCTGCAGGCCGCAGGCGTACCGGTCACCGCGCCGGTCGCCGGCGTCGCCATGGGCCTGATCAAGGAGGGTGACGACTACATCGTCCTCACCGACATCGCCGGCGTCGAGGACCACCTCGGCGACATGGACTTCAAGGTCGCCGGCACCGCGGACGGGATCACCGCTCTGCAGATGGACATCAAGATCACCGGCGTCACCTTCGAGATCCTCGAGGACGCGCTGGAGCAGGCCCACAAGGGTCGTCAGTACATCCTCGGCAAGATGGCCGAGGCGATCGACGGCCCGCGCGAGAAGCTGAGCAAACACGCGCCGGCGATCGAGTCGATCAAGATCGACCCGGAGAAGATCGGCGCCGTGATCGGCAAAGGCGGCGAAACGATCCGCGCCCTCTGCGAGGAGTTCGAAGCCGAGATCGACGTCGAAGACGACGGCACGGTGCGGATCTACGCGCCGACCGGCGAGCTGGTCGACGGCTGCGTCGCCCGCATCAACTCGATGACCAAGGAGGCCGAGATCGGCGATCGCTACGACGCCGCCAAGGTCGTCAAGACGACCACCTTCGGCGCCTTCGTCGAGCTGGTCAAGGGCACCGACGGCCTGCTCCACATCTCCAACGTGAAACCGGGGGAGAGGGTGGACTCGGTCGACGACGTGCTCAGCTCCGGCGACGTGATCGACGTCACCGTGGTCGAGGTCGACAAGGAGCGCGGCCGAATTGGCCTGCGCCTGACCAGCGACCCCTCGGTCGAGGGCAAATCGCCCGAGGAGCTGGCGAGCATCGGCTCCGGCGATGGCGGCCGCCGCAACGGCGGTGACCGCGGTGATCGCGGCGGACGTGGTGGGCGCGATCGGGACCGCGGTCGTGGCCGCGAACGCGAGCGCCGCGACTAGGCCACTGAATTGAGCGACGCGAAGCTGACTCAACTCGGCTCGGGCGTCCGGGTCGTGACCGAGGAGGTTCCCTCGGTCCGCTCGGTCGCGCTCGGGCTCTGGGTTCGGACCGGATCGCGCAACGAGACCCCAGCTCAGGCCGGGGTCTCGCACTTCCTCGAGCACCTGCTGTTCAAGGGCACCGCGCGCTACTCGGCGATCGAGATCTCCGAGCTCTTCGACGGGCTCGGCGCCTCGGTCAACGCCGCCACCGGCAAGGAGACGACGCACCTGCACGCGCGCTTCCTCGACGAGCACACCGATGCCGTCTTCGATCTGCTGGCGGAGATGCTGCTGGCGCCGACCTATCCCGACATCGACTCCGAGCGCCAGGTGGTGCTGGAGGAGATCGCGATGTACGAGGACGAGCCGCAGGACCGCGTCCACGACGTCCTCGCCGAGGCCGTCTTCGGCCAGCACCCGCTCGGCCGCCGCGTGCTCGGCGAGGCCGAGGTGATCGCCTCGATCCCGATCCCCGACATCGAGGCCTACCACCATGCGCGTTACGCGGGTCCTGAGATCGTCGTCGGCGCCGCCGGCCACCTCGACCACGACCGCATCGTCGCCCTTGCCGAGCGGCTGGTGACACCGCCCGCCGACGGCGGCGGAGTGGCGCCGGAGACGGCGCTCGACGGTCCCGCCAAGCTCTGCTTTCACGCCAAGGAGACCGAGCAGTACCACATCTGCTTCGGCGCTCCGGGGCTGCGCCGCGACGACGAGCGCCGTTACGCGCTCGCCGTGCTCGACTCGATCTTCGGCGGCTCGACCTCCTCGCGACTCTTCCGCGAGGTGCGCGAGAAGCGCGGCCTCGCCTATTCGGTCGGCTCCTACAACGAGCAGTTCACCGACCAGGGCCTGGTCGCGACCTACGTCGGCACCCGCGAGGACAACGTCGAGGAGGCCTGCTCGATCATCGGCGCCGAGCTTGCCCGGCTGCGCTCCGAGCCGGTCTCCGACGAGGAGCTGGCGCGGGCTAAGGAGAGCGTCAAGGGCCGCCTCGTCCTCTCCTCGGAGTCGACCGCGGCGCGGATGACGCGGATCTCGCGGGCGACGCTGTTCGGGCTGCCGATCGAAAGCCTTGACGAGATGCTGGCCAAGGTCGACGCGATCGAGGTTGCCGATCTGAGTGGGCTGGCCGCCGAGCTCTACGGCGCCGAGCGCCTCTCCGCCGCCTGCGTCGGCGCCGACGAGGACCGATTCCGCGCCGCCCTGGCGCCGGTCAGCGAGGCCCTGGTAGCGGCATGATCCGGGTCGCCGTCGCCGGCGCCGCGGGGCGGATGGGAGCGACCGTCTGCGAGGCGGTCGAAGCGGCTGAAGGCCTCGAGCTGAGCGGCCGCGCCGACCCGGCTCTGGGGGTCGAGCTGGCTGACGTCCTCGACGAAGCCGACGTCGTCGTCGACTTCACGATTCCCGAAACCGCGCTGGCCAACGTCGAAGCCTGCATGGCCGCCGGCGTCCACACCGTCGTCGGCACGACCGGCTTCGATCTCGACGCCGCCCGCGCCGCGGCAGAGGGGAGCGACGGCGCCAAATGCTTCGTCGCCCCCAACTTCGCGATCGGCGCAGTGCTGATGATGGTCGTCGCCCAGACGATCGCGCCGCACATGCCCGAGTGCGAGGTGATCGAGCTCCACCACGACAGGAAGCTCGACGCGCCTTCGGGGACCGCCAAGCGCACCCAGGAGCTGATCGACGACGCCGGCGGCAACGTCCATCAGCCGATCCACTCGGTCCGTCTGCCAGGCCTCGTCGCCCACCAGGAAGTGATCTTCGGCGGTGAGGGCCAGACGCTCTCGCTGCGCCACGACTCGATCGACCGCCACTCGTTCATGCCCGGCGTCGTCCTCGCCGTGCGCAGGGTCGGCGAGCTGCCCGAGCCGTTCACGGTCGGGCTCGAGAAGCTGCTTTAGACCGAGAGACGGGGTACTCTGGACGTGATGAAGCAGATCCAAGGTGTGCTCACCGCGATGTGCACGCCGTTCCGCGAGGACGGCCGTGTCGACCTCGACGGTGCCAAACGACTCGCCGCTCACCTGCTCGAGCACGGCTCGCATGGGCTCGTCGTCGCCGGTACCACCGGCGAGTGCCCGACTCTGACCGACGGCGAGGAGATCGAGCTGCTGAACGCGGTTCGGACCGAGGTCGGCGACGACGTGCTGCTGATCTGCGGCACCGGCACCAACGACACCCAGCACTCGCGCGAGCTGACCAAGATGGCGGCCGACGCCGGCGCCGACGCTTCGCTGGTCGTCGTCCCCTACTACAACAAGCCCAACCGGGCTGGGATCCGGGGCCACTTCGAAGCGGTCGCCGAAGCGGTGCCGGAGCTGCCGATGGTGATGTACAACATCCCCTCACGGGTGATCGTCAACGCCGACGTCGAGCTGCTCGGCGAGCTCGCCGCCGTCGACAACATCGTCGCCGTCAAGCAGGCCAACGACGACGAACTGGGGCCGATCGAGGGCCTCGCCGTCCTTGCCGGCAACGACAACACCTTCCTCCGCGTGCTCGAGTTCGGCGGCGCCGGCGGGATCCTCGTCGCCTCCCACGTCATCGGCGACCAGATGCGCGAGATGTGGGACGCGGCCCAGGCCGGCGACCTCGATCGCTCGCGCCGAACCGACTCAGAACTTCAGCCCGTATACGAAGGGCTCTCGGTCACCACCAACCCGATCCCCGTCAAGGCCGCGCTCTCGCTCTTGGGCCTCGCTTCCGATCGGATGCGACTGCCGATGGTCAGCGCGGACGCCGAGCAGCGGGCCGCCGTGCGGGCCGCGCTCGAGGGCATCGGGTTGCCGGTGGCCTCCTAGACCTCCACCTCCCAACAGAAAGAGCTTTTTCAGTGCCAAGCAAGAAACTCCGTGTGCTGCCCTTGGGCGGCCTCGGCGAGATCGGCAAGAACATGACCGTGATCGAGTTCGACGGCCGCATCGTCGTCGTCGACACCGGCCTGATGTTTCCGACCGCCGAGATGCACGGCATCGACCTCGTCCTGCCCGACTTCTCCTACCTCCGCGACCGCGCCGACGACATCGAGGCAATCGTCCTCACCCACGGGCACGAGGACCATGTCGGCGCCCTGCCCTACGTCCTGCGCGAGATCGGCACCCCGCCGGTGATCTACGGCGGCCTGCTGACGATCGGCATGGTCCGCTCCAAGCTCGACGAGCACAAGCTCGGCGACCCGCCGCTGGAGGAGCTGCCGGCGGGGGAGAAGGTGCAGCGCGGCCCGTTCCAGATCGAGCTGATCCACCTCGCCCACTCGATTCCCGACATGCGCGGCGTCCTCCTCACCACCGAGGTCGGCTCGGTGCTGATGACCGGTGACTACAAGTTCGACCAGACTCCGGTCGACGGCCGCCCGGCCGACATCCCGCGCCTGGCCGAGATCGGCAAGGAAGGGCTGCTGCTGCTCTGCGGCGACTCGACCAACGCCGACCGTCCCGGGGTCGCGCCCTCGGAGTCGAGCGTTGGGCCGGCGCTGCTGCGCCAGTTCTCGCAATGCGAGGGCCGCATCATCGTCACCTCCTTCGCCTCCAACATCCATCGCGTCCAGCAGGTGATCGACGCCGCCGAGCAGCTCGATCGCCGCGTCGCCCTGGTCGGTCGCTCGATGCGCAAGAACTTCAACATCGCCTCCAACCTGGGGATCGCCGATGCGCCGCAGGGGATCTTCATCCAACCGCGCGAGATCGAGGACTTCCCCGACGAGAAGGTCGTCGTGATCTCGACCGGGAGCCAGGGCGAGCCGCTCTCGGCCTTGCGACGGATGGCCAACAACGATCACCGCGACGTGCAGCTGCACGCCGGCGATACGGTCGTCTTCTCGGCGACGCCGGTGCCCGGCAACGAGCGCGCGGTGAACGAGACGATCGATCGCATCTACGAGATCGGCGCCACGGTAATCACCGCCAAAGACGCGCCGATCCACGCCTCCGGCCACGGCTGGCAGGAGGAGCTGAAGCTGATGCTGAACCTGACCAAACCGCGCTACGTGATGCCGGTCCACGGCGACCACCAGCGGATCCGCCTGCACGCGGAGCTGGCCGAAGCGGTCGGGATCGCCCGCGAGGACATCTTCCGCGGCCGCAACGGCCTGCCGCTGGAGATCGACGCCGAGGGGGCCGCCTTCGGCGATGACATCGGCGCCGGCACGATGTTCGTCGACGGGATCGACATCGGCGACCCCGACGATGCCGCTCTCCGCGACCGCCGCGAAATCTCCGCCGACGGGATCTTCATCGTCGTCGTCACCGTCTCCGCCGACGACCGCAGCATCGTCGCCGACCCCGAGGTGATCTTCCGCGGCGTCGCCTTCCTCGAGGAAGCCGACGCCCTGGTCGAGGACCTCAGCGACCTGGTCGAAGACCAGCTCGAAGACGCCGCAGCGTCCCGCCGCGAGGTACACGTGATCGAGGAAGACCTGCACGAAGCGATCGGCAAGTTCGTCTACAAACGCCTCAAACGCCGCCCGATGATCCTGCCGGTGGTGATCGAGGTCTAGACGAAGCGCTCCGGGCCGGCGGGTCCTGTCACCGTAGGAACCCCCATGTCCTCCGGTAGCTAAAGCTTCCTCGGACATGGGTCCCCCTACGGTGCCACCCCCCGGCAGGGGCGTATTCGTCGGACCTCGATAACGCTGGCCGCGCGTTGGGGCGGCGTAGGAGTCGCCCTCGTCGGAGCTTCTGTGGCTATGGGGCCACCCGGTGGCTCGAAGGACGCAAGCTGGGCTCCGGCGCTTCCGGCTTCTTGTTTGCCGTTCTTGGAGGCGCTTCTGGCGCGGGTGGCGCGGTTTGGGAGGCGCCCCTGAGGAAGCTTTAGCTACCGGAAGGGGTGCCTCCCAAACGGCGACAGGACCCGCGCCCCGGAGCACCCCCGAAAAACGGCAAAGAAAAAGCCCGCCGGGATAGTGTCTGGGGAGAATCCCGGCGGGCCAGTGTCTCGTCCACGGGGGAATCTAGGGGTCGTGCTTAAAGCGCCTCTAAATGATTGTTTTTGGATTTCGCCGCGTTGATCAGCGGGATACGGGCGCGAAACAGGGCGCCTCCCATTTCGGACTCCGCGGCCTCGACCGTGCCGCCATGCGACTCGGCGACGGCACTGACGATCGCCAGACCGAGGCCGGTGCCGTTGCCGCGCTGGGTGTCGGCCGGCCCGGCGCCGCGGACGAAGCGCTCGAAGATCTGAGTCCGCATCTCGGCTGGGATGCCGGGGCCGTCGTCGGCGACTTCGACGATCGCGTCGCCGTTCTCGGCATGCAGGCGGAGGTCGATGTGGGCGTCGGCCTGGGTGTGGCGGGCGGCGTTCTCGAGCAGGTTGAGGACCAGGCGGTGCAGCTCATCGGGGCTGCCCTCCATCGGCAGGGGCCGATCGTTCTCGACGGTCAGCAGCCGTTCGCCCATCAGCGGCGCCGCCTCGATTGCGGCGTTGCCGGCGATCTCCGCCAGGTCGCAACGGCGGTGCTGGTCGAGGCGGCCGGCGTCGGCGCGGGCGAGCAGCAGCAGGTCGGCGACGAGGCGGCTCATCCGCCGCGAGGAGCGCAGGGCGGAATCGACGATCTCGCGGTCCTCGCTCTGCCCGGCGCCGCCGAGCGAGGCCTGCAGCAGCTCGAGGTTGGCGAGGACGCTGGTCAGCGGCGTGCGCAGCTCGTGCGAGGCGTCGGCGACGAACTCGCGCTGGCGCTGCATCGCGCCCTCGCGCTCGGAGCGCGCGTCGTCGAGCGAGCGCAGCATCTGGTCCAGCGTCTTCGCCAGTTCGCCGACCTCGTCGTCGACGACTGGCTCGGGCATCCTTTGCGAGGGGTCGCGGGTGGTAGCGATCTCCCGCGCGGTGGAGGTCAGCGAGGCGATCGGTCGCATCGCGCGACCGGCAATCGCGACGCCGGCGAGGCTGGCGAGAATCGTGCCGCCGAGGATGCCGCCGATGATCAGCAGCCAGACCCGGTCGACGGTCGATTCGACGTGGTCCGTGCTGCGCCCGTATTGGACGAGGCCGACGACTTCGTTGTTTTCACCGAGGATTGGCTCGGTGGCGACCCGCAGGCCGTGGTATTCGGTAGTGCCCTTGACGGGCGTTCCCATTTCCGCTGCCCCTTCGTTCAGCTTTTGAAGCTGCCCGTCGATCGAGTAGACCCGGACCGAGGCGTCATCCGGCAGAACGAAGGTGTCCAGCTGGGGGATCTTGGTGACGTGATACTGCCCGAAGAGGTCGGGCTTGATCCGCGTTTCGCCGGCCAGGATCCGCACGGCGCTGTGAACCTCCTCGTTGAAATCGTCGCGGATTCGCTGCGTCGCGATCTGGCCGATCGCGCCGCCGAAGAGGACGAGGATGACGAAGGTGAGGCCGGAGGAGACCGCGGCCAGGCGCCAGCGGACCGGCCAGGAGCGGGGATGCAGCAAGCGCCGGAGCCAGCCTCCGAAGCTAGTGCGGATGGATCCCACGCCTAGTCCCTGAGAACGTAGCCGGCGCCTCGTTTGGTGTGCAGCAGCCGCGGCTCGTCGCCGGCCTCGAGCTTGCGGCGGAGATTGGAGATGAAGACGTCGATCGTGTTGGTGGCGGCCATCGGGTCATAGCCCCAGACCTCGTCGAGGAGACGCTCGCGGGAGACGACGAGGCGCTCGTTGCGCATCAGGAACTCGAGCAGCTCGAACTCGCGGTTGGTCAGCTCGATCTCGCGCTCGCCGCGGCGGACCTCGCGCGTGTCCGGGTTGAGCGTCAGGTCGCCTACCTCCAGCGAGGCGGCGCCACGCGGCGGGCGGCGGCGCAGCAGAGCGCGGATCCGAGCCAGCAGCTCCTTGCGCTCGAAGGGCTTGACCTGGTAGTCGTCGGCGCCGCTGTCGAGACCGGTGACGCGGTCCTCGGTCTCCGCCCGCGCGGTCAGCATCAGGATCGGCACGTCGCCGTCGCTGCGCAGGCGGCGACAGACCTCGACGCCGTCGAGTCCCGGCAGGCCGAGGTCGAGCACGACGAGGTCGGGGAAGAAGCCGGCGGCGACGTCGAGCGCCTCGATCCCGTCGGCGGAGGTGCGCACTTCATATCCCTCGTTGCGAAGGGAGCGGCGCAGGACGTCGGCGATGTCGGCGTCGTCCTCGACGATGAGGACGCGGCCGCCCGCCTGGTCGGTCTCGGTGAGCATGGCAGCGATGTTAGTCGGCCGAAACCACGCTACGAGCGGGATTTAGCGAGAAATTATCCGCAGGGGAGTCGGCGTGCGCGTCGAACGGGGACCCAATGTTCGTGCGTAAGAAGCGCGCCGCGCCGGCGCGAAGGGGCAAAGCTGGGGCGAAACGGCCGAAAGCGAAGCAAAAAGCGGGGCCGCGGCTCTCGCTCGGTCTCGAGCAGCGCCACCTCGACCTGATCGGCCTCGGCCTGCTCGCGGTCGCGGTCTATCTCGTCTTCATCCTCTTCGCCGGCTGGGAAGGCGGCAAGGTCGGCTACGGCCTCGAAACCGCACTGCTCTACCTGTTCGGCAGCGTCGGCGCCAAGATCTTCACCCTGCTGCTGCTTCTGGCAGGCGGGATGCTGCTGACCGGGACGTCGGTCTCGGCGCTCGTCCGCGGCCTTGCCCGCGGCGTCCACGTCGTCTGGCACGCGATCTTCTTCAGCGGCACCGAGGCAGCCCGCTCGGTCGGCCACGCCCACGACGAGTGGCGCGAGCGGCGCGAGGAGAACGACGACGAAGGCCCGACCGACGTAATGAGCTCCTACCCCGAGGAGGACGAGGACTTCGAGCCGACGATCGCCCTTGCCGACGATGGCGACCTCGACCCTGCGATCTTCGACATCGAATCCGACGCCGAGGCGGAGACCGCTGTCGTCGCCGAGGAGGAGGAGCAGGAAGCCGACGTCGAGCCGGATTCCGAGCTGCGCAACTACGACCCGGTCGATGCGGTCGCGGTGGTCGACGACGCCGAGCGGGCGCAGGCCGGCCTGACCCCGATGGGGACCAAACGCGGCGTCACCACCTCGGAAGAGATCGACTACCGGCCGCCGCCGGCGAAAGCGCTCGAGCGCGGCAAGGGCGACAAAGGCCCCGATCCGCGCGACCAGCAGGCGATCGGCCGCAAACTGATCGAGACGCTCGGCCACTTCGGGGTCGAAGCGAAGATCGTCGGCGTCGTCAGCGGTCCTCACGTCTCGCTCTTCGAACTGCGACTGGCCCCCGGAATCAAAGTCAAGAAAGTCACCGAGCTCGCCAACGACCTCGCCTACGCCCTGGCTTCGACCGACATCCGCATCCTGGCGCCGATCCCCGGCAAACAGGCGGTCGGGGTCGAGGTGCCGAACACGCGCCGGCGCATGGTCCGCCTCGGCGACGTCTACGCCGGGCGCCCGGAGAAGACCTCGCCGCTGGTCGCCTGGCTCGGCAAGGGGATCGACGGCAACGCGGTCTGGACCGACCTGGCGAAGATGCCGCACGTGCTCGTCGCCGGTACCACCGGCTCGGGCAAGTCCGGCTGCGTCAACGCGATCCTCTCCTCGATCCTGATGCAGGCTTCGCCGAACGAAGTCCGCCTCGTCCTCGTCGACCCCAAGCAGGTCGAGCTCAACCACTACGAGAACGTCCCCCACCTGCTGACGCCGGTCGTGACCTCACCGCGGCTTGCCGCGAACGTTCTTTCCAACCTGATCGCCGAGATGGAGAGCCGCTACGGGATCATGAGCCAGGCCCGCTGCCGCAACCTGGAGGAACTGAACCGGGCGCGCCGCAAGGCCGGCGAGGCGCCGCTGCCCCACATCCTCTGTGTGATCGACGAGCTCGCGGACCTGATGATGGTCGCCCCGGCCGAAGTCGAGGACTCGATCATCCGCCTCGCGCAGAAGTCACGGGCGACCGGCATCCACCTGGTGCTGGCAACGCAGCGACCCTCGACCGACATCATCACCGGCACGATCAAGGTCAACATCCCCTCGCGGATCGCCTTTGCCGTCTCATCGCAGACCGATTCGCGGGTAATCCTCGACCAGGGCGGCGCCGAGTCGCTGCTCGGCCAGGGCGACATGCTCTTCCGCGGCCCCGGCAGCTCGAAGCTGCAGCGAATCCAGGGTGCCTTCATCACCGAGGACGAGATCGCGCGGATCACCAAGCACTGGTCGCGCCAGGGCGAACCCGAATTCGAGGACGAGCTGCTGGAGACGCCGCCCGAGGCCGAGGCGGAAAAGGGCGATGACGACTTCGACCCCGACAGCGACGACCTGCTCGACGAGGCGATCCGGCTCGTCGTCCAGACCGAAACCGCTTCGGTCTCGATGATCCAGCGCCGCCTGCGGGTCGGCTACACCCGTGCCGGCCGCCTGATCGACATGCTGGAGCGGCGCGGCGTGATCTCCGGCTACGAGGGCTCCAAACCGCGCCAGGTGCTGATCTCCCAGGGAGAACTTGGACGGGTCCTCGGTTCCGGTGCAAGCGGCGACCCAGCCGCGGTCGCTGTAGAGGCCGATCCCGAGCCCTGACCATCGCGCGGTTCCCTTGTCCGACCGCCGCGGACAAAGGAAGCACGACATCTCGGGTCAGGTAGCGTGACGGCGTGATTCGCGCCGGGATAGTCGTCACCGGGACCGAGGTCCTGACCGGTCGCATCTCCGATCGCAACGGTCCCTGGATCTCCGAACAGCTCGCCGCCCACGGCGTCGAGGTCGCCCACATCCTGATCGTCGGCGACCGGCCGGAGGACCTCGAGGCTGCCTTGCGCTTCCTCGCGGCCGAGGGGATGGACCTGATCGTCACCAGCGGTGGGCTGGGCCCGACCGCGGACGATCTGACGGCCGAGATCGTTGCCCGCTTCGCCGGACGCGAGCTAGTCATCGATCCTGGGATGGAGGCGAAGATCTCGGCGATCATCCGCGCCTTCGCGCGGCGTCGCGGCGGTCTCGACGAGGAGGCGCTGGTCGCCTCCAACCGCAAGCAGGCGATGGTTCCCGTGGGTGCGGTCGCCCTCGATCCGGAGGGGACCGCACCCGGCCTGGTGGTGCCGACGCCCGAGCGGGTGGTGATCGTGCTTCCCGGGCCGCCGCGCGAGCTGCAGCCGATGTGGCCGGCGGCCCTGGCAACCGAGCCGGTGCAGGCGGTGCTGGCCCGTTCGACGCCGCTGCGCGCCCACACGATGCGGATGTTCGGAGTGCCCGAGTCGGAAATCGCCAAGAGCCTGCGTGAGATCGAGGCCGAGGGCGTGGCGCTGGACAGGGTCGAGATCACGACCTGCCTGCGCAAAGGCGAGATCGAGATCGACGTCCGCTATCGCGACGAGGCAACCGAGGTCGCCGAACAGGTGCGGGAGGGGCTCAAATCCCGGCATCCGAAAGAGACCTTCAGCCTCGATGGATCGACGATCGACGAACAGGTGGCGAAGCTCCTGGTCGGGCGACGGCTGGCGCTGGCGGAGTCCTGCAGCGGCGGTCTGATGGCGGCCCGAATAACCGATCTGCCCGGCGCGTCGGCCTACCTCATGGGTGGTGTCGTCTCTTACTCGAACGAGGCCAAGGCCGGGCTGCTGGGGGTCGACCCGGCGCTGATCGAGTCCAGGGGGGCGGTCTCGCCCGAGGTGGCGGAGGCGATGGCGATCGGTGCACTCGGGCGCTTCGATGCCGACGTCGCGGTTGCGATCACCGGCGTCGCCGGGCCCGACGGAGGAACCGAGGAGAAGCCGGTCGGCTACGTCTGCTTCAACGCCCGCCTCGCCGATGGCGTGGCGATCGCACGAGATCCCCAGATCCCCGGCAATCGCGCGGACGTCCGCGAGCGCTCGGCGCTGGTCGGTCTGCACCTGCTGCGCAATTTGCTGAGCGGGGCCGACGGGGCGCTGTAGCGGGCGTCGGGCTGGCACCGTTTCGTGCGTGCTCGGCGCGCGAAGATTTTCGAAGTGCGCGCCTACCGCGCGTGGCGGCCACGTAGCGTGAGGTGAGATGAGCAAGGGGAGACCGAAGAGCCCTCAGGCGCGGATGTTCGTCGCCCTCGACCTGCCGCAGCCGGTGCGCGAGGGGGTCGCGGCGTGGGGGAGGGAGGAGCTGGCGGATCCGGCGCTGAGGCCGGTGCCGCCCGAGAACCTCCACATCACGCTTGCCTTCCTTGGCTACCGGCCCGCGGGGGACGTGAAGCGAATCGCCGCCGGGCTGGCGGAATGCGCGGCGCCGGCGCCGCTGGTCGAGCTCGGCGATCCGGTGGCGAAGCCGCACCTGCGGAGCGCCCGGCTGTTCGCGCTGCCCGCGCTTTCGCCGGGTGCCGAGCAGATCGAGGCCGAGCTCGTCGAGCTGCTTGAGGCCAAGCGTCTCTACAAGCCGGAGAAGAGGCCCTTCTGGCCACATGTGACGCTCGCCAGGGTGCGCCCGGCGAGCAGGGGATCGCGGCGGCCGGCGGCCGTCGAAAAGGTGCCGGGAGCGCTGTCCGCGAGCCTCTCCAAACCCTTCTATGGCGTCCGGTTGACGCTCTACCGTTCCGTACTCCAGCCACAGGGTGCCCTTTACAGCCCCTTGGCCCAAGTCGAGCTGCCCGGAGCAGGGCGGCAGTGAGGTGAATCGATGGCAGACAGAAAAGTGGGCTTGAACGAGGTCTCCGCGAAAGAGGCCAAGGCCAAGGATGCAGCGCTGGAGAGCACCGTCAGCGGGATCAAAAAGGAGTTCGGCGAGGGTGCGCTGATGCGCCTCGGAGATCAGGGCACGGTCAAAGTCCCCTCGATCCCGACCGGTTCGCTGGCGCTCGACCTGGCGCTCGGCATCGGCGGCGTCCCACGCGGGCGCATCATCGAGATCTTCGGCCCGGAGTCCTCGGGAAAGACGACGCTCGTCAGCCACATCATTGCCGAGGCCCAGAGCCGCGGCGGCGTCTGCGCCTTCATCGACACCGAGCACGCGATCGACCCCGTTTACGCGCGGGCGATCGGCGTCGACACCGACGAGCTGCTCGTCTCGCAGCCCGACTACGGCGAGCAGGCGCTGCAGATCGCCGACCGGCTGATCGCCTCCGGCGCGATCGACGTGATCGCGATCGACTCGGTCGCGGCGCTGACCCCGAAAGCCGAGCTCGACGGCCAGATCGGCGACACGACGGTCGGGTTGCAGGCACGGCTGATGTCGCAGGCGATGCGCAAACTGGCCGGCGGCCTCAACCGGACCAAAACGGTCTGCATCTTCACCAACCAGATCCGGGAAAAGATCGGTGTCCAGTTCGGCTCGCCAGAGACCCAGCCGGGCGGCCGGGCGCTCAAGTTCTACGCCTCCCAGCGGCTCGATATTCGCCGCATCGAGACCCTCAAGGAAGGAACCGAGGCGGTCGGCAACCGGGTCCGGGTCAAAGTCGTCAAGAACAAGGTCGCGGCGCCCTTCCGTCAGGCGGAGTTCGACATCGAGTACGGAACCGGCATCTCGAGGGAGGGCAGCCTGCTCGACTTCGGCATCGAACAGGACCTGGTCCAGAAATCGGGTTCCTTCTTCTCCTATGGCGAGACCAGGTTGGGGCAGGGGCGAAACAACGCGAAACAGTTCCTGCTCGACAACCCGGAGCTGGCCCTGGAGATCGAAACCAAGGTCCGCACGGCGCTTGGTATCGACGGCGACGCCGCTGCCCCGGTGGTCGAGACGGAGGCCGAGCAGGCACCGCCGGTGGTGGAGGCCAAAGCGGCCTGAGCCCGCTCGGTCTCGGCCCTCGCCTGCCGGCACGCTCTCAACGGGAGCGGGCCTATAGGATTCGCGCCGCTTTCGCATGAGCAACGAAACCCTCTTCTTCATATTCGGGATCGCCCTGGCCGTCTCGGCCGTGACGTTCAGCTTCATCGGCCTCAAAGTCAAGGGCTTCCCGGGCAAAGCGTTCCCCGTGGTCGTCCTCTGGTTCGCGATCCTGGTCGGCTGCGCGACGACGTTCGCCGTCCTCCACGCCAAGGACGAGGACAAGGAGAAGGCCGCCAAGTACGAGCAGGCCGGCAAGGAAATCGAAAAGGCCGAGACCAGCGGGCCTTTCGAAAGCGCCGCGAAACGAGCCGAAGGCAAGGGCGGCGAAGAAAAAGCGGAAACCGGCGGCGAAGCAGCCAAGGGCCCTGGCGGCACGCTTGAAATCGCCTCGGTCGACGACGAACTCAAATTCGACGTGACCGAACTCGAAAGCAAGCCGGGCAAGGTAACGATCGACTTCAAAAACGGATCCGGCATCCCGCACAACGTCCAGATCGAATCCGAAGCGGGGGAAGTTCTCGGGGGGACCGAAACGGTTTCGGAATCCGAAGCGGAAGCGACGGTCGAACTGCCGCCCGGCAACTACAAGTTCTTCTGCAGCATCCCGGGGCACAGGCAAGCTGGGATGGAAGGGACGCTGGTCGTCAAGTAGGGGTTGCGAAGGAGGGGTGGGGTATCCCTCTTCTCTTGCCTACCTAGCTGGCTCGGCTGCAGTCGTCCGCGGTCGAGCGCTCGGCTAGCGGCACAAAACGTTCAGAGGGACACCCCACCCCTCCAACGGAAGCTCTACCCAGCCACGGATCCCCGCCAGCTTTCGTGTGACCGAACACCCCTGAAGTGCGGAAGCTCTCGGGGAGCCGGGGATCGCTCGCCCTGGTGAAGCTCGACGAGGGACGGCGCTGCCGGACATGGAAGCTGGCCCGGAGCGCGATCGGCGGCGCCTTTTGCGGACGCGGAGCACGGGATCTGGATCCGTTGGGGAGGCTCGGGTGACACCCTGAACGTTTTGTGCCGCTAGGCGGGAGCGCGTGCTCGGACGGCGGCAGCCGATCCCCCTAGGCAGGCAAGTGAAGGGTGTCACCCGAGCCTCCCAAGCAAGCCCAAGAATCGTGCCCCCGCCCCGCTAACCTGCGCCCCATGGCGAAGCGGTTCCACGTCACCACCTTCGGCTGCCAGATGAACGTTCACGATTCCGAGCGGATGCGCGGCATGCTGGCCTCCCTTGGCTACGAGGAGGCGGCGGAGCGCGCCGAGGCCGACGTGATCCTCTTCAACACCTGCTCGATCCGGGAGTCGGCCGATAGCCGATTCATCGCCCACCTCGGCGAGGCGAAGCGGCTCAAGGGGGAAGACCCCGATCGGGTCGTCGGGGTCGGCGGCTGCTGGGCACAGTCGGTCAAGGAGGAGGTGTTCGAGCGGTTCCCGTTCGTCGACGTCGCCTTCGGCCCGGGCCAGATCCACAAGCTCGCCGAGTTCCTCAATTCCGACTCGCTCACGGCTCAGGGGTATTTCGAGTTCGAGGACTTCTCCGGTCATCTGCCGGCACGGCGCGAGCGCGAGTTCCAGGGCTGGCTGCAGATCTCGCAGGGCTGCAACTGCCGCTGCTCCTACTGCATCGTGCCCTCGACCCGGGGGCGCGAGGTCAGCCGCGACCCAGCCGAGCTGCTGGCCGAGGCCGAGGCGCTTGCCGCCGATGGCGTTCGCGAGGTGACGCTGCTGGGGCAGAACGTCAACAGCTACGGCCGCGACCTGCCGCGCGAGAGCCGGATCGGGTTTGCCGAGCTGCTCGCCCGCGTCGACGCGGTAGACGGGATCGAGCGGATCCGCTACACGAGCCCCCATCCGAAGGACATGAAGGAGGACGTGATCCGCGCCCACGCCGAGCTGCCGGCGCTCTGCGAGCACATCCACCTGCCGTTGCAATCGGGTTCGAGCCGGATCCTCAAGCAAATGCGGCGCACCTACGATCGCGGTCGCTACATGGATCGCGTGGCGCTGATCCGCGAGCACGTGCCCGATTGCGCGCTGACCACCGACATCATCGTCGGCTTCCCGGGCGAGACCGAGGCGGACTTCGCCGAGACCCTGGCGGTGGTCGAGGAGGTCGGCTACGACGGCGCCTTCACCTTCGTCTTCTCGCCGCGACGCGAAACCGAGGCGGCGACGATGGCGGAGCAGGTCCCGCACCCGGTCAAGGTCGAGCGCATGGAACGGCTGGTCGAGGCTGTCCAGCGGCGTGCTCAGGAGCGCGCCCAGCGCTTCGTCGGCCGCACGATGGACGTCCTCGTCGAAGGCACCAGCCGCACCGACGAGACCCGCCTGCGCGGGCGTACCCGCCACAACAAGGCGGTCAACTTCGACGGCGTCGCCGAGCCCGGCGAGTTCCTCGAGGTCGAAATCGAGGGCGCGACCTCGCAGACGCTGAGCGGGGTCGCGGCCAGGCCCCTCTTGCCGCTTCTTTGACGGTTCTGGCGATCTTCGGGCCGACCGGCGTCGGCAAGACCGGGGTCGCGGTCGAGCTCGCCGACCTCCTCCGCCAGCGGGGGGAGGATCCGGTCGCGATCAACTGCGACGCGCTGCAGGTCTACGAGGGGATGCCGATCCTCACCGGCGCCGCAAGCGCTGCGGAGCAGGCACGGCTGGAGCACCGGCTGCTCGGCTTCGTCCCGGTCACCGCCGACTTCTCGGTCGGCGACTACATGCCGCTCGCGCACGCCGAGGTCGATGCGGCCCTGGCGGCCGGCCGCACGCCGATCGTCGTCGGCGGCACCGGGCTCTATCTGCGCGCGGCCATCGCCGAGCTCTCGCTGCGCAAGGTCCCGGCCGAATCCGAGAGCTCCGAGCTGTGGTCGCCCGAGACCCGACACCCGACCATGATCTTCGGCCTCGAGATGGATCGGGCCCGCCTCTACGAGCGGATCGACGCGCGGGTCGAGGCGATGGTCGCCGCCGGCGCCGCCGAGGAGGCGCGGCGAGCAGATGCGCTGGGCCCTGGACGAACCGCGCGCAAGGCGCTCGGTTTCGACGAGCTGCTCGCCGGCGACGTCGAGGCGATGAAGAAGCGCTCCCGCAACTACGCCCGCCGCCAGCTCACCTGGATGCGCAAGATCCCCAACCTGCACCCGATCGATCGCGCCGACCTCTCTGACCCCGAGGTCGGCTGGCGGATCGCGACACTAATAGATAGAAATCCTTGACTAATTGTACCGGGGCTGGTACTGGTACCCGCACGCCGATGGGGTAGCGGCGGTGCGGGGACAACAGAGGGGGAGGCGGAAATGAGGCACCTGATTGGGGTAGCGACCGTGGCGCTGGCGGCCATGCTGATTGGGATGGTGCCCTCATCCGCGCTGGCGTCGGCCGGCTTCGAAGCCGAAGCGCTTCCGGCGACGATCAGCGGTACGCAGGAAGGCAACGTGATCTTCGTGCAGGACTCGCTCGAAGTGGTCTGCAAAGCTTCGACCCTGACGGCCTCGATCGCCTCGGGCTCCGAAGCGTCGGAAACCCTGACGGCGACCCCGACCTATTCGGAATGCACCTCGGCCGGGAACGCGATGACGGTGACGACGACCGGGTGCAGCTACCTGCTCCACGCAGGGTCGGAAGCCGCCGAAAACGAATTCTCCGGCGAACTCGACGTTTCTTGCGCGGCCGAAAAATCGATCAAGATCTCCGGCAGAAACTGCGAATCGAAGATCGAAACGCAAAGCAAACTCAGTGGGTTGACGGAGACCGACCACGCGGAATCGAGCCCTCCGAATTTCACGCTGAAACTCGCCCCGACCAAAATCAAATACACGAAGACCAAAGACGGGGAAGGCTGCCCGTTCAGCGGCACGGGCACGAAAGAAAACGGCAGCCTGACTCAGACGGACGTCGAGAAAGGGAAAAACGAAGAAGTTAGCGGCGACGGCGTCAACGTGGTCCTGCCGGCGAAACTGTGCAAAGCGAACGAAGTGATGTGCGAACCCGCAAACTTGTTCGAATCGAAAACGGTGATCGAAGCCGAAGCGACGAACGCCAGATTCAAGACCGAAGGCACGATCGAAGGGAAACCCTTCTCGATCGAAATCAAATGCGGCTCCTCGTCGATCGTCGGGCAGAGCAAAGACATCACCGGGCACCCACGACTCCAGATCGAAGTCACCGCCTTCTCGATCCAGAAATGCACCGCCGGGACCAAAGCCTGCACGGTCGCCGCGCAGGAATTGCCCTACACCGGCTGGGTGGGACACGTGGGAGCGCTCAAAGTCATCGGGATGATGGTGCCCAACGTCACCTTCAGCTGCGAACCGACCCCCGAATTCAATTGCAAATACGGGAATACCTTCGTAAACCAGCGGATCGACGCGAGCGGCGGGAATCCACTCGTGCTGACCAAGAACGGCGCCCTCTCGGACGGCTTCCTCTTCAAGCGCTTCTTTGCAGAAGAAAAGAACTGCACCGTCGGCATGGAATGGACGGCCACCTACACCGTGACGAAACCGACGCAGGTGTGGATCACGTCCTAGCCAGGGCGGTTGAGCTCCCCTCGCGATCGCGGCAGCAAATAGGCTCCGCGCCGATGCGATTCGAGAAGTGGCAGGCCCTGGGCAACGACTACCTGATCCTCGAGGCCGAGAACCTCCCTTGGGAGCTCGGGCCGAAGCGGGTCGAATGGCTCTGCGATCCCCATTTCGGGATCGGCTCCGACGGCGTCCTGCTGCTCTCGCGCAGCGAGGACCCCGAGTTCGTCGCCGAGCTGCGGATCTTCAACCCCGACGGGTCGGAGGCCGAGCTCTCGGGCAACGGTGCCCGTGAGGCGATCCTCTACCTGCGCCGCCACGGCTGGACCGAGGCCGACGTCTTCACGATCAAGACCGTCGCCGGGCCGATCACGCCGACGATCACCGGCGAGCTGACCTGCAGCGTCGAGATGGGGCGCGCCTCGACCGCGTCCAAGGACTTTCCCTCCGGCCCCGAGGACGGCCGCGGCACGCTCAGCGCCGCCGGTCGGAACTGGCAGTTCCAGCACGTCTCGATCGGCAACCCGCAGTGCGCGATCGTCGTCGGCGAGGAGCTCGACGACCTCGACCTGGGCGAGATCGGGCCGCCGATCGAAGCCAGCGAGCTGTTCCCCAACCGGACCAACGTCTCCTTCCTCGCGATCGACGGCAGCCGGGTGCGGGCGCGGATCTTCGAGCGCGGGGTGGGGGAGACGCTCTCCTCAGGCACCGGCGCCTCCGGCGCCGCGGTGACCGCCTTCCTGCTCGGCGCGAAGAGCCCGATTCTGGTCGAGCTCGAAGGCGGCGAGCTGGAGGTCGAAATCGGCGAGGATCTGGCCGTGCGGCTGAGCGGCTGGGCCGAGCCGATCTGCGCCGGCGAGCTTTCGCCGGAGCTGATGCGGGCTCTCTCCGAGCTGGAATAGCGAGCTAATCGTTAGGGTTCCGCGCCCATGGGCATCGCCGACCCCTCAAAGCGCCTCGAGGCCATCCCGCCGTACAAGTTCCAGGAACTCGAGCAGCAGATCGCCGACAAGCGCGCCGCCGGCATCGACGTGATCAGCCTCGGCATCGGCGATCCCGACGAACCGACCTATCCATACGTCGTCAAAGCGATGCAGGAGGCGGTCGCCGACCCGGCCAACCACCAGTACCCGAGCAACCGCGGCCGCGAGGAGTTCCGCCGCGCCTTCGCCGACTTCTACGACCGGCGCTTCGGGGTCGAGATCGACCCGGCGCACGAGGTGATCCCGGCGATCGGCGCCAAGGAGTGCATCTACAACCTCTGCTTCGCCTTCCTCGATCATGGCGGCGTCGCCCTTGCCTCCGACCCCGGCTACCCGGTCTACACCGGCGGACCGATCCTGGCCGGCGCCAGCGCCCACCTGCTGCCGCTGGTCCCGGAGCTGGGCTTCGCCCCTGACCTCAGTGCGATCCCCGGCGAGGTCGCCGAAAAGGCGCGGCTGCTGTTCGTCAACTACCCGAACAACCCGACCGGTGCCGTCGCCCCCGAGGGCTTCTTCGAGATGGTCGTCTCCTTCGCCCGCGAGTACGAGATCCTCGTCGTCCACGACAACGCCTACTCGGAGACGACCTACGACGGCTACGTCGCGCCGAGCTTCCTCACCACTCCAGGCGCCAAGGAGGTCGGGGTCGAGGTCTTCTCGCTCTCCAAGGGCTTCAACATGACCGGTTGGCGCTGCGCCGCGATCCTCGGCAACGCCGACGCGATCCAGACCTACTGGCGGCTGAAGACGAACGTCGACTCGGGCCTCTTCGAGGCGGTCCAGATGGCCGGCGTCGCTGCGCTCGAGGGCCCGACCGGACCGCTCGAGCGGATGAACCAGACCTACGCCCGTCGGCGCGACCTCGTCGTCTCCGCCCTGCGCGAGATCGGCGTCGAGGTCAACGCCCCGAAGGGGACGATCTACGTCTGGGCGCCGGTCCCCGAGGGGCATTCCTCGACCTCGTTCTGCGAGACCGTGCTCGAAGAGGCCGCCGTCGTGATCTCGCCGGGCTCGATGTACGGGCCCAGCGGCGAGGGATTCTTCCGCATCTCGCTGACGACGCCCGACGAGCGGATCGAAGAGGCGGTCGAGCGGATGCGCGAGCACCTGCGCTAGAGCGGGCTTCGCGCGGATCGCTAACCTGGCGGCCGTGCTCAGGAAACTGGGGTTCCTTGCCGTGGTGGCGGTGATCTCCGTCGCCGGGATCGCAATCGCCGCCAGCGGTGGCTCGAGCGGCGACCTGACCGTTTGCGCCAAGAAGAGCAGCGGCGCGCTGCGCCTGGCGAAGAAGAATCGCTGTGCCAAGGGCGAACGAAAGCTGCAGATCGCCCAACAGGGCGAAACCGGTGCCCAGGGGCCGGCGGGAGAACAGGGCCAGCGCGGTGCCGCCGGTGCAACCGGCGAGCAGGGGCCGCCCGGCCCGGACGGTGGCTCAGGCGGTCCCACTGGGGCAACGGGAGCGACTGGCGCAACCGGGGCGACGGGAGTCACCGGGGCGACGGGAGTTGACGGCACTCCGGCCGAACTCGAACCCGAAGCGGTCAACTTGGTGACGTCCGTGCAGGCGTTGCCGCCCGCTTCGCGACCGGACTGCGAAACCGTCAGCGGCGTCTTCTGTAGCCGCGAAGACACCTACTGGAGGAACGCCGGCAACGGCTACGCGCCGGTCGGCTACCAGCTCGACGCGGGTGGCTACGTCCACCTTCAGGGCGCGGCCGAACAGCAGCTGGGCACGGGCTTCGAACGCAAGGAGGTCTTCTTCCTACCGCCGGCCTACCGGCCCGACTTCACCCGTCATTTCGCGGCCGTCAAATGCGGCGGCGAACCCACCTACGTCGACGTGCAGCCCAGCGGCGCGGTCGAGGTCAGGTTCGAAGTGCCCTACTGCATCAGCCTCGACGGCATCGAGTTCTACCCCTGACGTTCGGCGCGCTTTCGCCAGTAGCGCTCGAGGCCGCCGTACTGGTAGGCGGTGGGGACCGCCTGCAGCAGCTCCTCGACCGTCTCCTCGCCGTGACCTTCCGCGGCCAGCTGGGCGCGGATCCGGCGCAGCAGGTCGGCCTCATAGTCCTCTGCCGCCATCTCCCGTACGAGCCCCGCCTCGCGGTGCAGCACTTCGCGGGCGATCTCGAGGTGTGCGGCGGGCTCCTCGACCGGGCCGAAGTGGGTCAGCGCCAGCAGCTGCGGGTCCCAGGATTCGACGATTCCGATCGATTCGATCCAGGCCTCGACGTCGATGTCGGGCGGCGGGGTGGGGGGCATGACCAGCTTCGAAGGGGGAATGCGGCAGGCGGCGACGTCGCCGCAGAAGGCGGTGCCGCTCTCCTCGTGCAGGTAGCAGACGTGGTGGGAGGCGTGACCCGGGGTGTAGGCGACCCGCATCCCCTGCACGGTCTCGCCCCCGCGGAGGACGGTGACGTTGCGCTCGGGGACCGGCCGGATCCGTCCCCAGAGGTACTCGAGCCGGTCGCCGTAGAGGCGGCTGGCGCTGGCCAGCAGCTTCGAGGGGTCGATCAGGTGGGGAGCGCCGCGCTCGTGGACGTAGACCTCGAGGTCTGGCCAGCGTTCGACCATCGCCCCGGTCGCGGCGGCATGGTCGAGGTGGATGTGAGTGAGGAGGACGGCGCGCGGCTGCTCGCCACCGATCTCTTCGACCACCGTCGCCAGCGAGGACTCCGGGCCGGGGTCGACGAGCATCCCGTCGACCTCCCAGCAGGCGATCACGTGGGGGCGGCCGAGGTGGCGGACGTCGATGGCGCGCACGCCGCGCAGCCTATTGAGGCGGCTCAGGCCGTGGCGGCAGCCGGGATCTTGCCTTCGGCCTCGAGCGTCGCCCGCAGACCTTCCTCGAGCCCTCGCGGTTCGTAGCCGAGCTCGGCCTGCGCCTTGTCGTAGCTGGCCCAGAAGGTGACGCCGTCGGCAGAGGAGATCAGCTCGCGCAGGTTCGGCGGCTGGCCCATCATCTTGCCGACCACTGGGCCGACGGGGGTCAGCGCCTTGAGCAGGCCGGTCGGCAGCGCCCGCTTCGGCGCCTTGCGGCCGCTGAGGTCAGCGACGACGCCGATCGCCTCGCGCACCGTGGTCACCGGGCCGCTGATCACGTACGCCTCGCCGGGCCGGCCCTTGTCGAGCCCGAGCAGGATCCCGGTCGCGATGTCCTCGACGTGAGAGAGGCAGATGCCGAGGTCCGGGAAGGGGATCGCGACCATCCGCCCCTTGAGGAATTCGTTCAGCATCACCGCGATCGAAGAGGTGTCGCCGGGGCCGTAGACGCCGCCGGGCTGGACGATCACGCAGGGCAGGCCTTCGCCGATCAGCCGCTTGGCGACCTGGTGGGCTTCCCACTTGGTCTGCTCGTAGCAGGAGGTGAAGTCCTTGCCCGGATGCTCGTAGGACTCGTCGACGACCTTGCCGCCGGTATCGCCGAAGGCGCCAACCGTCGAGACGTAGACGACTTTGGGGATCTTCAGCGCCAGGGCCGAACCGAGCACCCGCTCGGTGCCGCCGACGTTGGCCTCTTTCATCGCCGCCCGCTCCCGGGCCGGGATCCCGACCTCGTAGATCGCGGCGGCGTGGATCACCGCGTCACAGCCCTCGATGCCGGCGCGGATCGCGCGCTCGTCGGAGAGGTCTCCCGCGGCTATCTCGCAACCGAGCTCCGCAACCTTTTGGCCCTTCTCGGGGTTTCGAACGAGGCAGACGACATCGTCTCCGCGCTGGCGCAGCTGGCGCACCACCTCGCCACCGATGAAGCCCGTTCCTCCCGTCACGAAGACCTTCACGTACCCAACCCTATACTTCTCTTTAGCAATGGCCAAGGGGAGACGGGTCTGGGCGGTGCCCGCGGCGATTGCGCTCGCTTGCCTGATGCTGGCCGCGCCCGCTGCCGCCGCTGGACCGCCAGTTGGGAGTTTCACGCCGGGCGTCGTCGAGCCGCCACCGCCCGGACGCAGTCTCGACGGCGACGTCGTTCTCCAAGCGCCAGCGACGGCAGTCAGCTCGGCCCTGCAGGGCGCTCCGGACGTGGAGCGGATGGCGACCGCTGACGGCTACACGGTGATCGTCGAAACCTCGCCGCAGTACGAACCCGACCTCGGGTACGACGAAGAACTGGTCGCCTTCCTCGACTCGCTCCTGCACGGTGCCGAGCTCGATCGGCTCCACGTCTACGTCGCCGTCCCGAGCGAGATGCGGTCGCGCTGCGGCGGCGCCGCGGCGGCCTGCTATCTGCCGCAGGCGAACACGATCACGATCGTCGGCCAGGAAAGCTATGCCGGCCTGCCGACCTCTTACGCGGTCGCTCACGAGTACGGCCACCGGGTCGAGTCCGCTCGTCGCAACCCGCCCTTCCCGGGTGGTGCGCTCGCCTGGGGAACGAAGCGCTGGGCGAGCGTCGAGCACGTCTGCCAGGGCACCCTGAACGGGATCTACGCCCCCGGCGACGAGGGCAAGTACTACTTCAGCAATCCCGGCGAGGCTTTTGCCGAGTCCTTCGCCTGGTACCACTACGGGCACAGCGTCCTCGATTGGCGCTGGGACGGCCGTCTGCGACCCAACGCCGCCGCCTACGCGGCGATCCGTGCCGACGTGCTCGAACCGTGGCGGCCGACGGTGACCGAAGCGAGCGGCGACCTGGCGCGGCGCGGCGCGCGCAAGAGCTATCCGGTGCGCCCGGAAAACGACGGATGGGTCCAGGTGCAGACCCACGGCAGCGGCGACGTCGACATCGGCCTCTACAAGGGAAACGACCTGGTTGCCGAATCCGCCCACGACGGCTCCACGGAGTCGATCAACTACGTCGCCTGCGGCGAACACAAGCTCAAACTCGTCGTCTTCGCCTACCACGCGCAGAGTCGCTACGAACTGACCCTGAAGACGCCCTGATCTCGGCGTCGGCGGAACCGGGCCAACGACCCGTACAATCGTCTTGAGTGCAACGTTCGAGAAACGGCCGCAAGACCGAGACCCGATACAGCGCGCAGCGCGGCAACGGAGCAGGGGTCACCAATCCGCGGGCACGGCAGCGGGCGCTGGCGATCGGGATCGTCGACGGGCGCGATGACGGCGAGCCCCTGGCCGAGCTGAAGGAGCTGCTGCGCACGGCGGGCGTCGCGACCGCCGGCGTCGCCACTCAGCAGCGCCCTGAGCCGGACCCCGACCGCTACTTCGGGCGCGGCCGCCTCGCGGAGCTGAAGGCCGAGATCGAGGCCTGCGACGCCAACCTCCTCGCCTGCGACGACGAACTGGCGCCGCGCCAGGAGCGCAATCTCGAAGCGGCGCTCGACGTCCCCGTGATCGACCGCACCGCGGTGATCCTCGACATCTTCGCCGACCACGCCCACTCGGCCGAGGGCAAGCTGCAGGTCGAGCTGGCGCAGCTCGAGTACAACATGGCGCGGATGAGGGGGCTGTGGACCCACCTCGAGCGGCTCGGCGCCGGCCGCATCGACGGCGGAATCGGCACCCGGGGACCGGGCGAGAGCCAGATCGAGACCGACCGCCGCCTCGCCCGCGACAGGATCTCGGCCCTGCGCCGGCGCCTCATGCGGCTCGAGCGCAACCGCGGCGTGATGCGGGCCCGCCGCGACCGCTCCTCGTTGCCCCGCGTTGCCCTCGCCGGCTACACCAACGCCGGCAAGTCGACCCTTCTGAACGCCCTCACCGGGGCCGAGGTCGCGGTCGGCGACCGTCTCTTCCACACCCTCGACCCGACCACCCGCAGCCTCGAGCTCTCCGGCCGCGACTACCTGCTGACCGACACCGTCGGTTTCATCGAGAAGCTGCCCCACCAGCTGGTCGAGGCGTTCAAGGCGACGCTCGAGGAGACCGTGCTCGCCGACCTCATCGTCCACGTCGTCGATGGCTCCGAGCCGGAGGAGCGCCGCCGGGCCGACATGCGCGCCGTAGACGCGGTGCTCGAGGAGATCGGCGCCGGCGAGAAGCCGCGCTTGCTGGTCCTCAACAAGGCCGATCTGCTCGAGCAGGACGAGCGGCGCGAGGCGGCTCTCGCCCACCCCGGAGCGGTGCTCGTTTCCGCCCTCGGCAGCAACGGCTTGGGGGACCTGCGGGAGCGGATCGAGGCGGCCTTCGCCGAGACGCTGACCGAGGTCGAGCTGCTGATCCCGTACTCGGAGGGCGGCCGCCTGCATGAGCTGCACGAGGTGGCCGGCGACCTCGAGCGCGAGGACCGCGCCGACGGGGTCCTCGTGCATGCCCGCGTGCCGGCGGCGGAGCTGCACCGCTTCGACGACCTGGCCATCGCCTGACCGGGCCCGTCCTCTAGGCTGCCGCGCGTGGACCTGCCCGTGACAAAGCTGGCCGAGAATGCGACGCTGCCCTCCCGCGCCCACGAGAGCGACGCTGGGCTTGACCTCTACGCCTGCGAGCCCGCGCACATCGGACCGGGGGAGAGGTGGGGCGTCGGCACCGGGATCGGCGTCGAGATTCCCGACGGCCACGCTGGCCTCGTCCTGCCCCGCTCGGGCCTCGCCCGCGACCACGGGATCGCGCTCGTCAACAGTCCCGGTCTGATCGACTCCGGCTATCGCGGCGAACTGCGCGTGCTACTCCTCAACACCGATCCGGCGGACATCTTCCGGGTCGAGCCCGGCGACCGGATCGCGCAGCTGCTCATCACCCCGATCGCGCCTGCCACGCCGGTCGAGGTCACCGCCCTGAGCGAATCGGCCCGCGGCGGCGGCGGCTTCGGCTCCTCCGGACGCTGAGCGGCTGGTCAGGGTTCGGCTTCGGCCAGATGCCTCAGTAGGACGATGGCGCGGCCGACCGTTGCCTGATCTTCGGCCGGCAGCTCTTCGATCGCCTTCACCAGCCAGCCCTCGCGGTTGGCGCGGTCGGCGGCCAGCGCCTCGCGACCGCCCTCGGTGAGGCTGACCAGGGCGCGGCGGCCGTCGGCTGGGTCGGGGTTGCGTTCGACCAGCCCCTCCGCCTCGAGGTCGCTGACGGTTTGCGCCATCGACTGCGGGCGCACCCGCTCGGCGACGGCGAGGTCGCTGACGCTCTTCGGCCCTTCGCGGTCGAGGCGGCCGAGGACGGCGCCATGGGAGATCGGGAAGCGGTGCTCGGCGCGCAGCCGACGAACCAGCTGGCCGAGGACGACGCGCAGCTCCGAGGCGAGCGGGGCGATGTCGGTCCGCGTCGGCACAGGCTCGACTATAGCGCCAATATAGACAGGTGAACTACGCAGTTTGCCTGTGTATTATCCGAGTGAGATGGAAAACCGGCGCTACAAGTGGGTCGTCCTCTCGAACACCACCCTGGCGATCCTCCTGGCGACGCTCGACGCCTCGATCACGCTGATCGCGATGCCGGACATCTTCCGCGGCATCCACCTCGACCCGTTGGTTCCCGCCAACAGCTTCTACCTGCTCTGGATGATCCTCGGCTACCTGGTCGTGACCAGCGTCTTGATCGTCAGCCTCGGCCGCCTCGGCGACATCTACGGGCGGGTGCGGATCTACAACCTCGGCTTCGTCATCTACACCCTCGCCTCGCTGCTGCTCGCGATCGACTGGATGACCGGTCAGGAGGGGGCGCTCTACCTGGTCATCTTCCGCCTCGTCCAGGGGGTCGGGGGAGCCTGCCTGCTCGCCAACTCGGCGGCGATCCTGACCGACGCCTTCCCCGCCAACCAGCGCGGGATGGCACTCGGGATCAACAACATCGTCGGCGTCAGCGGGATGTTCGTCGGCCTCGTCCTCGGCGGCCTCCTGGCGCCGATCGACTGGCGGCTGGTCTTCCTGATCTCGGTCCCGGTCGGGCTGTTCGGAACGGTCTGGGGGTACCTCAAGTTGCACGAGCTGAGCACGCCGCGCAAGGCCGCGATCGACTGGGCGGGAAACGTCACCTTCGCCCTCGGCCTGATCCTGCTGATGATCGCCGTCACCTACGGGATCCGGCCTTACGGCGGCTCGCCGACGGGGTGGGGGAGCCCTCGGGTGCTGGCGCTGCTTGTGGGGTCGGCAATCTCCCTCTTCGCCTTCGTGATCATCGAGAAGCGGGTGGCGGAGCCGATGTTCCGGCTGCCGCTGTTCCGCATCCGCGCCTTCACCTTCGGCACCCTCTCGACCTTCCTCGCCGCCGTCGCCCGCGGCGGCCTGATGTTCATGCTGATCATCTGGCTGCAGGGGATCTGGCTGCCGCTGCACGGCTACGACTACACCGAAGCGCCGCTCTGGGCCGGGATCTACATGCTGCCGCTGACGGTCGGCCTCTTGATCGCGGGGCCGATCTCCGGCTACCTCTCCGACCATTACGGAGCGCGCCCGTTCGCGACCGGGGGGATGCTGGCGGCGGCGCTCAGCTTCGTCTTCCTGACGATGCTGCCGATCGACTTCGCCTACCCGGTCTTCGCCGCGATCCTCTTCTTCAACGGCGTTTCGATGGGGATGTTCGCCTCGCCCAACCGGGCGGCGGTGATGAACAGCCTGCCGGCGGCCGATCGCGGCGCCGGCGGCGGCATGAACCAGACCTTCCAGAACTCGGCCCAGGTGATCTCGATCGGGATCTTCTTCACGCTCCTGATCATCGGCCTCACCTCGACCCTGCCGGCGACGCTGAGCGGCGGCCTCGAAGCCCACGGCGTCGCTGCCGGCGCTGCCCACCACGCCGGTCAGACGCCGCCGATCTCGGTCCTCTTCGCCGCCTTCCTCGGCTACAACCCGGTCCAGCACCTGATCGGCGCCGAAGCGCTCGCCGGCCTCCCGGCGCACTCGCAGGCCGCCTTGACCGGCCACGCTTTCTTCCCGCATCTGATCGCGGGCCCGTTCAGCGACGGCCTCGACACCGCCTTCGCCTTCGCGATCGTCGCTTGCCTGATCGCCGCCGGCGCCTCGCTGCTGCGCGGCGGCAAATACGAGCACGTCGAGATCCCGGCACGCGAGGCGCCGGGGTCCGGTCCGATCTCCCATCGACTGGAGGAGCAGCATGCGCGTTGAGTGGCACGGACACTCGTCCTTCACCCTGAGCGGCGCCTCCGCTACGGTCTTCGTCGACCCCTTCGGCGACATGTCGGGACTGGCCGAGCGGGGCATCCGGTGGGAGTACCCGCCGATCGCGGTCGACGGGGTCGACCTGCTGCTGGTCACCCACGAGCACCGCGACCACAACCACGTCGAGGCGGTCGCCGGCGAGCCCGAGCTGGTCCGTTCGACGGCAGGCAGCCACGAGACCGTGGTGGGAACGGTCCTCGCCGTCGCCTCCGAGCACGACGACGCCGCCGGCACCGAGCACGGCGCCAACACGATCGTCGTCTTCGAGCTCGACGGCATCCGCGTCGCCCACTTCGGCGACTTCGGCCAGGCCGCGCTGCGATCCGAGCAGCGCGAGGCGATCGGCGCGGTCGACCTGCTGATCGTCCCGGTGGGGGGCGGCCTGACGATCGACGGGGCCCAGGCAGCGGCGATCGCCCGCGAGCTGGACCCGAGCTGGGTCGTCCCGATGCACTACCGAACCCACCGCATCGGCTTCCTCGACGAGGAGAGCGAGTTCGTCGCGGCGATGGGAGAGAGGCATCGGCTTGATTCGCCGGCCTTCGACACCGCTGATCTGAGCCGCTCGGGCGAGCCCCTGGCGATCATCCCTGCCGCTCCCTGATTGCGCACGTAGTTTGTCGCCCACAGGGCGACAAAGTGCGAGGGCTTAGACGCCGGCGGCGGCGCGGGCGCTGGCGTGGGCGGCGCTCTCGAGCGCGTCGTCGAGCGGATCCAGCTCGGGACGGGTGCCGTAGCGGCGCTCGAGCGCGAGCGCGATCAGGTGGTCGGCGAGCCAGGCGTTCTTCGGCAGCAGCGGCCCGTGCAGGTAGGTACCGATCAGGTTGTCGCGACGGACGCCCTCGAGTCCGTCGCGGCCGTTGTTGCCGTGGCCTTTGAGCACCTGCCCGAGCGGGGTTGCGCCGGCGCCCAAGTTGGTGCGGCCGCCGTGGTTCTCGAATCCGGCGAGCACGCGGGGCCCGTCGCCGAGATCGACCTCGATCGCGACGTTGCCGATCAGCCGCGGGCCCTCCTCGCGCACCGTCTCGAGGTCGGCGAGGCCCAGCCCTGGCAGCGTCTCCTCGCCCAGCTGGTAGCTGTCGCCGAGCAGCTGGTAGCCGCCGCAGACGGCGAGCAGGGCGGCGCCGTCGTCGACCGCCGCCGCCAGGTCCTGGCGCTTACCGGCGACCATGTCGGCGGCGACCATGCGCTGATCGCGGTCCTGGCCGCCGCCGACGTAGAAGAGATCGTGCGCCGCGGGGTCGACCCCCTCGCCGACTCCGGCGCCGGCGTGGGCAAAGCCGATCCCGCGCCACTCGCAGCGCCGCTGCAGGAAGAGGATGTTGCCGCGGTCGGCGTAGATGTTCATCTGCTCGGGGTAGAGGCTGAGCACGCGCAGCTCCATCTCAGCCATCCTTGCCGAGGACGACGACGGTGGAGCCGACGTGGATGTCGGTGGGGCCGATCTCGCGGCGCTCGACCGGGGTGAGGCCGGCGGCGGCGGCCTCGGCCTCGAGCTGGGCGGCGGAGAAGGTAACGATCCGCACCTGGTTGGGCTCCTCACTCAGCTCTCCAGCCGGGGAGACGGTCTGGCGACGGCGGTGGACGACGATTTCGCCGGGGCCGATGGCGGCCTCGATCGCATGGCTCGAGTAGACCCAGCCGTCGACCTCGCGGACGTCGGGGAGCGGCGGCGGCGCGTCGTCGGGCTCGGGCATCTGCTCGAGGATCGCGGCGGCGAAGCGACCGCCCGGCTCGAGGTGGTCGGCGACGCAACGCAGGCAGGCGGCGCGATCCTCGGGGCCGTCGAGCAGCTGCAGCGTTTGCATCGGCGCCAGCGCCAGCGGCACCTGACGCCCGAGGTCGAACTTGCGGGCGTCGGCGTGGTGGGTCTCGATTGCGAGGCCGGCGCTGCGCTCGGTCAACTCCGCGAGGAAGCGGTCGTCGAGGTCGAGGCCGACGACGCGGCGGCCGCGGCGGGCGAGGTGGAGGGCGACACGGCCGGTGCCGCAGCCGAGGTCAAGCACCTCGCCGCCGGCAGCGGCAGCCAGCTCGTCCCAGAGCGGCAGGTCGGCGGCGTAGGAGCCGCACTCGACGTCGTGCCAGATCGCCTCCGCACCGAGCCCGTGGGTCACTGCCAGAACTCCTTCGCCAAGCCCCGGCCTGCCAGCAGCTTGCGCAGCTCCAAGAGGGCCGTGTAGGTCGGCAGCGCGAAGAGCTGCCCGTCGGCGCCGGCGACGGCTCGGTCGAGTGAGGCCTCGATCGCGGGCTCGACCTCGATCCGCTCCTCGGGCCAGCCGGCGTACTTCAGGCGCAGCGCCATCTCCGGCGCCCGGGTGCCGGCGCAGACGACGCGGCGCACGCTGGCTGCGAGCAGCTCGAAGTCGGCGTCCCAGACCCAGGAGACGTCGCGGCCGTCGGCGGTACGGTCGTTGAGCGCGATCCAAAGGTCGAGCGGGCCGCTTGCCGCCTCCAGCGCCAGCGTTCGCAGCACCTCGTTGGCGCCGGCCGGGTTCTTGATCAGCAGGATCGAGACGTCGATCTCGCCGACGGCGATCGTCTCGACGCGGCCGAAGGCGGCTCTCATCTCACCCAGCGCGGACGCGATCCGCTCTGGCGCCACACCCAGGTGGAGCGCAGCGGCGATCGCGGCGAGGGCGTTGTAGACGTTGTAGAGGCCGGGCAGCGGCAGGCGCAGCTCGATCTCGCCGGCGGGAGTGCGGACCGTGCTCCGCGAGCCGTCCATCCCGAGTAGCTCGATCTTCGTCGCGGCGACCTCGGGGTGGGGTCGTTCGGCGCCGCAGGTGGGGCACGAGTAGTGGCCGAGATGACCGACGAAGGCGACCTCATAGGCGTAGGGATTGCCGCAGCGGCGGCAGTGCTTGGCATCGAAGGCGTGTTGCAGCTCCGGCAGCGCCTGCGAGTGGTCCTCGATCCCGAAGTAGACGACCCCCTCGCGTGGGCGCTCGGCCTCGTCGCGGCCGAGGTCGGCGATCAGCGGGTCGTCGGCGTTGAGGGCGAAGGCGGTGACACCGGCACGGGTGGCGGCGACCCGCGCCCACTCGTCCGCGAGCGCCTCCATCTCCCCGTAGCGGTCGAGCTGGTCGCGGAAGAGGTTGCCGAGGACGATCAGCGAGGGCTCTAGTTCGGCCGTCACCTTCGGCAGCCAGGCCTCGTCGACCTCGAACAGGCCCTCCTCGCCGTGCTGCTCGAGCAGCGCCGTCGCGACCCCCCAGGTCATGTTCGAGCCGGCGCGGTTGTGGACAGGCTGGCGGCCCTCGGCGGCGAGCGCCGCGGCGATCATCCCCGCCGTCGTCGTCTTGCCATTGGTCGCGCTGACGATCGTCGAGCCAGCGGCAAGGCGGGAGCCGAGGCGGGCGATCGCGTCCGGCTGCAGGCGCAGGAGGACGCGCCCCGGCAGCGTCGTGCCGCCGCCGCGGCCGCTCGCCCGGCTCGCGGCGCCGAGCGCCCGCGCCAGCGCCAGCTTGGCGCCGAATCCGCTCAAGCCTCGGCCTGGGACGGAACGAGCACGCTGAGCGCCCGCGGCAGCACGCGCAGGTTCGCCGGCAGGTCGGTCAGATGCTCGCCGTCGGCGTAGACGGGAAACGGCCTGCTGGCGGTCAGTTCGAGCTGGGAAGCGCGAAAGACGCTGACCGCGTCCTCCTCGACGTGGGTGCCCTTGTACACCTTCGGCAGGTTACTCACGAAGCGCAGCTTGCTCGCCTCGCCGACGTGGACGACGTCGAACTCGCCGTCGTCTAGCTCGGCGCCGGGAGCGATGAACATGCCGCCCCCGTAGGCGCGGCTGTTGGCGACCGAGACCGAGTAGCCGCTGAGCCGGATCCGCTCCTCGCCGACCCGCACGGTGAAGCGGGCCGGTTTCCAGCGCAGCAGGGTGGAGACCGCCGCCCAGGCGTAGACGAGGTTGCCGCGGAGGAAGCGGCTGCGGTTGGCGCGGGCACTCGCTTCGGAGTCGAAGCCGACGCTGACGATGCCGAGGAAGCGCTTGCCGTTGACCTCGCCGACGTCGATCCGGCGGCTACCGCCGGCGAGGATCGCGGCGACCGCCGCCTCCGGCTCGTCCGGGACCTCGAGCACCCGTGCCAGGTCGTTGCCGCGCCCGCAGGGGATCAGGCCGAGCGGCGTCTCGGCTCCGGCCATCGCGCCGCCGATCGCGCCGAGCAGACCGTCGCCGCTCATCACCACCGGGACCTCGTTTGCATCGACCGCGCGCAGCGCCTGCTCGACGCCGTGCTCGAGGCTCTGGGTGCGCTGCACCCGGAAGTCGGCCCGGGCGGAGTCGAGCGCCGCCTCGACCCGCGGCAGCAGCTTCAGCGCGCGCCCGCCGGCCGAGTGCGGGTTGACGAGCACGGTCAGTGGCATCCCCCGGATGTCCATGCCGTTTGCAGCCTAAACGCCGTTGCTCGCCGGGCCCACCTCGCCCAGGCGGGCGACCGAGAAGCTGCCGTCTCCCGCCGCCTCGCCGGCCACCGGCCGGAAGCCGGCCCGCCGCAGGCGCCGTCGCCAGCGCCAGCCGCCGGCTGCGTTGCCGCCGGCGGTGCGGGCGAGGAGCAGATGACCGCCTCGGCGCAGGACGCGGCCGGCCTCGGCCGGATCGGGGGCGACGTCGATGCCGGCGAGCAGGTCGAAGTGGTCCTTGGGGTAGGGGAGAGAGGACGGCGAGCCGACCTTGAACGCAACCCGCCCCTCCGGGTCGAGGCCGACCCTGGCCGTGGCCCGGCGGATCGCCTGCTCGGAGCGGTCGACGCCGCGGATGCGGGCGCGCGGGAACTCGCGGGCGAGGAAGAGCGCCGCGTCGCCTTCGCCGCATTCCACCTGCAGCACCCGCTCGGGCTCGCCGACGTGGAGGACGGCAGCGGCGAGCGGCGTCAGCGGCGGAGCCGGCATCGAGCGATCGTAGTGATCGTCTAGGCTTGCGCGCCGATGGAGGCGCACAAACGCGATCCCCGCTGGATCATCCTCGCCGTCTTCGCCGTGATCGTGGCCGGCGTCGTCGCCGTGATCCTGATCTCACAGGGCGGCAACGACGACTCGAGCAGCTCCGCCAAGACGGCGGCTAACGGCTGCAAGCGGGTCGAAGCGCCCGAAGCGAAGGAAGTCAGCCTGAAGAAGCCGGCACAGACGGTGAAGAAGGGCGAAGAACTGACCGCGGTGGTCGAAACCAGCTGTGGCACCTTCGAGATCGAACTCGACACCACCCGGGCGCCGGTGACGACCAATTCGTTCGCCTACCTGGCCGAAGAAGGCGTCTACGACGACGTCTCCTTTCTCCGCATCGTTCCCAACTTCGTGATCCAGGGCGGCGATCCGACCGAGACCCAGTCGGGCGACGCCGGCTACAAGGTGGTCGAGAAGCCGCCCGCGAACCTCGCGTACACGAAAGGCGTGGTGGCGATGGCGAAGAGCTCGGCCGAGCCGCCGGGAACCTCGGGCAGCCAGTTCTTCGTCGTAACCAGCGCCGACGCCGGCCTGCCGCCCGAATACGCGCTGGTCGGCAAGGTCAGCGAAGGCCTCGACGTCGTCGAGCGGATCGGCAAGCTCGGCACGTCCAGCGAAAAACCGAAACAACCCGTGCTGATCGAAAAGGTGACGATCGAACACGGCGGCGCAGGCGGATAGCTACCCTCATAGGCGATGCCTAAGCCCAAGGTCGGAGATCAAGCCCCCGATTTCGAGCTCCCGGGCACCGGCGGCAAGACCTATCGACTCGCCGACTACCGTGGCCGCTGGCTGATTCTCGCCTTCTACCCGGGTGACTTCACCACTGTCTGCACGAAGCAGTTCTGCTCCTACCGCGACCAGAGTGAGCGCCTCGACGGCCTCGGCGCCGAGGTCCTGGGAATCTCGCCGCAGTCGGTCGAGTCGCACGAGCGCTTCGTCAAGGAGAAGGAGCTAAACGTGCCGCTGCTCGCCGACGAGCACAAGGAGGTGGCGCGCGCCTACGGCGTGCTCGCCGGACCGCTGGTGCGGCGGGCGATCTTCGTCATCGACGAGGAGGGCGTGATCCGTCACCGCAAGGTGACCCTGGCCGGCCTCACCTACGAGTCCGTCGACGATCTCGAACGCGCGCTCGCGGCGATCCAGTGAGCGCCCTGGGGGCGGCCGAGCCCTTCGTCGTCGGCGAGGCGCCGCTGCTGCGCGGCGAGGTCGCGGGGGAGGGCCCGCCGATCGTCCTCTGCCACGGGATCACCGCGACCCGGCGCTACGTGGTCCACGGCTCGCGGGTCCTGGAGCGCGCCGGGTACAAGGCGGTCAGCTACGACGCACGCGGCCACGGCGAGTCCGAGCCGGCGCCGCCCGGGGATGGTTATGGATACCCGCAGCTGGTCGCCGACCTCGAGCGGGTCGTCGCGGCGCAGGTGGGAGAAGCGCGCTTCCTGCTCGTTGGTCATTCGATGGGCGCCCACACCGCCGTTGCCTACGCTCTCGCGCACCCCGAGCGGCTCGCCGGGCTGGTCGTCGTCGGCCCGGTCTACAGAGGGGAGATCAAGCAGTCCTCGCTCGAGTACTGGGACGGTCTGGCCGCCGCGCTGGAGGGTGGCGGCGCCGACGGCTTCGTCGAGTACATCGCCCAGGAGCAGGGGATCGACCCGGCCTGGCGCGACTCGGTCCTGCGCTTCACTCGCGAGCGGATCCTGCTTCACCGCCATCCCGAGGCGCTCGTGCAGGCGCTGCGCGAAGTTCCCCGCTCGCGGCCTTTCGGGGGCTTGTCGGACCTGGCTGAGCTGGAGATGCCGGCCCTGATCGTCGCCAGCGGCGACGAGGCCGACCCTGGCCATCCTTACGACGCCGCCGTGGCCTATGCCCGGGAAATGCCCGCAGCGCGGTTGATCAGCGAGGGGGAGGGGGAGTCGCCGCTGGCCTGGCAGGGGGGCAAGCTCTCGCGCGAGATCGCCGCCTTCGGCGAGGGGCTGGCTGCCGACAACCACTCAAAGGCTTTATCGTGGTCGTCATGAGGGTTCCGTCGGAGGCGAACCTGCGACGCGTGATCGCGTTCGTGGCAGCGGTGGGGATCGGCGTGGCGACGTACATCACGATCGCCGACTCCGGCGGCGGGCACCCGCAGTGCCTGGCCGGCGGCACGGGCTGCGCGACCGTCGCCGCAAGCTCCTACTCGCACATCGCCGGCGTCAACATCGCCGTCTTCGGGATCGTCGGCTACATCCTCTTGCTGACCAGCGCCTTCTTCGCCAACGACGCGGCCCGCTTCGGCGGCTTTGCCGTCGCCCTCGGCGGCTTCGGCTTCAGCGTCTACCTGACCTACCTCGAGATCTGGAAGATCGAAGCGATCTGCCAGTGGTGCGTCGCGAGTGCCGTCCTGATGACGATTCAGTTCGCGCTCAACGCGACGCGCCTGATTGGATACGCGGGCATCGACGACGACGCTCCAGGGCCCGAAGAGGCCGAGCTGCAGACCTGACCAAAACCAGGGGGAACGATGAGCAACAAGCGGGCAAGGGAGGAACGCCGCGAACAGCGGCTGGCAGAAGAGAGCAAGGTCGAGTCCAAGGATCGGCGCACGCGGCTGCTGCAGTTCGGTGCCGGCGCCGTCTTCCTCGCCATCGTCGTCGTCGTCATCCTGATCGTCGTCAACGGCAGCAGCAGCAGTAGTAGCAGCGGCGGCGACGCCAAGAACGTCAAAGAAGTCGCCGAGGTCGAAAAGCTCCTGAGCGGGATCGATCAGGAAGGGATGACGCTCGGCGACCCGAAAGCGCCCGTCGAACTGATCGAGTACGGAGACCTGCAGTGCCCGATCTGCAAAGAGTATTCGGAAGAATTCCTGCCTGCGATCATCGAAGGCCAGGTCGCCCAGGGTCAGGCCAAGATCACCTTCAAGAACTTCGTGATCATCAGCGAAGAATCGTATCCCGCAGGTCACGCCGCGATCGCCGCCGGCGAACAGGGCCTCGGCTGGAGCTACATCGAGACCTGGTACCGCAACCAGGGCGAGGAGCGCTCCGGCTACGTCACCGACGAATTCATGACCTCGATCGCGAAAGCGGTGCGCGTTCCGAACATGAAGAAATGGAACGAAGCCCGCAACAGCCCGGCGGTCAAGAAGGAGGTCGAAGAAACGACCAGCGAAGCCCTCAACAAACTGCACTTCAACGGCACGCCGTCGTTTGCGATCCAGGGCCCGGGCACCAACGGCCTCGAACTGCTCGGCACCCCGGAATCGGTCGGCGATTTCGAAGAAGCGATCAACGCCGCAAGCTGAGGGGAAGGGGGGCTCAGGACGCCCTGGGCTCCCTCTCCGCTTCAGGTTTACATAACCACCATTATCGTGCGTTGGATCTATTGGTCGTGCTGGCCCTGCGCGTTCTGAGCGCTTAGAGTGCGCGCCGGATGGCGCTAGAGCTGGACCCGCTGGTCGCCCTGCTCGTCAGGGCATATCCGCGCGAACACGAGAGCGAGCTGCGCGGCCGCCTCGATCGGCTGATCGTCGAGGCGTGCGCTCAGCCGGATATGGACGAGGCCGAGCTGGAGGAGCAGGTATCCGCCTGGGTGACGCAGTTTCCCCGGCGCCGCGAAGACTGGACCAGCGTCGACCTCGCCCTCGCGGACCTGCGCAGGGTCCTACTGCCCTCCCCCCAGACGCGGCGGGCACGGATCTTGAGGCGACTGGGGAGGCTGGCCGAGATCGCCGCCGAGCACTACATCGCCGCGGCGGGCCTGGTCGCCGCGCTGGCCAGCGCCTTCTACGGCCTCGCCTACGCACGGTTTTACGAATCGATGGGCATAACCCCCGAGCAGGCGGGATTCACCCCGGCCCAGGTCGTCGCCCACTCGATCGTCGGCGGTCTCGTGCTCCTGATCCTGATTACCGCCGCGATCTTTCTTTTCTTCGTTCCCCTGATCCCGGCCCGCGAGGAGAAGATGGAAGCCGGCGCCCGGCGTCACTGGGGCCCGGTCGCCTGGAACCTCACCTTCACTCTGGCCGCCGCCGCCGGGCTCGCCGCGCTCTGCGCCCTCGCCGGCCGGCGCTGGGAGCTGATCATGTACCTGCTGGTCATCCAGCTCGTCTGGTGGGCGCTGACCAGTCTTGTCATCAGCGAGCGGCGGCTGAAGCCGGCGCTGCTCGAAATCAGCGTCGACCGCTACGTCGTCACCGGGATTGCCTGCCTGATCCCGGCGGTTCTGGCCACGGGAGTCGTGACCTACCTCAAGGCCGAATCCCTCGGCGAGCGGGCGACCGTCGGGCGCGCCGTGCGCAATCCCAAGATCGGCGTCTTCCCCTTCCTCGGGGTCCACGCCGAGCCGGCGGAGGTCGCCTGGGTCGCCGACCCGAAGCTGCGGACGCTGCCGCGCTGCGTCCTCTACCTCGGCTCCTCCGAAGGCGATGCGGTCCTCTACGACAGCCACAGCAGCAGCACCTTCCACGTGCCGACGGGCAACATCGCCATCGACCTAGAGGGAGACCGGTCCAGCTGCGAAGCCCCCGTCAACGTTCGCTCGCCGGAAATCGTTCCCGACGGCGCGGGCAAGGTCATCTGCCGGCACGGCGACTGGCGCCCCTCCGAGCACGCGCGCTACGAATACGAATGGATCTGGGTCGACCACGAACTCGTCGACAACGGCGACGGACGGCCCTGGCTCCTCTACGAATGGGCATTCCCGCCGAACGCCGTCGTCTACTGCCGCGTCACCGCGCACACCGCGATCGGCGAGGACACCGCCCTGGCGACGCCGGTCGCCGTCAACGTCGAGCCGGCGATCTCAGAATCGGTCCCGGTCGGCGGCGATCGACACTAGGGCGCGGAGCGCGGCTGGGATGCCGCGCGGCAGGTCGGCCGAGGGCGAGGCGCCAGGGTGCTGGTGGGCGATCCGGACCCTGAGGGCGCCGGGGCGGATGCGGAAGCGCAGCGGCGGCTCCATCGTCACCGACTCGCCGTCGATGCCGAGCGCGATCGGGCGATCGGCGTCGATCTCCAGCTCGGGCAACTCCAGCGCCTGCCAGCGCGCCGCCTCCGACCTCTCTCCGGCTATCGGCGGGTGGAAGTCGACGACTCCGAGGACGCCGGCGTCAAGCCGCGGCCTGGTGCCGGAGCCGAGCGTCGGCCCCAGCAGGTAGACGTTGTTGGAGACGAGGATCAGGGCCGTGCTGGCGCGAGGCTCGCCCTGCGCGTCGCGCCAGCGCAGCTCGCTGGCCTCGCCTTCGGGCCCGAGGGTCTGCGATAGCGTCTCCAGCAGCGTGCGCAGCTTGGCGGCGCGGTAGCGCTCCTGGCCGACCGCCTCGGCGTAGACGCCGAGCGAGACGTTGTTGACGAAGACGCGGCCGTTCACCTCCCCCAGGTCTACATAACGCTCCCCTCCCTCGACGAAGGCGTCGAGGGAGCCGACCACGTCCTCGCGGTCGACCCCGAGATCGAGGGCGAAGTGGTTGCGGGTCCCCGAAGGAATGCAGGCGTACGGAAGGTCGTGCTCAGCGGCGATCGAGGCAACCAGCGCCTGCGACCCGTCTCCCCCGGCCATCGCCAAGCCGTCGGCGCCGCGCCGGACCGCCGCCCGGACCAGGGCCTCGAGGTCGTCCCCCTCCCCCAGCTCGATCGTCTCGATGCCGCGCTCCCCGGCCGCGACGACGAGCCCGACTTCGGCGGCGCGACCGTCGCCCGAGCGTGGGTTGACGAAAAGCACCGGGTGGCGTGGCGCGGGCGCGGGCGGCAGCGAGCGTTCCGCGCGAAAGGCGGCGCGGGCACCGGCCACCGCGACGAGGAAGGCGACGACGACGATCGTCAGCGTTGCCGCGTTTTCGCCGCTGACGATGACGCCGATCGCGGTGCCGACCAGCAGCGCCGCAACGCACATCCCGAGCAGGCGCAGCGGGCCGCGCCGCAGGACCCCGAGCCAGGCGGCGATCAGCGCCGCCAGCACGCAGGCGAGGACGATCAGCCCGCCCGGGAAGTCGGTGACGAAGACCTCGAGCGCCAGCGCCAGAGCGACGGCGCCGCCGAGCAGGGCGAGAATTGCTCCGAGGCGGCGCCTCATATCATCGCCCGATGCGCGCCTGGTTGAGAGAGGCGAAGGCGGTCGACACCGCCGTCTATGCGGCGGTCGCCGGGACCGAGACGCCGCGCCTGGACGTCGCCATGCGCCGGCTCAGCGGCGCCGCCGACAAGGGCGTGCTCTGGTTCGCGATCGCCGCCGCGCTCGGTCTCGGCGGCGGCGCCGGGGGCCGAGCGGCGGCGCGTCGCGGCGTCGCTTCGCTGGCGCTTGCCTCGGGCTTCGCCAACCTCGTCGCCAAGCCCCTGACCACCCGCCGCCGTCCCGAGCGCGAGGAGCTCGCGGTCCTCGCTCGCCGCCAGGTGCCGATGCCGCGGACCAGCTCCTTCCCCTCCGGCCATGCCGCTTCGGCCTTTGCCTTCGCTACCGGCGTCGGACAGGCGGCGCCCGGGCTCTCGGCGCCGCTGCGGGCGCTGGCGACGCTGGTCGGTTACTCGCGCGTCCATACCGGGGTCCACTATCCCGCAGACGTGCTGGTCGGCGCCTTCATCGGCGTCAGCGCCGCCGAGCTCGCCGGGCGGATTTTGGACCGACGTTAGCCTTCCGTTCGGCAGTTTCGTTCGAACAGGCTTCATCGAGCAAAAGGGGGCTTCTCATGTCGGAACCGTGGTCGACCGTCGAACAGGCCGAAAAGGGCGTCTTGGCAGTGACCTCGCTGAAGGTCCCCGCCCGCGCGGCGAAAAAGGTCTTCGAGCAGTTCCAGGCCGGGCACGGCTATGAAAAGAGCGAAGGCACCGGCACTCTCAGCGACGACACCTCCGACTTCGTGATCGGCAAGCAATCGATCAAGTTCGTCACCAAAGGCGACGAAGCGCTCAACCGGGTGCGGAAGAAATCGGTCGGGCCCTACGACTTCAGCGGCCGCGACCTGCGCATCACCTTCAAGATCGAAGGCCTCGAAAACGTCGAAGGGTTCGAAGTCTTCCTCTCCAGCGACAACCTCTCGACCAACAACGTCCACTACCCGATCTCGATCCCGGTCCAGCCCTACGTCGCCGACGGCGAGTGGGCCTCGGTGACGATCAGCTGGGGCGACCTGGCGAACAACTTCCCGCCCGGGACGATCGCCCGCAACAAAGTCAACTTCGTCGAAGTCCGCCTCGAAGACGACGGCAGCGGCACTCCGGTCACCTTCCACCTCAACGAGGTCGCCGCCGTGCCCGAGCCGGCGGCTGGGGTCGTCAGCATCGTCTTCGACGACGGCTACGGCTCGACCTACACCCGGGCTCGCCCGAGTCTCGACCGCTACGGCTTCCGCGCCAGCGCGGTGATCATCCGCGACCTGATCGGCACCGCCAACTACATGACGCTGGCGCAGCTGCGCGCCCTGCAGGACCAGAGCGGCTGGGACGTCGCTGCGCATGCCGACACCGTCGCCAACCACAACACCGGCTACGCCAACCTCGAAGATTCGGTGGTCGAAAAAGAGCTGCGCGGGATCAAGCGCTGGCTGCTCGAAAACGGGTTCGAGCGTCGCGACGTCTTCGCCTGGCCGCAGGGCTCCTTCACCGCTTCGCAGATGGTGATGGCGCGGCGCTTCTTCAACGCCGTTCGCGGCACCACCGGGGGAAACGGCGGCGCCGGCGGCGCTCAGGAGACCTTCCCCCCTGGCGACAACGGGCGGCTGCGGACCTGGACCGTCGGCAGCACCCAAACCAAGGCCGAAGTCGAAGCGGCCCTGAGCCAGTGCAGCACGAACAAGGGCTGGCTGATCCTCAGCTTCCACGAGCTGGTCGCCAGCGGCGCCTCGGGCGGCACTCAGACCAACGAAGCGACGTTCTCGCAGATGGTCGACGCGATCTCCGCCAGCGGCCTCGGCGTGAAGACCCTGGCCGAGGTGATGGAGAGCTGAGCGCGGCTGCTCAGGCGGCGTCGCGCTGCGGTGCCGCCGCCTCCGCCGCGCTCGGCTCGCTTGCCGCTGCCCGCTCCTCGTAGGCTCGGCGCGCGTTGTGGTCGACCTCGAGCATCAGCTTGTCGACCTTCATCGCCCGGCCGATCGCCTCGCGCCAGCCCCGTGGCAGCAGCTGCAGGAAGCGGTAGAGGCCGCCGTTGCTACGCGGCACGAAGACGTCGAAGCGCGGCACTTCCATCGCCTCGACGATCGCGTCGGCGACGTCCTCGGGCTCGACCGGTTTGACCCATTTCTGGCCGACGCCGCTGGTCAGCTCCGTGTTGACGACAGTCGGCATCACGCAGAGCACCTCGACGCCGGTCTCGCGCAGCTCCGCCCGCACCGCCTCGCTGATCCCGACCACGGCGTGCTTGGTGCCGCTGTAGGTGGCGATGCCGGGGATCCCGGCCTTGCCCGCCTGCGAGGCGATGTTGACGATCCAGCCGTTGCCGCGCGGGAGCAGCCGCTCGATCGCCAGCTGCGTTCCGGTGATCACCCCGTGCAGGTTGATGTCGATCTGGCGACGCACCGACTCCGGGCTCTCCTCGACGAACGGCGTCACCGGCATGATCCCGGCGTTGTTGATCACCGCGTCGATCGGCCCGAGCTGGCGCTCGGTCTCGGCCAGGAAGGATTCGAAGGAGGCGCGGTCGGTGACGTCGAGCGCCAGCGCCACGGTGCCGCCGCCGAGCCCGGCCGCGGTCTGCTCGGCGAGATCTGCGTCGAGGTCGCCGATCGCGACCCGGCAGCCACGGCGCACCAGAGCCGTCGCCGTCGCCTTTCCGATCCCGCGCGCGCCGCCGGTGATCGCCACCACTTTGCCGTTCAGGGAAAGTCGATCCTTCGCCATTTCGTCCTCCGTTATCTCGATCGCGGACGGGCTCATCTCATCCGGCCGGCTTATAGACCGTGACCACCGCGGCGCCGCCGAGGCCGATGTTGTGCTGGAGGCCGACCTTGGCCCCCTCGACCTGGCGCTTGTCAGCTTCGCCGCGAAGCTGCCAGGTCAGTTCCGAGCACTGCGCCAGGCCGGTCGCGCCCAGCGGGTGCCCCTTCGAGATCAGCCCGCCCGAGGGGTTGACGACGACCTGGCCGCCGAACGTCGTCGCCTCTTCCTCGACCAGCTTGTGGCCCTCGCCCTCGGCGGCGAAGCCGAGCGCTTCGTAGGTGATCAGCTCGTTGGCGCTGAAGCAGTCGTGCAGCTCGCAGACGTCGACCTCGGCGGCGCCGACACCGGCTTCCTCGTAGGCCTGCCGGGCCGCGGTCGCCGACATCTCGGAGCCGACGATCGTCATGCAGTCGGCCACCTCGTCGAAGGTCGAGCTGAGGTCGGTCACCATCGACTGGCCGACGATCTCGATCGCCTGTCCCCAGAGGTCGTGCTCGTCGACGTAACGCTCGGAGGCGACGATCGCGCAGGCCGAGCCGTCGGAGGTCGGCGAGCACTGCAGCTTGGTCAGCGGCTCGTGGATCATCTTCGCCGCCTTGATGTCCTCGAGGCTGTACTCGTCCTGGAACTGGGCGTAGGGGTTGTTGACCGAGTGCTTGTGGTTCTTCCACCCGATCCAGGCGTAGTGGTCGGGGGTCGAGCCGTACTTCTGCATGTGGTCGCGGCCGGCATTGCCGAACATCTGCGGCGCGAACGGCGACTGCTCGGCGTCGCGGATCTCGAACATGCGGGTGATGTGCTTGTCGAGGGCGGGCGTGCGATCGGTGTACTTCATCCCGAGGCTGCCCTTCTCCATCTTCTCGAAGCCGATCGCCATCGCGCAGTCGACGAGCCCGCCCTTGACCGCCTGACGGGCGAGGAACAGGGCCGAGGAGCCGGTCGAGCAGTTGTTGTTGACGTTGACCACCGGGATCCCGGTCAGGCCGAGCGCGTAGAGCGCCCGCTGCCCATAGGTCGAGTCGCCGTAGCAGTAGCCGGCGAAGGCCTGCTCGACGTCGCCGTAGTCGATGCCGGCGTCGGCCAGTGCCTTCTCCCCCGCCTCCTTCGCCCAGTCGGGGTAGTCGCCCTCCTTCGCCCCGGGCTTCTCGAACTTGGTCATCCCGACACCGATTACGAACGTGCGCTCGCTCAAAAGTCTGCTCCTCATCGGGCCGCGTTCCCGTACGCGGCGTTTGGCTGGTCAGCCAAATCTAGCGCGACTCGGCCCCAGGGGCAGGCGGCGAGGGCCTCAGGGCCTGGAAGTCGAGCCCCCGCCCCGCCTTCGGATCCGGCCACAGCACCCAGGCGAGGAAGGCGATCACGATCCCGACTGCGGTGCCGATCGCGCGCAGATCGGCGGCGTGCCAGGCGTTCTCGCCGAGGGTGTCGGTCAGCAGCACGACGTAGACGGTGACCGAGGCCGTGAACAGCGCGTACTGGACCGTCAGCAGGCCGAAGCAGAAGCCGGCGGCGAGGAAGAGGATCGTGACCACGGCGAGGTCGCTGCCCCCGATCGTCTCTGCCGCCACGGTGGCGATCACCAGCCCGACGGCGGTCCCCGCCGCCCGCAGCACCAGCCGCAGATACGTTTCGTCGCGGTCCGGGCGCATGACGAAGAGGATCGTCAGCGGGATCCAGAAGCCGTGGTCGTCCATGTCGAAGATCCGGTAGACGGCGACGCCGGCGGCGAGCGCGGTCCCGAAGCGGATCCCGTGGCGGAAGGCGACCGAGTCGAGGCTGAGGTTCGAAGCCAGTGCCCCGCGCACGCCAGCCCAGTCCCATCCGCTTGGCTCGCCGCGGGCCCGCTGCTCGGCGAAGACCCAGACGAGCAGGGACCAGGCGACCTGAGTGAGGCCCCCGACCGTGACCCAGAAGAGCGCCAGGGGCGCGTAGTCGGCCGGCAGGAAGAAGCCCTGGGCGACCATCAGCGCCAGCGCGACCGAGAGGCCGTAGATCGCCAGCCGCAGCGAGTAGGCGAACAGGTAGCCGGCGACGGCGCCGAGCAGCCCCATCGCGAGGACCGCGAGCGGCGCCGACTGGCTGCTGAGGATCCCGAGCGCTGCGGCGACCCCGATCGCCGGTGCGGCCGCCGCCTGCCAGGCCGCCCGCGGCAGAGCGGGGGCGTCCATCGCCGCGAAGCCGGCGAGCAGGGCGCCGGTCCCGATTGCGCCGTGGGTGGGGGCGTCGAACCCGAACTCGATCCCGAGGCAGACCCCGATCGGGACGGCGATCAGGAAGCCGCGGCGGATCGCCGGGCCCGGCTCGGCGGGGCCGATCGCGAAGAGCGGCGAGGCGCGCAGGTAGCGTGCCGTCCCGGTCGGGTTGAAGAGGCCCTGGGCCGGGCTCGGGGTTGAGCTGGTCGACACCTGCGTGAGGGTAACCTCAGCAGCCGTGGTAATCGCTGCAATCAGCTCCGATCCGGCCGCCGGGGTGGGGATCTTCGCCGCTCTCGCGGCCGGCGTCGTCTCCTTCCTCTCCCCCTGCGTGCTGCCGCTCGTTCCCGGTTACCTCTCAGCGGTCACCGGCGTCTCCGCCGCCGACCTCGACGACGCCGACTGGCGCCGCGTGATCGGCCCCAGTCTCCTCTTCGTCGCCAGCTTCTCGGCGATCTTCATCCTGCTCGGCCTCGGCGCCACCGCGATCGGCTCCTTCCTGATCGACAACAAGCGCCTGCTGACCAAGATCTCCGGCGTCCTGATCATCCTCATGGGGGTCCTCTTCATTGCCTCCCTGTTCGTCACCCGGCTAAACCGCGAGTGGCACGTCGACGCCCTGCTCGAACGCGCCGGCAAGGGCGGCCCGATCGTCGCCGGCGCCGCCTTCGCGATCGCCTGGACGCCCTGCATCGGCCCCACCCTCGGCGCCATCCTCGGAGCTGCAGCGGCCTCGGGCACCGCAGGCCACGGAGCCCTCCTCCTGGCCGTCTACTCGGCCGGCCTGGCGATCCCCTTCATCCTCACCGCGCTCGCCTTTTCGCGGATGACGACTGCCTTCAGCGTCGTCAAGCGCCATTACCAGCTGATCGTCGCGATCGGCGGCCTGATCCTGATCGTGATGGGGATCCTCTTCCTCACCGGCGAAATCACCCAGCTCAACGTCGAAGCCCAGCGCTGGGCCGAAGAAGTCGGCCTCAACCCGTAGAGATCGGCGTCTAGTTTTGGACCGGGGTGACGGTCTCGAGCTCCTGGCCGACCGCCTCGACGATCTCGAGGCCGTCGTCCTCGAGGTCGCGGGAGCAGACGATGCGGAAGCGGCCGGTGCCGATCGCGCCGTCGGGAACCACCGGCAGGCCGCGGATCGTGTCCCAGCCGAGCCGCTCGACCTCGAACGGGTTCATCCGCACCTCCGCCGCCGGGAACGGGCAGTTGGCGTTGTGCTGGTCGATCGCCCTGGAGATCGCCTCCAGGTTCTTCGCCTCGGGAGAAGCCACGGCTTCAGGTTAAGCGTTCCGACGCTCGAATGGCCCAGGAACGCCGTCAGTGAACGAGGAAGCGCTCGAGGCGGATTTCGCCTTTGCCTGGGCGGTGCTCGGGGGTCCAGGTGAAGAGCAGCTTGCGGCCCTGCTGCGCAGCGTGGATGCCGGCGAAAAGGTGGCTCGGCACCCCGGGAGCGCCCTCGAGCGACTGCAGCGGGCGGCCGCGCTGGGTGTAGAGCTGCAGCGCCGGTTCCGGGCCGGTGGCGGAGAGAGCGACGCGGCCGCCGACCAGAGCGATCGCGGTCGGCGTCGCGTACTTGCGCAGTTCGGTCGCCAGCCCTGGCGGACCGAAGCGGCGATCCAGGTTTCCGCCCTTCCCGTAGCGCAGGAAGAAGATGCCGTTGCCCTTGTGCTTCCAGGCGAATCCGGGGCCGGCGACGACGATCCCTCCGTGCGGCCGCAGCGAGAGCGCGGTGACGCGGCCGCGCAGCCGCCCCGGAGCGATCGCGACGCCGTTCGTGCCGAAGCTCCTGTCAGGGCGGCCGTCGGCGTAAAGCCGCGCCAGGGCCGGCCGGCCAAGCGCGTAGCCGCCGAGGACGATCTTGCCGTTAGGCTCGACAGCGATCTTGAAAGCACCGCTGCCGCGGCCCGGGATCGCGACAGTGGCGAGGCCGCCATCGCCGAAAGCCGGGTCGGGAGTGCCGTCGCTGCGCAGCTTGACGACGACCATCCGCGGCGAGCCCCAGCGGATGCCGGCAAGAAGAACGTCGCCGTCGGAGGCGACGGCCAGGGCCGAGAAGTGCAGCGGGCCGAATCGTGGGTCGAGTTCGGGAACGTAGGCCGAGCCGTCGCTGCCGAAGCCTTCGACGACGGACCCTGCGGGGGTCACCCGGGTCACTCTCTGCGTCCCCGAGAGCAGATAGGCCCCTTCGTCGCTGCCCGCGGCGACGTCGCCGACCTTGACGAGATCGGGCAGCCGCAGGACTCCAACGCCGCCCGCGTAGCTGCTGTCTAGGGAGCCATCCGGGAAGAAGCGCGCCAGCGTCGCCCCGCCCTGCCCGGAGCTGGCAAGCAGGATGTTGCCCCCGCCGGTGAGCGCGATACCCCCCACCCGGTGGAACCCGGGCATGAAGGTGCCGCTGGAGACGACGCCGCCGGTGCCGAAGTAGGGGTCGAGCGATGCCGGCCTCTTGCCGCCCGCCGCAGCGCCCGCGTCGGCCTGGCCGGCAATGACCGCCAGGGTCAGCAACAGGGCGAACGCTATGCGAGGGGATCGTCGTCGCATTCGAGTCTTCGGGGTGGAGAACACGGTTGCCTCACGATCGATGCTGTCGCCTCCCCGCGCTCCCGAGAAGGCCGGACGAGGCTCGCCTGGAGCCTGCTTTGGCCCGATCGGAGCCAAGGCGATCCGCGCGCGCAGCAGGAGCCCTAACGCGGGTCCAGCACCACGATCGGGATGCGCCGGCGTCCGGCGTGCTCGGCGAAGAATTCGTATCCCGGATAGAAGCCGACGAACCCCGCCCACAGCCGATCCCGCTCCGCCTCTCCTGCCAGGCGGGCGCGGACCGGACGGCGCTCGCGCCCGATCTGGATCGTGGTCTCCGGGTTTGCGATCAGGTTGTGGAACCAGGCCGGGTTGGTCGGCTGACCGGCCTTGGAGGCGACGACGGCCACGCTGCCGTCCTGCTCGTGGTACATCAGCGGCGAGGTGCGGTGGCGCCCCGTCTTGGCGCCGACGTGATCGACGAGGACGATTCGGGCCCCCGGCCACCCAGGCAGGTGCCCGCCGAGCCGCCCGCCCGACGCGCGGTAGACGGCGACGTGGATCCTGGTCGAGCGTCGGCCCATGTAAACCCCGCGTTCGTTGAGGGCCTGCGAGGCTCGCGCGGTGAATCTGCCGTAGACGCCCATTCGCCTCCGCTCCGACCGCAGTCGTGTACACGAAACCGCGTGAGAATCGCAGTCTAGTCCCGTGCCGCGGTGGCGGGGCGCCGCCGCTGCGTCGCCTACCTTCTGGGGGTGTCGATTCAGGATTGGACACGGGTTGTTGCCCACCTCGACATGGACGCGTTCTACGCGTCGGTCGAGCTGCTCAAGCAACCTGAGCTGAAGGGGAAGCCGGTCGTCGTTTGCGGCTCGGGGCCGCGGGCAGTGGTGACGACCGCGAGCTATGAGGCGCGGCGGCTGGCCGGGATCCACTCGGCGATGCCAGCGGCGACGGCACGGCGACGGCTGCCGGACGCGGTTTACATCAAGCCGGACTTCCCGGCCTACCGCGAGGCCTCGGCACAGGTGATGGACGTGCTGCGGCGCAACGCCGAGACGGTCGAGGTGATGGGCCTGGACGAGGCCTATCTGGATCTCAGCGGCATCTACTCGCCGAAGGCGACGATGCGGCGGATCGCCGCCCAGATCCGCGAGCAGACCGGGCTGACCTGCTCGGTCGGGATCTCCGAGAGCCGGATGCTGGCGAAGATCACCAGCGAGCTGGGCAAGCCGGCCGGCCTCGTCGTCCTCTCGCGCGAGGCGGCGCTGGAGCGATTTGCGCTCGAGTCGCCGGGGCTGATCCCCGGGATCGGGCCGAAGACGGTGCAGAGGCTGGAGCGGATGGGTATCTCGACCCTGGCCGAGCTCTGGGGGCCCGAGCGGGGCGAGCTGGAAGCGGCCTTCGGCCCACGCTCGGGCGCCTGGCTCTACGCGCGGGGACGGCTCTGGGACGAGACCCCGGTCACGGTCGTCCGCGAGACCAAGTCGCAGTCGACCGAGATCACCTTCGACGCCGACGTCGGCCAGCGCGAGGAGATGGAGCGTCATCTGGTCGAGCTCGGCGAGGAGCTCTGCCGGCGTCTCGCCAAGCGCGACCTCGCCGGCCGCACGATCGGGATCAAGATCCGCCTCGACGACTGGACCAACGTCACCCGTTCGCACACGGTCGAGGAGCCGACCAACGACCCCGAGGTCGTCGTGCCGCTGGCGCTGGAGCTGCTCCGCGCCTACGACCCGCAGCGCCCGGTCCGCCTGCTCGGCGTCCGCCTCGCCTCCTTCGAGAACGAGACGGACGCCGAGGACGGCGCCGGCGAGGGGCCGCAGATGCGCCTCACCCTGCCGGCGTCCTGACCGCTTAGTGGTCGGCGAGGACGATGCCGACGCCGGGGAAGCCGAGCCGGTCGCGCACCGCCTCGGTCAGGTCGTATTCGCGGCCGGCGACATAGGGGCCGCGGTCGATCACCGGGACCCGGATCGAGTGACCGTGGTAGCGCAACCTGACCATCGTCCCGCAGGGCAGCGTCTTGTTGGCGACCCCGAGCGTGCCCGGCGTCAGGGTGCCGCCGCAGGCGACGCCGTTGCCGTAGAGGCCCGGGCCGTACCAGGAGGCGCCGGCCTGGCGGAAGCTGGTCAGGTGCCGCGCCTTGCTGACCGCACCACGCGCGCGGCGGGTGTGGACGCCAAACGCGCGCACCGCGTAGCTCCCCACGCCGGCCGGCTTCCAGCGCACAGCGAAGGTGCCGTTGGCGCGGGTCGTCGTCCGCACCACGCCGCGCTCGGCGCCGCGGAAGACGATCTTGATCCGCCGTCGCCCGCTCGGCCGCACCTTGCCGCGGACGGCGAGGCCGTTGCCGGCCAGGACGGAGTGGCCCGAGAGATGCAGGGACAGATGGGTGCGAACGCGCTGGGAGCGCTCATGATGGTGGTGCGAAGCGGCCGGGGCCGTCGCCACTCCAACCGTCAGCGCAACGGCGGCAGCCATCGCAGGCAGGAGGTATCGCATTCGTCTCAACACTCGCTTTCTCTCTGCCTACGGGGTTAGCTGACGGGCTCGCGCATGCCGGCCACGCCGGCTTCGCTACGGGCGGCAAGCCGCCCGATTCGCCCCCGCCGCGGCAAAGGAAGTGCGCCGCGGCAATTGGGTCCCCCGATCCCCGCCGCTGGCGCGGGAGGACTCGGCAGATGGGGTTCTACGTTTAGGTCCCGAACACGCTAGGGAGCCGAACGGAGCTGAAATGTGAGCGAACGCACACAATTGATCCCTGCAAGACACGGTGCGAAGATGGGTCGGTGGCTGCGGACAGGTTGAGTGGGCTCGATGCGTCGTTTCTCCATCTGGAGCGCGGCGGGGCGCATATGCACGTCGCTTCGACCAGCATCTTCGAGGGCTCGGCACCGACACACGAGGAGTTCCGCGACCACATCGCCTCGCGCCTGCACCTGGTCCCCCGCTTCCGCCAGAAGTTGCGCTTCGTGCCGCTCGACCAGGGCCGGCCGGTCTGGGTCGACGACCCCCATCTGAACCTCGACTACCACGTGCGGCAGACCGCGCTGCCGGCACCGGGCTCCGACGAGCAGCTGCGCAACCTGGCGGCGCGGATCTTCTCCCAGCAGCTCGACCGCAGCAAGCCGCTCTGGGAGCTGTGGCTGGTCGAGGGCCTCGCCGACGAGCGCTTCGCGATCATCGGCAAGAGCCACCACGCGCTGGTCGACGGCGTCTCCGGGGTCGACATCACCACCGTCCTCTTCGACCTCGACCGCGAGCCGAAGGGAACGCCGCCGACGCCGCCGCCGTGGCTGGCGCGGCCCGAACCGACCGACCTGAAGCTGCTCGGCGACGCCTGGCGCGAGCGGCTGACCAGCCCGCAGGAGATCGTCCGTGGGGTCCGTGCCGTCTTCCGGGGTCCGCGCAAGATCCTGCGCGAGGCCGGCGCCACCTCGAAGATGGTCGGCGCTGGGATGTCCGCCCCCAGCACCGTCTTCAACGTCGAGATCGGCCCCCATCGGCGCTTCGCGATGACGCAGGCCGACCTGGCCGAGCTGAAGCGGGTCAAGGACGCCCACGGCGGCACCGTCAACGACGTCATCCTCTCGATCGTCAGCGGCGCGATCGGCCGCTACCTGCGCGCCCGCGGCCACGCCACCGAGGGCCTGGAGATGCGGGCGATGGTCCCGGTCAGCGTTCGCGCCCCCGACGAGCACGGCGCCCTCGGCAACCGGATCTCGGCGATGATGGCGCCGCTGCCGGTCTGGTGCGAGGACCCGGTCGAGCGCCTGCGCCTGACGACCGAGGCGATGGGCGACCTGAAGTCCTCCGGGCAGGCGGTCGGGGCCGAGATCCTGACCAAGATCACCGACTTCGCGCCGACCACGATCGCCTCGCAGGCGGCGCGGTTGCAGCCGGCGCAGCGTTTCTTCAACCTCGTCGTCACCAACGTGCCGGGGCCGCAGTTCCCGCTCTTCGTCCTCGGCCGCCAGATGGAGTCGATCTTCCCGATGGTGCCGCTCGCCCGCCGCCAGGCACTCTGCGTCGGGATCATGTCCTACAACGGGCAGGTCAACTTCGGCCTGATCGGCGACTACGACGCGATGGCCGACCTCGAGAGCTTCGCCCTCGACCTCGAGGCGGCGAGCGCCGAGGCGGTGGCGAGCGCGGGCGGCCCCTCTCAGGGGATCAAGTCGCCGCTGATCTCGAACGGCACGCCGTCGGTCAAGTAGCGCCAGTCGAGCCGGCGGACGTTGTAGCCGTCAGCGCGGCCATCGGCATTGACGACGACGGCGGTGATGCGGCTGAAGCGGCTGGGATCGCCGAGCCGAACGGTCAGCTGGCCGCCGTCGGAGTGGTAGGCGACGTCCTTGACCGCGCGGCCGCTCTTTTCGCCGCCGATCCTGCCGACCAGCGCCAGCCCGGCCTCGACTCCGCGCGGCGCCAGCATGTGGACGACGACGGCACGCCCGCGGTGGGCGCGCACGCGCAGCAGGCTGAACGAGGTGTGGTTCATCGTCCGGGTCAGGGGGCGACCGCCAAGCGGTAGGCGCCCCTGGCGCGGCACGTCCTCGAAGAGGCGGCTCTCGCGGAACCCTTCGCCGGTTCGCCACTCGGCGGTGTCGGCGGCGAACAGGGTGAAGTCGTGGCTGAAGTCGGATTTCCCGGCGGCGTGGATCGCTGCTTCGTAGGCGTTGACCGAGAAACCACCGGGTTTGGCGTGGATCGCCCCTGCCCAGACCTTGCGGATGAAGGAGATGCCGTAGCGGTGGGCGAGCCACTGGTTCCAGACGGCGTCGCCGTACTCTTTCATCGAGGCCGAGGTCAGCGGTTCGTCGGTGCGATGCACCCAGCGCGGGATGTAGCGCAGGTAGTCGTCGATCTCGTTGTAGACCTGATCCTCCATCCAGGTCGCGCTCGCCTCGGCGAACCAGGCGTCCTGGAAGGCGTCGTAGCCGAACTGGAGGATGTGGTTGTACTCGTGCGCCAGCGTCACCTCGAGGTCGTGCTGCTGGGAGGTGCCGGGGAACTCGAACGCGCTGTAGTTGTTGTCGAGCACGAGGTAGCCGTGCAGGTGGCGCTGCATCGGGTGCTTCCTGGTGTCCTGATGGGGATCGGGAGCCGCGTAGCCGAACAGTTCGGCGCCGATCTGAGCCAGGTAGATGTCCGTCTTGCCGTGCCCTCCCCCCTCCGTGCCGTCGCTGACCGGCTCCCGCCACCCGAGCTTTTCGTTCTCGACTTCGTGCACGTGTTCGGCGACGCCGAGGACGCGCTCGACGTAGTTGGGGATGCCGTCGCCGTCGGAGTCCTTGGGACCGACGGCGTCGAGTCCGACGGCGACCCAGTGGACGCAGAAGTGAGCGCCGCAGGCGGGCGAGGCGGGGGCTTCGGGGACCGAATAGGCGTTGCGGTTCGGTTCCGAATCTTCGGTGTTCGGCCTGTCCGCGCCTTCGCTGGGCCGCGGTTTCGGCGCGATGAACGGGTGCTGTGAGGCGGAGGCCAGGGGCGCGATCGTCGCCTGGGCGACGCCAGGGGCGGCGGCGGAGGCGGCCGGCGCGCCCGCCAGCGCCACTAACGCCGTCGTCGCGAGGCCGGCCGCGAGGAGACGGCGAATCGACATCGTCGTCAGCATATTGGCGGCGGTTAAAGGCCCGCTGTAGGCGGGCGGGCGTCGCTTCGGGGGCCGCGACGGCGATACTTCGCCGATCCGCCGCCACGACCCCAACCGATGCGCGTAGCACTCGCCCAGATCGACCCCACCGTCGGCGACGTCGACGGCAACGCGGCGAAGGTCACCGAGTGGATCGCGAGCGCTGCCGCGGCCGGTGCCGAGCTGGTCATCTTCCCCGAGCTGGTCCTGCCCGGCTACCCGGCCGAGGACCTCTACCTCAAGCCGCACTTCCTCGCTGCGAACGCGCGGGTCCTCGAAGAGCTTGCTCCTGGTGTGACCGGAATTACCGCCCTGGTCGGCTTCGCCGAGCCGATCCCCGGCGGCGGCGACTTCCGCCACGCCTACAACTCGACCGCGCTGCTCGCCGACGGCGCCGTGCGCGCCGTCTACCGCAAGAACAGGCTGCCCAACTACGCGGTCTTCGACGAGCAGCGCTACTTCGTCCCCGCCACCGAGCCGCTCACGCTCGAGATCGGCGGCACCGCGGTCGGGCTGACGATCTGCGAGGACTGCTGGGGGCCGGGACCGCCGGGACAGGCCGAGGCGGACGCCGGCGCCAAGCTGATCGCCAACCCCTCGGGCTCGCCCTACCACCGCGGCAAGGGCCGCGAGCGGGAGGCGATGTTCGCCGAACGGGCGCGCGAGTACGGCGCCCATTTCGCTTTCTGCAACCTCGTCGGCGGCCAGGACGAGCTGGTCTTCGACGGCCAGAGCATGGTCGTCGCCCCCGACGGGACGGCGATCGCCCGCGCCGCCCAGTTCGAGGAGGAGCTGCTGGTCTGCGAGGTGCCGGCGGCCGGCCCCGCCCGGCTCGCCGAGCCGCTCGCCGACATCGACGAGGTCTACGCAGCGCTCACCCTCGGGCTGCGCGACTACGTCGGCAAGAACGGCTTCCGCCACGTCGGCCTGGCGCTCTCGGGCGGGATCGACTCCGCCCTGGTGGCGCTGCTCGCCGTCGACGCGCTCGGGCCCGACCGGGTCAGCTGCGTGGTGATGCCATCGCCGCATTCGAGCGATGAAACCCAGCAGGACGCCAGAAATATCGCTGCAAACCTCGGCTGCGAGCTGCTCGAGGTGGCGATCGAGCCGATGATGGGCTCCTACGAGCAGGCGCTGAGCGGTCTGCTCAACCCGGGAGAGGTGCCGCCGCCCGGCGGCGAGAATCCGCCCCGCGACCCCGCTCGGCCCTCGGAGCCCGACCTTGCCGCGGAGAACATCCAGGCCCGGATCCGCGGCAACGTGATGATGGCGCTCTCCAACCGGCATGGCTGGCTGGTCCTGACGACCGGCAACAAGAGCGAGATGTCGGTCGGCTACGCGACCCTCTACGGAGACATGGCGGGTGGGTTCGCGGTGATCAAGGACGTTCCCAAGGGTCTCGTCTACGACCTCGTGCGGCGCCGCAACGATATCGCCGGGCGCGAGCTGGTGCCGGCCTCGGTGCTCGACCGGGCGCCGTCCGCCGAGCTTCGCCCCGACCAGCTCGACAGCGACTCCCTGCCCCCCTACGACCTGCTCGACCGCATCCTCGAGGCATACGTCGAGCGCGACGAGGGGCGCGAGGAGATGATCTCCGCCGGGCTTCCAGCGGAGACCGTCGACGACGTGATTCGGCTGGTCGACCGCTCCGAGTACAAGCGGCGTCAGGCGGCTCCCGGGATCCGAATTACCCCGCGCGCCTTCGGCAAGGACCGCCGCCTCCCCATCACCAACCGTTTCGGCGGCTAGCTCAGGCGCCCTCGGGACGCGGCCTCACAGCCATGGTCATGACTGCGAGGGCACAGGGGCGCTGCTCGTCGTCGAGGACTTCGGCGTCCCAGATCCAGGTGGTGCGGCCGCGGTGGCGGGCGCGGGCGCGGACTTCGGCGTGGCCGGCGCTGACCGGGCGCAGGAAGTTGACGTTGATCGCCTGGCCGACCGTGATCATCCCGTCCTCCCAGACGGCGACCGCGGTGGCCAGCGAGCAGAGGCCCTCGATCCCGCTCGAGTAGACGCCACCGTGCATGATCCCGAACGGCTGCGCCAGCTCGGGACGCATCGGCACCCGGGCGCGGGCGTCGTCGGGGTCGACGCTGAGCACCTCGCCGCCGATCAGCTCGTCGAAGGGAGAGCGCATCGCGTCGAAGGGCGGCGGCAGTTTCAGGTCGGCCACGCGCCGAACCCTAGCCGCGGGCGCGCCGGTAGCGCTCGTGGACGACGCGCGATCCGAACGTTCGGGTCTCGACCAGGTCCAGCGGGACGTCTTCGCTGACCGCTGGCAGGTACGGCGTGCCGCCGCCGAGGACGACCGGGTAGCGAAAGATGCGGAGCTCGTCGACCAGATCGAGCTCGATCGCCGCCGCGGCCAGACCAGCGCCGCCGATCGAAACGTCCTTGTCGGTCGCCCCGAGCGCCGCGGCGACCTCCTCGGCCAGCGGCGCCTCGGCGAGTCGCGCGTTGCCCTCGACCCGGTCCAGGGTGCGGCTGAAGACGACCTTCGGGATCGCGGACCAGACGTCGGCGAACGCGGACCTGGCCTCGTCGATGCGCAGCGACGGGTCCGTCTCCCAGACAAGCATCGTCTCGTAGAGCCTGCGGCCGAGCAGGTACCCGCCAAGATCGCCCACCTGCTCGAGGTGGAACCGAAACAGCTCGTCGATGGGGGCCGTCCATTCGAACCCGCCCTCGCGGTCGGCGATGAAGCCGTCCACCGAGACGCCCATCGAGTAGATCAGCATGGCCTCGAGCTCATCAAGGCAGGTTAAGGGTTCGCTACTCCTGATCAGAGGGTGGGATTCCAGCCTGCCGGCGTCGTAGGGTTGCGGCTGGCTATGGGGTTGAGCGACGACCAGAGGGCGATGCTGCGCATGGTCGCCCAGCGGGGCGATCAGGGCTACGAGGACATCGCGGCGCTGATGGGCCTGAGCGTCGAGGAGGTGCGAGCCAAAGTGGCTGCGGCGCTGGCCGAGCTCGACGAGGAAGGCGCGCTCGCCAGCGCTACCGGGTCGGATGAGAAGAAGCCCGCGGAGGAGGCACCCGCGGAGAAACCGGCACCCGCCGAGGCCGAGCCGGTCGCGGCGAAGGCGCCCCCAGCGCCCACCGCCGCTCCCGCACCGAAGCCCACGGTCAAGCCCGCTCGGCGGTCGTCTCGGCCGCCGCGGATCTCGATGCCCCGCGGCCAGGTGCTCTGGGCAGCGATCGCCGGCGGCGTCATCGTCGTCGCGCTGATCGTGATCGCGATCGTCGTCGGCGACAGCGGCGGCGACAACGAATCGGCCAGCGCCGCGTCGGGCGCCACGACGACCGCGTCCGCGGGCGCCAGCGGCGAATCGGGCTCGACCGGCGGCAAAGGCTCCAATCGCGCCAAAGAAGTCACCAAAGCGATTCTCAAACCGGTCGACGGCAGCGAAGCAGAAGGCCTCGTCGTCTTCGGCAAAGTGAAGAGCTCGCTGGCGCTGGAGGTCGCCGCCGAAAACCTGCAGCCGACCTCGAGCGGCGAGGAATACAGCGTCTGGCTCTCGAACTCCCCGCAGAAGATGCTGCCGCTGGCATCGGTCAAAGCGCCGAAAGGGCGGATCGCGGCGCAGATCGAACTCCCGGCCGAAGTCCTCGGCTACCTCGCCGACGAAACCTTCACCGAAATCGCTCTCACCAGGACCGACGACGCCACCCTGCAGGCGGCGCTGAAAAAGGCGATCAAGGAAAAGCAGTCGACCCCCGACTACACCGGCACCGAAGTCCTCCGGGGACCGGTCACCGGCCCGATCGTCGGCGTCGCCCAGCGGCTCGAAGAAATCGAAGCCGAAAAGAAGGAAAAGAAGGGCGAATAGACCGCGTCCGGCTCAGGCCGGAACGAGCTTTTGCGGATTCATGATCCCCGTGGGGTCGAGCTCGTTCTTGACCGCACGCAGGACGTCGAGTCCGGTCTCCCCCACCTCGGCCGCCATGTAGGCCGCGTGGTCGCGGCCGACGGCGTGATGATGGGTGATCGTCGCGCCGCAGCCGACGAGCGCCTCGCTCGCGGCTCGCTTCACCGCCGCCCACTGCTGGAGCTCGGCGCCGCGGCGAGCGCGGGCGGCGAAGGTGAAGTAGAGCGAGGCGCCGTCAGCGTAGGCGTGCGAGAGGTGACACCAGACCAGCCCCGGCGTGCCCTGGTCGGCCAGCGCCCGCTCGATGGCGCCGGCGACGGCGCCGTGCAGCTCGCCGAGGCGGGTCCACGTATGGGAGGTCTCCAGCGTCTCGACCATCGCCCCCATCTCGATCAGCGTGTCGCGCAGGTAGGGGCCCTGGTAGCGACCGTGCTCCCAGGAGCTGCCGGCGGACTGACCGAGGTAGGCGGCGCCACCGGCGCGCAGCGCCCGCACGGTCAGGGCCCGCCGCCGCGCGACCGCCTCCTCCCCGCCCTCGAAGCCGACGATGACGAGCGCCCCGCCGCGGCGCCGGCGCAGGCCGAGATAGGCGTCGAAGGCGCGCCCGGCGGCGCCGCGCGGACCCGAGAGCGCCAGCGAGCCGGCCGTCTCCTCCTCGTCGGAGATGCGGATCACGTCGGGCAGCCCGGGGCCCTGGGCGAGCGAGCGGACGGTCTCTGCGCCGGCTTCGAAGCTCTCGGCGATCCACGCCTCGTACCGCCGCACCAGCGGCGCCGGCCGCACCCGCACGGTGACGTCGGGGATCACCCCCAGAACCCCCTCGGAGCCGACGATCAGCTCGCGCAGGGCCGGCCCAGCGGCCGTATGCGGCGTCTGGAGCGTCTCCAGGTCCCCTTTTGGAGCAGAGAGCCGCACGGAGGTGACGAGGGCGTCGAAACGGCCGTAGCCGCTCGACGCCTGCCCGGCCGAGCGGGTCGCGGCGAAACCGCCGACCGTCGCGTACTGAAAGGACTGCGGGAAGTGGCCCAGGGTGAAGCCCTCGGTGGCGAGCGCAGCCTCCGCCTCCGGTCCGCGCAGGCCGGCGCCGAGGCGGGCGGTGAGCGAACGCTGGTCTACCTCGACGCCGCGGAAGGCGGTGAGGTCGAGGCTGAGGAGGCGCTCGTGGTCTCCCCGTAGCGGCTCGACGCCGCCGACGACGCTGGTGCCGCCGCCGAAGGGGACGATGGCGACGCCCTCCTCGGCGCAGGCGTCGAGCAGGCGGCGCAGCGCGGCAGCATCGGTGGGGATCGCGACGGCGTCGGGCGCCGCCTGCAGACGGCCGAGCCGCATCCGTACCAGGTCCGCGTAGCCGCGCCCGCAGGCATGTCGCAGCCGGTCCTCGTCGCCCGTGAAGACGTTCTCCTCGCCAACCGCAGCGAGGACCGCATCTGGCAGCGGCTGCGCCGGCGGTAGCTCGAACTCCTCCAGCGACCGTGCCAGCGGCCACGGCTCCAAGCGCCCGAGCCGCTCCCGCAGCACCGTGAGCGCGTCGTCGTCGAGCTCCGTGTGGACGGCGGGATCCCCCCACCCCCACCAGTTCGTGTCTCGCCGCGGCTTCACGACCACCCCATGTCACCTTTGTTCGGCATATCCGAACAAATGCGCCCCACGTTCATCCGAGCGCCCGTTCGATCCCGTCGAGCGCTTCCTCGAGGATGTCGCCCTGGGCGTGGCGCATCATCGGCGAGCCGATCCGCGACATCCCGCGCAGCGTCTGCGCCGAGGCGAGGCTGACCTCGGTCCCCGGTTCGCGCGGGCGCAGACCGATCTCGATCGTCGAGCTGCGCAGGTGCTTGGCGAACGGCGTCCCCTCGAGCTGCTGCTGCCAGACGTAGCGCTCGTTCTCGGCCGAGCTGAGGCAACGGTAGTCGGCCCGCACCCCACGCCCCTCGGAGGTCTGCAGCACCTTGGTCCACTGGCTGCGCTTGCCGCCTGGCTTGACGTCGACGTTCTCGACCCGTCCCACCCGCGGCCACCAGCGCGGCAGGTTGTAGGGGTCGGAGACCAGGCCCCAGATATCGGCTGGACTCGCGTCAATCGTTCGTTTTCTGGTTACGCGAGACATTGATTAGGGGTGCGAGGGGCAAGCCTGGCAAGGACGCAGGGAGCGAAGCGTGCTCTGCACGTGAGCGACCGAGGACACCGCCAGGCGCCGCCTCTCGCGCTCCTAATCGCCGGCCAGGCGGCGCAGGTCTCGAACCAGCAGCAGGTGCTTGAGGTGGCTGACCGTCGCCGCCAGGCTTTCCAGGCTCTGCAGCGCCTCTTTGCGGCGCTCGGGGTTGCGCGAGCGCAACGAGGGGCCGAGCAGCGCTTCCAGCAGCTGCGCCTCGCGGTCGGCCGAGGAGCGGAAGACGCGCAGGTTGCGGGCGCCGACGCCGACCCGCGAGAGCTCGTTGGCAGCGCGCACGATCTCGCGATCGGTCTCGTCGTAGACGGTCTTGCCTTCGCGTTTTTCCGGCTGGACGATGCCGTAGTTCTCGAGCTCGGAGATCAGCTCCTCGCGGGCACCGGTCTCCTCGACGATTTCCTCCAGGGTGAGGAAGGCGCGCGAGGTGTCGACGAGGATCGCCCGCCGCACCGCACCGCTCGCCGGCTTGCGGTCGCCGTCGCCGCCGAGCACGAGGTCGCCGCCGGTGGCCAGCTCCTGGCGGATCACCCGCAGCGGCAGGAACTCATCGCGCTGCAGGCGCAGGATCGTTCGCAGCCGCTCGACGTCGGACTGGCTGTAGAGGCGGTAGCCGCCCGAGGTGCGACGCGGGCTGAGCAGCTTCTGGTCCTCGAGGTAGCGGATCTTCGAGATCGAGACGTCGTCGAACTCGCCCTGCAGGATCTTGCAGACGGCGCCGATCGTCAGCGCCTTGCGCGGTCGAGTCGGCGAGTCCGGGGTTCGGGTCGGGGTTTCGGAAACGGCCATGCGATCAGCGCTCCAGGTAGCTGAGCTTGTACTTGCCGATCTGAATCTCGTCGCCGTCGGCGAGGCGGTGAGACTCGATCCGGCGGCGGTTGACGTAGGTCCCGTTGAGCGAGCCGAGGTCGTCGATGTAAAGGCCGTCGCGGCGTCGCACCAGCAGCGCGTGGTTGCGGGAGACGGTGACGTCGTCGAGGAAGACGCCGGCATCGGGGCTGCGCCCGATCGAGACCCGGTCCTCGCCGACGCTGAAGCTCTCCCCGGCGCGCCCACCGCCGGCGCGGATCACCAGCGCCGCCCCCGACTGCTCGACCACCTCGTCGATGTCGACCGGCAGCATCTCGCCGGTCTCGTCGACCCGGTAGGTCATCGTCGTCGGATCCTCGCCACCCTCAGCGGGCCCACCGAGGTAGGCGCCGCATTTCTGGCAGTAGTTCGCTCCCTCGGGGTTGGCGAACCCGCACTCCGGACAGTGGACGGCCATCGCTCCGGTCTAGGCGGCGCTCTCGCCGTTGCCGGCCTTCGCCTTGCCGGCGAGGATCTCGGTCAGCTGCTGGACGTCGTCGCCGGAGATCAGAGCCTCGCCGCCCTCCCGCTTCTGGCGCAAGCGGTTGACCAGCTCGGCCCGCAAGATGTCGATCTTGCCGTGCAGGACGCGGCGTTTGTAGGAGATCTCGTTCTCCTCCGCCATCAGGTTGTCGATCAGGTCCTTCAGCTCCTTGTCGCTGAGGGAACCGAGATCGGGAAAAGTGTCCTCCATGGCTGCTCCTGACTAGGGGAAGGCTCGCGCCTCCATTTGGGCGATGGCCGAGTATAGATCCCCGCCTGTCGAAGGTTCAAGTGTAGGTTGAAGGTTAAGTCGAAGATGGTCCCCGGCTTGCAGCGGCTCCAGCGCGCACCGCACGCAGTCCGGTCCGGGCGTAGACCACGGTGGCGACGATCGCCATCGCCAGGCCCCAGATCAGCAGCGCGTCAGCGACCCAGCCGGGCGCCAGCAGGGCGAGGAAGATCCCGCCCATGATCGGGAAGACCGAGATCCGGCCCGGCCAGTTGACCTCGACGTCGACGCCGTGGCGCAGGCCGTACCAGCCGAGCCCGAGCATGAACAGCTCGCGCAGCGCCAGCAGCGCCAACGCCCAGCGCGGCAGCAGCTCGAAGCTCCAGCAGACGACGGCGCCGGAGAGGATCGCGAGCCGGTCGATCACCGGGTCCAGCAGCGCCCCGAGGCGGCTGTACTGGCCGGTGACGCGGGCGAGGAAGCCGTCCAGGTAGTCGCCAGCGGCGATCACCCAAAACACCATCGCCGATAGCAGCGAGGTGCCGTCGTCGGTCGAGTAGGCGAGGACGAGGAAGACCGGCAGCAGCGCTAGCCGCACGTAGCCGACCAGGTTGGGCAGCGTCCAGGGATGCAGCGGCTCGCCGCGGCGGGTCTGTTTCGGTAGCGGCGCGCTGCGGTCGAGCCCGAAGCGGCGGCGGAGGCGCCCACGGCCGAATGGGGCCGTGCCGGGCATCTCAGTCGGCCGCCCCCAGGCCGTCGAGAAGCGACCTCGCCTCCGCTGCGGCCCCCGCCACGGTCAGCTTGTGCTCGGCGCCGCTGGCGCGCTCACTGGCCTCGACCACGCCTTCGGCGAGACCGCGGCGGCCAGCGACCAGGCGCAGCGGGCAACCGAGCAGCTCAGCGTCGGTCAGCTTCTCCCCCGGCCCGGCGTCGCGATCGTCGTAGAGGACCTCGACGCCGATCGCCTGCAACTGCTCGTAGATCTCGTCGGCGGCGGCGCGCTCGGGCGCACCCGCCTTCGCCAGCGAGACCAGGTGGACGTCCCAGGGTGCGATCGAGGGCGGCCAGACAATCCCGCTCTCGTCGGCACGCTGCTCGATCGAAGCGGCGACGATCCGCGCCGGCCCGATCCCGTAGCTGCCCATCACGATCGGCTGCTCAGTGCCGCTCTCGTCGAGGAAGGTGGCGCCGAGCGGTTCTGAGTACCGGGTCCCTAGCTTGAAGATGTTGCCGACCTCGATCGCGGGCTCGATCTCGATCGCGCCGCCACCGGGGGCCGTGTCGCCGGCCTCGACCGTGCGCACGTCCATCTCCTCGAACTGAAAGTCGCGTCCGGGTTGGACGCCACGAAGATGCGCATCGAGCTCGTTGGCGCCGCAAACGTAGGAGTCGCCGTCGATCGCGGCATCCTTGATCACGGCGACCTTCGCCCCGACCGGGCCGATGTAGCCGGTCGGACCGATCGCAGTATCGATCTCCTCAACGGAGGCCTGGCGGAAGGGTGCGCCAAGGGCATTCTGCAACTTGATCTCGTTGAGACGATGGTCGCCGCGGACGAGGACGAGGACCATCCCGCGACCCTCGACGATTACCGGCAGCGCCTTGATCAGGGCACCGCGCGGAACCCCGAGCTCGCCCGACACCATGTCGACCGTCGTCATCCCCGGCGTGCGAACCTTTTCCGGGGCCGGCAGCGACGGCGGCAGCTCGACCGGCTGCGCGATCGCCGAGGCAACCTCGACGTTGGCGGCGTACCCGGGCGCCAGCGCGACCTCGTTCTCGCCTGCAGCGCAGGGCGCCATGTACTCGTCGGCGCCAGAGCCGCCCATCATCCCTACGTCGGACTCGACTTTGTACCAGCGCAGGCCGCAGCGGTCGAAGATCCGATCATAGGCGCCGCCCTGCAGCTCGTAGGAGCGCGCCAGGCCCTCCTCGTCGCGATCGAAGGAGTAGGCGTCCTTCATCTTGAACTCGCGCGTGCGCAGCACCCCGGCCCGCGGCCGCGGCTCGTCGCGCTCCTTGACCTGGATGTGGAAGAGCATCAGCGGCAGGTCACGGTAGGAGCGGATCTCGCGCGCGACGTGGTAGGTGAGCGCCTCCTCGTGCGTCATCGCCAGCACCATCGGCGAGCCCTTGCGGTCCTCGAGCTTGAACAGCTCCTCGATCGGGTAGCGGCCGGTCTTCTTCCAGAGCTCGGCGGGCTGCAGGACCGGCATCGAGATCTCCTGACAACCGATCGCGCCCATCTCCTCCCGCAGGATCGCCTCGACCTTGCCCATAGCCCGCCAGCCGGCCGGCAGATACGTCCACAGCCCGGCCCCGAGCTGCCGGATCAGCCCCGCCCGCACCATCAGCTTGTGCGAGGTCGCCTCCGCATCGGCAGGTGCGTCCTTCAGGGTCGGGAGGAAGGTCTGACTGAGCCGGCTCACGCCGGGAACCTATCGGGCTAGGCCCGCGTGAAGCGGCGCCCGGCGGTGGGCGAGGCGTCCTCGTCGAGCAGAACCCGGTCGGACTCGCCCTTTTCGGCGGCTTCGTGCTCCATCTGGGCGATCTTCTCGGGGGTCAGGTCGCCCTCGTTTTCGCGCTCGATGTTGGCCACCCACTCGGCGCCCTCGCGCGACTCCGCCTCGTCGAACTCGACCTCGCCGCCGCGGTCCAGCGACTTGTCGATCTCTTCGAACAGGGTGTCGACGAGCTTTGCCTGCGGCACCTTCCGCAGCGGCTTGCCGCCGGCGAAGATCAGGCCCTCGTTCTTGGCACCGGCGATCCCGAAGTCGGCGTGGCTGGCCTCGCCGATCCCGTTCACGGCGCAGCCGAGCACCGCGACCTCGACCGGCTCCTCGTAGGCTTCCAGCCGCTGCTCGATTTCGGCGACGACCGAGTCCATGTCGAACTGCAGGCGGCCGCAGGTCGGACAGGCGATCAGGACCGGGCCGCGCTCGCGCAGCTGCAGCGCCTTGAGGATCTCCCAGGCGACCTTGACCTCCTCCTCGGCGTG
>DATKLT010000065.1:0-18564 GCA_035542315.1 Solirubrobacterales bacterium | reverse complement strand
TGTCGAAGAAGGCCTGATCGCCTGGGCGCAGGAGCCGATCGGAGAAGACGTGAGGATGGGGGTTACAACGATCCCCAGAAACCGCGTTGATCGCCTCCACCTGCTCCGATCCCAGTTCGAAAAGGAGCTTGTGAGCATCGGCGACGATTTCGTGCTCGCGGACGCCGGGCCGCAGCATCGTGTAGATCCGCTCGTACACTGCGTCGACGATCGCCGCCGCGTGTTCGAGCAGGGCGATCTCCTCGGCAGTCTTCACCTTGCGCGCCTCCAGCATCACTGGTTGGGCGTTGGCGGTCGGAATCCCCTTTCGGTGCAGTGATGCGAGCGTCTCCATGTCGGTGAGGTCAATCCCGACGGGCTCTCTCTCGAGCCCATTTGCCCGCAGCTCCTCGAGGATATGGGCGGCGAGCGCATCGGGCACGCCGGTTTCCTCGGGCAAGGCCCCCCGAATGCTGCTGACGCCGGCACGCCAGCTCGAAGCGGGCAGCCAGGGCGCATAGAGCTGGTGGTGCCGGGCCGCCGAGCCGAAGTCCCACATGACTGGGTCGCCGTCGCGCGGCACCAGCGCGCAGCGCGCGCTCTTATCGCGCGCCCACTCGCCGATGTGGGTGCTGGTCGCGTAGCGGATGTTGTTCTGGTCGAACAACAGCAGGGCCCCGAGATCGGATTCGCGGAGCGCCGTCTTGGTGTTCTCCAAGCGGTCCTGCCGCAGCCGCGGGAGGTCGACTCGCTCCTCCCAGTCGACGGCCATCGTGGCTCCCTGTGATGCGATCAGCTGTCCCACCTCCAATATCGGCCCAAAAATCGTTTAGGAACAATGTACATGCCAGCTGATGCTGAGTCAATACGGTCGAGCGCCATGTAGTCGCCGGGGACCTCTGTGAGCCGCGAAGCCCTTCTCCAGAGCCGAGTGTGCTGCCAACTTGCGAGGCGCAGAGGCGTCGTGTATCGTTGCTTAACGGGTTTACAAAGAGAACACGACCGACAAGGGGTTGCTCGTGGTTGCGAGCTTTCCAACCCGACGACAGGAAGGGAGCTGACATGGCAGACGCCGCGTCCGAGGGCACCGCAACGAAGGACCCCGTGTTGCGTCCGATGAATGGGGAGGAGTACCTCGAGAGCCTCCGCGACGGGAGGGACATCTGGATCTACGGAGAGCGGGTGGAGGACGTCACGGCCCATCCGGCGTTCCGCAACGGGGCCCGCAGCGTGGCACGGCTCTACGACGGCCTCCACGACCCCGAGCTGAAGGACGTCCTGACGGTCGAGACCGACACCGGGTCGGGCGGCTACACGCACCCCTTCTTCCGCGCGCCGACCTGCGCCGAGGACCTCGTCCGCGGGCGCGACGCGATTGCCGCCTGGCAGCGGATGTCGTACGGCTGGATGGGGCGGAGTCCCGATTACAAGGCGGCCTTCCTCGGAACCTACGGTCCGAACGCCGACTACTACGCCCCGTTCGAGGACAACGCGAGGCGCTGGTACAAGGAGGCGCAGGAGCGGGTGTACTTCATGAACCACACGCTGGTCAACCCGCCGGTGGACCGCGGGAAGCAGATTGATGAAGTCGGCGACGTCTTCATCCATGCCGTCAGGGAGACCGACGAGGGCGTCGTCGTCCGCGGCGCCAAGATGGTCGCTACCGGCTCCGCCTTCTCGAATTTCAACTTCGTCTCCTACCACGGCAACGTCCCGATCAAGAAGGAGGAGTACGCGCTCTCCTTCTTCGCGCCGATGTCGGCCCCCGGGATCAAATTGCTCTGCCGGCCCTCCTACGAGCTGACGGCGGCGGCAGTCGGCAGCCCCTTCGACTACCCGCTCTCCAGCCGGTTCGACGAGAACGACGCCGTCCTGATGTTCGACGACGTGCTGATCCCCTGGGAGAACTTCCTCATCTACCGCAACCTGGAGACGGCGAGCACCTACCACCTGACCGGGTTCATCTGGCGGGCGATGCTGCAGGGCTGCACGCGGCTGGCGGTCAAGCTGGACTTCCTCGCGGGGCTCTTCATCAAGTCGCTGGAGGCGACGGGGACGATCGAGTTCCGCGGGATCCAGGCGTCGATCGGCGAGCTGCTCGCCTGGCGCAACACCTTTTGGGCGCTGACCGACGCGATGTGCCACAACCCCGTGCCCTCCGCCAACGGCAGCGTCCTGCCCAACATCGAGGCGGGATCGGCGTATCGAATCCTCTCCAATATCGCGATGCCGAAGATCACCGAGATCATCCAGAACCAGGTCGCGGGGGCCCTCATCGTGCAGCCGTCGAACGCGGCCGACTGGAAGAGCGATGAGCTGCGCCCGCTTCTCGACCAGTTCTACCGGGGCTCAAACGGCTACGACGCGCTCTCGAAGATCAAGCTCGTCAAGCTGCTCTGGGACTCGATCGGGAGTGAGTTCGGAGGCCGCCACGAGCTCTACGAGCGGACCTACTCCGGCAGCCACGAGCTGACCCGGCTGGAGTGCTTCTGGACCGCCCAGAGCGACGGCACGGTCGATCGCATGAAGGGCTTCGCCGAGCAGTGCATGGCCGAATACGACCTCGACGGCTGGACCGTGCCGGACCTGATCGACCCCGACGACGTGAGCCTGATCAAAAAGGGCTTCGGTTCTTAGTCAGCCAACCGAAGCGAATTAAGCCCCCAGCGAAGACGGGAGATTGCCCAAATGAATATCGACGTCTCGACGCCCGATGCCATCGCGGCCCCGGAGCCCGCCCTGACCCCAGAGCAGCTGATCGATCGCGCCGTGGCGTTGCGTCCGAAGCTGCTGGAGCGCCAGGACGAAACCGAGGAGCTCGGTCATTACTCCGAGCAGACCCATCGGGAATTCCTCGACGCGGGCTTCTACCGGACCCTGCAGCCGCGGCGTTTCGGGGGCTATGAGTTCGACCTGCCGACCTTCTACAAGGTGATCGTCGAGATCGCGCGCGGCTGCCCGTCGACCGGCTGGTGCCTTTGCCTGGGCAGCGGTCACGTCCTCACCCTGGCGTCGTTCTTCGACGAGCAGGCGCAGCGCGACGTGTTCGGCGAGGACGGCGAATTCCGCGCCCCGCACCGCGACATCGCCGGCGGCAGCGCGGTCCTCCTCGACGGCGCCTACGACGTCGACGGCTTCTGGCCCTATTGCTCGGGGATCCCCTACGCGACTCACGCGATGGTGACGACGTTCGTGCGCGAGGAGGCCGAGCGCGATGACAAATCGGCGGAGGCGCCGACGGTGATGGCGATCGTGCCCCGCGACCAGCTCACGGTGCTCGACGACTGGGGTGACATCCTCGGCCTGCGCGGCAGCGGGTCGAACAGCATCCGGGTCGAACACGCGCGCGTTCCCGAGCATTACGTGGTCCCCCATTACGCCGCCTGGCAGGCCGGGAGCGAGGAAGCCGGGGCGGCGGAGCAGGAGCGGCCTCGCGCCCTCGGCTGGGACGTCAACCCGAACCCCATGTACAGCGGCCGGATCGTCTCCTTCTACTGGGGCGAGCTGACCTCGGTGATGGTGGGCACGGCCCGGGCGGCGCTTGACGAGTACCAGCGGATCGTCGGCGTCGCCGAGACGGTGTTCCCGCCCAAGCGCGTGCGTCGCGACGTGCCGGACTACCTGAGGGTGCTGGGCAAGGCCCTGGGGATGGTCGATTCGGCCGAAGCGATCCTGCTCGGGGCTGGGCGCCGTTACATGGAGCTCTGCCGGCGCCACGGCGAGGAGGGGGTCCCGTTCGATGACGCCGAAGAGGCCCGCCTGATCGCGATGAAACAGCAGTCTTCTGACCTCGCCTGGCGTGCGGCCCACCTCGTCTTCAAGAACGCCGGGGCCCGCTTCACCCGGGACGGGGAGCGGATGCAGCGCTACTTCCGCGACGTTGCGACTTACGAGACCCATCCCTGCAGCCAGATCGATCAGCAGGCCGTCTGGGTGGCGCGCTGCTATCTGGGAGACCCCGTGCAGCCCGGGGACATCGGCCTGTGAGCGAAGTCGCGTATTTCTACAGCCGGGACTCGCTGGCTCACGACCCCCCGCCGGTTCAGGTCGACGTCGGCGGCCGCAAGCTGGCACTGGGAGGACGCTTCGTCTCCAACCCCCTGCTCACCGAGCAGACCCACGACGTCCTCGTCGCGGCGGGTCTCGTCGCGCAAATGGAGCCGGTCGATCCCGAGCCGGCCGAAGAGGACCTCCTGTACGAGGTTCACGACGTCGACTACCTCGAGATGCTGCACGAAGCGTGCATGGAAACGCGCACCGACCTGGGGCTTTGGGTCTCTCCGGCGACGTGGCGGGCGGCGACGCTGATGGCCGGCGCGGCTGGGCGAGCCGCTGAGCTCGTCCTCGGCGGCGATTTCCAGCGGGCGCTGATCAACACCCGCCCCGGTGGGCATCACGCCACCCGCAACGAGGCGATGGGCTCCTGCTACCTGAACGAGCTCGCCTGCGCCGCCGCCGCCGCCCGGCGCGCTGGTGCCGAGCGGGTGATGATCGTCGATTGGGACGTCCATACCGGCAACGGGACCGAGAAGATCTTCTGGGACCGGGCCGACGTGATGGCGCTCTCGATCCACCAGGAGAGCTGGTACCCGGAGAACTCGGGGCGGGCGGAGATGGTCGGCGGCCCCGGTGCTGAGGGCAGGACGGTCAACGTGCCGCTGCCCGCCGCCACCAACGACGCTGGCTATCAGGCGGCGCTGACGCGCGTGGTGGCGCCGCTGGCCCGCGAGTTCGCGCCCGACCTGATCATCCTCGGGGCCGGCCAGGACCCCAGCTTCTACGACCCACAGGGCAGGATGCTCGTTTCCATGGACGGCTTCCGCGAGATGACGCGGATGGTCCGCGAGCTGTCCGACGAGGTCTGCGCGGGGCGGCTCGTCTGCGCGCTGCAGGGCGGCTACGCACCTGTCTACGGGCCGCTCTGCGCGTTGCGGGTCGTCGAAGGCGTGCTGGCGATCGAGACCGACGTCGCAGACCCCTACCACGGCGAGACCGAGTGGCTCGTCACCCAGCGCCCGGCCGCTGAGGATGCCCTCGATGCGATCGACGCCGTGCTGCGGGCTCAGGCTCCCCACTGGCCGAGCCTGACCCAGGCGCGATGACGACCGCCGGAGCACCGGATCCGACCGTGCCCGGCGGCGATCGAGCGATCGACGAGTGCCTGAGCGTCCGCGGGGGGCGCCTCTTCGTCGAGGATTGCGACACGCAGGAGCTGGCGCGCCGCTTCGGCACGCCGATCTTCGTCGTCTCAGAGGGGCAGCTGCGCCGCAACGTCCAGCGCTTCGTGGCCGCCTTCGCGAGTCGCTGGCCCGAGGGCGAGTTTCGCCTGCTGCCGTCGGTGAAGGCCAACACGGTGCTGGCGCTTTGGCGGATCCTCGCCGAGGAGGGGACCGGCGCCGACACCTTCGGGCCGGCCGAGTTCGAGGTCGTCAAGCGGGCCGGCATAGAGCCTGGCTCGGTCTCCGTCAACGGTTGCAAGAGCGCCGAGTTCATCGCCGAGGCGGTTCGGGCGGGCGCCCGGATCACGATCGACAACGTCGCCGAGCTGGGGGAGGTGCGGGAGGCTGCGGAGGCTGCCGGCGAGATCGCGCGGATCCGGTTCCGCGTGCGCCCCGACCTGACCGCGATCGAGGAGCCCTCCGACTTCAGTCCCGACGGAGCGGCGATCGGTCCCCGCTCGGAGAGCTACCGACCCGGCGTCCCGCTCGAGCACCTGCTGGACGTGCGCATCGAGCAGCTCGGGCCGCACGTGGTCCCGGTCGGCCTGCACCTGCACTTCGGCCGTGGCACCCAGAGCGTGGCCGTGCGCCGGCGGGTGGCGGCGGCGATGGTGGAGATCCTCGTCCGCCTGCGGGAGGCATGGAACGGCTGGACGCCGAAGGAGATCGACCTCGGCGGTGGCATCCCGACGCCCCGCGACCCGGTCGGCCTCGCCCTCGATCGGGTCGCCGCGCGCCGCCCTCCGGGACACCTCGCGCCGGAGATCGAGGAGTATGCGGAGGCCTACACCGCGACCCTGAGGGAGGAGTGCGGGCGAGCCGGGGTGCCGCTGGACGGCGTCACGCTGGAGATCGAGCCCGGCCGCAGCCTGTTCGGCGACGTCGGCATCCACCTCACCCGGGTTCGCCGCCTCAAGCGCCAGCAGCAGCCGCTGCCTCAGGCCTGGATCGAAACGGATACGACCGAGCTCAACCTCGCCGGCGCCGCCTGGGAGCATTGCCGCTGGACCGTCCTCGCCGCCGGCCGAATGGCGGAGCCGCCCGAACAGCGGGCCGACGTCACCGGCTGCTCGTGCAACTTCGATCAGATCGTCGGCGCTGCCGAGCTGCCGGCGGTGCAGCCCGGCGACGTCCTCGCCTTCCTCGACACCGGCGCCTACGAGGAGACGACCTGCTCCAACTTCAATGCGATGCCGCGCCCCGGCACCGTGCTCGTCCGCGGCGCCGAGGCGGAGCTGGCACGGCGCGCCGAGACGGTCGAGGAGGTCTTCCAGCGCGACCTGATGCCGGCCAGGCTGGGGGGATGAACCAGATCGCCGAGTGGGACGCGATCGCCGTCGGTGGCGGGCACGACGGCCCCGCCACCGCGGCCTACCTGGCGCGGGCGAGCTGGAAGGTGCTGGTGCTTGAGCGCCGCGAGCACCTCGGCGGCGTCTGGCCGGAGGCGCCAAGTGTAAATTGCTGCTAAACCGTGACCGAAGGAGTTTGGCAATGAAAGTCAGCGTCGATTCGTCACTTTGCGAGGCATCGCTCAACTGCCTTGCCAGCGCCCCCGACATCTTCGATCTCGACGCAGATTCGGGACCAGCTGTGGTTTTGGTCGATGTCATCCCCGATGATCAGCGCGACGCCGTCGCGCTCGCCGTGCGCAACTGCCCGCAGGGGGCGATCGCGCTGCAGGACGATTGAGATGCCGCGCCCGACGTTGCAAACGCGGGCGCGGTGTGTATATGATCACTTAACGGCGTTCAGCAATTGGGTGTTGCGTTCGGCGCCTTGACGAGAGGAGAGATGAGATGAGTCAGGTCAAGTCCGCCCAGGGCGGCAGCCCAACCCCGGAGGCGGGATCCGCCTCCACCATCAGGCGCAGAGGCCGTCGTGTCTGCCTGGGCCTGATCGCGGCCCTGGCCGCGATCGCGGCGATCGCCGTCGCCAGCGGTTGCGGCGGCAGCGGCGGCAGCTCCACCGGCTCCGGCGGCAGCGGCCTCGAATTCGTTGCCACGGCGCCGCCAGCGAAGGGCGACATCGACAGCATCACCTGGGACCTGCCGTTCGGCGAGCCGACCTCGCTCAACCCGCTGACCGCCTACAACTACTCCGAGAACACCGTGCTCGGCAACATCTGCGAGGGCCTGCTGCGCGACAACCCGGCCGGCGAAATCGAACCGGCTCTCGCCTCCAAGGTCGAGCATCCGACGCCGACCACCTGGGTCTACACGATCCGCCAGGGGGTGCGGTTCTGGGACGGGGAACCACTGACCGCCGACGACGTCGTCTACAGCCTGCAGCGGCAGATCGATCCCAACGCGGGCTCCTACTACTACCTGCCATTCGGCGAGCAGATCGCCAGCGTCGCGAAGACCGGTCCCGAACAGGTCACGGTCACCACGAAAACGCCCAATTACCTGGTCAACGACCTGATGACCAGCGGCCTGGGCACGATCGTCGAGGCCAAGTACGCGGAAGAAAAAGGGGAAGCTCTCGGCACGCCCGAAGGCGGCGAGATGTGCACCGGTCCGTTCAAGCTGGCCAAGTGGACGCCGGGCAACAGCATCACCCTCGTCCGCAACGACCAGTACTGGGACAAGTCGCTGCGGGCGAAGGCGGCTCGCATCACGTTCGAGTTCGTGACCGACCAGAACGCGCTCACCAACGCGCTGCTCTCGGGAGAAATCGACGGCGTCTACAACGCGCCGGTAAGCGGCATCCCGCAACTCGCGAAGGCGACGACGGGCCGGCTCACGCTCGGGCCCAGCACCGAGTCGGTCTCGCTCGTGCCGACCGGGACGCCGCCGCTGGAAGACGTTCGCCTGCGCAAGGCGCTGTCGATGGTGATCGATCGCGAAGGCATCTCGAACACCGTCTACGAGGGCGCCGCGGAACCGATGCTCTCCAACGCGGCACCGCAGCTGGCCAGCTACTCGCAGCCGATCTTCAAGGCCGCCTACGAAAAGCTCAACAACCCCGAAGTCGATATCGAAGGGGCGAAGAAGCTGATCGAAGAAGCCGGCGCTCCCTCGGCGCCGCTGAAGCTGCTGATCGCCTCTGGTGACCCGTCGATGGCGCAGATCGCCAACACGATCTACTCCGGTGGCCAGCAGATCGGCCTCCCGATCAAGATCGAACAGCTGCCGCCCGCCCAATTCTCGGCGATCTACTTCGAACCGAAGGCGCGGAAAAAGTACGACATGGTCCTGATTCCAACCGGCGAGGACGTCTATGACCCGATGGATTACTACTTCCTCGCCGCCGGGCCGCAGTCGGTGCAGAACTTCACCGGCTACGACAACGCCGCGGTGAACAAGGAGCTGGCCGAAGGCCTCGCTTCCAACGACCCGGACGTGCGGGCCGAAGCGGCCGTGGAAATCGCCGCCCACCTGCACGAAGACCTGCCCAGCATCCCCGTCGTGCTGACTCCGGCCCGGCTGTTCCAGAACAACCGGATCGCCGGCACGCCGAGCCGCTGGGTCAACGCGTTCTACCCGTGGGCGGCGTCGATCGGCAGCTCCGGGAGCGAATAGAAGGTGGGAGGATCCAGGGGCGAATCCCGACCCGGAGGGGAATGTACGGGCTCGTAATACTGAGGCGCGCAGCCATCGTGCTGATCACGATGCTCGTCGCGAGCATCGTGATCTACGGTGCCCTGTACCTCGCCCCCGGGGGGCCGATCGCATTTCTCAGCTCGGGCAGGCCGCTCAGCCCGTCGGCCCTGGCCGCGCTGCGCCACCACTACCACCTCGACGACCCCTTTCTGCAGCGCTACGCGCTGTGGCTGTGGGGTGTGCTGCACGGCGATCTCGGCACCTCGCTGGTCTTTCGCCAGGGCGTCGTCGGGCTGCTCGGCCCGCGGCTGGTGACGACCGCCTACCTGCTCGTCTACTCGGGAATCCTGATCCTGATCGTCGGCAACGCGCTGGGCATTCTCGCGGCGTTGCGCGAGGGCGTGGTCAGCACGGCGATCACCACCACGACGGCGATCGGGATCGCGGTGCCGGCGTTCATCACGGCGGTGGTCCTGATCTCGGTCTTCGCCGTCAACCTCGGCTGGTTCCCGGTCACCGGCTCGGGCTCGGGCTTTTTCGACCGCCTCCACCACCTGACTCTGCCGGCGATCGCCCTGGCCCTGCCGGCGATCGCCTACGTCGCCCGCCTCACCCGCGCCGCGGTCGCCGAAGAGCTGGGGCGCGAGCACGTGCAGGCCGCGATCGGGCGAGGGATCCCGCGCCGCAAGGTGATCTACCGCCACGTCGTGCGCAACGCGATGATCCCGATCGTCACCGTCTCCGGGATCACCCTGGCGAGCCTCGTGGCCGGGACGGCAGTCGTCGAAACCGCCTTCCAGGTCGACGGCCTCGGCTCCTTCCTGATCAGCTCGGTGACCAACCGCGACTTCCCGGTGGTCCAGGCGATCGCCCTGATCCTGGTCACCGGCTTCATCCTCGTCAACGTGATCGTCGACATCCTCTACGGGGTCCTCGACCCGCGCGTCCGGGAGGCGGTCTGAGTGTCGGTGATCGAGACCCCGCTGCCGCCGCATCCGCTTTCGCCGGTGATCCGCCGCATCCGCGGCGTCGACCTCGTCACCTGGTTCGCCGTGGTCGTGCTGGGCCTGCTGGCCCTGATCGCGATCTTCGGTCCGATGTTGGCGCCGCAGGACCCCAACGCGACCAACCTCTCAGCCGCCTTCCAGGGCCCTTCCTCCGAACACCTGCTCGGCACCGACGCCTCGGGCCGCGACCTGCTCTCGCGCCTGCTCGCCGGCGGTCGCTCGGCGCTCCTGGCGCCGCTCGTCGTCGCGCTCGCCGCCACCGCGCTCGGCACGACGGTGGCTGTCGTGGCCGCCTGGTTCGGCGGCTTCACCGATCGCGCCCTCGCCCGCTGCTTCGACATCGTCTTCGGCTTCCCCGGCCTGCTGCTGGCGATCCTTGCCGTCGCCGTGTTCGGCCTCGGGCTGCTGGCGCCTGTCCTGGCGCTGACCATCGTCTACGTCCCGTACGTCGGCCGGATCGTTCGCAGCGGGGCGCTGCGCGAGGTCAGCCTGCCCTACATCGAGGCGGCCAAGGTGCAGGGCTTCTCCGGTCGCTACATCTGCCTGCGCCACCTGCTGCCGAACGTCCGCAAGCTGGTCATCGCGCAGGCGGTGCTCTGCTTCAGCTACGCGGTCGTCGACGTCGCCGCGATCAACTTCCTCGGTCTCGGGGTGCAGCCGCCGCAGGCCGATTGGGGGGCGATGGTGGCCAGCGGCGAGGCCTCGCTGATCCGCGGCAACCCCGAAGAGTCGCTGTACGCGGGGCTGTTGATCGTGCTCGCCGTCCTCAGCGTCAGCCTGCTCGGCGACCGGCTGCTGCGCAACGCGGACGCGGTGGTGCTGTGAGTGGGCTGCTGCGACTCGAGCACCTCCAGGTGCGGCTGCCGATCGACGGCGAGCCGCGAACCGTCGTCCACGACGTCTCGCTCGACGTCTCGCCGGGCGAGGCAGTCGCGATCGTCGGCGAGTCCGGCAGCGGCAAGTCGACGACGCTGCGCGCGGTCGCCCGCCTGCTGCCCCCCGGCTCAGAGGTGAGGGGGGAGGTTCTGTTCTCGGGCGAGTCGGTCACTGCAATGGGCGGCAGGGCGCTGCGCCAGCTGCGGACCGGCGGAATCGGCATGGTCTTCCAGGACGCCCGCGCCAACATGAACCCGGTTCGCCGGGTCGGTGACTTCCTCGTCGAGGCACTCGTCACCAACCTCGGCCAGAGCCGCGAGGAGGCCAGCCGCCGAGTCGCTTCGCTGTTGCAGGAGGTCGGCATCGCCGACCCCGAGCGGCGCCTGCGCCAGTACCCTCACGAGCTTTCCGGGGGCTTGCTGCAGCGGGTGATGATCGCTGCTGTGGTGGCGATGGAGCCGCGCTTGATCCTCGCCGACGAGCCGACCTCCGCGCTCGACGTCACGACCCAAGCAGAAGTCCTCGCCCTGCTCGACGGCCTGCGCCGCAGCCGCGGCATGGCCCTTCTCCTGGTCACCCACGATCTCGAGCTGGCGGCGGCGGTCTGCGACCGCACGGCTGTCATGTATGCCGGCTCGCTGGTCGAGGAGCAGCGCTCGGCCCTGGTCCACGAGGCGCCCCTGCACCCCTACACGGCCGGCTTGATCGAGTCCAGCCCGCACTCGGCGCACGGCGCCCGGCGGCTGCCGGTGATCCCCGGGCGCCCGCTGTCCGGGCTGGAGGTGGGGGTGGGCTGCCCCTTTGCCGACCGCTGCGCTCATGTCCGGGCAGCCTGTCGCGTCGCCACGCCGCCGTTGCACGCGGTTGGCGCCGGCAGCGTCGCCTGCCTGCGAGCGGAGGAACTGCTCGCATCGGGGCTGGAGGGGGTGGCCAATGGCTGCTGAGCCGCTGCTCGAGGTGGAGTCGCTGAGGAAGGTCTTCCCCGGGCATCGAGGGCACCCCGAGGTCGCTGCCGTCGACGGGGTCAGCTTCACGGTCCGGGAGGGCGAGGCGGTCGCTCTGGTCGGCGAGTCCGGGTCGGGCAAGACCACGACTGCCCGGATCGTCGTCGGCCTCGAGCGGCAGACCGCGGGCGAGGTCAGCGTCTGCGGACGCCCCCGCGAGCCCGCCGCGCGGGTTACGACCCGGGAGCGGCGGCGGCGCGGCCGCGAGGCGCAGATCGTCTTCCAGGACCCCTACTCCTCGCTCGACCCCTGCCAGAAGATCGGGTCCGCGATCACCGAGGTCGCGCGGCTCCACTTCGGCCTCGACCGGGCTGAGTGCGCAGCGCGCCTCGCCGACCTGCTCGACCAGGTGGGACTGCGGGAACAGCACGCCTCGGCGCTGCCGCGGACGCTCTCGGGCGGCGAGCGCCAGCGGGTCGCGATCGCCTGCGCGCTCGCGGCGGAGCCGCGCCTGCTGATCCTGGACGAGGCGGTGTCCGCGCTGGACGTCTCGATCCAGGCTCAGATCCTGAACCTGCTCGCCGACGTGCGCGAGAGGACGCGGATCACCTACCTCTTCGTCTCCCACGACCTCGCCGTCGTCCGTCAGGTCGCCGATCGCGTCCTCGTCATGCGCGCCGGACGGGTGGTCGAGGAGGGCCCCACGCAGCGAGTGCTCGACCAGCCCCAGGATCCCTACACGCAGCTGCTCTTGGACTCGGTGCCGAGGCCGGGCTGGAAGCCCACGCGAGCCATCGCCTAACGGCGAATCGGTGACTCACCCCACGCTCCGAACAGACGAGAAGTCACGAAATGGAGACCAGCATGTCCGTCAGCAACTCCCGCCAGCTGTCCGAGATCAACCTCGCCGACATCGACTCGTTCGCCGACGGCCCCCCGCACTGGGCGTTCAGGCTGCTCCGCAAGGAGGCACCGGTCAGCTGGCAGGAGGTCCCAGACTTCCTCGGCCACTGGGCGATCGTCAAGCACGCCGATGTCGTCCGCGTCTCCAAGGACCCGCAGACGTTCACCTCGGAGAAGGGGATCCTGGTCGAGAGCGATCACAAGAATCCGCCCCCTGACCAGGAGCTGGCGGTGGTCAAAGACATGATCGAGACCGATCCCCCGCGGCACAACCGGATTCGCGCCCTGGTCAACCGCGAGTTCACCCCGAAGCAGATCGCAGCCCTCGAGCCCGAGATCCGCTTCCACGTCGACGAGCTGCTCGACGCCGTCGACACCAGCGGAGACTTCGTCGAGGACGTCGCTTCGCAGCTGCCGATGCGGGTGATCTGCCAGCTCATGGGGGTCCCGGTCGAGGATCGCGCTCACCTGATCGACCTCTTCAACTGGTCCTTCGGCTCCGACGACCCGGAGTTCCAGGTCGAGGGGCTGAGCGCGATCGAGAACCGGATCAAGTTCTACGAGGAGATGATCGCCTACCTGGAGGCCCATCTGACCCGCCAGCGTGAGCGGCTCGACTCCGGTGACGTCGGCAGCATGCTGGCCAGTGCCGAGATCGACGGCGACCGACTCTCGGATGAGGAGATCCTGGCGTTCTACCACCTGCTGCTGGCGGCGGGCAGCGAGACGACCCGTACTGGTGCGGCAGGAGGGGTAAAGGCCTTCTTCGATTACCCGGACCAATGGGCGCGTCTGCAGGCCGATCGATCGCTGATCGACACCGCTGTCGACGAGATCCTGCGCTGGACCTCTCCGATCATGGGGTTCTCCCGAGTGGCCAACGTCGACACGGTGGTGGGGGGCCAACCGATTGCCGCGGGGGACAAGCTCCACCTCTGGTACGCCTCGGCCAACCGCGACGAGGAGGTATTCGAGCAGTCCGAAAGCTTCGACGTGGGCCGTTCGCCGAACAACCACCTGGCGTTCGGCGTCGGCACCCACTTCTGCCTGGGATCGAGCCTGGCGCGCCTCGAGCTCCGACTCCTGTTCGAAGGTCTGCTGGATCGCTTTCCGGGGCTCGAGCCGGCGGGCGAGGCGGAGCACTTGCGCAACCTCCTGACCCCTGCGCTGAAGCGCCTCCCGGTGACCTATGTGCCGAACGGCGGCTGACCGATAGGGCCCGAGAGCGCAGGCGCGACGGGCTGGGCCGACCCCGCCTCTCGCACCCGCCTTCGGCCACCGCGCTCGACACATTGACCCCACCAGAGGGGGGTCAATGTGTCGAGCGCGCTTGCGACCTCGACCCACCTCTGTCCGGGTCAAAGTCGCAAGCGCCCGCGAGGCGGGCGGGCCGGCGCAGCGAGGGCAGGTAGGTAAACCGTCCCGCCCTTCGCTATGCCCGCCCCGAAAGCCGTGGTTGAGGTTTCCGTCGCATAGCGACGGAAACCTCAACCACGCGATTGATTCGGCGCCCTTCTCGTTCACGGGATGGAGGACCTACGCACTGGCCGGACCCTGGGACCTGGGCCTCCGTTTCGGGAGGGGAGGGTGCCGGCCGCCCTACCTGCCCAGAGAGGGTGGCCGGCACCCTCCCCGTCGACGCCCGATGGCCGGCACCCTCCCCGCGCGTGCGGGGTACACGCCACCCTCCGCGCTCACGTGGCAGACAGGGCCCTGGGCGGGGCTGGGGCTTCGCCGCTCCCTCACAGTGGGCACGAGGTCGACTTCGGTTCCGCTTTCCGCTGCTGACCTTTCGGGGTATCGGGCGCAGCCTTCAGCGGAACGTTTCGTCCAGGTACTCGGGGGCGTAGCGCTCGCCAGCCACGGCGCTCGCAGGAAGTGCCGCGTCGATCGCCGCGAGGTCGGCGGGCGAGAGGGAGATGCCGGCAGCGGACACGTTCTCCTCCAGATGCCGGCGCTGGGTCGCGCCGGGAATCGCGACCGCGCCGCGGTGCAGCAGCCAGGCCAGGGACAGCTGCGAGGTGGTGACCGCGCGGCGCGCGGCGATCTCTCCCAGGCACTGCACGAGGGCCCGGTTGTGGGCCAGGTTCTCGCCGCCAAGTCGCGGATCGGTTCGGCGGAAGTCGTCTTCCGCGAGCTCGTCGACGCTGGAGAAGCGATTCGACAGCAGGCCGCGGCAGAGCGGTGCGTAGGCGACGAAGCCGATCCCCAGCTCCCGCGCGGTGGCGAGCACGCCGTTGTCCTCGACCTGCCGGGCGAGCAGCGAGTACTCGGTCTGCACGGCGGTGAGCGGGTGGGTCGCATGTGCGCGGCGAATCGTCGCTGGCGCGGCCTCGGAGATCCCCAGGTAGCGGACCATGCCCCTCGTCACCAGCTCGCCGAGGGCGCCGAAGGTCTCCTCGACCGGGGTGTCCGGGTCGACGCGGTGCAGGTAGCAGAGGTCGAGGGCCTCCACGCCGAGTCGTCGCAGGGAGCCCTCGACGCAGGCGCGAACGTATCCGGGGGTGCCGTTGATCCGCCCCGTGAAGGCGCCACTGCGATCGATCTCGTAGCCGAGCTTGGTCGCGACGGTGACCTGCCCCTGACGCCCCGCGATCGCCGCGCCGATCAGTTGCTCGTTGCGGAACGGGCCATAGGCATCGGCGGTGTCGAGCAGGGTCACGCCCAGCTCCAAGGCGCGGTGGATCGTGGCGGTCGCCTCGCGCTGATCGGCGAGGCCGTAGAGCGCGCTCATTCCCATGCAGCCAAGGCCGAGGGCCGGCACCTGCAGGCCCTCGGCGCCGAGGGCTCGCCGCCGCGGCGCGGCCGGCTGTGCCTCCTGCTTTCCCTCGTGCGGAGCGCTCATTGTAGATCATTACTTTACAAACGCGGCGAAAAGGCGTGTATTCTCCCTTAACGACTGCTGAGGGTACCGGCAGTGGGTCTGCCGCGATTACGAGGAGGTCATCAGATGTCCGCCAAAGCCGCGAACGTCGCCGATATACGCCTTGCGGATATCGACTTCTACGCTGACGGCACGCCGCACTGGGCTTTCCGTCAGCTTCGAGAGGAAGCTCCGATCAGCTGGCAGGAAGGCTTCGGATTCCCCGGCCACTGGGCCGTCGTCAAGCACGACCACGCGGTGCAGATCTCGAAAGATCCTGCGACCTTCAGCTCCGAGCAGGGCATCACCGTCGAGAGCCTCGAGTCGTTCGGCGATTCCGAGCTGGTCAGGCGCGGGACCAACATGATGGTGTACATCGACCCCCCGAGGCACAACCGGATCCGCGCGCTCGTCAATCGTGACTTCACGCCGCGCCGGGTCGCTCAGTACGAAGATTTCCTCCGTGGCGTCGTCGGCGAGCTATTCGACACGGTCACGACGGAGGGGGAGTCCGACTTCGTCGCCGACATCGCCGCGCCGCTGCCGATGTTCGTGATCTGCGAGCTGCTCGGCGTGCCGCGCGACGATCGCCAGTACCTGATCGGCCTCTTCAATCGCTTCTTCGGCGTCGACGACCCCGAGTTCCAGGAGGAGGGGCTGACGGTCGAGGAGAACACGGCCAAGGTCTACGAAGAGATCAACGACTACCTCGAGAAGAACCTCCTGCGGCAAAAGAGGCAGCTTGCCGCCGGCGACATCGGCTCGATGCTGGCCGGCGCCGAGATCGACGGCGACCGGCTCAGCGACGACGAGATCGTCGCCTTCTATCACCTGCTGCTCGGGGCCGGCAGCGAGACGACCCGCACCGCCGCGTCCGGCGGCCTACAGGCCCTCTTCGAGAACCCCGAGCAATTGGACCTGCTGAGGGAGGACCCCGCGCTGATCCCGTCGGCGGTGGAGGAGATCCTGCGCTGGGTCTCCCCGATCCTCGGCTTCGGGCGGGTCGCGACGAAGGACACCGAGGTCCACGGCCAGGCGATCGCCGCGGGGGACAAAATCCACATGTGGTACGTCTCCGCCAACCGCGACGAGGACGTCTTCGCCGATTCGGAAGTCTTCGACGTCAGGCGGTCCCCGAACCCCCATCTCTCGTTCGGCGTCGGCACCCATTTCTGCCTCGGCTCCAGCCTCGCCCGCCTCGAGCTCCGGGTGCTCTTCGAACTGTTGCTCGAGCGGTTTGCGGGGATCGAGAGCGCCGGCGAGGTTGAGTACCTGCGGACGCTGCTGACGCCCGGCATCAAGCACATGCCGATCCGGCTCCGCCGAGCCTGAGTCGCACGTCCATAACGACGCGCGCTGCCGCCGCCGGCGAGCTACGAGATCCTGCGCTGGGTCTCTCCGATCATGGCTTCGGCCGGGGCTCGGCGAGGCGTGCTGGCTATCGGTCGTCGAGAGGGTCAATTGCGCTGCGGCGCCACGGTGGATCGTTCAACAATGATGTACAGCCGGTGGGAGCGGAATCGAGGTTTTGGGGGCCTTTGTACATTGTTGGTGTACACTTCGCAGGCAAGGCGGCCAGCGGAGGTGCAGCCCACCGGGAGGAGTCCTTCAAGTGCATCTGATCGGTTCGCTCGACTCGGCAGCTATGGAGCCGGGTATCTACGCGGAGGCAAGCCGGGGGTTGAGTCGGAAGCCGCTGGTCAACGCCGGCCTCGGCTCCATCCACCAGGACCTCACATGGCTCGAGCTCGAGCCGGGCGGGGTCGTCGATTGCCACCTGCACGCGTTCGAGCAGGCCATCTACGTCCTTTCCGGGGCCCTGCGGCTGGAAGCGCCGCGGGGTGGCGGCCCGCTGGTGGCGGATGACTACTGCCTGCTCCCGGTCGGCCTGCCGCACGGGCTGCGAAACGCCGGCGATCTGCCGGTGCGCTGGCTGGAGCTGAGCGCGCCCAACTGCGGCGAGGAGGGGTGGGCGACCGCCTTCGTCGACGATCGGCTTACGGGCGGGGTCGCGGCTGAGGCTGTGCGCCGGGCCCACTTCACCCTCTCCCAGATGCCCGAGCCATCGGCGACGATCGGGCTCGCCGGCTTCGACGGCAGCAACGTCGCGGGGGCGTCCCTGCGAATGCTGGTCGACGGCGACTTCGGCGCCAGCCAGTTCAACATGATGCGGCTCGCCTACGTCCCGGGCGGGACGATCGCCGAGCACGACCACGCCTTCGAGGAGGCGTTCCTCTTCCTCGAGGGCGAAATCGAGGCGGTTCTCGACGGCGAGACCTATCTGCTGAAGGCGGGTGACTACTGCTGGAGCGGGGTCGCCAGCATGCATGGATTCACCAATCACGGCGAGGAGCCGGTTCGCTGGATCGAGACCCAGGTCCCGCAGCCGCCGTCGAAGCACCAAGCGCGCTTCCGCGGCGACTGGGATCGCCTGGTGCGCGATGCGGCCGGCTCCGTGGAAACGCCGGGCTAGGAGGAAACGCCGATGGAAGCCCAATCTCCCGACGCAGCGACGACTGAGCAGCGGACCGTCTTCCGCGACGCGATCTCCCATTTCGCGACCGGCGTCGCGGTGATCACGACGATCCACGACGGCCGTCCAGCGGGAATGACGGCGAGCGCCGTGACCTCGCTCTCGCTCGATCCGGTCCTGCTCCTGGTCTGCATCAACAACAAGCTGCCCACGCACACCGCGATCGAGCAGAGCCGCCGGTTCGTCGTCAACGTCCTCGGCGAGGGGGACGAGGACCTGGCGCTGCGCTTCGCGCAGCCGGCGGAGGACAAGTTCGCTGGGGTCGAGCTGCGCGAGGAGCAGGAGCTGCCGGTGCTGGGAACCTCGATCGCCTATTTCGTCTGCGACGTCCCGGAGCGCTTCCCCGGCGGCGACCACTCGATCTTCATTGGCCAGGTGACCGAGTGCGGCGCGGTTCCCGGGCGGCGCCCGCTGCTCTACTTCAAGAGCCGCTTCGGGGCGCTCCGCGACACCGAACGCGAGTTCCTGCGCGAAACCGCGGCCTGGGACGTCGCCTCGCTCGGCGGCATCGCCAGCGCCCAGGCCGGGCATCCCGGCTCATAACGCCAGACGCTTGATTCCACGACCAGGCCGCCTCGATCACGGCCCCCGGTCACACCTCGTCGTCGCATCAATCATCTAGCGGCGGGCGGGCCGGGGCAGGTAGGTAAACCGACCCGCCCTTCGCCAGGGCCGCCCTGAGAGTCGTGGGGGGGGGG
>DATKLT010000064.1:0-96856 GCA_035542315.1 Solirubrobacterales bacterium | reverse complement strand
CACCCAACCCCTCCCCCCGAAGCGCGGCGAAGCCCACGAGGTCGGCAGCTTTCGTGGGGCCACGGGCTCGCAAGGGTTCGGGCCACCCGGCAAACCGGATCGCCCTCAGCTGCCGAGGAGACGAATCGCGCGGTTCCTTTGTTGCTCCTGCCGCTACAAAGGAACCACGAGATTCGGGCGGCTCTCGGCCCCAGGACCCCTGGACACTGACCCAGCGCCCTACCGAGCCAGCGCCGCGATCTCTATGACCAGGTGATCGCCGTTGGGGTCGGATTCGACGCGGAGGTCGTCGGCGAGGGTCGCGAGGGAGCCGCCTTCGGGGAGGTCGAGGCTGTCGCGGACGCGGGCGCCGGCGCCTTCGAGCATCGGGCCGATGCGGAGGACGACGCCGGAGGGGCCGTCGGCGAGGCTGAGCGAGACATGGCCGTCGGCGAAGCCGCGCGGCGCGGCGGCGGCGATCGCGTCGCTGAGCAGCATCGCGTCGGAGAGGCGATCGACGCTGATCTCCTGGCGCGCGGCGAGGGCGCCGAGGACGCGGGAGAGGACGGCGCCGACCAGCTCCGGCGGGCCGACCCTGACCTCGGTCAGCTCCGGCGCGGGCGCGGTGGCAACCGTCTCGGGATCGGGGTCGAGCACGTCGTCGGCGGCGCCGCGCAGGGGCAGGTGCATGCGGATCGCGGTGCCCCGGCCGGTGCCGCCGGCGATCTCGAAGCTGGAGGAGAGGGCGGCGATCAGGGTGAGGCCGATCCGCAGGCTCGGCCGGTCGACGTCGGGGCGGGGGCGGATCCCCATCCCCTGGTCGCGGACCTCGACGGTGAGACCGTCCCCCTCGGCGAAGGCGTCGACTTCGAGCACTCCGTCGCTGCCCTCCGGATAGGCGTGGACGACGACGTTCATCGCCGCCTCGGTGACGACGGTCTTGAGATCGGCGACGGCGGGCTCGTCCATCCCGAGCCGCTCGCCGAGGCCGGCTATCGCATGCCGCACGACCGCCACGTTCTCCGCCCGGGCCGGCAATGACATCCGCAATCCCGATCGATCATCCGTGGTCGTGTCCAAGTGTTCGCCCAATTCGCGGGTTGCCGTTGCGCCTTCTGTCCCGGCGGCGAGCATATCCATCAGTTGCCTCGGGGATTTCCTACCCCTGGCCGATTTCGGACAAACCGGGATCGGCAGAAATCGGTAGCGGCTTCGCTAGCATCGCGCGGGTGTCGCCAACCCCCTTCCAGGTCGACGCGACCGAGATCGACGGCGTCAGGGTCCTCGCCGTCCACGGTGAGCTCGATCTCGGTACCGCCGCCGGACTCGAGCAGCCGCTGGAAGCCGCGCTCGATGTCGGCAGCGATCCGCTGCTGCTCGACCTCAGCGCCTGCGAGTTCATCGACTCGACCGGGATCGCGCTGATCGTCCGTACCTGGCAGCGGCTCGACGGCGAGGGCGCCGGCTCACGGCTGGCGATCGCGATCGGCAACGACCAGGTGCAGCGGGTCCTGGCAGTCAGCGGCCTCGGCGACTCGATCCCGATCCTCCCCGGCCGCGACGCGGCTCTCGCGGCGTTGCGGCGCAGCGTTGCGGACTGATCTCACAGATGCATAGGGGGCGGGCGAGCGGGTAGTCGCAGGCGATGCCCATGCCGCGCCGCCGCAAGCTCCCGAGCGACCTGTTCGAGACCCGGACGCACGCCTGGCAGTCGCTCGGCCTCGACGACCAGCTCGCGCCCCGGGCCGTCTCCAGGCGCGCTCTGGCCGGGCTCCTCGTCGCCCTCGTCGCGCTGGGGGCGACGCTGGTCGTCTACTCCGAGCGGCAGCGAATCGCCCCGGGCTACGCCGACTGGATTCGGGTCGGCGCGGTCGTCGTCCTCCTCATCGTCGGCAGCGCCGCCAGCCACTGGCTCGGGCGCGGGCTGACCCCGCGGCTCTACCGGCGCCTGGACCCCGCGACCGCCGGGACCGCCGGCTTCGTGCTGCGGCTGCTGACGATGGCCACGGTCGTGATCCTCGCCCTGCGCATCGCCGGCGTCAACGCCAGCACCCTCGCCGTCGGCGGCGCCTTCACCGCCGTCCTCCTCGGCCTCGCCGCCCAGCAAGCGCTGGGCGGCGTCTTCGCCGGCATCGTCCTGCAGAGCACGCGCCCCTTTCGCGTCGGCGAACGCGTGCGGCTGGTCGGCGGCGTCCTCGCCGGCTCGCTGGAAGGGACGGTCGCCTCGCTCGGCCTCTTCTACACGACCCTGCGCCAGGGAGCCGACCAGCTCCTCGTCCCCAACAGCGTCCTGCTATCGCTCGTGGTCGTCCCCCTGCGGGAGCCGGAGAAGGTCGACCTCCGTGTCCGCTTCCCCGCCGACGCCAGCCCGCAGCGGGTCGAGCGCCTGCTGCTGCAGGGGATCACGGTGCCGACCCGCTACCCGCCCAGCGTCTCGCTCGAGGAGCTCGACGCCGACGCCGTCGTCCTCCGCGTCAACGCGACGCCGCTGCGGGCCGAGGACGGCTCCCAGCTCGCCGAGGAGGTCCTCTCCTCGCTGCGCGCGGGCGAACCGACCACGGCCACGGGCTGAGCGTCGCCAGATCCCGGCTCAGCGGTCGAGCGGCGACATGTCGGCGTAGCGGTCGCCGGCCGCGGAGCCGACCGGCGCAGCGGCATCGAGCCGCAGCAGGTCCTCGGCGCTGAGCTCGAGCTCGGCCGCGGCGACGTTCTGCTCGAGGTAGGCGAGCCGCTTGGTGCCGGGGATCGCGACCACGTCCTCGCCCTGGGCGAGGACCCAGGCGAGGGCAAGCTGGCCAGGGGCGACGCCGATCGCCGCCGCCAGCTCCTCGACCCGGCCGACCAACTCCAGGTTGCGGTCGAGGTTCTCGCCTTCGAAGCGTGGGTTGAGGCGGCGGAAGTCGCCCTCGGGCAGGTCCCCAGCGGAGCGGAAGCGCCCGGTGAGGAAGCCGCGGCCGAGCGGGCTGTAGGCGACGAAGCCGATCCCCAGCTCGCGCACGGTCGGCAGGATCTCCGCCTCGGGATCGCGGCTCCACAGCGAGTACTCAGTCTGCAGCGCGGATATCGGGTGGGTCGCGTGGGCGCGGCGGATCGTCTCCGGCGAGGCCTCCGATAGCCCGAGGTGGGCGACCTTGCCGGCAGCGACCAGCTCGCCCATCGCCCCCACCGTCTCCTCGATCGGGACCTCCGGGTCGACCCGGTGCTGGTAATAGAGGTCGATCTGCTCGACGCCGAGCCGGCGCAGGCTGTCCTCGCAGCATTGGCGCACGTACTCCGGATCGCCGCGGACGCCGAGCCGCTCCCCGTGCGGCCCGCGGACGAAGCCGAACTTGGTCGCCAGCACGACCTCGTCGCGACGCCCCGAGATCGCCTCGCCGACCAGCTCCTCGTTGGTGAACGGCCCGTACATGTCGGCGGTGTCGAGGAAGTCGACCCCGAGATCGAGGGCGCGGTGGATGACCTCCTTGGCCTCGGCTTCGTCGGCGCTGCCGTAGAACTCCGACATCCCCATGCACCCGAGGCCCTCGGCGGAGACCTCCAGTCCCGAGCGGCCCAGCTCTCTGCTCTGCATCTGCTGCCTTTCTCTTTCGCGGTGAGCGCCCGGCTCAGGCCAGGAGCAGGATCAAGAGGTTGACGACCAGCGCCAGCGGAGTCCCGACCAGCGCCAGCGTGCGAAAGAACACGGCGAAGCCGCCGCGGTAGCGAACCGTCTCCATCAGGGTGAGGCCGACGACGTGCGCCATGTTGATCAGCGCGGTCACGATCGCGATCATGATCGCCGCCGCCTGCCACCCGGTCGGCGTCGCCTCGGCGGTGGCCGCGGCGGCGAGGACGATGACGACGATCGTTCCGACGATCCCCGTCACCATCCCCGCAAAGTCACCGCGGCTGAGACCCGGCAAGTAGGCCGAGCCGACCTCCCTGGCAGCCTCGTGGTCGACGGTGCCGGCAGCGGCACTCTCGACGTCGACGACGTGCTCGGCGCCAGCCGCGTCGGCCTCGACGACGACCATTCGCAGCGGCGGCTCGATGCATTCCTGGACGCGCTCGAAGAGACCCTCCTCGAACCAGCGGGCCTGACTGCTCACGTGCTCGAAGATCAGCACCTCGTCGGCGGGCCCCTCGAGCAGCGCGTCCTGCGCCGCCCGCAGCGGGTCGGGGTCGCCGACGCGCCCGCTTGCCTGGACGCCCGCGTCCCGCAGCGAGAGCAGCGTCGCGCGCAGGCGCTCTGCGGCGGCGACCGCCGGACTGTCCACGTCCCCCGTCAGGTCGCGGAACTGGGTCTCTGCAACCGCCGGGACGACGACCCGGACGTCGTCGGCGCCATCGCCTGCCTCGCGACGCAGCTCGGCGATCGTCTCGGCGCCGCCGAAGGCGTCGGTGACGATCGCGAGCAGGCTGCGCGATGCCATCGCCGACTCCCTCAGCCGGCCTCGCCGATCACCGCTCCATTGCCGTGGCGACGTGCGGCAATCCAGCCGACCAAGGCGCCGAGCGCGCCTCCGGCCGCGAGAAGCGTCGTCGTTCGCAGGGGCCGGCGCCGCATTTTCGCGGCGGTCCCGTGGGCAGAGTGCTTCGCGGTCGACTTGACCGCCTTGCGCGCGATCTTCTGCTTAACCGACATGCACCCCGAGTACCCGCCCCGCGGCTGGCCCTAACACCCCGCGCAACTCGTCTGCCGGCACTTGCCGCCGTCGGGATCGGCAGTAGGATCGGCTTCCGGTGGCCGTCGAAGACTCCCAGGACCGTGCGGGCACCCTCTCGCTGGAGACGGCGCAGGAGGGCGGGCTGTTCACGATCAAGCTCGGCGGTGAGCTCGACCTCGCCGCCGCACCCCCGGTCGAAGCCGCGGTCGAGGAGGGCCTGTCCGACTCCGGCCGACGGCTCGTGATCGACTTCAGCGCCCTTTCCTTCATCGACTCGACCGGGATCGCGATCCTGGTCGCGGCGATGGGTGACGAGCGGGGTATCGGGCGGCTGGCGTTCGTCCCCAGCACGGCACCAGCGGTGACCCGGGTTCTGAAACTCACTGGGGTCGAAGAGCGCCTGCCGCTCGTCTAGCTCCGGGCAAGGGCCCGAGGCATTGCTTGGGAGAGCCGGGTGACCCCCTTCACTTGCCTGCCTAGCTGGATCGGTTCCAGCCGTCCGAGAATTGTGCCCCCGGCTAGCGGCACAAAACGTTCAGGGGGTCACCCGGCTCTCCCCAACGGAGTCTCATCCCTGGTTCGGGAGCTGAATGGGGCAAAGCTGAGCCTCGTCCCTTGGAAGCTCCAAAACAGGACCGAGCCAACCTTGTCTTGCCAGCTCCCAAGGAACCGATCGCATCGTGGTTTGCCAGCTCTCGCGAGACCAGGCGCGCTGTCTCTCGTCAGCTCTCGCGGCCAGCGAAAGCTGTTGACCTCGTGGGCTTTGGATGGCTCCGGGAGGAGGGGTGGGATGACCCTCTGGGCGAATGTGCCGAAGGCCCCAAATGTCATCTGATTCTGGGCCCGCCATAGGCGGGCTCAAACATGGCGTCGCAGCCCCGACATAGGGGCGCGACTGAATTCGCCCAGAGGGTCATCCCACCCCTCCACGCAAACCCCTCGAATCAGGCCGCCAGCCGAACCCGCGAACTCGGGGCTATCGCCAGGGCGGCAGCATCGTCGTCCATGCGGCCGTCGGTGAAATCGCGCAATGCCGACTCGAGGCGGCCGAGCGCGGCGGCGGGCTGGCCGCCGCCGCCGAGCTCCGCCCGCAGCCGCTGCTCGCCGAAGCGACCTCCCGGGCCGCAGGCCTCGGTCACCCCGTCGGTTACGGCAACCAGCTGCTGCCCCGGCTCGACCGACGCCCGCTCCAGCTCCCAGCTGGCGTCGCCGAAAGCGCCGAGGACCGGCCCCGACTCGGCGATCTCGGTGACGCTGCCGTCGTCGATCAGGAGCGGCGGCAGATGACCGGCGACGGCGAGGCGGACCGGGTCGCGCGAGTCCGAGGAGAGGGTGAAGGCGATCGCGCTGCACAGCGCCGAGTCCTCGCGGGCGAGCAGGGCGCTGTTGAGCGTCGAGAGGGCGACGAGCGGGTCGCCGCTGAGCCAGGCCGCGGTGCGCAGGGTGTAGCGGGCCTGGGCGGTGATCGAGGCGGCGGCGGCGCCCTTGCCGGTGACGTCGCCGATCACCAGCATCCAGCCGCCGTTGATCGGGAAGGCGTCGTAGAAGTCGCCGCCGACCTCGTTCTGGTCGCCGGCAGGCCGGTACATCGCGGCCGCGCTCCAGCCCGGGATCCGCGGCAGCGGCGGCGGCGCCAGCCCGCGCTGCAGAGTCGCGGCGATCTCCGCCCTTTCGCGCTCGGCGCGCTCGAGGTCGGCGAAGAGGCCGGCGTTGTCGAGGGCCAGCGCGATGCGGCCCGAGAGGACGCGGGCGAAGCCAGCGTCGTGGCGACGGTAGCGGCGACCCGACCAGGCGGTGGTCAGGGTGACGGCCCCGATCACCCTCCCCCGCGCCCGCAGCGCCGCGGTCGCCGAGGAGCGCAGGCCGAGGCTGCGCAGGAACTCGAGATCGGCCTCGCCGTGGGCGAGCTCCCGCAGCTCCTTCTCGCCGATCCGCGGGATGAAGCGCGGCTGCAGCAGATCGCCGTCGTCGGCATCGACCATCGCCGCCGGCGTCGAGGGCCGGCGAGCGGCGACCCCCCCGGCGGCGTCCTCGCCGCCCTGGGCGGAGACCCTGCTGGCGGCACGCTCAGCGCGGCCGTCGCGGATCACGTCGATCGCGCAGATGTCGGCAACCGCGGGGACGAGAATCTCGACGATCGCGTCGAGCGTCTCACCGAGGTCGGAGGCGCGGTCGGAGGCGCGGGCGATCTCGTCGAGGACGCGAAAGCGGGCCGCTTCGCGGCGCGCTCGCAGGTGCGAGATCGCGAGCAGCCCCAGCGCGAGCACGGCTGCCGCCGCAGCTCCGATCGCCGTCCAGTCCACCATCTCCCCCTTTGCGGTCCATTCAGAACGCCCTACTTAAAAAACAGTAGCGTCTCGGGACGGCCGTGGCAACCCCCGACGACTCCGGCACGGTTGCCTGCCGGCGTTTAGCATCGCGCCGATGAGGCTCGCCATCGCCACCCTCGCCGCCGCCTTCGCAGCGCTCCTCTGCCTCGCCGCCGCGGGCTGGGCCGGCGCTCCGAGTGCGGCCTCGGAGCGAGCCGCGGCGCGGCCGCCAATCAGCCAGTGGCCGATCCCCTATGGCCACAAACGCAAGCGGGAGATGGCCGAATACTCCCAGCGCCACTACGGCCACTACCAGTGGCGGCTACTCGATCCGCACGTGATCGTCGAGCACATGGCCGAGGCGAGCACCGCCCAGGCCGTCTACAACACCTTCGCCCCCGACGTCCCCGACGTCGAGCTGCACGAGCTGCCGGGCGTCTGCTCGCATTTCGTGATCGGCAACTCCGGCCGGATCTTCCAGCTCGTCAACCTCCACACCCGCTGCCGGCACACGGTCGGCCTCAACTGGACCGCGATCGGGATCGAGCACGTCGGCTACGCCGATTCCGACGTCCTCGACAACCCCGGCCAGTTCCGCGCCTCGCTGCGTCTGACGCAGTACCTGCGCTGTCACTTCGGGATCCCCGTCCATGACGTGATCGGACACGCCGAGAGCCTCAGCTCGCCCTACCACCACGAGCTGGTGCCGAGCCTGCGCACCCAGACCCACGGCGACTGGAAGCACAGCTCGATGCAGGTCTACCGCCGCGCGCTGCGCCGCCTCGGCCCCTGCTGAAGGTAGACTGCCGCCCGATGAGCGACGCGATCGAAGACGGCTTCAAGGAGGGCGACGAGGTCTGGGTCCAGGACGCCGACGGCAACCGCCACCCGGGCGTCTTCGTCGGCTACAACGAAGCCGCCGGCTGGTTCGGCGGCGGCCCCAGCGCCTACGTCGTCCATCCCGAGGCGCACCAGGCCGAGGTCGTCTCCGTCTTCCGCATCACCCCGCGCGACGAGTAATCCGGCACGCCGCGGGTTTTCCCGTAATACGGTTTGAAATACTCATGGTGTGTGTGGGTACGCACGGCTACCGCGAAGGCCGCGGGTGCTCCTGCTTGCGTGTGTGTTGGTGTTGCTCTGTTCGTGTAACACGGCAGCGGCAAGCTTCAAGGTGTACCCGACGATCCTCGACGTCGCCCGCAACCCCGGCGGCGCCGCTCTGGGAACGGTCAACGTCGCCCTTCACGGCGAACCCGGCCAGCGCTTCCGCGTCCTCATCCAGGACGTCTCGCAGCGAGCCGACGGGACGCCGGTCTTCTCCGCTCCCTCGCGCGCGCCTCACTCGGCCTCGACCTGGGTCCTCGCCACCCCCACTACTTTCGCCGGTGCTCCGGATCGGGTCCAGCCGCTCCAGTACAGGGTCAGCGTCCCCGCCAACGCAGAACCGGGCGACCACCTCGCGGCGCTTACCGTCGAGCGGCTCGGCCGCGGCGGCGCCACCACCGCCGCCGCAACCGAGGCGGTCGCGGTCCGGCTCACCGTCCGGGTGAGGGGTCCGCTGCGGCCAGAAGCGCGGATAGTCGGCTTCGACGTCCCCGGCATCGTCGGCGGCGCCCCGCTCACCGTGAGCACGACCGTGCGCAACACCGGCAACGCGACGCTCGACTTCGATCGGGCCGACCCAGCCGCGCTGACGATCCGCGACGGCTCCGATCGGAGGGCGCGCCTGCCCTTCTCCGGCCAGCTCTTCCCAGGTCAGACGCGCGAGTTCGTCAGCCGCTGGGAAGACCCACCCCTGTTCGGCCATTTCAGCGCTGAAGCAAGGGTCGCAGCCGGCGCCGGCTCCGCCCACGAGGAGGCAAGCTTCTGGGTCATCCCCTGGCGCCAGGTCGGCGCCCTGGCCCTCGTCCTCGCCGCCGCGGTTCTCCTCTACCTCGGCTGGCGCCGGCGGCGCTACGGCTGAGCAAACGGGTGCTCAGCCCGCCAGGGGCAGGCGCAGCTCCAGGGCCCGGCCGGGACTCGGCTCGATCGCCAGCACCGGGTGGCGCAGGCGCGTGGGAAGCGAGAAGACGAGGCGCTCTTCGGCGGCCGCCCCGACCGGCAGCCCGCTGGCACGGCCGAGGCCGTCCGGCCCGACGACGCCCGACCTGGACGGGGCGACGAGTAGCCCGTGCGGACCGCGCACCAGATAGCCGAGCAGGGCTGGGTTGAAGCCGCTGCGAGTGCGGTTGATGACCGTGACCGCCGCGGTCACCCAGCGCTGGCCGGGGCGGGCAGGTGCGCGCCGCGCCCGAGTCGCCCAGGCGCTGGCCGGCTCGGGGACGGCGGCGAACCGCGCGCCGGCGACGGTCACGGCTTCCCCGGGCGCCAGCCGCCGGACCGCAATCGGCGGCGGCGGCGCGCCACCAGCCGGGACCGCGGCAGCATCGCCGCCACCGCCCGCTCCGGCCTCGCCGCCGGAGACAAGCAGCAGCGCCACCGCCGCAAGCGCGAGCAGGGCGCCGGCGAGAAGCTGTGGCACCCCCACCCAGTCGCGGTCGAGGAGGAAGTGCACGCCCGCCTCAGTTCGACGCGGTCAGGGTGATGACGCCGCCGGTGTATTCGCCTGCCGGCTGGTTGCTCGGCACGTTCAGCTTGTAGCCGTAGGTGAAGCCGTTGGTCAGGACGGTGCCCACGAGCGGCGTCGCCGGCGCTTCGCTGACGAGGCTGACGGCGCCGTTGTTCATCGTGCAGGACGAACTCGAGTTGCCGACCGGGCAGGCAATCGAGCCGGCGCCGAGCGGGACCGTCACCGCTTCCAGGCGGAAGGCGCTCGCCGGGATCTTTTCCCCGCCCGCGGCGGGTTCGGTGCTCATCGTCCCGGTCACGCTCCATTTCGCGTTGGAGCCGACGCAGCCGACGTAGGTGCCGACGCCGGGAGCGCTGGCGGCCGAGCCCGCCGCCAGCGAGCCGAAGGCGGCCGCACCGGCGCTCTGCAGACAGGTCCCCTGGTTGCCCCAGGAGATCGAGTTGGTCACGGTCGCCGAGACCGATTGGGTGAGGTTGGCGCTGGCAGCTCGCGAGGAGCCGGCCCCGGAGAGCCAGAGGCCGACGGCGATGACCAGCAACGTCGCGGCCAGGGCGAGCTCGAGACGGGCGCGGGCGCGGGCCATCAGCAGCCTCCACCGCCGAGCGGCGCCGGCAGCGACGGGATTTTGAGGCCGAGGCCGCCGAGGTTGAGCAGGTTGACGAGCGAGATGCCTGCGACCGCGGCAGCGACTTCGTTCACCTGCCCGCTGACCGTGGACAGCTGACTGCAGGCGGTCGCGAGAGTCGCTTCGGCGGCGCCGAGCGCGCTGCCGAGAGCGGTGACTTCGTCGCTCAGAGTCGCGATTTCGGTCGCCTGCGCGGCGATCGTCGCCGAGAGCGTCGTTTCCACCTCTTTCAGCCGTTCTTCGAGCTGTTCGGTGGCGACCGAGGATCCCGGCAGACCGGGAAGGCCGTTCGTTCCCGGCTCGCCCTTGGCGCCGGGCGTTCCCGCCGGGCCCGCCGGCCCCTGGGCGCCGGTGGCGCCGGTCCCACCGCTGAGGTTCCATTCGATGGCCCGCTCGCCCTTGCGCCTGCGGCACTGGCGCCGGGTGCCGACGACGCGGATCGCACCCCGTGACTTCGCCTTGCCCTTGACCTGCAGACAGGCGTGGATGACGCCCCCCGGGACGGGCACGATCGCGGCGCTCGCGGCGCCGCTCGGCACGAGCGCCACGAGCGCCGCGATCAGCGCTGCCGGGAGGAAGATCTTGGTGAGTGCACCGACCACGCTCCCTGCTTCGACGCACTCGATCTGAACAGGGATTGAGGTTGGTTAGGGATTGGTTTGAACCGCCTGTCGAGCGGAGCGGCTAGCGGTCGCGCCGGGCCTTGCGCTCGGCGGCCTCGGTCGTCCTGGGCCGATAGCGGTAGCCGACGCCGCGCACCGTCTCGAGCGGGTCGACGCCGGCGGCGGCGCCGAGCTTACGGCGCAGGTAACTGACATAGAGCTTGACCTCGTCCTTGTCGCGGATGCGGTCGCCCCAGACCATGTCGAGGACCTGCCCGTGACCGAGGACCCTGCCCGGGTTTTCGGCGAAACAGGCGAGCATCCGGAACTCGATCGGGGTCAGCGCCACCTCGACCCCGAGCACCTCGACGCGGTGGCGCGGGTGGTCGATGTGGATGAACTCGTCGTCGACCACCGCGCCGAGCAGATGGCCGGGCTGCGCACGCCGCAGGATCGCCTCGATCCGAGCCGCCAGCTCGCGCTCGGACACCGGGCCGGTGACGCAATCGGCGCCGGCGCGCAGGGCGCGCAGCCGCTCCTCTTCGCCGTCGTCGCCGCTCACCGCCAGCACCGGCAGGTCGCTCAGCTCGCGCACGGTGCCGAGCACCTCGAAGGGATCGACGTCGGAGACCAGGAGGTCGAGCGTGACCATGTCGGGATGCTCGGAATAGAACGCCTTCAGCCCGGGCCCGCCGCCATCGGTCTGCACCAGCTCGATGCCCACGTCTGCCAAGAGCTGCTCGACCGTCCGCGCCGCACCGGGGTGCTCGCCGATCATCAGTGCCTTGCGAACCAGCTCACCCACACACTCACCTCCTCTTCGCCCCCTGCTCTGGAAACCTCACCCACTCAAGGTCGTTTGTCAACCCATACAAGAGAACATGTCGTTTTTTCTCACCGGTATTCGTCGCCACGGTGGAGGCGCTCACCGCCTCTACGTTCAGACGAACACACACATTGAGCAGGAGCGAACAATGCGACTCATGATGTTCGTCTACCCGGGAGGTGCTGCTCAAACGGGCGGCGAGCTGCGCGCCCGACTGAGCGCCTCGATCCCGTCGCGCTCCAGGCGCAGCATCGTCCAGTCCCCGAGCTGCGCCGCGCCGAGCCCGGCGTAGAAGTCGAGCGCCGGCCGGTTCCAGTCCAGGGCGCACCACTCGAAGCGAGTGTGACCGCGCTCGACACAGAGCGCCGCCAGGTGCTCCATCACCGCTTGGCCGATGCCGCCGCGGCGGTGCTCGGGGCGCACGTAGACGTCCTCGAGCCAGATCCCCGAGCGACACTCGAAGCTGGAGAAGGTGACATAGAAGATCGCGTAGCCGACCGCCTCGCCGGCGTCGGTCTCGAGGATCAGCGCCTCGGCGGCGCGCTCCTCGAACAGCGTCCGGCGCAGCAGCTCGGGAGTGCCGACGACCTCGTCGGCGAGCTTCTCGTAGCTGGCCAGCTCGTGAATCAGCTCGACCAGCAGCTCGCAGTCGCTCTCGGTCGCGGGGCGGATCACAGTCTCGGCGAGGGCCACGCAAGCAGCCTAGGGAATCGCCCAGATCGCCCGTCGTCCCCACTAGGCTCCCCGGGCATGGAAACGATCGACGAGCTGCTCGCCAACAATCGCACCTTCGCCGACTCCCTCAGCGAGCGCCATCTCGACGTCCGCCCCAGCCGGCAGCTGGCGATCGTCGCCTGCATGGACTCGCGTCTGGACGTCTTCGCCGCGCTCGGCCTCGGCGACGGCGAGGCGCACGTGCTGCGCAACGCCGGCGGCGTCATCACCGACGACGTGATCCGCTCGCTGGCCGTCTCCCAACGCAAGCTGGGGACGCGCGAGGTGATGCTGATCCACCACACCGACTGCGGCCTGCAGAAGATCAGCGACGACGGCTTCCGCGACGAGCTGCGCGAGGCGACCGGCGTCGCCCCCGCCTTCGCGATCGAGTCGTTCAAGGACGTCGACGCCGACGTGCGGCAGTCGATCCTGCGCGTCCGTCGCTCGCCCTTCATCCTCCATCGCGACGCGGTGCGCGGCTTCGTCTACGACGTCGACAGCCACCGACTGCGCGAGATCGAGGTCGAGGAGGGCTAGCGCGGTTGGCGCAGACCGCCGCCTACGGCTCCTGGCCCTCGCCGATTGCGGCGGAGACCGTCGCCCGCGCCGGGCGGCGGCTGGGCGCTGCGGCACTGGCCGGCGACGGCGCCGTCTGGTGGGCGGAGGGGCGGCCGAACGAGGGTGGCCGGGTGGCGCTGGTGCGGCGGGCGCCGGGGGCTGAGCCCGAGGACGTGACGCCGGCCTCGGTCAACGCTCGCACCCGGGTCCACGAGTACGGCGGCGGAGCCTGGCACCTCGTTGCGTCCGACCTCGTCCTCTTCGTCGACTTCGCCGACCAGAGGCTCTACCGCCAGCGACTCGGCGAGGAGCCGGTCGCGATCTCGCCCGAGCCGGCGGCGCCGGCGGCGCTGCGCTACGCCGACATGCGCGTGACCCCGGACGGGGCGACCGTCCTCTGCGTGGAGGAGGTCCACGGCGAGGGCGAACCTGAGAACCGGATCGTGGCGCTGCCGCTCGACGGCTCGGCCGCGCCGCGGGTGCTCGCCCGCGGGCGCGACTTCTATTCCTTCCCCCGGCCCAGCCCCGACGGCCGGACGCTGGCCTGGACCTGCTGGGACCACCCCAACATGCCCTGGGACGGGACCGAGCTGTGGACGGCGCCGATCGACGCGCCGGGCGAAGCGCGCCTGGTCGCCGGCGGGCCGGCGGAGTCGGTCTTCCAACCCGAGTGGGACCGCGAGGGCCGCCTCCATTTCGTCTCCGACCGCAACGGCTGGTGGAACCTCTACCGGGTCGAGAACGGCGCGACGGTGCAGCTGACCGACGAGGAGGCCGATCTCGCCCACCCGCAGTGGCTCCTCGACGGCGCCACCTACGCCTTTCTCGAAGACGGCGCGATCGCCTGCGTGCGGACCGAGCGGGCGAGCGAACGACTGGCCCTGCTCGACCCCGGCGCCGAGCACCTGCGCGATGCAGGTCTCCCCTACACCTCGTTCGGGTTCCCGGTTGTCTCGGCGCGGGGCAACCGCGTCGTCTTCACCGCCGCCGGCCCCGAGCGCGAGCCGGCCGTGGTCGTCCACGACGTCGCCAGCGGCGGCACGGAGATCGTCCGCGAGTCGGCTGACGTCCCTCTCGATCCCGCCTTCGCCGCACCGCCACAGGCGATCGAGTTCCCGACCGGCGACGGCGAGACCGCGCACGGCTTCTTCTACCCGCCGACCAATCCCGGCTTCGAGGCGCCGGCCGGCGAAGCGCCGCCGCTGATCGTGCAGAGCCACGGCGGCCCGACCTCGCACGCGACGCCGGAGCTCTCCCGCGAGTTCGCCTACTGGACGAGCCGCGGCTTCGGCGTCGTCGACGTCAACTACCGCGGTTCCAGCGGCTACGGGCGCGCCTACCGCGAAGGTCTGCGCGGGACCTGGGGCGTCGTCGACAGCGAGGACTGCGTCCGCGCCGCCACCCATCTCGCCGCCGAGGGCGCGGCTGACGGCGCCCGGCTGACGATCCGCGGCGGCTCGGCGGGCGGCTACGCGACGCTCTGCGCGCTCGTCTTCCACGAAGAGATGGCCGCCGGCGCCAGCTATTACGGCGTCGCCGACGCCGAGGCGCTCGCCCGCGACACCCACAAGTTCGAGGCCCGCTACCTCGACGGCCTGATCGGGCCCTACCCCGAGCGCGCCGGCCTCTACCGCGAACGCTCGCCGATCCACTTCGTCGAGCGGCTGCGGGTGCCGGTGATCCTCTTCCAGGGCCTGGAAGACGAGGTGGTGCCGCCCAACCAGGCGGAAGCGATGGCCTCGGCGCTGGGCGCCAACGGCGTCCCCTACGCCTACCTCGCCTTCGAGGGCGAGCAGCACGGCTTCCGCCGCGCCGAGACGACGATCCGCTGCCTCGAAGCCGAGCTCTACTTCTACGGCCGCATCCTCGGCTTCGATCCGGCCGGCGAGATCGAGCCGATCGAGATCGTCGGCCTGTAGCGACAGCTACGCCGCGATCGGCCGCCGCTCGCGGGCGACGGCGCGGGTGAGCCGAATCGGCAGCTCCGGCCGGTACTCGGCGACGCGCAGGGCAACGACCGAGTGGCCGCAGGCGCAGGCGACGCCCTCGGCCTCGTCGAGGTCCTCGGTCCAGACCTGGAACTCCTCCTCCTCGCAGCCGGGGTCAGAGCAGGCGACGTCGATGACCAACATGCGGCGATGGTCGCGGCGACGGCGGACGGAAGCGCCGATCTGGGCAGGGTCTTGCAGCGGCCCGCCGTTTCGGGCCTGGGCCAGACGGGGAAACGGTTGATCGTGGGACGCGACGACGACAGGCCCCGCGGGGTCGAGCCCAACCCCAGCGCCTGGGCGACGCTGAAGCGGACCGGCAGCGAGTTCGTCGAGGACGACCTCAGCGACTGGGCGGCGGCGCTGACCTACTACGGGCTGCTGTCGCTCTTCCCGGCGCTGATCGCGCTCGTCTCCCTGCTCGGGCTCTTCGGCGACCCGCGCGAAACGACCCGCAGCCTGAGCGAGATCGTCACCGAAATCGGCCCCGGATCCGCCGCTGAAACCTTCTCCGGCCCGATCGAATCGCTGACCGAGTACCGAGACACGGCCGGCGTCACCTTCGTCCTCGGGCTCGCCGCGGCGCTGTGGTCGGCCTCTGCCTACGTCGGTGCCTTCATCCGCGCCTCAAACGTGATCTACGAGACGCGCGAGGGCCGGCCGTTCTGGAAGCTGCGACCGCTGCAGATCGGCGTCACCCTGGCGATGATCGCGATGCTCGTCTTCCTCGCCCTCGGCCTCGTCCTCACCGGGCCGATCGTCGACGCCGTCGCCGGCCCGCTCGGGATCGGCGACACCGCGGTGACGGTCTGGAACCTCGCCAAGTGGCCCGTGATGGCCGCGGTCTTCCTGCTGATGGTCTCCGTCCTCTACTACGCCTCGCCGAACGTGAAACTGCGCGGCTGGCGCTGGGTCACCCCCGGCAGCCTGGTCGCGATCGTCGCCTGGGCCATCGCCTCCGCCCTGTTCGGCATCTACGTCGCCAACTTCGGCTCCTACGACAAGACCTACGGCACCCTCGGCGGCGTCGTCGCCCTCCTCGTCTGGCTCTGGATCACCAACCTCGCGATCCTCTTCGGCCACCAGCTCAACGCCGAGATCGAGCGGAGCGCCGAGCTCGACGAGGGAACCCCGGGAGCCGAGCGGGAGATCCAGCTGGAGCCGCGGGCAGAGCCAAAGCCGCCGCAGACGCGGTAGCGAGGGACGCAACCGACAGCGATTGGGGCGGCTCATCGTTCGCCACTTTGTACGGCCTATAGCCCGTACAAAGTGGCGAAGGCCGTTCGGGCACCCGCCTCCCCCGCGCAGACCGAGTCGCTCAGCTGATCAGGCAGTTGGCCGAGCCGCCTTTGGTTTCGCCTTTGGCCGGGAAGCCGTGGGCGAGCGCCTGGGCGATCAGCTCGGCCCTCGCCGCGTAGCCGGGCGAGGTGAAGTGGATGCCGTCTTCGATGAACCATTCGTCTTTGACGTCGCCGGCCCAGTTGTAGACGCGCATGTTGGGGAAGGCGTCGCAGGCTTTGACGAGTTCTTCGTCCCAGGTTTTCATGCCTTCCTCGGCGTAGAATTCGGTCGCGTCGGGGAGGGTCTTGACGTTGACCCAGAGCACCGGTTCGTCGCCGATGATGTTCATCATTTTGTCGATCCGTTCGCGCAGACCGACGTTGGAGCCGGCGGCGACGTTGGCGGCCTCGTTGGTGCCCAGCGCCAGCACCCAGCAGCCTTTGTAGCCTTCGGCCTTCCAAGCCTCGGCGACTTCCTGGGCGTTGGGTTGTTCTTCGAAGCGCTCTTCGATCGAGCGGGCGCCCTGCACCTCCATGTGCACTTCTTTGACGCCGACTTCGTTGTAGCGGTTTTCGATCCGCTGGCTGGCGATCGGCAGGTATTCGGCCGAGTCGAGCCCCTCCGAGGTCGAGTCGCCGATGTGGACGACGGCTTTGCACGACGATTTGGTCGATTCGGACTGCTGTTTGGCGGTCAGCGGCGGCGGCTTCGTGGTGCCGGCGGCGCGCGCTTCTTCGACCCGCGTCTGTTCGCCTTCGGCGGCGGCCGAGTTGAGGCCGGCCATGCCGGCGACGGCGACGAGGAGGACGATTCCCATCCCGACGATGACGCCGCGCATCGCCGGCGCGAACGTCTCCCATTTCCAGCCGACCGCTCGCCGGCGGGCGAAGAAGCGGCCGATCGCACCGTGGCGGATCGGCTCCTCGATGACACGCCAGGAGAGGGCGGCGATGGCGAAGATCGCCGCCACCTGGATCAGTTTTCGCAGCAGGCTCTCGTCGGAGGGATGGTGCGCGTCAAGCGCGGTGAGGACGATCACCGGCGTCTGCCAGAGGTAGATCGCGTAGGAGCGCACGCCGACCCAGCGCAGCGGTTTCACACCGAGGAAGTTGCCGAGGCGACAGGCCGGGTGGGCGAGCGGCATCAGCACCATCACCGTCGCCAGCGAGAGGACGAGGAAGCCGCCCTGGTAGAGGAAGGAGTCGAACTCGCCGACCTGCCAGATCATGACCGCGATGATCACCAGCCCGAGGACGCCGATCCCGTCGAGCATGTCGCGGGCCTGCGGCGTGATCTTGCGGCTCAGCCGGCGGCTCGGCCAGACCATCGCCAGCGCCGCGCCGAAGAGCAGGCCGCCGGCGCGGGTGTCGGTCCCGTAGTAGATCCGCGAGGGATCGAAGCTGGGGTGGTAGAGGATCGCCATCTCGATCGTCGAGATCAGCGCCATCACCAGCGTCACCACGGCCAGCCGCGGGCGCACGCCGGAGGGCAGGGGACGCTCGTGGACGAGCTTGACTCCGATCAGCAGCAGGAAGGGCCAGAAGATGTAGAACTGCTCCTCGACCGAGAGCGACCAGAGGTGGTTGAGCGGTCCTTCCGGAGCGAAGCGGGCGAAGTAGGAGACGTTGCCGAAGATCTGCTCCCAGTTGTTGACGTAGAAGACGGAGGAGACGACGGCCTTGCGGAACTGGTCGGGCTGGGCGGGGCCGAAGATCGTCACCCAGGCAACGACGATCAGCAGCATCACGAACAGCGCCGGCAGCAGGCGCCGGGCGCGGCCGAGCCAGAACTGGCCGAGCTTGATCCGGCCGCGGGCCGAGAGCTGGGCGAGCAGGATGTCGGTGATCAGGTAGCCGGAGAGGGTGAAGAAGATCCCGACGCCGAGGAGGCCGCCCGGCGCCCAGCCGAAGCCGAGGTGGAAGGCGATCACCGAGAGCACCGCGATCGCTCGCAGCCCGTCGAGCCCGGGCATGTAGCGCTGGTTGCGCTTTACTGGTTCGGGCATGGGCCGACCGCATGTTAAGGATTGGGGATGAGCGACTTTTCGCCGCCCCGCCGCGAGCTCGGCCGTTCGGGCATCGAGGTCTCCATCGTCGGCCTCGGCTGCAACAACTTCGGCCGCCGTCTCGACGCCGATCGCACCGCCGGGGTGCTCGAGGCGGCCTTGGCCGCCGGCATCACCCTTTTCGACACCGCCGACATCTACGGCGGCCGCGGTGAGAGCGAGAGGTTGATGGGGCTGGCGCTGGGGGGACGCCGTGAGGAGTTCGTACTGGCGACCAAGTTCGGGGGGGACATGAGCGGCACCCCCGGCCTGCCCGCCGCGGCGCCCGGCTCGCGCGAGTACATCCGCTGGGCGGTGGAGGGCTCGCTGACGCGGCTGCAGATGGACCGAATCGACCTCTACCAGTACCACCATCCCGACGGCGAGACGCCGATCGCCGAGACGCTGGCGGCGCTCGACGAGCTGGTTCGCGAAGGGATCGTGCGGGCAATCGGCTGCTCGAACTTCAGCGCCGCCGAACTGGAGGAGGCAGAGCGAGTCGCGGCCGAGAACGGCTTCGCCCGTTTCGAGACGCTGCAGAACCACTACTCGCTGCTCGAACGCGAGATCGAGGTCGAGGTGGCGCCAGCCTGCGAACGGCTCGGCGTCTCGATTCTCCCTTTCTTCCCACTCGAAAAGGGCCTTCTGAGCGGCAAGTACCGGCGCGGCGAGGCGGCGCCTGCGGACACGCGGCTGGCCGGCGGCGGCGAGGTCGCCAGCAGCGCCCAGTTCGACGTGATCGAGGGGCTGGAAGCGTTCGCTCGCGAGCGCGGTCTGGGGCTGATCGACGTCGCGATCGGTGGCCTCGCCGCCCAGCCCGCGGTCGCCTCGGTGATCGCGGGAGCGACGCGCGCGGAGCAGATCCTCGCCAACGTCGCCAGCGCCCGCTGGCGCCCGAGCGCCGCCGATCTGGCCGAGATCGACCGGCTCGCGCCGACGCCGCGGTCGTGAAAGCGAACTTGTCCAACCGCCCCTCCCACTGCTAGGTTTCGCGGCCGTGACGCTCGTCCGCCGCCCCGGGAAGAGAGCCGCAGCCGCCGCGCTGACGCTTGCCGCCGCCTTGGCGCTGCTCGCGATCCTCGCTGCCGGTGCCGGCAGCGCCTCCGCCGCTGGCTGCCCTAGCTTCCGCGTCCTCCACAACGACCGGATCGGCGCCGCCAGCTTCCCCGCCGGCCCCTACACGCTGACGCCGAGCGCGGGTCTGACCTGCGCGCGCACCTCGGCCCTCTTCGCCCGCTTCCTCGAGGACTGGGACGGCAATCTGCCGGGCAGCTGGCGAGTGATCGCCCAGGGGAGCGGCAAGGCGAAATTCACCAACGGCGCTGGAGCCAGCTTCAGCGCCGAACGCGAAGGCGAACGCGAAGAAGAAGAAACCAACCCCGCGATCGGCAAGCTCTGCCCGGGGAACTACGTCGTCAACCACACCAGCGTCGTCGGCCCGCTGCGCTTCCGCCGCGGCGCCTACCTGCTCTACATCCCCGCCGGCTCGGCGATCACCTGCCGTCGCGCCTCGGTCCTCTTCACCAAATTCCTCGCCCAGCCAGGCGGCCGCCTGCCATCCCCGTGGCAGGTGAAAACGCAGACCGCGACCTTCTACAAGCCCGTACGCCCGCTGCGCTCGGCGTTCCGGCTCGAGGTCGCGGGCGGCGTCCGCTGAGCGGCGCGTCCCGGCGCGCCGCCGCCCTGCCTCTCGCCTGATCCAGCCACTACCCTGAGCGGGTGGACACCGCGATCACTCTCAACCGCGTGCGCGACGGCTCGACCCCGACCCGGGTCCAGGTCTACGCGGCGCTCCGTGATGCGATCGTCCGCGGCCAGCTCGAGCCCGGCCAGCAGCTCTCCGAGAACACTCTCGCCGCCGACATGGGCGTCAGCCGCACGCCGATCCGCGAGGGGCTCAGCCTGCTGCGCGAGGACCGCCTGGTCGAGACGGTGCCGCAGCTCGGCAGCTTCGTCGCCCGTGTCGACCCGGCGGCGATCGCCGACGCCCAGTTCATTCGCGAGTCGCTGGAGTGCGCGGCGATCCGGATCAGCGCCCAGGTCGCCGGCGAGGCCGACATCGCGGCGCTCGAGGAAAACCTGCGCAACCAGGAGCGGGCGATCTCGAAAGCCGACCTCGATGCCTTCTACCTGCTCGACGACTCCTTCCACCACTCGCTCTGCGACCTCAGCGGCCACCGCACGGTCTGGACGGTGAGCGAGCGCGCCAAGGCGCACCTGAACCGGGTCCGCCGGCTGAGCCTGGGGATGCCGAACTACCTGGAGGAGATGCTCTCAGAGCACCGGCTGGTGCTGGACGCGCTTGCCGCGCGTGACCCCGATAGGGCGGAGAGGCACCTGCGTGACCACCTGCGCCAGGTTTTGCGCGAGGTGCCGCGGATGCGGGAAGAACACCCGGACTACTTCGCCGGGCCTGCCGACGGCTGAAGCGCCGCCGGGGAACCGTGGCGACTGCCTAGGCGGGGTTTCGCCAAACCCGCCCTCTAGCCGGCAGCCGCGACGGTCTCGACGACCTGCTCCTGCTTCTCGCTGGCGACACGGCCCTTGGCGACGCCGGCCAGCGGGTCAATGCCGTACATCGCGTTGCGAATCGCGGCGACGGCGTTCTCCTGGCTGACGCCCTCGACGCTGGAGACGTCTTGCCCGTCCTTCAGGGTCGTGATTTTCCAAGTTGAGTTCCTCATGGTGGCTCCCGTTTCGATTGCTTGTATACAAGTATGCAGACGAACCGGTGTTCGCTTTGTGACCGCCCTCACACTGGGGGCGTATGTGACGGAGGTCACGGCAAACGACGCCTGAAGACGCGTCTGAGCAGGGAATCAGGTCCCCCGCCTGGGGGGTTCCTGCCCCAGGGCGGAGGTTTCGCGGGCGAGCAGCTGCTCGAACTCGCCGCGATCGAGGAAGATCCCATGGCACTTCGTGCACTGCTCGATGGTCACCCCGTTGCGGCGGTGGCTGCGCATCGGCGCGTTGCACTTCGGGCAGGTCACTGGACCAGGCTGTCGTAGGCGTCGGGGCGGCGGGTGCTGAGGAAGGGGAACAGCTCGAGCCAGTCGCGGCGCTGGTCGAGGTCGAGGTCGGCGACGAGGACGGCGGGTTCGTCGCGCGGGGCCTGGACGAGGACACGGCCGTAGGGGTCGGAGATGAAGGAGGAGCCGTAGAAGCGCAACGGCGGCTCCTCGCCGGTGCGGTTGACGGCGACCATGAAGACGCCGTTGGCGATCCCGTTGGCAACGATCACCCGCTCCCAGAGCGGCTCGGTGTCGAACTCGGGGTGATCGGGCTCGGAGCCGATCGCGGTCGGGTAGATCAGGACCTCGGCGCCGCCGAGGCTGTAGGCGCGGGCGACCTCCGGGAACCATTGATCCCAACAGGTCGGCAGCCCGAGCCGGGCCTCCTCGAGGGCGAGCACCGGGAAGGGATCCTCGCCGGCCGGGCCGGGGCGGAAGTAGCGGTCCTCGTAGTAGCCGGCGGTGATCGGGATGTGGAGCTTGCGGGTGCGGGCGACGAGCTCGCCGGCCGGAGAGACGACGATTGCCGTGTTGTAGCCGAGCCCGTCCGGGCCGTCGTGGCGCTCGTAGAGCGAGGCGTGGACGTGGACGTCGTTCGCAGTCGCCGCCGCGGCGGCGAACTCGAGGGTCGGACCGCCGAGCAGGTCCTCGGGGGCGGCGCCGACGGCCTCGGGCCCGCCCGGGTCGACGGCGAAGTAGCGGCTCAGGGTCAGCTCCTGCAGGCAGACGAGCTGGGCGCCGGCCTCGGCGGCGAAGCGGATCCCGGTCGCCAGCGCCCCGCGGTGCTCCTCGGGGTCCGGGTGCCAACTCTCCTGCACGGCGGCGACCCGGAACGGCTGGCGCTCTGGCGGCCGGGTGCGGGCGGGCGAGGCCTCGACTCGGTCCGCAGCTATCACCCGGATCTCCGCCATCGCACCGACTGTAGCCGGTCGGCGACAATGGCTGGATGAGCGCGACGCTTGCATCGACGCCGGCCGCCGACGGGTTCCGGATGCCGGGCGAGTTCGAGCCGCACGCCGGTTGCTGGATGGTCTGGCCCGAGCGCAGCGACAACTGGCGCTGGGGAGCGAAGCCGGCGCAGGCCGCCTACGCCGAGGTGGCGACCGCGATCGCCGCCGCCGAGCCGCTGACGATGGCGGTCTCCGATGCCCAGCACGAGCACGCTCGCTCGGTCCTGCCGCCCGAGGTCCGGGTGGTCGAGGTGTCCAACGACGACGCCTGGGCCCGCGACACCGGCCCCACCTTCGTCGTCGACGGCGCCGGCGGGCGGCGCGGGGTCGACTGGGAGTTCAACGCCTGGGGCGGCTTCAAGGACGGCCTCTACTTCCCCTGGGACCGCGATGCCAGGCTCGCCGCCAAGCTGCTCGAGATCGAAGGCGCCGACCGCTACCGGGCACCGCTCGTGCTCGAGGGAGGTGCAATCCACGTCGACGGCGAGGGCACCGTCCTCACCACCGAACAGTGCCTGCTCAACCCCAACCGCAACCCCGACCTGTCGCGCGAGCAGATCGAAGCGGCGCTGCACGACTACCTCGGCGCCGAGAAGGTCGTCTGGCTGGGCAAGGGCGTGCTCGAAGACGAGACCGACGGCCACGTCGACAACCTCGCCTGCTTCGCCCGCCCCGGTGTCGTCCTCCTCACCTGGAGCGAGAACGCGGCCGACCCCCAGCACGAGATCTCGCGCGACGCGCGGGCGCGGCTCGAAGCGGCAACCGATGCCCACGGCCGCCCCTTCGAGGTGATCCTCCTCCCCTCCCCCGGCCCGCTCGAGATCGGCGCCGAGGAGGCCGCCGGCGTCGACCGCATCGACGGCACCAAGCCGCGTCGCCCCGGCGACCGCCTCGCCGCCTCCTACGTCAACTTCTACCTCGCCAACGGCCGTGTCGTCTTTCCCCTGCTCGACGAGCGCCACGACGAGGAGGCCGCCGCGATCCTCCGCGACACCTTCCCCGAACGCGAGCTCGTCGGCGTCGGCGCCCGCGAGATCCTGCTCGGCGGCGGCAACATCCACTGCATCACCCAGCAGGTGCCGGCGACCTGAGGGAGCGGTACAGTCGCGCCATGGCGAAGGCGGAGACGGTTGCGATCGGCGAGGCGGCGAAGCAACTCGGAGTCAGCACCGACACGCTGCGTCGCTGGGATCGGTCGGGACGGATCCGGACCATCCGCGACGAGCGCAACAGGCGGATGGTGCCGGTCGCCGAGGTCGAGCGGCTGCGCGCCGCGCCGGCCCGGCACACGACCGGCGACGAGTTCTCGGCCCGCAATCGCTTCCCCGGCGTCGTCCGCTCGGTCGAGGCCGACGGGGTGATGGCGCTGGTCGAGATCGAGGTCGACGGCGGCCACCTGGTGACGGCGGCGATCACCCGCGACGCGGTCGAGGAGCTCGGCCTGGTCCCCGGCTCGCGCGCGATCGCCACGGTCAAGGCGACCTCGGTGATGGTGATGCGGGGCTAGCGGAGCCCGCGCTCAGGACGATTCCAACAGCGCCTCGGCGAGCTTCAGGTCGACGGCGTCGTTGACGTTGAGAAAGAGGCGCTCGGGCGGGCCGAAGCGGGTCAGCTCGGACTCACCGAGCAGGCGCGGGGAGAGCGCCGCAACCGTCTTTCGCAGCGGCTCCTGATCGGCAAGGGCGGCCTCGAGTGCCGGCAGCAGCGACGCCGAGTAGCGCGCCTGCAGCGGCTGCGGCAGACCACCGGGGGCGGGGACGACGAGCGGCTCGGGCGCCGAAGCGAGCGCCGAGAGCAGCGCCGGCTCGGCGAACGGCATGTCGCAGGCGAGGACGATGAGCGGGCGCTGGCCCGCCTCGCGCAGGGCGGCGATGATCCCGGCCAGGGGGTGGCGGGGCTCGTCGGGCTCGATAAGGACCCGCGGTGCGGCCCCGCCCCAGCCCCCCGGCGGCGGCAGCTCGGTCTCCGCCTTGGCGACGACGACCGCCTCGATCCCCGCCGCGGCGAAGGCCGCCAGTGGGTAGGAGATCAGCGGCCGGCCGCTGAGCTGCGCTGTCGCCTTGGCGCCGCCGAGGCGGCTGCCGGCGCCGCCGGCGAGGACAGCGCCGAGCGGCGCCTCCGGGGCGGCCGCGCTCACGCCGGTTCGGCGACGAGTGCCGGCGTGAACGCCGCCTGCTCGCCGATCGGCCGCACGTCGACCGCGATCACCTTGTACTCGGGGCAGGAGGTGTTGACGTCGGCGGACTGGCCGACCAGCAGGTTGGTCCGCGTCTCCGGGAAGTGGAAGGTGGTGAAGACGTGACCGGGCTCGATCCGCTCCGTCACCCGGGCCTCGACCTCGATCCGGCCGACGCGGCTGCGGACCGAGACGCGGTCGCCCTCGGCGATCCAGAGCCGGGCGGCGTCGTCGGGGTGGATCTCGAGCAGGTCGCGGTCGACCAGCTCGGCGTTGGCGGTGCGGCGGGTCATCGTCCCCGCGTTGTAGTGCTGGAGGACGCGGCCGGTGACGAGGACGAGCGGGAACTCCTCGTCGGCGGCGTCGCCGGGCGGCTTGTAGGGGAGCGCCGCGAAGTGGCCGCGGCCGCCCTCGCGGTCGAAGCTGGTGTCGTAGAGGGTCGGCGAGTCGGTGCCGTCGGCGCGCACCGGCCATTGCAGGCCGTGGCGGCCGAGCCGCTCGCGGCTGACCCCGGCGTAGTGCGGGGTGAGGCGGGCGAACTCGTCGGTCGCCTCCCAGGGCGTCTCCCAGCCCATCTCGTGGCCGAGCCGGCGCGAGACCGTGGTGATGATCTCGAAGTCGGTGCGCGCTTCCCCGGGCGGGTCGATCGCCGCTTCGACGACCTGGAAGCGGCGCTCGGCGTTGGTGAAGGTCCCTTCCTTTTCGAGGAAGGCCGAGGCGGGCAGGACGACGTCGGCGAACCTCGTCGTCTCGTTGAGGAAGATCTCCTGGCAGACGAGGAACTCGAGATTCTCGAGCGCGGCGGCGACGTGGGCGGTGTCGGGGTCGGTCTGGGCGACGTCCTCGCCGAAGACGTACATCGCCTTCAGCTCGCCGGCGACGGCGGCGTCGAACATCTGCGGGATCGTCAGCCCTTTCTGGCGCGAGAGCGGCACCCCCCACTCCGCTTCGAACTGGGCGGCGACCTCCTCGTCGCCGACCGAGCGGTAGGCGGTGTAGGTGTCCGGCAGGGCGCCCATGTCGGAAGAGCCCTGGACGTTGTTCTGACCGCGCAGCGGCAGCAGCGCCGAGCCGGGCTTCCCCACCTTGCCGGTCATCATCGCCAGGTTGCAGAGCAGCTGGACGACCTCGGAGCCGTACTTGTGCTCGGTGACGCCGAGCCCCCAGAGCAGGCAGCCGCTGGCCGCCTCGCCGTAGAGATGGGCCGCGGCTTCGAGCTCGGCGGCGGGGATGCCGGTGATCTCCTCGACCGCAACCGGGTCGTAGGACTCGAGCAGCTCCTCGACCGCCTCGTAGCCTTCGGTGCGGGCGGCGACGAACTCCGCGTCGACGAAGCCATCGCGGCGGACGACGTGGCAGAGGCCGAGGACGACGGCGGCGTTGGTGCCGGGCCGTGGCGCCAGGTGGATGGCGCCATAGTCGGCGAGCTCGATCCGGCGCGGGTCGATCGTGATCAGCTTGCAGCCGCGCAGGGCCGCCTGCTTGATCCGGGCACCGACGACCGGGTGGCCCTGGGTCGGGTTGACCCCGAGCAGCAGCGCCACCTCAGCGTCGTCGATGTCCGTGAAGCGGCCGGTGGCGCCGGAGAGCCCGAACGCTTTGCGCAGGGCGAAGGAGGTCGGCGAGTGGCAGACGCGCGAGCAGTTGTCGATGTTGTTGGTGCCGACCGCGGCGCGGATCAGCCGCTGCATCGCGTAACAGTCCTCGTTGGTGGCGCGCGAGGAGGCGAGCCCGGCGATCGCGTCGGCGCCGTGGGCATCCTTGATCCGCTCGACTTCGGCGACGATGCGGTCGAGCGCCTGCTCCCAGCTGGCCGGCGCCAGCTCGCCGTCGGCGCCGCGGATCAGCGGCGTCTGCAGGCGGTCGGGGGAGCGGGTGAAGCCGTGGGCGAAGCGGCCCTTGAGGCAGGTGTGGCCCTCGTTGGCGGGGCCGTCGAGCGCCGGCGTGATCGAGACGACGCGGCCCTCGGCGGCGTGGGTCTCGAGGCGGCAGCCGACGCCGCAGTAGCCGCAGGTCGTCGTCGCCTCGCGGTCGAAGCGCTCGTCGGTCGCGCTCGCTTCTGAGTTGCTCACGGCAGTTGCCATCTTCAACCCCTCTCAGATTGTGGCACCAGGCGGATCTCGGTAATCGCGTCGGTCGGGCAGGTGTCGGCGCAGGCGCCGCAGGCGACGCAGGTCGAGTCCTCGAAGCCGGCGTCGAGGCCGGCGGTGACGTTGGCCTCGAAGCCGCGCCCGGTCGCGGTCAGCGCGAAGGCGCCCTGGACCTCGTCGCAGGCGCGGACGCAGCGGCCACAGGAGATGCAGAGCTCGTGTCGCAGCGCCAGGTAGGGGTGGCGGAAGTCGTCCTCGCGGGCGTGGACTGCGCCCGGCCAGCGCGTGTCCTCGACTCCTAGCCGGGCCGCGACCCGGGCCAGCTCGGTATGCGGCGCCGGCGGCGTCGGCATCTCCGAGAGGACGAGCTCGACGACGGCGCCGGCGACGCGGCGCGCGGTCGGCTCCTCGGTCTCGATCTCCATCCCCTCGCGGCAGGGCGTGGTGCACGCTGGGACCGGTTTGGGCGAGCCGGCAAGTCCGACCAGACAGACGCGACAGGCGCCGAACGGGGCCTGTCGCTCGTCGAAGCAAACCGTCGGCACCCAGCGCCCGGCGGCCTTCGCCGCATCGAGCACCGTCGCCCCCTCCGCGACGTCGACCGCAGCACCATCGACGGTCACCGAGATCACGCCAAACCTCCATTGCCCTCGCACTTTGTCGCCCTGTGGGCGACAAACTTCGATCTCATGAGAGGCCCAGCTCGTCGGGGAAGTGGGTGAGGAGGCTGCGCATCGGGGCCGGGATGCCGCCGCCGTGGGCGCAGAGGCTGCCGACCTCGAGGGCCTCGAGCAGCGCTTCGAAGCGCTCGCGGTCGACGGGGGCGTCGGCGGCGAACTCTTCGTGGGCGCGGCGCAGCCCGATCCGGCAGGGAAAGCACTTGCCGCAGCTCTCGTGGGCGCCGAAGCGGAGCAGGTGGCGGGCGACGTCGCGCATGTCGGTCGCCTCGTCGAAGGCGAGGATCGAGCCGTGGCCGACCATGCAGCCCTCGGCGGCGAGCGGGTCGAAGTCGAACGCCGTGTCGAGCTTGCTGGCGGGCAGGATCCCGCCCAGCGGCCCGCCGATCTGGACCGCCTTGATCGCGGCGCCGTCGCGGAGGCCGCCGGCGACCTCCTCGCAGAGCTGGCGGACGCTGAGGCCGAACGGGACCTCGACCACAGTCGGCCGCGCGAAGCGCTCGTTGAAGCAGACGAGCTTGGAGCCGGCGGTCTCGGTGCCGGGGCTGAGCTCGCGGTAGGCGGCGGCGCCGCGCTCGGCGACGAAGGGGACGTTGCAGAGGGTCTCGACGTTGTTGACGACGGTCGGCCGGCCGTAGACGCCGCGCTCGGCCGGGAACGGCGGCCGCGCCGAGACGGTGCCGCGCAGACCCTGCAGGCAGGCGAGCAGCGCGGTCTCCTCACCGACCACGTAGGAGCCGGCGCCCTCGACGATCGTCACGTCGAAGTCGAAGCCGCTGCCGAGGACGTCCTCGCCGAGCAGACCGTCGGCGCGGGCGCGCTCGATCGCCGCATCCAGCGCCGGCTTGCTGCGCGGGTACTCGGAGCGGGTGAGGACGAAGCCGTGCGCCGCACCGACCGCGAAGCCGGCCAGCGCCAGTCCCTCGAGCAGCCGCTCGGGGCTGCGCTCCATCAGGTACTTGTCGATGTAGGAGCCGGGATCGCCCTCGTCGCCGTTGGCGACGATGAACTTCTCCCCGCCGGCCGCCTGACGGGTGAAGCGCCACTTGGTGCCGGCCGGGAAGCCGGCACCGCCGCGGCCGCGGACCTCGGCCGCCTCGACCTCGGCCAGCAGCGACTCGGGGTCGAGCTCGGCGAGGGCCCGGCGCAGGCCCGCCCACTCGCTGGGCCGGGTGAGGACCGGCTCGGGCAGCGTGCTCTCCCAGTCCGGCTCGGTGGCGGCTCGCTCCTCGCCGCCGAGGACGCGCTCGACGACCCCAGGCCCCGCGTCGACCTCGGCGCCGACGCGGAGCGCGGGCGAGGAGTGGCAGAAGCCGAGGCAGACGGTCTCGGCGAGGGAGACGGCGCCGTCGGCGCTGCGCTCGCCGAGCTCGAGGCCGAGCCCGGCGCGAATCGCGTCGACGTGGGCGTCGCCGGCGGCGGCAAAGCAGGCGGTGCCGGTGCAGACGCGGACGTGGCGCTCGCCGCGCGGCGCCAGCAGGTCGTCGTAGAAGGTCGAGACACCGTAGACGGCGGCCTCGGGGATCCCGGCCAGCTCGGCGGCTCGGCGGCGGTCCTCGTCGGTCAGCTCGCCGTGATCGTCGACCGCCTCCTTCAGCACCTCGAGCGCGGTCGGAGCCTGCACCGAGTGGTGGCGACGGATCAGCTCGACGAGGTTCTGGGACACGGTTCTCTGGTCACAGGCTAGGACCGGAGGCGGCGCCGGTCCAATGCCATGTGTGCGTGCTTCGATAAATGCTGTTTATCATCGAGGCAGTGGTCCTGCGCCAGCTCGAATACCTTTCCGCCCTCGCCGAGGAGCGCCACTTCGGCCGCGCCGCGGCCGCCTGCCACATCACCCAGCCGGCGCTCTCGGTGGCGATCCGCAAGCTCGAGGCCGAGCTGGGGGTCGAACTCGTCCAGCGCGGCCGCACCTACGACGACCTCACCCCGCAGGGCCACGAGCTGCTGCGCTGGGCGCGGCAGACGCTGGCCAGCGTCGACGGCCTCGTCTCCGCCGCGGCGCGGCTGACCGGCGAGCTGAGCGGGCGCCTGCGCCTCGGCGTGATCCCGACCGCGCTGCCCGCGGTCGCCGAGATCACCGCGCCGCTGCTCGGCCAGCACCCGAACGTCGACCTCGAGGTGCGCTCGCTCTCCTCGACCGAGATCGGCGCCCAGCTCGAATCGTTCCGGATCGACGCCGGCGTCACCTACCTCGACAACGAGCCGCTCGGCCGCCTCCGCGGCCGGCCGCTCTACGAGGAGAGATACGTCTATCTGAGCCCCGACGGGGAGGGGCCGGACGAGCTGCCCTGGGCTTCGCTCGACGGCGCCTCGCTCTGCCTGCTCAGCCCCGAGATGCAGAACCGGCGGATCGTCGAGGCGGCGCTCGAGCGCAGCGGCGCGAAGACGCGGGCGCGGATCGAGAGCAACTCGATCTCCGCCCTGCTCTCCTTCGCCCGCGCCGGCTGGTCGAGCATCGTCTCGGAGACCTGGCTCAGCCTCTACGGGGTGCCGGAGGGGATGCGGGCGGTGTCGCTGGTCGCACCGGAGGTCGGCTACACGATCGGGATCGTCACCCGCGAGACCGAGCTGCTGCCGCCGGTGGTCGGGGCGCTGCTGGAGAGCGCGCCGGTGGTCGAGGGAGCACAGCGATGACCGGCGGGCCGATCGCCCTCGAGGAGGCGCGCGCCGCGATTCTCGCTGGGCTCGAGCCGCTCGCCGCGGAGGAGGTGCCGCTGGTCGCGGCGCTGGGACGACGGCTGGCCGCCGACGCCGTCGCCGCCGAGCCGATGCAGCCGTTCGACAACTCGGCGATGGACGGTTTCGCCGTGCGCGCCGCCGACACGGCCGGGGCCGCGCCCGGTGCACCGGCGACACTGCGCCTGGTCGGCGAGTCGCGCGCCGGGCACCCGGCGCAGGCGACGGTGGGTGCCGCCGAGGCGATCGCGATCTCGACCGGCGCGGTGCTGCCGGCCGGGGCCGACGCCGTCGTCCGGGTCGAGGACACGCGGCTCGAGGGCGAGACGGTGCTGGTCGAAGCCGAGGTGGCAACGGGACGCAACGTGCGCCGCGCCGGCGAGGACTTCGCCGCCGGCGAGGTGGTACTGCCCCGCGGCGCCGCGATCGGCGCTGCCGAGCTTGGCGTCCTCGCCGCGATCGGCGCCGACCCGGTGCCCTGCGTACGCCGCCCGCGGGTCGCCGTCCTCACCAGCGGCGACGAGCTGACGCCGCTCGGCGAACCGCTGGCACCGGGGGCGATCCGCGACTCGAACGGGTACGCGGTGCCGGCGCTGGCGCGGCTCGCCGGGGCCGAGGTCGTCTCGGTCGGCTGGGCGCCGGACGAGCCGGCGGCCACCGAGGAAGCGGTGGCCGCCGCGCTCAGTGCCGACGTCGCGATCGTCTGCGGCGGCGTCTCGGTCGGCGCGCACGACCACGTCAAGGGGGCGCTGGAGCGGCTCGGGGTCGTCGAGGCGTTCTGGCGGGTGGCGCTGCGCCCGGGAGGCCCGACCTGGTTCGGCCGGCGCGAGGGGACGCTCGTCTTCGGCCTCCCCGGCAACCCGGTCTCGGTCGTCGTCACCTTCCTGCTGCTGGCGCGGCCGGCGCTGCTCGCGCTCGGCGGCGGCGATCCGGCGGGGCGGCGCGTCCACGCCCGACTAGCCGCCGACGTCGAGCGTCCGCCCGGCCGCGCCCACGCGGCCCGCTGCCGCCTCGAGCTGACCGACGGCGGCTGGCTCGCCCACCCGTTCCCGCGCCAGGGCTCGCATGTACTCACCTCCTTGGTCGGCGCCGACGGGCTGGCGCTGGTCCCCGCCGAGGGGCCGGGCGGCAACGCCGGCGAGACGGTCGAGGTCGAGCTGCTCGACGGCGCCGGCGCGCTTCCCGACGGAGCTAGCATCGGCTCATGACTTTGCGAGTGAGACTCTTCGCGAGCCTGCGAGAGCACGCCGGCCGTGACGCGGTCGAGGTCGAGCTGCCCGAGGGGGCGACGGTCGCCGACGCGCTCGCCGAGATGGCGCGGCGGCCGCCGCTCGGGGATCTGCTGGCCCGGCTGCCGGTGCGGATGGCGGTCAACCGCGAGTACGCGAGCGCGGAGACGGCGCTCGCCAGCGGCGACGAGCTGGCGCTGATCCCGCCGATCAGCGGCGGCGCCGGCCCCCGTCTGCACGCTCGGGTCAGCGAGGAGCCGCTCTCGGCCGACGCTCTGACCCGGCTCGTCGCCGACCCCAGCGCTGGCGCCGTGGTCACCTTCCAAGGGGTCACCCGCGAGGTCGCGCGGCTCGAGTACGAGGCATACCGCGAGATGGCCGAGCAGCGGATCGCGGCGATCCTCGCCGAGAGCGCCGAGCGCCACGGGCTGCTCGCCGCCGCCGCCGAGCACCGGGTCGGCGGCGTGCCGCTGGGCGAGCCGGGAGTCGTCGTCGCCGTCGCCGCCGGCCACCGCGAGGAAGCCTTCGCCGGCGCCCGCGAAGCGATCGACCGGATCAAGGCCGAGGCCCCGATCTGGAAGCGCGAAGTCGAGTCGACCGGCGCCGCCCGCTGGGTCGAGGGCACCCGCGCCGAGGAGGTTCGGTGAGCGAGCTGAGCCACATCGGTGAGGACGGGCGGGCGCGGATGGTCGACGTCGGCACCAAGCCGGAGAGCGAACGGCGGGCGCGGGCGCGGGCGCGTCTGCGGATGAGCCCGGAGACCGCCCGGCTGGTCGCCGCCGGCGACGGACCCAAGGGCGAGGTGCTCGAGGTCGCGCGCCTGGCCGGCGTGCAGGCGGCGAAGCAGACCGGGACGCTGATCCCGCTCGCCCACCCGCTGCCGCTCAGCTTCGTCGACGTCGAGGCCACGGTCGACGCCGAGGCCGGGCTGGTCGAGCTGGTCGCCGAGGCGCGCACGGTCGGCCGCACCGGGGTCGAGATGGAGGCGATGAGCGCCTGCGCGGTGGCGGCGCTGACCGTCTACGACATGGTCAAGGGCGTCGAGCGCGGGGTCGCGATCGAGCAGGTCGTGCTGCTGGAGAAGAGCGGCGGCCGTTCCGACTGGCGTCTGGAGGAGAGCTGATGCGGGTGGCGCTGCTGACCGTCAGCAGCTCCAAGGCCCGCGGCGAGGGCCGCGACGAGAGCGGCGAGCGGCTGGCCGAGCTGGCGGCGCGACTGGGGCTCGAGGTCGCCGGCCGCGAGCTGCTGCCCGACGACCGCACGGCGATCGAGACGCGGCTGCGCCACTGGGCCGACGACGAAGCGGTCAACCTGATCCTGACCAGCGGCGGCACCGGCCTCTCGCCCGACGACGTGACGCCGGAGGCGACGCGGGCGGTGCTCGACCGCGAGGCGCCCGGAATCGCCGAGGCGATGCGGCTCGCCTCGCGACCGCACACCGAGAACTGGATGCTCTCGCGCGGCGTCGCTGGCACCCGCGGCGAGACGCTGATCGTCAACTTCCCCGGCAGCCCGCTCGCCGTCGAGCAGACCGGCGAGGCGCTCGCGGTCGCCCTCCCCCACGCCCTGGCATTGATCGCCGGCGAGCCGAGTTCGCACGGAGGTGGGCAATGACGCTCGAAGACGCCCACGGCCGGCTGCTCGGCGACCTGCGGGTCTCGGTCACCGACCGCTGCAACTTCCGCTGCCGCTACTGCATGCCGGCCGAGGGGGTGCCCTGGATCGAGCGCTCGCAGATCCTCAGCTTCGAGGAGATCGAGCGGCTCGTCGAGCTCTTGGTGGGGATGGGGATCCGCGACGTGCGGCTGACCGGCGGCGAGCCGCTGGTGCGACGCGAGTTCCCGGCGCTGGTCGCGCGGCTGGGGGCGATCGAGGGGATCCGCGACCTCTCGCTGACCACCAACGGCTACCTGCTCGCCGAGCAGGCGGAGGCGCTGGTCGCAGCGGGGATCGACCGGGTCAACGTCTCGGTCGACTCGCTGGCGCGGGCGCGCTTCATCGAGGTGACGCGGCGCGACGCGCTCGACCGAGTGCTGGCCGGGCTCGACGCGATCGCCGCCTTCCCCGAGGTGCGGCCGATCAAGGTCAACGCGGTGCCGATCCCCGGCTTCGGCGAGGACGACGTGCGCCGCTTCTGCGCGCTTGCCCGCGACCATGACTTCCAGGTCCGCTTCATCGAGTTCATGCCGCTCGACGGCGAGCGCGCCTGGCGCGCCGAGGACGTGCTGAGCGGCGCCGAGGTGCGGGCGATGGTCGAAGCGATCCACCCGCTGCGGGAGCTGCCCCGAGAGCCGCACGCCACCGCCCGCATCTTCGAGTTTGCCGACGGCGGCGGCGCCAAGCTGGGCTTCATCAACCCCGTCTCCGAACCGTTCTGCGCCGACTGCAACCGGCTACGGCTGACCGCCGACGGCAAGCTGCGGACCTGCCTCTTCTCCCAGCACGAGACCGACCTGCGCGAGCCGCTGCGCGGCGGAGCGAGCGACGAGGAGCTGGCCGAGATCGTGCGCGCCGCGGTCTGGCGCAAGGAGCTGAAGCACCGCATCGACGAGCCGGGTTTCCGGCCGCCGGCGCGGACGATGAGCGCGATCGGAGGCTGAGATGGACCGCGAAGAATGGGTGCAGCAGTTCTGCCGTCAGATCGGCGTCGACCCACCTTCGGCCGAGGAAATCGAGGCGCTGCTCGAGCTGGCGGCAACCGCCGCCCACTCCTCCGAGCGCCCCGCCGCACCGCTCGCCTGCTGGGCCGCCGGCCGCAGCGGGCTAGCTGCCTCCGAGCTGCAGGAGATCGCTGAGAGAATCTCGCCGCAGTGATCGACTTCACGATCGAGACCGAGATCGAGCGGCCGGTGGAGGAGGTCTTCGCCTATGCGACCGACCCGGCCAAGCTGCCGACCTGGCAGCTGAATACCGTCTCCGCGGTGCCCGACGGGATCGGCCCGGTCGGCCGCGGCACCAGGATCCGCGAGGTACACAGCGCCCCTGGCGGGCGCGAGGTCCCCTCGCTGGTCGAGGTCTCCGAGCACGAGCCGAACCGCCTCTTCGCGCTGCACGTGCTGGAGGGACCGCTGCCGCTCGACGCGCGGCTGACGTTCGAACCGCGCGGCGCCGGGACGCGGATGGCGTTCCGCGTCCACGGCAGCCCCAACGGCCTGCTGAAGATCGCCTCCCCGCTGATGAAGCGCCCGCTGAGGCGCCAGTTCGAAGCCCACTGCGCCGAGCTGAAGCGCGTCCTGGAGAGCTAGCCGAAAACCCGCTCGGGGCAGGTGTAGACGTTGGTGCGGCCGGCGCGGGTGAAGCCGGCGAGGGTCAGGTTACGGTCGGCGGCGAGCTCGATCGCGAGCGAGCTGGGGGCGCCAACGCCGACCAGGATCGGAGCACCGGCGACGGCGGCCTTCTGGACCAGCTCGAAGGAGACCCGGCCGCTGACACAGAGGACGCGGCCGCGCAGCGGCAGCAGTCCGTCGAGCAGGGCGCGACCGACGACCTTGTCCATCGCGTTGTGACGGCCGACGTCCTCGCGGGCGATCAGCAACTCGCCGGCGGCGTCGAAGAGGCCGGTCGCGTGGGTGCCACCGGTGCGCTCGAAGGTCGGCTGGGCGAGGCGGTCGGGCAGCGAGGCGAGCAGGTCGCGGGCGATCCGAGGGCCGGGCGGCGCCGGCTCACTGGTCACCACCACCTCCTCCAGCGCCCCCTTGCCGCAGACCCCGCAGGAGGAGGTCGTGTAGAAGCGGCGGGCGCCCGGGTCGCGCAGCAGCGGCCCCTCGACCTCGACCGCGTTCGCCGCCAGGTCCGCGCTGAGGCCGGCGCGGCGGGGGCCGTCGATCAGCCCCTCGCCGTAGAGGAAGCCGAGCGCCAGCTCCTCGTCGTGGCCCGGAGTCCGCATCGTCACGCTCAGGGGCTCGCCGTCGACCCGGATCTCGAGCGGCTCCTCGACCGCGACCGCGTCGCGCTCGCCGTCGCGCTCCACCTCCGCGTACATCCGCGCCAGCGTCGGATCCTCGTGCACCCTGCGAACCTACCGGCGAGCGGCGGCGTAACCGAGCAGGGTGGCGGTAGCGAGGGCAGCGAGGAGCGGCGGGCCGGCGAAGCGGGCGGCGGCGCGGAGGTCGTCGCTGCCGAGGGAGACGCGGGACTCGATCCCGGCAACGGAGCCGACGACGTCGATGCCGCCGTTGCGGCGCTCGAGGCGATCGAAGACGAACGGGTACTCGCCGAGCGGCGAGACGATCTTCATCCCGCGATCTCTAGCACGGCGGCACCCCGGAAGCGGCCGGCGCGGAGATCCTCGAGGGCCTCGCCCGCGCGCTCCAATGGGTAACTCGTGACCTCGGTCCGCACCGGCACCGTGGGCGCCAGCGCCAGGAACTCCTCGCCGTCGGCGCGGGTCAGGTTGGCGACCGAGCCCAGCATCCGCTCCTCCCAGAGGATCTCGTAGGGGAAGGCGGGGATCTCGCTCATGTGGATGCCGGCGCTGATCACCCGCGCGCCCTTGGCGCTGGCCCGCAGCGCCGCCGGCATCAGCGGTCCGGCGGCGGCGAAGACGATCGCACCGTCGAGCTCCTCCGGCGGCGCCTCGGTCGAGGCGCCGGCCCACTCCGCGCCGAGCGAGCGGGCGAAGGCCTGGGTCTTCTCGTCGCCCTCGCGGGTGAAGGCGAAGACACGACGGCCCTGGTGGACGGCGACCTGGCAGAGGATGTGGGCGGAGGCGCCGAAGCCGTAGAAACCGATCCGCTCGGCCTCGCCGACCAGGCGCAGCGCCCGGTACCCGATCAGCCCGGCGCATAGCAACGGCGCTGCCTGCTCGTCCGGATATCCGTCCGGCAGCGAGAAGCAGAAGCGCTCGTCGGCGACCGCGTACTCGGCGTAGCCGCCATCGATGTCGTAGCCGGTAAAGCGGGCCGCGTCGCAGAGGTTCTCGCGCCCCGAGGCACAGTAGCGGCAGCTGCCGTCGGTCCAGCCCAACCAGGGGACGCCGACCCGCTGCCCCTGCTCGAAGCGCTCCGCCCCCTCCCCCACCTCGGCCACCGTGCCGACGATCTGGTGACCGGGGACGAGCGGCAGCTTCGGCTCGCTCAGCTCGCCGTCGAGGATGTGGAGGTCGGTGCGGCAAACGCCGCAGGCGCGAACCGCGATCAGCACCTGCCCGGGCCTCGGCAAGGGCTCGGGAAGCTCTATCTGCCGCAGCGGCTCGTCGCCTCGCTCGAGGACCATCGCGCGCATTCGCCCATCATCGCAGCGGGGCGAAATGCGCTTTCACCGCGAAAAGGGGAAGCGCGCCACGAGGACGCGCGGAAGCGCTCGCCGTAACCACGGCTTCCTCCCGACCAAGGTCGGCTACGCCGGCGCGGAGGACCCGGGGTGGCACCTGCCACCGAGCTCGCCGAAGTCCTCGTCGCCGATTCCTCAAGCCGATCTGAAGAGTCCCAGCCGACGCCGCGGCCCATTGGTCGCGGGCGGAAGTGGCCCCCGATGCTTTCGCGTCATTTGCGATCTCTAGGCTGCAAAAAGCGTGACGAAGCTTGCGATGGCAGCCCCCCCACTCGGCTCGGCTGCCACGGCGACGAAGAACGATGTCGTCCCTCCTTCCATGGCCCGTCGAAAGGCCAATGGCATCTTTTACACGCCACCCCGCCTGGCCGATCTGCTCGTTCGCTGGGCTCTTGCGCGGTGTCCAGATCGGGTCCTCGAGCCCGCCTTTGGAGATGGGGTGTTCCTGGAGGCAGCCCACCACACCTTGAGCGATCTTGGCGTTCTCGAACCGGGCCCCAGGCTGTTTGGCGTCGAGATAGATCCCGATGGACCCCTGCACCTCCTCAAGCGCGGGCTGGTTCTACCGGAGGGAAACCTGCACCACGGCGACCTTCTTGCCCTGGACGCGGACCAACTCAACGGTCCGTTCGGCGCGATAGTCGGCAACCCGCCGTACATTCGCCACCACGCGCTTAAGAGTGAGCTCACCGAGCGCGGGCGGCGTAGTGGTCAGCGGCTCGGAATCGACCTTAACGGGAGAAGCGACGCGTGGGCCTATTTCTGCGCGCACCTCGTGACGTTTCTCGCGCCTGGAGGCAGGCTGGCGCTTGTTCTACCGGGCTCGATTCTCCACGCGGAATACGCAGAACCTCTTTTCGATGCGCTGGCGACTGAGAAGGGGGAAGTTCAACTCGTCAGGATCACCAAGCGCCTGTTCCCCCAGGTACAGGAGCGCACGGTCATCCTGTTGATTGACCGCGGTCGGCCCAGCGGTCCGCCGATCTACAGACGCATCGCGAACCTGAAGGGGCTTGCACCCGCCCTGAGACAACCACTTCGCCGAAAGGCAAGATCCGCACAACGGGCCCGCCATGACCCCCGGCTCCCCTGGCGCCTGACCTCCTCCCAGGCCGCCGCCTGGGAGGAGGTCTGCGCTCATCCAGGGGTCGATCGGCTCGGCGAGATCGCGAGAATACGAATCGGGGTCGTCACGGGCGCCAACTCCTTTTTCGTCAGGTCGGTTGCGGAAGCTGACCGGCTGGGCAAGTCAGTGCAGTCGGTGCCCATAGTTCCCCGTGGTGCGTGGCTCAAGCGACCACGCTGGAATGCGGAGGCCCAGGCCGAAAAGTCCGGCGAGCCATCTCGACTGCTGCTATTCCCAGAGAGCACGATGCGACTCAGCAAGATCGCTGCCGAGGAGCTGCGACGGGCGGAGGGAGAGGAGATCGACAAGCGCAGTCATTGCGACCGACGCAGTCCCTGGTTCAAGGTGCGAGACAGCGCGACGCCGCAAATCTTCCTCCCCTACATGGGATCTGCAGCGCCGCGGCTCGTCACCAACGAAGCCGCAGCCACCTGCACGAACGCAATTCACCGCGTCTGGCTGGAGTCCGGGGTCGAACGGTTGGCGGACTCGATCGCCGCCTCTTCGTGGACCACTCTCTACAGAGTGTCGGCAGAGCTCTCCGGCAGGAGCTACGGCGGCGGAATCCTCAAGCTCGAGCCGAATGGAGCGGTCGATCTTCGGCTCCCCCCCGCCGACTCCTCCATGCTCGATGAAATTGTCGAGGCATTCGAACTGGGTGGTGTCGATATGGCCCGCGAGGTAGCCGATCGAAAGATCCTGGTTGCCGGCATGGGCATCACGCGCTCAGATCTCGACAGGCTCCGCACGGCCGCAGACTCCCTCGAAGCCCTCCGGCGCCACTAGACCGTCGGAGAGGGGCCCACGAAAAGGTCAGGGCCCGGAAACCCCTTGAGGTGCATCAGGGGCGACCCGCCTCCCTTAAGCTGCTCCTGCTGCCACTGGAAGAATCGCCCGAGGCGATCGCGCTGAACGCCACGCCAGATCGTCATAGATTGCCCGTCCCCGTCGACTCTTCGCTGCCAGTCGCGCTGGAATAGCTCGCCGAGTAGAAACTCCATGCAAACCATCGGGGTCGGAGGGAAGATCGGCAACCGCGGGACGGGCAGCTGACTGGGCATCTGAACGTGGAAGAAGCACCCAGGGGATTCAGCCGCGCCGATCCCGATCTCCATCTTCCACGTGGACAGCTCGCGGTGTGTGTCTCCGGATTTCTCGCAAAGGCGGATCATCGTGCTGGCCTTCCCGATCAACTCCACCTCGGTGACACTCTTCGGGCTGGTCTCCATGTCCCAGACAAAGCTGAGGGCACCCTCCACGATTGGACCCTTGCCGCCGTCCTTGGCCTCGTACTCCCCTTCGCTCTCCCTCGTCCTGATGGGCTCGTCGCTGGGCACGGACCAGGTCACACGCTTTCCAGGCTGGGACTTCAAACTGGCAAGCCAGTATTTGCTTTGTTGCAGGCGTCGAACGCTCTCGGCAGTGAGAAACGGGCCGGCAAGATCGACGATCGCCTCGAGCTCCTTTTGGAGACTCGCAAAGTTGAACCGCAGTCGCTTGGGTCCCTCCGCCACTGCTACGCCAACAGTTCTCTATCGAGCGGTAGCACCAAGCCTCGAAGTTGATCGGAGTCTGCCGCGAGGCTCCGTTCCGCCCAAGCGGCATCGGCGAAGGGTGGCCAATCGTCCAGCCGCAGCCTGAGCGCATCTTCAACGGGGATCAACTCAGCCGCACGGTAGGACTCGTCAATCCCCGGTACGACCTCGTGGTCGAGAAACACCACCTCGTGCTTCGCGCGCTCGCGTATCGATTGGTGCAGAACGTCCAGCCCTCCAGACCCCCCGGTCCAATCAAATATCAGCCCCTCCAGACCGCTACGCCACCAATTCCTATCGTAGAGACCACGGAGGGCACCTTTGTATTCAACTCCTTCGAGCTGCCGAGAAAATTCGGACTTCTCGACGAGAAGACGGTCGAGCCCCAAGGGGTCGATGCGCAATCTAGATGCCAAATCGAGACGCGCTAGGAGAAACGCTGGGTAGGGAAGGATGCGGTGCGCAATCCACCTGATCACAACGAGGCCGTGGGTGGCCGCTGATAACTCGTGGATCGGTGGATGCCCGGCGCTGACTTCATCGGCGGCGCTGACAAAGAAAGGCATGTCCGTTGAAAGGCCGAGCAGCTTGTGCAGCTCCTTCGTCGCCATCTCTGGATCGCCGATTGGCCAGGTGCGGGGCAGCTCCCTGACCGCCCACGCAAGCGACACGGCTCCGGGGGCCGCCTCATCAGTCCCCTTTTTAAAGACCCACTCCAAGTTGTTCAACCGGGCAAATGCAAAACTCTGCAGCCCGGCGGGCAACGTCGAGGCGATCTTTTCGACTTGGCCCGACCACAGTGCCACAGCCGTCACAGTGCCTCGCGACAAGGCGCTTATCTGCTCCCGGATCACCGCGCTCAGCGCGAGACCGTTCGCGGGAGACATCAGTCTTTCTTTAGACCCAAGCCAGGCATCCAGTTCATAGTCGACGAGCACCAGGTCCGCCCGTTCGAGGTCGCTTTTCCGAACTTCGTCCGGGGTTCGAATCTCGACGTGCGCAGCGTCGCCTACATCTCGCTTGAAGTTCTGTGCATCATCGAGCTCGTCATCGACGACGAGGATCGCAGGGGGACCGGCTTTCACGACGGGAACTCCACTTGAATCGCAGTTGCATAACCCGCACGGGGCTTCACAAACCGGACCTTCGCGCCGTACTCCTCAAGAATGCCGCGAGTGATCGGGAGACCAAATCCCATACCCTGCCCCAAGAGCGGGTCGACCTCGGTCGTCGTCGTCTCAAATGGCCGGAACCAGCGCTCCGCTATGCCCAGGTCAACGGCACTTCCGGTGTTTTCAAGACGAATCTTGTTCCCCTTACCCTGCGTCGCCGCGCGAATCCTACCCCCCTCGCCCGCTGCCTTGACGGCATTGGTGAGTAGATTCAACAGCACGGCCGTTATCTCCGCTGGGAACATTGGCGGCGTACGCACGCCCGACGGAACCTGGTTGTCGAAGGTAATGGATCTCCGGTCAAGCGCTGGCGCAACCAACTCGGCCGCCCGATCAATCCGCTCGGCTATCCGTTGCCGCGACCTGCGCCGGACCGCCGCAGGGCTGGTCAGGTCGATCAGATAGGTCGCCTGACGCTCCAGACGAGCCCGCAAGTCCCGGGCCGATTGCTGTGCCTCTCCCACCGCACGACGCACGCTTGGGGTGGTGAAATTTTCTGGATTCTCGCGCAGGCGCCCGAGGGCCGTATCCATCGTCACGGCCATTGCGAGAAGCCCGTTGATCTCATGGATGAACTCCCCCATCTGGATCCCAACCGATGCCAGAACCGGAGTAAGCCGCTGCTCGGCAATCAGTCCCCCGACGGCGGCCGAAAGACTTTCGAGCTCCCCCTCCAGCCTGGCGAGATCCTGCTCAAATCTCGCGAGCTTCCCGCTCGACGCGGCCACCCGCATCTCGCCGACTTCCTGTACGGCGGTTTTGATCCGCTGATCGACCTCTCGGCGCCAGCTCTCGGCGGGCGGGGGAGCGTCTGCGGCCTCTGACGGCTGACGCCGACGTCTTTCCCTCGCCGCCTTGGCCGCTTCTCTTTTCTCAAGACGACCCGCAGCCCGAGCCCGGGTCAGCAAGGTGATGCCAAGTCCGGTCAAGTCGCGCAGGTTGTAAAACGCACGATTGGGGACAAAGCCCTCGCGGTTCACCAGCGCCTCTAGTTGGCCACTGCGCTCCCTAGTCAGAAAAACCGCACCGAGATACGAATCTGAGGGCAGCAAGGTAAGGCCCGTGTCGTCCTCGTCCGCATCACCGATTTCCTCCTCAAGGAGCTGATTTGCCTCAAGAAGCTCCAAGGCCCCTTTTCGGGCCGCATAGGTTCGGTTGATTTCTAGCCAGTCGTTGTCCGGGGCTCCGTAGGGAAGAACTCGAAATCCCTCCGAATACACCCTGACTCCGGCTACGTCCTTCGACCACGCACGGAAAATGTCCGGGCCTACGTTCCTCGCTCTAACGAAAATCCGTGCCTGGAAGAATGGCCCCACCTTCGGTTCGGGATGCCGCACCTTGAACTCATGGCGCCGTGCGTGCCCTTTGGTGACCGTCATCTCCCGTTCGGTAGGGGAAGCGCAGAAACGTACGCCGGAGCGACGGGCGTCAATCTCCAGCACCCACTCGACGGACTCGACCATCTCATCCCAATGGTCGTCGCTGATTGCGAAGTCACCGGTGAGGTGGATGTCGAACCCTGGATCAGTCTCACCGCCGCTCATGTCCCGCACTCGCGGGGTCTTAAACAGGAGTTTCGGTGGGTCCAAACGCTTCCGGAGTCTCTCCGAGTCGATCAATGGACGAGGCGGCCCAAAAACTTCCGCGCTGGCGATGAAATCCGTGAGGTCTTTCGAATCCCAGGTGTGGCGAAGACGCGCGAGCCGGATCTGAGTACCCGAGGAGCGACCATTCGGCGGAGTGAACGTCTGCAGATCGACCGCTTTCCCCGCCTGCTCAACGGTTTTGAGCTTCTCAATCCGACTCCAGTCGACCGTCGCTCGAACACCCCGAGGCCTGCCTTCCTTTGAGAAGGGAACGGACTCGACCTCGATCAGGCGCGCAAGCTTGTGGGTTGCCAGCCGCCCGACACCCTTCTCTCCCGTGTAGCGGCGCCCAAAGCGCACTGACCGGCGCTTGCCGAGAGTCTTGGATCGTCCAGCAAGCCGCAAGAAGCCAGCTCGGAACTGCTTCAAGTTCATGCCATCGCCGTCATCGATCACAAGGATCTGTCCGCGCGACTTGGAGTCCAACCTCTGGCCGTACACGGTGACAACAGTCGCATCAGCGTCGTAGGAGTTCTTGACCAGCTCGAGCAGAGCGGTGGCGTCGCTACCGACCAGCAGCTCCCCGAGCTCCCTGAAGAGCTGCGTATCGACGACAAAGGAGGCTTGCTCCGACCTCCCCGGCGATTTCGACTTGACATCCGCCATGCGGGCTCGAAGTCTTACCTACATCGCCGGCGAGAAACAGCGCGCGAGGGCTTTGAAAGATTTTGGCCCGGGCCTGCGGATCAAGTCGGATGCACTCCCTAGAGTCCGCAGCGACGCCCAGTCCCACCCCGGGAGGCCACGCATTGGACATCGTTCTCGCCCTCGTCGCGGCGCTGCTCTTCGCGCTCGGCACCGTCCTCCAGCAGAAGGCAGGCATCGACGAGCCCTCCGAGGGGTCCAGCGCCAGCCTGCTGCTGCGGATGGTGCGGCGGCCGGTCTGGCTGATCGGGATCGCTGCCGATTCGCTCGGCTTCCTCGCCCAGGCGGCGGCGCTCGGCGTCGGGCGGCTGGCGGTGGTGCAGCCGCTGCTCGTCTCCAGCGTCGTCTTCGCGCTGCCGCTCGGGGCGCGGCTGACGGGCCAGCGGGTGCGGCGCCTGGACGTCGGCGCCGCCTTCCTCGTCGTCGCCGCGCTCGTCGTCTTCCTCACCGTCGCCAACCCCTCGGGCGGCGAGGCCGACGCCCCGGTCCGCGACTGGCTGATCGCCGGCGGCATCTGCGCCGCGGTCTGCGTGCCGCTCGTCCTCCTCGGCCAACGCGGGCCGGCGCCGCGGCGGGCGGCGATGCTCGGGGTCGCAACCGGCGTCCTCTTCGCCCTCTCGGCGGCGCTGACCAAGGCGGTCGTCGACGAGCTCGACAACGGCGTCGTCGCGATCGTCACCGGCTGGCACCTCTACGCACTCGCCGCCGTCGGCTACGCCTCGATGACGCTCAACCAGCTCGCCCTCAACACCGGAGCGCTGGCGCCGGCGGTGGCGACGAGCATGGCCTTCGACCCGATCACGAGCGTCTTCCTCGGCGTGCTGCTGCTGCACGAGACGCTCGACGCGAGCCCGCCCGAGGTCGCGGCGACGCTGCTCTCGCTCGCCGCCGCGCTGGCGGGAATGGCGATCCTCGCCCGCTCGCAGAGCGAATCTCCGCCCGTCCAGCGCTTAGCATCCACCGTCGCATGAGTGTCGAGTCCGAGCCCGCCGACTTCCAGGCGCAGACCCGTGCCGATCGCCTCGCCAAGCTCGAGAAGCTGCGCGAGCGCGGCATCGAGCCCTACCCGGTTCGTTTCGACCGCGACACGACGGCGGCGGCGATCCACGGGGAGTTCGACGGGCTCGGCGCCGGCGAGGAGACCGGCCGCGAGGTCGCGATCGCCGGCCGCGTCCTCGGCGAGCGCCGCCACGGCGGCCTCGACTTCGCCGACCTGCACGACGAGACCGGCCAGATCCAGCTGATCGTCACTCGCGACGCGGTCGGCGGCGACGAGCTGCAGGAGTTCTCCGACCTCGACCTCGGCGACTGGGTCGGGGTGAAGGGGACGGTCGTCGCCTCCAACCACGGCGAGCTCTCGGTCCGGGTCGACGAGTTCGCGCTGCTCTCCAAGGACCTGCGGGCGCTGCCCGACGTCCGCCATGGCGTCACCGACGCCGAGATGCGCTACCGCCAGCGCTACCTCGACCTGATCCTCGACGAGCCCTCGCGGCGGATCTTCCGGATCCGCACCGCGGTGATCGCGGCGACGCGACGGATCCTGGTCGAGCGCGGCTTCCAGGAGGTCGAGACGCCGGTCCTGCTCGGCCAGGCCGGCGGCGCCGCGGCAAAGCCGTTCGTCACCCACCACAACGCGCTCGACATCGAGATGACGCTGCGGATCGCGCTCGAGCTGCCGCTGAAGCGGTTGATCGTCGGCGGCATGAACCGCGTCTTCGAGATCGGTCGCGTCTTCCGCAACGAGGGTCTCGACACCCGCCACAACCCGGAGTTCACCCTGCTCGAGGCCTACCAGGCGTTCGGCGATTACCACGACATGATGGACCTGACCGAGGCGATCGTCGCCGCCGCCTGCGAGGAGGCGATCGGGACCACGGTGGTGACGATCGACGGCCGCGAGGTCGACCTGAAGCCGCCCTGGCGGCGGGCGACGATGGCGGAGCTGATCGAGGAGAACGCCGGGGTCCAGATGCACCCCTCGATGCCGGTGGAGGAGGCGCGGAAGATCGCCGACGAGCGCGGCGTCGAGTACCTCGACGGCTGGGGCTCGGGGAAAATCATGGCCGAGGTCTACGACGACAGCTCCGAGCACCTGCTGGTCGAGCCGACCTTCGTCATCGACCACCCGCGCGAAGTCTCGCCGCTGGCCCGCGCCCACCGCGACGACCCTGAACTGACCGAGCGCTTCGAGCTCGTCGTCGCCGGCCGCGAGCTGGCCAACGCCTACAGCGAGCTCAACGACCCCGTCGACCAGGCCGAACGCTTCCAGTCCGAGGCCCGCCTGCAGGCCGACGGAGACGACGAGGCCGAACCGGTCGACGACGACTACGTCAAAGCCCTCGAATACGGCCTCCCTCCCACCGGCGGCCTCGGCATCGGCATGGACCGCCTCGTAATGCTCATCTCCGGCGCCGAAGCAATCCGAGACGTAATCCTCTTCCCGACCCTGAGACCGGAGGGAATCGAGGGGGAGGCTGGTCCCTCGTCAGCTTCAACGAGGGGATCGGACGGAGCGCCACGCGCCGTGGACTTCGCAGCGGACGATGCGACGGGATCTGCCGAGACGGTTGGCGGGGTCGATGCCGGTACCCCTTCTGAAATCACTCAGCCCGTAAGGGCGATTTCAGAAGGGGTACCGGTAGCGGCCCCCTTCTTCCGCCCCCGCAGCACCCGTCCCCTCGCCTGGGCTTCAGTGATCGTTGCGATCTTCTCGCTGCTCCCGACCGCCACGTCCTGGCGATTCGACCTCGGCCACTTCGGGTTCATTCATGCGGGCGGCCGATCCGCCGGCCTGATCGCCTCGGTCGCAATCGGCCTCGGCATCCTCGCCGTCGCCCGCGGCCTCGCCCGCGGCAAGCGCCGTGCCTGGGCGATCGCCGTGATCCTCTTCGCCGCCGCCGCGGTCGTCCACCTGATCCATGGCCCCGACCCGGTCTCGGTCCTGCTCTCGGTCGCGATGCTGCTGGCGCTGGTCTGGTTCCGGCGCGACTTCCGCGCCCACGGCGATCCCGGCTCGCTGCTGCAGGCGGCCGTCTTCGTCCCCGCCTACCTCGTCTTCGTCTTCGTCTTCGCGACGATCACGCTGTTCGCCGAGCGCGACAACATCCCGCAGCCGCTGACCTTCTGGGGCAACGTCGAGACCGCGTACAAGGGGATGATCGGCCTCGACGGCCCCTACACCTACAGCCGCGAGGTGTTCGGCGACTTCTTCGAAATCACCCTGATCATGCTCGGCGTGATCGGCTTTCTCACCTTCCTCTTCCTGCTGCTGCGCACCTTCGTCCAGGCCGAGCCGCCGAGCGCCGAGCGCCGCCGCCACGCCGAGGACATAGTCCGCCACTGGGGCGACGACACGCTCGACTACTTCGCCCTGCGCCGCGACAAGAACTACTTCTTCTCCGCCGACGGCCGCTCGCTGATCGCCTACCTCTACGTCCGCGGCACGGCGATGGTCGCCGCCGACCCGATCGGGCCGCCCGCGGACACCGCCCGCACCGTCGATGAGTTCCTCGACTTCTGCGCCCAGCGCGCCTGGCGGGTCGCCTTCTTCGCCGTCCGCGAGGCCGACGCGGAGATCTACCGCGAGCGCGGCATGCACCCGATCTACCTCGGCGACGAGGCGATCGTCCACCCCGACCGCTTCAGCCTCGAAGGGGCCGGGATGAAGGCGGCGCGGACCGCCGTCAACCACATCGCCAAGAGCCACAGCTTCGAGCTGATCGCCGAGACCGAGGCAAGCGAGGAGCTGATCGCCGAGCTGAACGAGATCAGCGCCGAGTGGCGCGACGGCTCGCCCGAGCGCGGCTTCACGATGGAGCTCGGCGAGGAGGTCGAGGGGACGAACCCCGACTTCGTGATCGCGATCGCCCGCGAGCAGGGCGGCCGCGTCGCCGGCTTCCTCCGCTTCGTCCCGGTCTACGGCGAGCAGCCCGGCTACTCGCTCGACCTGATGCGGCGCCGCCCCGACTCCGCCAACGGGCTGACCGAGTTCCTCATCTCCGAGGCGGCGCTGGCGCTCGGCTCCCGCGGCTTCAGGCGGCTCTCGCTCAACTTCGCCGCCTGGGGCCGCCTGCTCGACAGCGCCGAGGACGCCGGCCTCGGCAGCAAGCTGCAGCGGCTGATGGCAAAAGGCCTCAACCCCTTCTTCCAGATCCAGAGCCTGCGCGACTTCAACCAGAAGTTCGACCCCGAGTGGGTCCCCCGCTCGGTCGTGATCGACGACGCCTCCGACCTCCCCCGCGTCGCCATGCTCTACGCCAGCGTCGAGGGCTTCCTCGACGTTCCCGTCCTCAGCCGCGTCCTCGAGCCCCCGATCCGCCAGCGCACCGGACCCTGAGCGGCCGACGGCCGCTCACTCGACCCGGTAGCGCTCGGGGACGAAGGTCTGGGTGTCGACCGGGGGGCGGACGTAGGCGCGCTCCTGGCGCGGCGGGAGCTTGACCTTCTCGCTGCGGACCGGCTGGTAGGGGATCTGTTCGAGTAGGTGGGAGATCAGGTTGAGTCGGGCGGTGCGCTTGTCGTCGGCCTCGACCACCCACCAGGGTGACTCCTTGGTGTCGGTGTAGGCGAACATCTGGTCCTTGGCCTCGGCGTAGTCGACCCAGCGGGCGCGCGCCTCGAGGTCCATCTCGGACAGCTTCCATTGCTTGGCGGGGTCGTCGATGCGGGCCTGGAAGCGGCGCTCCTGCTCCTCGTCGGAGACCGAGAGCCAGTACTTGATCAGGATCAGGCCGCTGCGCTGGAGGATTTCCTCGAAGCGCGGGGTCGTCCGCATGAACTCCTCGTACTCGGCGTCGGTGCAGAACCCCATCACCCGCTCGACCAGGGCGCGGTTGTACCAGGAGCGGTCGAAGAGGACGACCTCGCCGCCCGCCGGCAGCTGGGCGACATAGCGCTGGAAGTACCACTGGGTTTCCTCGCGCTCGGTCGGCTTGCCGAGGGCGGCGATGCGGACGACGCGCGAGTTGGTGCGTTCGACGATCCGCTTGATCGCGCCGCCCTTGCCGGCGGTGTCGCGCCCCTCGAACAGCACCGCCACCTTGAGTCCCGCGTGAACGACCCATTCCTGCAGCCGCACCAGCTCGATCTGCAGTCGTTCGAGCTCCTTCTCGTAGCCCTTCTTCGAGAGGACCTCGGTCTCGATCTCGGCCTTGTCGCTCATCGGCTCCCGCCGACATCATCGCGGCGGCGCTCCTGGCGCGCCATCAGCTGCACGCTGATCAGCAGCAGGACGTCGACGCCCAGCCCGAAGATGGCGCCGAACTGGGACTCGACGAAGGAGAAGACCCGGGTGACGAAGATCGAGACGAGCAGCGCCCGCACTATCCAGGCGTAGGCATCCAGGCGCCTGCCCTCGAGCAGACGGGCAAGGCCGACGGCGACGAGAACGGTCGAGACCGCGATCGTGACGAGGCTGGCGCAGTTGACGAAGCTGAGGTGGTCGACGGAGTCGCCGTCGAAGCCGAGGACGAGGCCGAGAACCGCGACCAGGCCGAGCACCGCCCAGACGGCGAAGACCGCGAGCACGAAGCGGTGGAACCAGCGCTGCTCGGACCACGCCCGATAGCGCGCGCCGAGGCCGTCGGCCGCGCGCTCGTACCAGGGCGGCGAGGGGTCTGGTTCCGCCTCCACCCCCTCGACCAGCGCCAGCAGCGGCGCCCGCAGCCCGTTCTCGGCCGCTACCCCCGCCAGCAACGCCATCGCGCGGTCGCGGCTGCTGCGGCGGAAGGGACCAACGGCCGCTTCGCCGAGAAGCTCGATCGCGTTGCGAAGGCGCTCGGCTTCGCTCAGCCCGCGATGGTGACGGTAGGCGCGCGAGAGCAGGAAGATGGTGACGAAGACGAGGTAGATCAGCCCAGCCGCGGGCTTGAAGAAGTAGTCGTTGTCGGCGGTGATGAACTTGCCGAGCTCGTCGATGAAGAAGGCGAAGCCGACGCCGCCGATCAGCGCCGCCGGCCAGCGGGCGCGGCGGCCGAGCAGGGTGAGCAAGATCGCGATCGCGATCGTCATCAGCAGGCCGCCCCAGAGCAGGTGGGCGATGTGGAGGCCGTGACCGCCCAGCTGCGGGTAGTGGGTCAGCCAGAGCTCGGTGCGGATGCAGAGGATCGTCGTCACCGCGGCGATGAAGAAGACCTCGTGCAGGGCGCCGAGATCGGCGTTGCGCGAGGCGCCGCCGAACGGCCGGAACCCCATCAGGCGCCCTCGGCCTCGGCGGCCGTTGCCGCCCCGGCCGCGCCGTGAGCAGCGACCGCGCGCATCTTCTCGCCGCTGTGCTCGCGGGCGTAGAAGAAATAGATGCAGAAGCCGATCAGCGCCCAGATCACGAGCCGGACCCAGGTCGCGCCGGGCAGCGTCGCCATCAGCGCCAGCGAGGAGACGATCGCGACGCCCGCGACGAGCGGCAGCGCCGGCACCCGGAAGGGGCGCTCCAGGTCCGGGTAGCGACGGCGCAGGGTGACGACCCCCGCCGAGACGATGATGAAGGCGAGCAGGGTCCCGATCGAGATCAGTTCGCCGAGCACCGAAAGCGGCACCAGGCCGGCGACGACGCCGCCGACGATCCCGCAGAGGACGATCGAGAACTGCGGCGTCTTGGTCCGCGGGCTGACCTGGCCGAAGCGCGGCGGCAGCATCCCGTCCTCGGACATCCGCATGAAGATCCGGGTCTGGCCGTAGAGGGTGACGAGCACGGTCGAGGCGAGGCCGACGACGGCGGCGACGTCGGTCAGCCGCAGCAGCCAGTCGAGGTTGGGACCGGCGGCCTGAATCGCGGCGGCGATCGGGTCGTCGACGCCGAGCTGGCGGTAGTCGAGCATGCCGGTGAGGACGAAGCCGACGGCGACGTAGATCGCGGTCGCGATCAGGACGGTGCCGATCAGCCCGATCGGGATCGTCCGCCGCGGTTCTCGCGCCTCCGCCGCCGCGGTCGAGACCGCGTCGAAGCCGATGTAGGCGAAGAAGACGATGCCGGCGCCGCGCAGGACCCCGCTCCAGCCGAAGTCGCCGAAGCCGCCGGCGTGGGCGGGGACGAACGGGGTCAGGTTCGAGGACGTTATGTAGAAGACGCCGACGGCGATGACGAGGACGAGGATCGTCAGCTTCAGGATCACCATCGTGTTGTTGGCGACGGCCGACTCCTTGGTGCCGAGCCAGAGCGCGCCCGAGGTGAGCAGCATGATCGCGACCGCGGGCAGGTTGACGATGCCGGGATCCGATCCGAACGGCGGCGTGATCAGCGCGTGCGGCAAATGGACGCCGCAGGACTGCAGCAGGCTGTCGAAGTACCCCGACCAGCCGACGGCGACGGTCGAGGCGGCGAACAGGTACTCGAGCAGCAGGTCCCAGCCGATGAACCAGCCGACGAAGGAGCCGAAGGCTGCGAAGGCGTAGGAGTACGTGCTGCCGGCGGCCGGGATCGATGAGGCGAGCTCGGCGTAGCAGAGCGCGGTGAGGGCGGCGACGACGCCGGCGAGGACGAAGGAGATCACCACCGCCGGGCCGGCGTAGTGGGCGGCGGCGTCGCCGGTGACGACGAAGATGCCGGCGCCGACGACGCTGGCGACGCCGAGCAGGGTGAGGCTGAAGGCGCCTAGCGCATTGGAGTTGAGCCGGGTGCGATCGTGCTCGGCCGTGGCGAGGATCGCGTCGAGGTTGCCGCGGCCAGGTCCGCTCCCGCTCATCGGCCGGCATCCTCGCAAACGCCCCCGGCGTCACGGCTAGGGTCACGGCGTGCGCCGCCCCGCCCCGATAGCGCTCGCCGGGATCGGCGCCGGCCTGCTCTGCAACTACTGGGCACTGGAAGGAGCGCTGGCCGAACGCAGCGACTTCGACTCCTCTTGGATCAGCGACCTCGCCACCCGCACCGAGTCGACCGGCTGGCGCTTCGTCGTCCTCGGGATCCTCTCCGGCCTTGCGATCGCCGCCTTCGCCCTGGCGCTGCTGCGGCGGCTGACCCGGAGCGACGCGACCGGCGCCGAGCGAACCCTGCGCCTGGGGCTTTGGGCGCTGCTCGCCTCCGGCCTCTTCACGGTCCTCGCCAGCGCCGCGCCCCTGAGCTGCGCGGAAGGGCTCGAACCGACTTGCTCGCTCGCCTACGACCCGGTCGACGTCCTCCACTCGCTCGCCACCGCCGGCGAAATCGCCGCCACCGTCCTCGCCTTCCTCCTCGTTGGCCTCGGCCTCCTCACCATCGTTTGTCCTTTGTCGCCCAGAGGGCGACAAAGGACAAGAGGAAGGTGGATTGGGTGGCTGACGCTGGCCCTCGGCGCGCTCTGGCTCTTGCTGACTGCACTGACCGGCGTCACCTACCTGGGAGACGCGCTCGACTCGGTCAAGGGCGCCCTCCAGCGCGCCGACCAGGTCGTCTTCGGTGCCTGGCTCGTCCTGCTCGGCTTCGCCGCGAGATGCGGAAGGGGCGGCCCGGGAGCTGGAGAGATACCCGGAACCGCCCCTTCTTGATCTGGCCGCCCGCCGGAGGGAATCGATTCGGCGGCAGCCGCCCTCAACACCGTCCTGGTGCCGAAGCCCCTACCTACCTAGACCCCGGTGCAGGGACGGACGTATTCCGTCGTCGCCGTCAGGCCGTTGGCGAATTTGGCCACCGCGTGGGCCTGCAGGCGCCCATCTGGGCACTTGGCGGTCAACACGCTGACTTTCTTCCCCTTGTAGGTGAATTTTTTGTCGATCTTCAGCTTGAAAGCCGTGACCGAGCCGCTTCCGCTGGCGATTTTCGGGATCGTTGCCACCGATTTGAGGCCGTAGCGGCCATTGTGGATTTTGGTGATTTTCACCGTGGTGACGATCGCCGCAGGCACGGGCACCGTGATGTAGGCGTGGATGAAGAGCGTCGTCGTCGCGCCCTTCTGGCCGCCGTTGAAGACGAGCAGCTGACTGTGGGCGATGATGTCTTTCGATTCCGGGAAAGCGATCGCCACGTCGGTGGTGCCAGTCCCGATCAGTGCCGGTTCACAGGCGGCCTTCGCGTGTTTGGAGTCCCGCGACTGCAGCTGGCTTTTCTTGCATTTCGGGTATCCGGTGACGTTGATCGCGCCGTTCTTGTCGGTTTCGACGATGGCTTCGGTCAGCGCCGGCGGGTGGCTCCCGTCGGTGGTTTTGATCGCGCCTTCGATCGCCAGAGCGATCGGCGTCTGCTTGGTCTTCGAAAGCTTCTTCGGCGTGAAGGTGCCGCCGGCTTCGAAGCAGACGTTGCTGACGCAGGCTTTTTCCTTGCTGCCGGCGCCAGCGGCGATCCCCGCCGTGACGATGGCCGCCATCGCTCCGAATGCCGCCGCGAGGATCAGGCCGCGCCGGGCCTTGGTTCGAAACTTGGTCATGACTCCCTTTCTCGTCGGTGCAAAGACAGCAGCGACGGCGACGGCCGCCCGCGTCTCGCTCTTTCCCTGCCACCCCGCCAGGGGGCTCCCCCGTCTGGCTGACCGGCCAGAGATTAACCGAAGGGATGCCGAAAAGAAACCATCATCGTTTTCATACCGGTAACACCCCGGTTCGCCGCTCGGTCAGCGGCTGCCAGTCCAGCGCAGGACCGCGAGGACGCGGCGATGGTCCTCCGCCCCGGCCGGCAGATCGAGCTTCCAGAAGATGTTGGAGACGTGCTTCTCGACCGCGCGGTCGGTGACCGTCAGCCGCGCCGCGATGCCGCTGTTTGAACGACCCTCGGCCATCAGCTCGAGCACCTCGCGCTCGCGCGGCGTGAGCAGCGCCAGACGGTCCTCCCCAGGCCCGAGCAGCTCGGCGACCGCCTCGGGGTCGAGCGCGGTGCCGCCGCCGGCGACCCGCTGCAGCGCCTCGACGAACTCGCGCGGGTTGGCGACGCGGTCCTTGAGCAGGTAGCCGACGCCGCCCTCGCCGCCCGCGAACAGCTCGCGCGCATAGGTCTGCTCGACGTACTGGGAGAGGATCAGGATCGGCAGCCCCGGATGGCGCCGCCGCGCCTCGAGACCCGCCCGCACCCCCTCGTCGGAGAAGTCCGGCGGCAGCCGCACGTCGAGCACGCAGACGTCCGGACGCTCGTCGTCGAGCGCGGCGAGGAACGAGTCGGCGTCGCCGACGGCGGCGATCACCTCGCACCCGTGGGCGCCGAGCAGACGCACCAGGCCGTCGCGCAGCAGGGCACTGTCCTCGCAGACGACTACCCGCACGGCAGCTCCGCCCTGATCACGGTCGGGCCGCCCGCGGGGCTGATCACCTCGAGCCGGCCGTCGAGCGCGGCGACCCGCTTGCGCAGGCCTTCGAGGCCGGAGCCACCGGCGCGGGCGCCACCGGCGCCGTCATCCTCCACCGTGACGCCCAGCGCCGCCGCGGTGCGCTCGACCCGCACCCGTACCCGCTCGGCGCCGCTGTGCTTGGCGGCGTTGGTCAGCGCCTCGGCGACGACGAAGTAGGCGGCCGAGGAGACCGGCTCGGGGGCAGAGTCGACCTCGCCGATCAGACTGAGGGAGACCGGCAACGGCGAGCGAGCGAGCAGCGACTCGACCGCCGCCGCCAGGCCACGTTCCTCGAGCAGCGCCGGCCGCATCCCGCGCGAGAGGTCGCGCAGCTCGCCCAGCGCCGCCAGCGTCTCGTCCCGCGCCCGGCGCACGGTCTCGACCGCGGTACTGGGATCTCTCTCCAGCTCCTCCTCGGCCATGCCCAGCTCCATCGCCAGTCCGACCAGACGCGCCTGGGCGCCGTCGTGGAGGTCGCGCTCGATCCGCTCCAGCTGGTCCTGCGCCGCCTCGACCGCGCCGGCGCGGCTGCTCGCCAGGTCGTCGACCCGGGCCCGCAGCCGCTGGCTCTCCGACGGCGCCAGCACCCGCACCGCCAGCTTCGCGTGGCCGGCGACGCAGCCGCGGTTGAGCCACCAGGCGAGCGGCGCCAGCGCCAACCCGATCGCGGTGACGACGAACGCCTGGCCGGTCGATTCGACGGTCATGAAGCCCAGTTCGAGGGTCCCGTACTGGGTGGTCGGGTCGGGTATCGCCCACCACCAGGCGGGCATCAGGACGTAGCCGACGACGAGCGCGGTCACGGTCAGCGCCACCGTCGCGACGACGAAGCCGAGCACCGAGTTGAGCACCAACCAGCCAAGGTCCTTCCAGGTCTGCGGGTCGGTCGTCACGCAGCCCAGGAGGGCGAGGACGCCGGGCTCGCGGGGCTGGCGGTAGACCGCGCCGACCCGCTCCCCCCGCGCCCAGCCGGCGAGCCGGCGGTCGACCCAGGTGGTCCAGCGGAAGAGGTAGGCGCTGCCGAGCCAGACGAAGACGCCGACGACGAAGACGAGCAGCGAGAGAGTGAGGCTGAGGCAGGTCACCCAGACGCAGAAGCCGACCACGGCCCAGGCCCAGATCGCGGCGAGATAGGCGAGGTCGAGGCCGCCGCGGGCGGCGACCGCGCCAACCCGGCCCGGCAGTGATGGGGTCTGCTCCATGGCGGGCATGATCCCCCGCCGGGCGCGTGCGGGCAATACGGGAGGCCGGCGTCTCGTGGTGGTGCTGGCCACACCCCCGCTTGCGCCGCGCCGCATTGGATCTAGCATCGTCCGATGGGAAGGCTGCCGGAGCTGATCGCCGACGGGGATCTCGCCCTGCGCCGCTGGCAGGTCGAGGACGCCGAGGCGCAGGAAGCGGCGGTGATCGCCAGCCTCGACCACCTGCGCCCCTGGATGCCCTGGGCCGCGGCCGAGCCGCAGGGGCTGCCGACGCGGCGGCGGATGCTGGAGCGCTGGGAACGCGAGTGGGAGGTCGGCGGCGACGCCACCTACGGGATCTTCCTCGGCGGCGCCCTGGCCGGCTCCTGCGGCCTGCACCGCCGCCGCGGCCCACGCACGCTGGAGATCGGCTACTGGATCGCCGCCGGGCGCACCCGCCGCGGCCTCGCCACCCGGGTCGCCGCCCTGCTGACCGAAACCGCCTTCGCGATCGACGGGATCGAGCGGGTCGAGATCCACCACGACCGCGCCAACCTGGCCAGCGCCGGAGTCCCGCGCAAGCTCGGCTTCGGTTTCGAGGGCGAGGCGCGCAAGGCCCCCGAGGCTCCCGGCGAGGAAGGCGTCGACTGCACCTGGGCGATCGGCCGCGCCGAATGGCGTGGTTGAGCTTTCCCGCGCATAGCGACGGAAAGCTCAACCACGGGGTTGGGATTTAGACGCCGAGGGCGAAGCTGAGGGCGAGCATCAGGGCGGCGCCCAACCCGGCGCCGGCGCTGGGACCGAGGCGCCGGCCGCCGGCGTAGGCGTCGGGCAGCAGCTCGACCGCGATCAGGACCAGCATCGCACCGGCGGCGAAGGCAAGCGAGAAGGGCAGCAGGGCGCTGACCTCCTCGACCAGGAAGTAGGCGACGAGGGCACCGATCGGCTGCGGCAGGCTGGTCGCCACCGCCGCCCAGAACTGGCGGGTGCGGCTGAAGCCGGCGGCGGCCATCGGGATCGCGACGCTGGTTCCCTCGGGGACGTTCTGGACCGCGATCGCGACGATCACGAAGAGGCTGAGGCCGGCGCGTTCGGAGGCGAAGGCGGTGCCGACCGCGAAGCCCTCGGGCAGGCTGTGGACGAAGAGGACGAGGAAGACCAGCGCCGAGGTGCGGGCTCGGGGGCCGCTGCGTCCCATGAACTCGAGATCGGGGTCGAGGTGGCGGCGGGCGAGCCAGAGCAGGGCGGCGCCGGCGAGCAGGCCGCCGGCGACCTCGGCGGCGCTCCCTTCCTCCCCCGCCGGGATCAGCAGCCCGGCGACGGCGGCGACCCCCATCACGCCGGCGGCGAAGCCGAGCAACCAGGGCGTCAGCTGCGCCGCGTGCGAGCCGAGGTAGAAGACCGGCACGGCACCGAGCCCGGTGGCGAGCGCGGTGCCGCAGGCGGCGAGGAAGAGTACGACGACGTCCGGCATCCAACGGAAAGCTAGATTGAGCCGGTGCTGTACCTGGGTCACCCCTCCAGCCTCGAGCACGATCCGCAGGCGCAGATGCCGGGCCATCCGGACACGCCGGAGCGGCTGATCCGGGTCGAGGCGGCGCTTGCCGAGCGCGACTGGCTGGGCATGGAGCGGCGGCAGGCTCCGGCGGCGAGCGAGGACGACCTCGGGCTCGTCCACAGCGATCGCCTGATCGGGTCGATCCGCGACCTATGCCACAGCGGGGGCGGGCGAATCGACGCCGACACCGCCGTCGGCGAAGCTTCCTGGGAGGCGGCGCTCCATGCCGCCGGCGGTGCCTGCGAGCTGGCCCGGGCGCTGCTCGCCGGCGAGGACACGGCTGGCTACTGCGCGATCCGCCCCTCCGGCCACCACGCCGAACCGGACCGAGCAATGGGGTTCTGCCTTTTCGACAACGTCGCCGTCGCCGCGGCGCTGGCGATCGACCGGCTCGGCGCTCAGCGCGTGATGATCCTCGACTGGGACGTCCACCACGGCAACGGCACCGAGGCCATCTTCCGCGACCGCGCCGACGTCCTCGTCGTCAACGTCCACCAGATGCCGCTCTACCCGGGGACCGGTGCCGCCGCGCAGCTCGGCTCCGGGGAGGGCCGCGGCTTCAACGTCAACCTGCCGGTGCCGCCCGGCTCCGGCGAGGAGACCTGGCTATCGCTGGTAGAGCACGTGGTGGTGCCGCTAGGCGAGCGCTTCGATCCCGACCTGATCCTGATCTCGGCCGGCTTCGACGCCCACCGCGCCGACCCGCTCGCCAGCTGCGAGCTGGAGGCGGAGTCGTTCGCGCGAATGGCTCGCCAGGTGCGCGAGCTGGGGGCCCGCGTCGGCGCCCCGGTCGGCGCCGTCCAGGAGGGCGGCTACGAACCGGCGGCCCTGGTCGACTCGCTGCTGGCGACCCTGCCGGCGCTCGCCGGCGAGGGCGACCCCGTCCCGGCCGCCACCGAATCCCCGCTGGCGACAGCGGCTCGCGAGCGGCTGGCGCCGTTCTGGAACCTCTAGCGACTCCGCGTTCGTATAAGAGCGTTCTCACGGGGAGCGGCGAGCACGGCCGTAACATCGCGAGCCATGGAGATCCTGGTCGTCGAGGACGAGGCGGCGATCGCCGACTTCCTCCGCCGCGGGCTCGAAGCCGAGGGGTACTCCGTCGCGGTCGCGGCCGACGGGCCCGCGGGGGAACGGCTGGCGCTGGCGCCGGAGACCGACCTGGTCGTCCTCGACCGGATGTTGCCGGGGCGCGACGGGATCGATGTGCTGGAGGCGATCCGGGTGGCGCGACCGGCGCTGCCGGTGATCATGCTGACCGCACGGGGCGAGATCGCCGACCGGGTCGAGGGGTTCGACCGCGGCGCCACCGACTACGTGACCAAGCCGTTCGCCTTCGAGGAGCTGCTGGCACGGGTGCGGGCGCGCCTGAAAGGCGCCGCGGCGGAGTCGGAAACCGTCCTCTCCGCCGCCGGGATCCGGCTCAACCTGATCCGCCGCCGCGCCACCCGCAACGAGCTCGAGGTGGCACTGGCCGAGCGCGAGGCCGACCTGCTCGCCCACCTGATGCGCAACGCCGGCCGAGTCTGCAGCCGCGAGGAGATCCTCGCCGCGGTCTGGGGCTTCGAGCACGACCCCGGCACCAACGTGGTCCAGGTCTACGTCGGCTACCTGCGGCGCAAGCTGGCGCTGCCGGACTCGCCAGCGCCGATCGAGACGGTGCGCTCGGTCGGCTACCGGTTGCGGGTGGACGGGTGAGAGGGGCGTGGGCGCGGCTCGGCCTGCGCGGCCGGCTGGCGCTCTCGATCGGCAGCATCGTCGTCCTCGCCTTCGCCGTCGTCTTCGTCGCGGTGCGCGCCCAGATGGCGCACGAGTCGGACGTGATCTCGCAGGAGGAGGCGAAGGAGACCGGGACCGAGGGTGCCGGCGCCACCGGCGGCGGCGACGAGGTCTCGCCGATCGAGGATGCCCAGTCCGACGTCGAAAAGACCTTCTTCGCGGTTGGCGGCGCCAGCCTGCTGGCGGCGCTGCTGGCCGGGTACCTGGTGGCCACGCGGGCCGCCTCGCCCCTGCGCCGCTTCGCCACCACCGCCGCCGAAGTCGACGCAGGCGCGCTCGAGCCGCGCCTCGACCCAGGGCCCGGTGCGCCGGCCGAGCTGCGCACCCTGGCCGAAGCCTTCAACCACATGCTCGACCGCCTCGACCGCGCCTTCGACCAGCAGCGGCGCTTCGTCTCCGACGCGTCGCACGAGCTGCGCAGCCCGCTGACCGCGATCCGCGGGCAGCTCGAGGTGCTCGCCCGCAGCGAGGATCCGAGCGGCGAGGAGGTGCGGCGGGTCGAGGCGATGGCGATGGCGGAGATGGGCCGGGTAGAACGCCTCGTCGACGACCTGCTCTCGCTCGCTCGTCTCGACGAGGGCGCCCCACCGGCGCCCCGCGATCTCGCCGCCGCCCACTTCCTGCGCGAGCTGGCGGCGACGACGCCGGCCGCGACCGAGGTCGGCAATCTGGCCGAGGGCATGTTGCGAGCCGATCCCGACCTGCTCGCCCGGGTGGTCCGCAACCTGCTCGAAAACGCCCACCGGCACGCAGCAGGCCGCGTCGTCCTCTCCTCCCACGGCGCCGGCAACCGGCTGCTCGTCGCCGTCGATGACGACGGGCCCGGCATCCCCGCCGCCGAGCGCGAGCGCGTCTTCGACCGCTTCCACCGCAGCGAGCCGGGGCGCGAGCGAGCCGCGGGCGGCAGCGGCCTCGGCCTCGGCATCGCCCGTGCGATCGTCGCCGCCCACGGCGGCCGCATCTGGGTCGAGGACTCCCCGCTCGGCGGCGCCCGCCTCGCCTTCGAGCTGCCGGGTTTCTCCGCCGGCGCATAAGAGAGGTCTCACACCAGCTTTAGCGTCCGGCAAGCAGCCGCGGCGACGATCGCGGCATGTACCAGCTGGAAGACGAGACTCGCCTCGGCGAGCTACCGGGCAGCCGAGGGCTTCCGAGGCTGCCCGAGAGGCTCCGCGATGGCGTCGCCGGCAACGGTCGCCTGACCGGTGCGGTCGCCGTCGCCCTCTTGATACTGCTCGCCGCCGAGGGGGTCACGATCCCCTTCATCGGCCAGTTGCTCGGGCCGCACATCTTCATCGGCATGCTGCTGCTCGGGCCAGTGGCGATGAAGCTGGGCAGCACCGGCTACCGCTTCGTCCGCTACTACCGCGGCGCCCCCACCTACGTGCGCAAGGGCCCGCCGCCGCTGCCGCTGCGGCTGCTGGCGCCAGGGGTCGTCCTCACGACGCTCGCCCTCTTCGGGACCGGCGTTGCCCTGCTCCTCGCCGGCCCGCCCAGCGAGACGCTCAAGTTCGCCCACAAGCTCGCCTTCATCGCCTGGTTCGCGCTGATGGCCGCGCACGTGCTCGGCCACCTGCTCGAGTTGCCGTCGCTTGCGCTGCCCGACTGGCGCCGGACATCCCCCGAGGCGCGGCTGGCAGGGGCGGGTGGGCGCCGCTTGGCGCTCGCCGGCTCGCTGCTGGCGGGACTCGCGATCGCCCTCGCAACCCTGCCCCTGGCCGGGAGCTGGCTCTAGGCCATGTGCTCTAAGAGAACTCTCAGCGTCCGCTTAGCAGGGATTTTGCGCTCCCGGGCAAGCTGAGCCTATGGACCATTCCGAAAGACAGGAGAAGCTCCGCGCAGCGAAGCAGCGACTGCGGGCGCAGCGGATGCGCGCCGGCGAGCTGCGCGGTCGCGTCGTCGTCATCTCCCTTGTCATCTTCGCGCTGATCTGGGGCGTTGTCTTCGTGCAGATGGCGACCGGCAACGATCCCGTCCTTGGCGACAACTCGAAGACCGTCGCCTCGACCCAGCAAAGCAATCGCGGCGAAAGTGCAACGACGGTCGAAAGCGGCGGCACCGACGCGGTCGAACGCGCCGCCGAAGCGATCGAAACGACCGAGCCCGACGAGGTCGAAGCCGAACTGGCCGAACCTGAACCCGTCGAAGAAGAACCGGTCGAACTTGAACTCGAACCGGAACCGGTCGAAGAAGAACTGGCGCCGGTGACGACGGGTCAGTCGTGAGCGCCGAGACCCACCGCAGCTTCGCCTGCTTCGGCGGCGCGGTCGCCGTCCACATCCGCGGCGCCGGCCCCAACGGAGGCGAGGAGGACGCCGATCGCTGCCACGAGCTGCTGCTCGGCGCCCACCGGGGCCTCTCCCGCTTCGAGCCGGACAGCGAGCTGAGCCGGCTCAACCGCGACCGCCGCGAAGCCGTCCCCGCCTCCGCCCTGCTGATGGCCCTGGCCGCCGCGGCGGGAGAAGCCGGGGAGAAGAGCGGCGGCCTCGTCGACGCGACCCTGCTGGGGGAGATCGAGCGCGCCGGCTACCGCGAGTCGCTGGCCGGGCCGCGGCCAGCGGCCTCCGTCCTGACCCTGGCCGAAGCGCTCGCGATCGCACCCCCGCGCCGGGCGGCAGGCCCAAGCCCGGCCGGGGGCTGGCGGCACGTCTCGATCGACGAGACGACGGGGTGCGTGGTTCGCCCGCCCGGGCTCGGCCTCGACGGCGGCGGCATCGCCAAGGGGCTGCTCGCCGACTGGATCGCCGCGGAGCTCGCCGCCGAGCCGGCCTTCGCGGTCGACTGCTGCGGCGACGTCCGCGTCGGCGGCAGCGCCGGTCTCGACCGGCGGCTGCTCGTCGAAGACCCTTTCGGCGGGCCGCCCCTTCATGAGCTGAGCGTGCGCGAGGGCGCCGCTGCCACCAGCGGCATCGGGCGCCGGTGCTGGCGCCGGGCCGACGGCCGCCCGGCCCATCACCTGCTCGACCCGGCCACGGGGGAGCCCGCCTTCACCGGCCTCGTCCAGGTCACGGCGCTGGCACCGACCGCGCTGGAGGCGGAGGTCCTCGCCAAGGTGGCCCTGCTGACGGGCTCTGGGGACGCGGGCCGCTGGCTGCCGCACGGAGGCGTCCTCGTCGCCGACGACGGCTCGGCTGAGGTGGTTGCCGCCGCAACCCACGCCCTCCGCCCGGGCCCGGTCGCAAAGGCGACCGCGTGAACGTCGCCCCGCATCTCTTCTGGATCACCAGCCGCGCCGCCGGCGGCGCGGCGCTGATCCTCGCCAGCGCCAGCGTCGCCGCCGGGCTGATGGTGAGCTCGAAACGGAAGTCGGAGAGCAAGCGCGACCTGCGCGCGATTCACGAGGCGCTGTCGCTGACGACGCTGGCGATGGTCGCCCTGCACGGGCTCGCCCTGCTCGGCGACTCCTACCTGCAGCCCGGCCTCGCCGGCATCGCCATCCCCTTCGCCGGCAGCTACCGGCCGCTGTGGACCGGGGTCGGGATCGTCGCCGGCTACGGGCTCGCCCTGCTCGGCCTCTCCTACTACGCTCGCGAGCGGATCGGCGCCGCGCGCTGGCGCCGGCTGCATCGTCTCACCGCGGTCTTCTGGGTCGCCGCGGTCGCCCACACGATCGGCGCCGGCAGCGACGCCGGCGAGGTCTGGTTCCTCGCCGCCAGCGGCGCCCTCGTCGTCCCCGCAGCCGTGCTGCTCGCGCTGCGTTGGTTGCAGCGCGCAAAGCTTCCTGACCCATCAGGAATCCCGCTCCGCCAGCAGTAAAGAAGCGACGCCCAGGCGCCGATCCATACCCGATGGAAACCCGGTGGTTCGATCGCGACAACGCCCGGCGCACGTTGCCCTTCGCGGCGGCCGCCGTTCTCGGCCTGCTGCTGGCGCTGCTGCCGCCGACGCCGCCGGTCCTCAACATCGTCCTCGCCGCCGCCCTGGTCGGCGCGATCGGCCTCTGCTCGCTGTTCTGCGCCTGGGCACGGCCGCCGGCGCCGCTGGCGGTCCTGCCTCCCCTCGCCTTCCTCCTCGTCGTCGGGTTGCTGCGAGGCGACAACGGCGTCGGTACCGGATTCGGCCCGCTGGCGCTGCTCTCGGTCTTCTGGATCGCTCTCTATGGACGCCGCTGGCAGCTCGGCGTCGTTCTCGGCGGCGCCGCCGTACTCTTCGCCCTGCCGCTCGCCGGCATCGTCGGCGACGGCTACAGCGCCGGCAACCTGCGCTACGCGGCGACCTGGCTCTCGGTCGCTTCCCTGGTCGGCTTCACCGCCCAGGCGTTGGTCACCCGCCAGCGTCACCAGAGCCGCGCGCTCGTCGAACAGAACGCCTTCCTCGACGCGATGTTCGCCGCCGCCGGCACCCTCGTCACCGTGGTCGAACCGGATGGGCGGGTAAGCCGGATCAATCCCGCCTGCGAAAAGCTTGGCGGCTTCACCGCCGACGAGATCGATGGCCACTACTTCTGGGACGTGCTGATGGAGCCCGAGCAGGCGCGGGCGATGGGCCAGTGGTGGTCGGCGCTGGAGCCCGAGCGGCGGGTCGGAGTCGCCGAGACGCCGATGGTCAGCCGCGACGGCGCCGAGCACACGGTCCACTGGACGCTCGACCCCTTGCGGGGGAGCGCGGGCGAGATCGTCGGCTTCATCGCCACCGGCCTCGACGTGACCGAGGAGCGAGCGGCGCAGCGAGCCTTGAAGGAAGAGCGCGACCGCTTCGACTCGGTGCTGCGGGCAAGCACCGAGTACGCGATCATCGGCACCGACGCCGAGGGTCTGATCACGGTCTTCAACGGCGGCGCCGAGCGGATGTTCGGCTACACCGCGGAGGAGATGATCGGCCGGCAGACGCCGAAGATCTTCCACGTCCCCGAGGAGGTGGCCGCCCGCGCCGCCGAGGTCGGCCTCGAGCCCGGCTTCGAGGCGCTCACCTACCACGCCCGCCGCGGGCGCGCCGACCGCCGCGACTGGACCTTCGTTCGCGCTGACGGCTCGCGCTTCACGGTCGCACTGACGATCACCGCGATCGAGGGTCCCGATGGCACGCCGTCCGGGTTCATCGGCATCGCCACTGACGTCAGTGCCCGGCGCGCCGCTGCAGCGGCGCTGGCCGAGTCGGAGTTCCGCTTTCGCACTCTGATCTCGAACCTGCCGGATACGCTGATCTCGCTCTACGACAGCGAGCTGCGCTGCATCGCCGTCGAGGGCCCCACCCTGGACTCGCGCGGCCTGCGCCCTGACGAGTTCGTCGGCCGCACTATCGAGGAAACGGTCCCGCCCGATCGCGCTGCGCAGCTGGTCCCAGCGATGGAGGCGGCCTTGGCCGGCGGCACGACGAGCCTCGAGTACGAGTCGCACCGCAGCGATTCGATCTATGAGGTCGAGGTCGTCCCCTACGAACGCGAGGGCGAGACCGTGGGCGTCTTCACCATCTCCCGCGACGTCACCGAACGCAAGCGCTTCGAACGCGAGCTCAAGCACCTGGCCGAGTACGACACGCTGAGCGGCTTGCTCAACCGGCGCCGCTTCGAGCTCGAGCTGCAGCGCCACCTCACCCACATCGCCCGCTACGGGCGGACCGGGGCGCTGCTGCTGCTCGACGTCGACCGTTTCAAGGCGGTCAACGACACCCTCGGCCACGCCCGCGGCGACGAGCTGATCGTCGCCGTCGCCCGCACCCTCGATGAACAGCTGCGCGGTAGCGACCGCGCCGCGCGCCTGGGCGGCGACGAGTTCGCGGTCCTCCTGCCCGAGGCCGGCCGCGAGGAGGCTGAAACGGTGGCCTCGAAGCTGGTCGAGGCGATCAGAGAGAAAGCGCTGATGCCGACCGGCGAGCCGCCGCGAGCGGTCTCGATCAGCGTCGGCGTCGCCGCCTTTGCCGGCACCGACCACCTCACCCCGGAGGGGCCGCTAGCCGAAGCCGACCTGGCGATGTACGAGGCCAAGGCCGCCGGCGGCGACGGCTTCCGCCTCCACCTGCCGCAGACGGCGACCGCAGACTGAGTCAGGCCTTGCGAGCACCATCTGCCGCGCTCAGGCTTCGGGCAGGCGGACGCCGACAGCCGACCAGGCGGTGGCGGCGGCCTGCGAGGAGTTGTCGACGCCGAGCCGCGCGTAGACGCCCTGCAGGTGCTTCTCGACCGTGCGCGGCGAGAGCCCCATGAGGCGAGCGACGTCGGGGCCGCGGCGGCCGAGCGCCACCCAGCGCAGCGCCTCGGCCTGGCGACGGGTCAGCCCCAGCGCCTGCAGCGAGGGAACGCTGAGGCCGCTCGCCTCGGGCTCGATCACGAGCATCTCGCTGCCGCCCTCGGGGCCGCGGAGGACGCGCAGAGAGATTTGCTCCTCGCCGTCCTCGACCAGCAGCGGCTCGGTCGCCGGGGTCCCGGCCTCGCGACGGGCGGCGAGGCGGGCGAGGACGTCGGCGGAGAGGCGGCCCTTGTCGCCGCCGAGGCGACCGTCGATCAGGCGCCTCCCCGCCGGCGTCGCCATGTCGACACGGCCATATCGGTCGACCACGATCACCGCCGTGCCGACGTCCTCGAGGCTGGCCTCCAGCGCCGCGATCGTCGCCTCGCGCGCCGCCGCCAGCTCGGCGTTGCGGTAGGCCTGGATCAGGTGCGGGCGGGCGGCGCCGAGCATCGCCACCTCGCGATCGCTGAAGTCTTCTTCGGCCCGAGTCAGGGCGAGACCGATCACCACGGGCGGCCGCGAAGGAAGGCAGAGGGCGACCTGGTACTCGGCGGCGATCTGGCCGTAGAACTCGCGATAGAGGCGGAGCCGGTGGAATTCCTCGCGGCTGAGGAAGTCCGAGATCCGCCGCGGGCGGCCGTCGAGCGTCCGCCGCGTGTAGGCGAGCACCGGGTTTTCCTCGGCCAGCTCGGCGAAGCGCTCTTCCTGGTCGGGCGTGATCTGGAGGAAGGGGTCGCTGATCCACCAAGACCCATCGGGGTCGTCGTCCATCTCGTTGTAGGAGGCGACGTCGGCGGGGACGAAACGGCGCAGCAGCCCGGGGATCCCGTGGCGGAACTCATCCAGATCCTCGAAGGCGTGAGCGTCGCCGATCAGCTCGGCGAGTGGATTCGACACGCACCTCAGGGTAGCTCCAGCGTCACCTCGCGCGCCGGCTTGTCCTCGCGCAAGCCCTTGAAGGAGCCGTGGCGGACGAGGCCGTCAGCGGTCAGCTCGCGGTACTCGATCTCGGCGACCAGCTCGGGCTCGACGTAGCGGGCGCCGCGCGGGCCGCGGCCGGCGGCGAACGGGTTCGTCTCCCTTGCCAGCGGCGCCAGCCGCGCGCCCAGCTCGTCGAGGTCGCGCTGCTTGAATCCGGTGCCGACTTTGCCGGCGTAACGCAGCCTGCCCTCGACATCGAACCAGCCGAGCAGTATCGAGCCGAGCCGTCCCTGGCGCCGCCCCTGACCCGGCTCCCAGCCGCCGATCACGAGCTCCTGGCGACCGACGTTCTTCACCTTCAGCCAGTTGCCGTTGCGCTTGCCCGGCGCGTAGGGGCTGTCAAGCCGCTTCAGCACCAGCCCCTCGAGCCGCTGCTCGGCGCTGGCCGCCTGCAGCGCCGCCAGGTCGCCGGTCGCGTAGCCGGGCGTCTGCCAACTGGGGCCGTCGAGCTCGAGCGCCTCGAGCAGCTTGCGGCGGCGCTCGTAGGGCTGGGCGATCAGATCGTGGCCGTCGAAGTGGAGCAGGTCGAAGACGACGTACGTGACCGGGTACTCGGGCATCCGCTGGCGCACGACCCGCTCGTCGAGCAGGTGCATCCGCTGCTGCAAGCGCTCGAAGCTGGGCTGCCCGGTGGCGTCGAAGGCGACCAGCTCGCCGTCGAGGACCGCGTCGCGACCGTCGAGCTGGGCGGCGACCTCCCCCACCTCTGGGTACTGGGCGGTGACGTCGTTGAGGTTGCGCGTCTCCAAGCGCAGCTCGCCGCCACGGCAGTAAGCGATCGCCCGCACCCCGTCCCACTTCACCTCCGCCGCCCAGCCCTCGTCCTGCGCCGGCAGCTGCGCCAGCCTGGCCAGCATCGGCACCAGGTGCTCGGGGAAGGCGTCGGCCATCAGCCGGCGCCGGCCTCGCGCGGGGGCGGCGGCGTGATCAGCGCAACCGGCAGGGCGAGGCCGGCACCGCGGCGCAGGCTGGCGATCCGGCGGCCAGGCTGGACCGCGTCGCGCACCTCGCTGACCAGCTCGCGGCCGAGGCCGGCGACGGTGGCGTCGATCTCGGGCGCGAGCAGCGCCAGGCCCCAGAAGAAGGCGGGCCGGTCGGATCCGTTGTGGGCGACGACGTCGGCCGGCTCCTGAACGACCTCGAGGATCGTCGGGCCGAGGCGGAAGAAGGCCTGGCGCGGGGCGCCTGCGGGGGTCGGGTCCTCGCGGATCCGGCGCAGGTCGAGCCCAGCCGCCTGCAGCGCCGCCACGGTCCGCTGCAGCTGCGGCGTGATCGCAACCACGTGGTCGAGGCCGGTGACGCCGTTGGGGTGCTGCGGTGCGGGGGCCGGCGGCGGCGCCTCAGAACGCGCGGTGGCGAGCCCGTCGAGCTCGGTCGACTCGACCTCGCGCAGGGTCCAGCCGAACAGCCCGCCCGCCACGGCACCGGACTCCTGTGGAGGACCATCTCCATCCGCGCCGAGGTTGGCACCGACGAAGCGCAGCCGCACCTCGCCGAGCGCGCAGACGTCCCCCTCGACCGCAAAGCCGAGCGCCGCCCACGCCTCAGGAGCGTCAGCGACCCTCAGCTCGTCGACCGTGACCACGGATGAACCGTAGCCGCCGGGGCCAGCCGGACGGGGCGCATTTGCTCGGACGTGCCGAACAAATGCACCCCGTCGCCGGCGCTACTTGCTGCCCGGGTTGCCGAGTGCGCCGATGCGGAAGCCGAGCCACGGGTAGGTGGCGGTGTAGAAGGCGTTGTCCTGCGGCTGCAGGCCAACCGCCGAGAGCCAGAGCTGATAGTCGGCGGCGTTGGCAATGCCGCCGTGCAGGCGGCGCCAGATGCGGGCGCTCTTGACCCCGAACGGGGGCGGCGTGATCGTGTCGGTCCACTCGACCGCGTTGCCGCCCTGGTCCAGCGTCCCCCAGGGCGAGGGGGTCAGCGCCTGGCCGACGCTGCTGAGGCTGCCCTGGAAGGCCTTGGCGTACGTTTCGGGGTCGAGGCCGAAGGGGTTGACCGTCGCGCACGCTTCCGCCGTCTGGTTCGACGGGCACCAGTAGGGCGCCGGCAGTTCTTTTTCTTTTTCGGTGAAGTGGTAGTTGGCGAGCGGCTGTTCGGAGGTGTTGACGACGTCGCCGTTGGCGGCGTTGAGCACGGTCGGGGTCGGGGCGGTCGCGTTGCCGTCGCCGAAGACCCCGGCGTTGGTCGGGTACTTCCAGTAGGAGTTGCTGTTGGGGTCGAAGTAGGCGGCCTTGACCCACTCGTCCTGGCTCGGGATGACGAAACCGCGCTTGTGCTGACGGGTCATCTTGCGCACCCGCATGTCGTACATCCCGTTCTCGGTTTCGGGCGAGAGCCGCACCCTGTAGGTGACGTAGCGGTAGGAACCGGAGCCGCTGGTCTGCTTGGAGAGGACCTTGCCGTTGTAGAGCGAGTTGGCGAAGCGGGCGGCGCGCAGGAAGTTGGCGAAGCCGTATGGCTTGTTCGCCCATTCGGGGGCAGCCAGCCGGTAGTGGCGGCCGGGCTTGGCCTTGGCGCGGAAGTCGATCTGGCCAAATCGCGGCCAGGCTTCGCCGCTCTCGGTCGTGCTGTAGAGGTTGTGCCGGTTGGTCCCGTGCGGATCGGCGGTATTGAGGAAGGCGATCCACTGGGCGACGGTGACCTCGAGCTTGCCGATCTTGTACGGGTAGCCGACGCTGCCGATCGCCTGGCAGCCTTTCTTCGTCACCGGCGCCGCTTCGCAACTGCTGTAGGCGGCGTCTTCGAAGGGGACGATCGAGACCGAGGGGTTGCCCGGATCTCCGATCACGGCGGTGGTCAGCGTCAGCGTCGCCGGTTTCGGGGCGGCGGTGGCACTGGAGGCGAGCGCCAGCGCCGCGAAGACGGCGAGGACACCGACGGCGAAGGCGAGGGCGAAGCGGGCGGGCAGGGGCTTGGGCACGGCTCGAGTCGTGGGCATGCCCCCTAATCGACGCCCGAAAAGGGATGCTTTAACGGTGGACGTAGTCGCCTTCGAGATTAGGACGGCCACCCGGACCGACGCCGGGGATCTACTCGCGCTCTGGAGCAACGCGGGCAGCGTCCCCACCGTGACCGACAGCCGCGAGGCGCTGGCGTCCCTGCTCGACCACGATCCCGAAGCGGTGCTCGTCGGGGTCGAGGGCGGGCGAGTGGTCGGCTCGCTGATCGCCGCCTGGGACGGCTGGCGCGGCAATTTCTACCGGCTCGCGGTCTACCCCGATCGCCGCCGTCGCGGCCTCGCCACGGCGCTCGTGCGCGAGGGGGAGCGACGCCTGCGGGCCCGTGGCGCCGTCCGCCTCACCGCGATCGTCGCCGACGACGAGGACGAGGCGCTCGCATTCTGGAGCGCCGCGGGCTACGAGCAACAGCGGCAGCGGGAGCGGTTCGTCCGCGTCTTCCCCGGCTAGCGCTCGGAGGGGCGGTGGACGAAGAGTAGGCCGCAGCAGAGGGCCAGCACCCAAATCGCGCCGGCGCCCAGGGCGAGCCGCTGGAACAGCCCGTAATGCCCCCCGGCTTCGTGGGAGACGGCGAAGAGAAGAGTGACAACGATCCCGACGCCGATCGCGCCGGCGGCAAGCGCCAGCCGGTCGGCGGGGCCCCAGCGCTCGTCGCCGTGGAAGCGCCAGGCCATCGCGAAGACCGAGAGGCCGAGCGCGAGGACGCCGAAGACGAAGGTCCAGCCGTGGGCGACCTGGCGCCAGGAGACTTCGCCGGCGATTTCGCGAGCGTGGCAACCGGGGTCGATCGTGCGCCGGCAGTCGGCCGGGAGCGGGAACCCGTCGAGGATCTCCGCCAGCCCGGTGAAGGCGATCAGCGCCGGCCCGAGCCGACCGCGCAGGCTGGGCGGCGCGTCCAGCCAGAGCGCCGCCGCAGCGGCGAGGAACGAGAGACCCCAGATCGCGACACCGGTGTCGAACAGCCAGGGACGGGCGGCGTCCTGGGCGCCGAGCGCGCTGATCGGATCGCGGACGGGGCTGTACCCGGGCTCGATCGCCCCGGCGAAGGCGACGATCGCGACCCAGACCAGCTGGCCCGCTATCGAGCCGACCGCCAGCCACCTGATCACGTCCTCGCGCCGCTGCTCTCCCAGTCTCTCCCGCACCTTCCCGCTCCTCCCGCCTTCGATCACAGTATGCCGACGGCGGCAGCTAGGATCCGGGGCCGCTTCACCGGCCACCAAGGAGGAACAAATGCGCACGCTGTTCGGCATCTCGCTCGCCGCCGCCCTGCTCACCGCGGCGATCGTCATCCCCGGCACCGCCCCCGCCGCCGCACACCGCGCGACCAAGTGCACGTTGACGACGCACGACCAGCGGCACCTCGGCGCCTCCTACGTCACCTCGCTCAGCGTCAAGGGCACGAGCTGCGCTGCCGGCAAGAACGTCACCCTCGCCTTCAACCGCTGCCGCACCTCGGGCGGCAAGCCGCAGGGGGAGTGCAACCGCAAGGTCGGCAACTACACCTGCACCGAGAAGCGCTACGACGCCGTGCCGGGCGTCCAGTACAGCTCGAAAGTGACCTGTGTCTGGGGCGCCAAGCGCGTCTTCAGCACGTACACGCAGAACACGTAGGGCGCCGCGGCAAAGGACCACGTATTGCGTGGAGGAGTGGGGGTGTACCCCTTCACTTGCCTGCCTAGGTGGATCGGTTACGGCCGTCCGAGTTACGAGCTCCCGCCTAGCGGCACAAAACGTTCAGGGGCACACCCCCACTCCTCCTCCCGAAGCGTGGTCAAACCCTCGGAGGTCTGCGTTTTCTTTGGCCGAGAGCTGCCGAGAGATGGTGGCCTCGGTCCCTCGGTCAGCTCCCCCAAGCGGAGACGATGGCTCGTCTTTTTCTGAGCTGCCGAGGGACGGGAGCTACCGGTTCTCCCGAACCAAGCCCGGAGCGCGATCTGCGCCGCCTTTCGGAGCTCGAAGTAAGAGCTTGGATTCGTTGGGAGGGTCGGGTGACCCCCTGAACGTTTTGTGCCGCTAGGCGGGAGCTCGCTGCTCGGAAGGCGGCAGCCGACTCACCTAGGCAGGCAAGTGAAGGGGGTCACCCGAGCCTCCAAGCAAACCCAAGAGCCCTCGCCGCTACGGCGTGAAGTCGCGGTCGAGTTCTTCTTCGACGATTTCGGCGGCCAGCGCCGACCCTTCCTTGTTCAGGTGGATGCCGTCAGGTTCGCGGACGATCGTTTCCTGTCCGTCGATTTCCATCGCGTCGCGGAACTCGTCGCCGGGGGTGAAGACGGAGTTCATGTCGACGACGCGGACCGAGCTGCGGAAGGGCGCCGCCGCCGCGTCGACGGCGGCGTTGACGGCGTCGACGATCGGCTTACGGGCGGGGTCGCGGGCGGCGGGGACGGTCAGCCAGTAGAGCTTGGCCCGGCCGCCCTGGATGTAGTTCTCCATCATCTGCCGCGCCCGGTTGGCCCAGATCGCCGCCCATTCGGGGCCGCAGCAGCTCACTTCTTCGCCGCCCGGGCCGGGCATCGGCAGCCCCTCGTTGGCGCCGATGAAGATGACGACCGCCTGCGGGTGGTCTTCGGCCACCTGGGTCGCTGAGAGCTTGCCCCAGTCGACCACGTCGCTGCGCGAGATCCCGGTCGCCAGGTGCGGTTCGCGGATCACTTCGACGCCGTCGGGCGTCAGCCGCTGGCCGAGCTCGATGTCGAGCGGGGTCGAGAGCGAGTCGCCGGTGACGAGCAGCTTCGTCAGCTTCGGGCGCGGCGCTTCTTCGCCCAGTTCCCGCCCGTCGAACCATTCCGGCGTCACCGGCGAGGGCCCTTTGCCGGCGGCGGCGCCCGCACCGGTTGCGCTCCCTTCTTCGAAGCCGAGGCCGACCAGCTTCTGGTCGGGCGAGAGCCAGCCGGTCAGGGTGTGGCCGATCTGGGCGAAGGGAAGCTGTTCGGCGACCCAGGCGGCGGGCTTGCCGACGGCGAGGACGACGTCGCGCCCGACGCCGGGGTTGAGCTCCTCCCCCGCTCGCTTGACCGAGCCGCCGGAGAAGATCAAGAGCAGGAAGGCGATCAGCGCGGTCGCCAGGACGGCGTCGCGGGCGCTGAAGCGGCGCAGCCGCTGTTCGTCGAAGCGCTGCATCAGGCTGTCGTCGCGGGCGGGCTTGCGGGGGGCGTTCTCGGGTGGCATCTCAGAAGCGGAAGTAGATGAAGGGCGGCACGCCCTGACTGGGGACGGTGGCGCCGACGACGAGGATAAGCGCGGCCAAGGCGACAGCGAGGAGGATCGGCGAGAGCCGCTCGATCCCGACCTCGATCCCGTGGCTGGTCCGTTCGGGCACGAGCTGCAGCCCGATCACGGCGAGCAGCGCCAGCACCGCGGGGAAGGTGGCGAGGCTGAGCGAGCCGCCGTGGAAGATCCCCGTGAAGTAGGTCCAGAACAGCGAGAGGTCGGGCGAGCGGAAGAGGATCCAGGCGAAGACGACGAGGTTGAAGGTGACGAACCAGCGGATGGCCGCCGGGAAGCGGCGGCGGCCGTCCCAGGCGTGCTCGATGCTCAGCATCGAGCCGTGGAAGCCGCCCCAGAGCACGAACGTCCAGGAGGCGCCGTGCCAGAGGCCGCCGAGGACCATCGTCGCCATCAGGTTGAAGTAGGTCCGCAGCCGCCCCTTGCGGTTGCCGCCGAGCGGGATGTAGAGGAAGTCGCGCAGGAAGCGCGAGAGGGTCATGTGCCAGCGGCGCCAGAAGTCGCGAAAGCCGGTCGCCCGGTAGGGGCTGCGGAAGTTCTGCGGGAAGATGAACCCCATCAGCAGGGCGAGGCCGATCGCGATGTCGGTGTAGCCGGAGAAGTCGCAGTAGATCTGCGCCGCGTAGGCGTAGGCGGCGAAGAGCAGGTCCGGCCCGCCGTAGGCCTGCGGCACGCCGAAGGCGGGGTCGACGACGACCCGCCCCAGGTAGTCGGCGATCATCACCTTCTTCACCAGCCCGAGCCCGATCAGCCCGAGGCCGGCGCCGACGGCGACGTGCTCGGGGTCGCGGGCGCTCTGCAGCTGGGGGATGAACTCCCGGGCGCGGACGATCGGCCCGGCGACCAGGTGGGGAAAGAAGCTGAGGTAGATGGCGACGTCGATCGTCGAGGCCGGCTCGACCAGCCGCCGCTTGACGTCGACCGTGTAGGAGATCGCCTGGAAGGTGAAGAAGCTGATCCCGACCGGGAGCGCGATCGAGAGCAGCGGCGCGGTCGGCGAGAGCCCCCAGGTATTGAGCAGGTCGTCGACGTTCTGGGCGAAGAAGCCGTAGTACTTGAAGGCACCGAGCAGGCCGAGGTCGAGGGCGACGGCGACCCCGGTGATCAACTTGCGCCGACGCTGGTTCTCGGTTGCGTGGATCGCTTTCGCCGCCGCCTGGTTGAGCAGCGTCACCGCGGCCAGGAGAATGCAGAAGCGCGGATCAGCCGCCGCGTAGAAGACGTAGCTGGCGACGACGATGAACGGCTTCCAGAGGCGCTGCTTGGGCATCAGGGCCCAACTCAGCGCCAGCACGATCGGGAAGAAGATCGCGAACTGGACGGTCGGGAAAAGCAAGTGGCCTCTCTGTTAGCTTGCCGGCGGCATCGGGCAGCGAGCGCCGCGATGCTAATCGAGAACTCAGATGACCCGGAGGGCGAAGAACCGAGCCGCAGTCGTCATCACCGCCACGGCGGCGGCGCTGCTGGTCGCGCTCGTCCTCGCGCCCGCCGGCGGCGCCGTCTACGACCCCGCCTGCGGAAACGTCGAGACGGCGAAGGCGCAGCGCAACCCCAACCCCGGCGGCCGGCCGCCGCTGGCGATCGGCGACTCGACGATGCTGCTGGCGCTGCCGAACCTCAGCCACGAGGGCTACACCGTCAACGCCCACGGCTGCCGCCAGATCACCGAGGGGACCGAACTGCTCGCCGGGCTCAAACGCGAAGGCCGCCTCCCCCACCTGGTCGTGGTCGCGCTCGGCGCCGACGCCAGCATCTCCCCCGGCCAGCTCGGCAAGGTCTTCCGCCTGCTCGGCGCCAAACGCGTGCTCGGCCTCGTCACCCCGCGCGAGCTCGGCGGCGGCACCTCGAGCGACGCCGACGTCGTCCGCGGCGCCGCCAAGCACCACCCCCGCCGCGCCGTCCTCCTAGACTGGGTCAACTACAGCGCCGGCCACCCCGAATGGTTCCAGCCCGACGGGCTCCACCTCACCCTGGCCGGCGCCCAGGCCTTCTCCCGCCTCCTCCGCCAGGCCCTCCCCTACGCCAAAGCCGGCGTCTTCCCTGGCCAGCCGCCAAAAGGGTTAGAAGGCCTCTCCCCCGCCGTCCCGGTTTCGCGCTGAGAGCCACGGGTAGCCGGGAGGCAGCGGAGCCGGCCCGAATCCCTGCGGCTTTCATCGGTTCCCCCGATTCCCGCACTGGGTGAGAAGACCAACCGCCTGCGAACTGCACCGGCTCGCGGCGGTGCGGCGTTCGGGCCGGCCTCCGCCCTACCCCATCACCGAACGAGAGGAGGCCCGATGTCCGAGCAGCTCAAAGGCAAACGCGTCGCTTTCCTCGTCGCCAACGAGGGCGTCGAGCAGGTCGAGCTGACCGAGCCGATGGAAGCGGTCCGCGAGGCCGGCGCCGAGGTCGACCTGGTCGCGCCGGAGGCGGGCGACGTGCAGGCCTTCAACCATCTCGACAAGGGCGACGTCTTCGGACCCGACCGCACCGTCGGCGACGCCGACCCCGGCGAATACGACGCCCTCGTCCTCCCCGGCGGAGTCGCCAACCCCGACCAGCTGCGGACCAGGGAGGACGCCGTCCGCTTCGTCCGCGCCTTCTTCGACGCCGGCAAGCCGGTCGGAGCGATCTGCCACGCGCCCTGGACCCTGGTCGAGGCCGGTGTCCTGCAGGGCCGCACGGTCACTTCCTGGCCGAGCCTGCAGACCGACCTGCGCAACGCCGGCGCCGAGTGGGTCGACGAGGAGGTCCACGTCGACCGCGGCCTCGTCACCAGCCGCAAACCAGATGACATCCCGGCCTTCAGCGCCAAGGTCGTCGAGGAGATCGAGGAGGGGATTCACTGATGCCGCCCCGCGGAGTGAAAAAAGGCAGCAAACGAGAGCGCCAGTACAAACACATCAAACAGAGCGAGAAGAAAGCCGGACGCTCGACCAAACGGGCCGAGGAGATCGCCGCCCGTGCCGTCAACAAGGAAAAAGCGCGCTCGGGAGAGTCGAAAAGCGCCTCGCGCAGCTCGACCAGCGGCCGCTCGGCCTCCAGCCGCGGCGGCAAGCAGTCGGGCAACGGGCCCGGCGGCCGCACCCGCGAGCAGCTCTACAACGACGCCAAGAAACTCGGCATCGAGGGCCGTTCGAAGATGAGCAAGAGCCAGCTGCAGCACGCGGTGGCAGGGGCGCGCTGAGCATTCAACCCCGCTTGGCCCGAGCGAGTAGCTTGAGCAGGTGGAGCGGGTGGCGGAACTGGAGCTGAGGGAGTACCTCGAGGGGCAGCGGCGGCTGTCGGAACGAATGGTCGAGGCCGACTCGCTGGCCGAGGTCGCCCCCGAGTTCCTCGAGATCGTCGCCGAACTGCTGCGCTGGGATGCGGCGGCGATGTGGGAGGTGGCCGCGGGCGAGCGGGCGCTGCGACTCGTCTGCGAATGGAGCCTGCCCGAGTTCGACGCCGAGCCGCTCTGGCGGCGAACGCGCGAACTCAAGTTCACCCCGGGCCTCGGCATCCCCGGCCGCGCCTGGGAGAGCCGCCGGACCCAGCGCGCTCCTGCCGTCCGGGTCGACCGCGAGCACCTGCCGCGGCTCGAGGTCGCGCTCGAGCTCGGCCTCCAGGGCTCGATGGCGATCCCGATCATGACCGGCCCCGAGCGCGAGGTCGTCGCCGTTGCTGAGTTCCACAGCCGCCAGTTCGGCGACCAGTCCGAGCAGCTGACCGAACTGGTCGAGAGCTTCGCCGAGCAGCTCGGCGCATTCGTCCTGCGCCGCCGCTCCGAGGCCCGCACCCGCGCCGCCGAGGCCGACGCCGAACGCCTCCGCAGCCACTTCGCGGAGGTCGTCGCCGGCTCCCAGGACGCGGTGATCAGCAAGGACCTCGAGGGCATCGTCACCTCCTGGAACCCAGCTGCCGAGCGGCTCTACGGCTATGCGGCGACGGAGGCGATCGGCCGCCACATCTCGTTCATCGTTCCACCGGACCACGAGAACGAGGAGATGAAAATCCTCGACGTGATCAAGTCTGGAGGGCGGCTGGAGACCTACGAGACCGATCGGATTCGGGCCGACGGCGGCCGCATCGCCGTCTCGCTGACGGTTTCGCCAGTCCACGGCGAAGACGGCGAGCTGGCCGGGGCCTCGGTGATCGCCCGCGACATCACCACCGAGGTGCGGCGCCGCAAAGCGAAAGACTTCCTGCTCGCCGCCAGCCGCCGCCTCGACACCTCGCTCGACCTCGACCGCACCGCGCGGACGATCGTCGAGACGGCGGTGCCCGAGCTGGCCGAGATCTGCGTGATCGACTTCCTCCGCGCCGACGGCAGCTACGGTGAAAGCGTCGTCGCCGGCGTCGACCCCGAGGCGGCTGCGCGGCTGGAGGAGATCCGCCGCCGCTCGCCGCTCGCCGCCGCCGGCAACCATCCCGTCGCCCGGGTGATGCGGGAGGAGGTGCCGATGGTCTGGCGCGACCTGAAGGCGCCGGGAGTGATCGACGACGTCGCCCAGAACGAGGACCACCGGGCGCTGATCGACGACGCCGGCTACAACTCGGCGGCGGTCGTGCCGCTAATCGCCCGCGGCCGGCGAATCGGCGCCCTTTCCTTCCTCCACGTCCATGGCGACGTCCGCTACGACCCCGGCGACCTTGACTTCCTCGCCGAGCTCGGCGCCCGAGCAGCGCTCGTCCTCGACAATGGCCGCCTCTACGGCGAGCGCGACGAGATCGCCCGCAACCTGCAGCGCGGTCTGCGGCCGCCGCGCCCGGCGGAGGTCCCCGGCCTGGAGATCTCGGTCGTCTTCGAGCCCGCCGGGGAGGGGATCGAGATCGGCGGCGACGTCTACGACGTGCTGCCGACCGAGGATGGCTGCTGGCTGCTGGTCGGCGACGTCGCCGGCAAGGGCAGCGCCGCGGCCGGCGTCTCGGTGGCGCTGCGCCACGCGGTCCGCGGCCTAACCCGGGAGATCGCCGACCCCGCCGACGTCCTCGCCCGGGTCAACGAGCTGCTGCTCGCCGGGGAGAGTCTCAACGACTTCGCCACCGCAGTGCTGGCGCGGCTGCGGCGCGAGGGCCCGGGCTGGCGGCTGGCACTGGCCTCCGCCGGGCACCCTCCCGCGATCCACCTGCGCGCCGACGATCACGCTGAGCTCGGCGGCGGCGCCGTGCTCGGCGGCTGGGAGGAACCGCGACTCGCGGTCCACGAGGTGACCCTCGGCCCCGCCGAGACGCTCGTCCTCTGCACCGACGGCTGGCTCGAGGCTGGCCCGGTCGCCCGCCACGCCGACACCAGGGCGCTGGCCGTCAAGGCCAAGGAGCTGGCCGGCGGGACTCTCGGCCGACTGACCACGGGCCTAGCCGCGGACGCCGTGACCCGGGCGGGCGGCGAGCTGCGTGACGACCTGATCGTGGTCGCGCTGCGTCCGGCCGCTTGAGAGGAGAGGCGGGACTGCTCGCACACCTGGCCGAGCGGACTCGCTGAAAAAGTACCCTTCTGCAAGTGGCTGCTCCCTTTCCCACCCGCGTCCTCTCCTCCTCGCAGCTGCAGATGCTGGCGATGCACGGCGAGAAGCGGAGCGCGGAGGTCGGTGAGACGCTGTACGAGATCGGCGACGAGAGCTACCCGTTCATCGCCATCCTCGAGGGCGAGGTGAAGATCGTCAACGCTGCGGGCGAGGAGATGGTTCGCCACTCCGATCACGGCTTCCTCGGCGAGATGAACCTGCTCTCCGGCCAGACCGTCTTCCTCAACGCGATCGTCACCGAGCCGTTGCGCTACATCCGGGTCGAGCGCGACGAGCTGCGCCAGCTCCTCTTCGACGACAGCTCGCTGTCCGACCTGCTTCTGACCGCCTTCATCGAGCGCCGCGAGAGCCTCCAGCGTCGTCAGGGCGTGGGCCTGGAGATCCTCGGCCCCCAGCACGAGGAGCACACCCGTCGCCTCGCCCAGTTCGCCAACCGCCAGCGCCTGCCCTACACGGTCCGCGACCCGGCCGAGGACGCCGAGGCCGCGTCCGCGGTCGCCGAGCTGTCGCCCGAGGAGCTGCCGCTGGTGCGGCTGCCGGGCGGGGCCGAGCTGCGGGCGCCATCGAACGGCGTCCTCTCTCGCGCGCTCGGGATCGGTCGCGAGCTGGCGCCGGTGGAAGAGGTAGACCTGCTGATAATCGGCGGCGGCCCGGCCGGCCTCGGTGCCGCCGTCTACGGCGCCTCCGAGGGTCTGGAGACGCTGATGATCGACGGCACCGCGATGGGCGGCCAGGCGGGGACCTCGCGGCGGATCGAGAACTACCTCGGCTTCCCGGCTGGGATCAGCGGCACCGAACTGACCAGCCGCGCGATCACGCAGGCGCGCAAGTTCGGCGCCCGCACCGCGACCCCCTACCGGGCGGCGTCATTGGAGCCGGGCGACGACTACCACCTGGTCCGCTTCGAGGAGGGCAACGAGGTGCGGGCCGGGGCGGTCGTCCTCGCCACCGGCGCCGAATACCGGCGGCTGCCGGTCGAGGGGCTCGACGAGTACGAGGGCTTCAGCGTCTTCTACGCCGCCGGGCCGCCCGAGGCGCAGCTCTGCGGCGGCAGCCGCGTCGGCGTCGTCGGCGGCGGCAACTCGGCCGGGCAGGCAGCCGTCTGGCTCGCCCGCGGCGGCGCCCTGGTGACGCTCCTGCACCGCCGCGCCGACCTGCGCGAGACGATGTCCGCCTATCTGATCGAGGAGCTCGACCGCTACGGCGTCGCGGTCCGTGACCGCAGCGAAATCGAGCAGCTGCACGGCAGCGACGGCCAGCTCAGCTGCGTCACCCTGACCGACGGCGAGAAGGTCCCGGTCAACTTCCTCTTCCTCTTCCTCGGCGCCTCCCCCTGCACCGACTGGCTGGGCGACTGCATCGCCCGCGACGAGCACGGCTTCGTCCTCACCGGCGCCGAAGCCGGCGCCGACGGCCTGCTGGAGACGAGCGTTGCCGGTGTCTACGCAGCCGGCGACGTCCGCGCCGGCTCGATCAAGCGCTGCGCGATCGCCGTCGGCGAGGGCGCCGCGGTGGTCCGCTTCGTCCACGACCACCGCGCCGCCGTCGAAGCCGCGCGGCTCTGAGCGGGGCCCGAGCGCCGTCGCACCCGGGCCCCGCGGTGGGACTCAGCCGATCCCGTACTTGCCGCTGTTGGTGCCGTCGATGGTGGCCGAGCCGACCGACTTGTAGCCGGTCGTTTCGCTCACCCATTCGACTTCGGTGATCGCCGACGGGGTGTTCAAGGTCACTGTCGTGCTCGTGACCGTCTTGTCGACTTCGGCACAGCCACCGTTGAAGGTGCGCTTGATGTGCATGTTGGTGATCGAGAGGTCGGTCGCGTTGACGGTCACGGTCCACGGCAGCCCTTTGGCTTCGGCAGTTTTCACCGTGCAGCCGCTGAAGGTGCCGAACCCGGTCGGGCAGCTTTTGATTTCGAATTTGGAGATTTTCCCGGTGCTGCCGCCTTCGGTGGTCAGGGTCGCGTGGATTTCGCACGACATGCCGTTGCCGCTCGACGTTTCGAACAGTTCGCCCCCGGTCAGGCCCAGTTCGGTGAATTTCGTCAGGTTCACGCCTTCCTTTTTCCAGACGGCCCCCTGAGCGAGCGCCGGCACCGCCATCGTCAGCAGCGCTGCGAGCGCAGCGAGGATCAGCAATCTCTTGGTCATTCTTCCTTGCCTCCCTATGTGTTGTGCCATGGGGCCGCCCCTGCCGCCCCCTGCAGGCGACTCGTCCCCCGTTACGTAGGGGAATCTATACAGTCAGGCGTTCTTCGGCCATAAAGCTGGACGCTCAGGCCATCGCCGCGGTCAGGGCCGCGGGCCCGTCAACCGGAATCCGACCGAATGGGTTGCGTGCTGCGGGCTGCCGCCGGCGGGCGTGTAGGTGAAGCGCACCGTGGTCTTGAAGCGATGCTTGCGCGAGAGCAGGCGGCGGCCACGGGCGCTGGGACGCAGCCGCAGCGTCACCTTGCCGGCGGCGGCGACCTCGCGCTCGGCCGCCGCGACCTCGCTCCCGCCCGTCGCCCGCAGCCGCCCGGGGCCGGGAACGCGCACGGAGACGAGCACGATCCCCCGCTCGGCGACCGCCTGCGTCCGGCCGACCCGGAACCGGCCGGAGATGCCTGGATTCGACCCGGAGCCCGAGGTGACGGAGACGGCGTCGACACCTGCGTTGAAGGTTTCCTCGTGGGCCACGGTGACGATCCGCAGGCGCACCGTCTGGCCCTCGAGCGGGGTCAGGTCGGCGGTGATCCAGGTCGGTTTCATCGTCTCCGTGGCACCTTCCCGGGTCGCGAAGACGGTCTGCAGGATGTCTTCCGGCGCCAGCGAGTCGAGCGGAGCACTGGGCTTGATCAGGTCGATCCTGAATTGCTGGTTGTGTTCGTCGCCGAGCTGTTCGTATTCGGCCGAGAGGGTGTCCGGGGTGGGGATCGCAATCGGCGCGTAGGAGTTGTAATAGGCGAGCAGGTTGAGCTGCTGGGCAGCACCAGGGTCGATCGCGATGTCCTGGTAGAGGATCAGCGAGTCCGAGTTCAGCTCGTCGCTGATCGCGGCATGGGTCCCCTCGGGCGGCGGCTGGACCGGAGCTGCACGTGCCCCCTGGGTTCGGGTCTTCCCGATCGGGGCTTCGGTTCCGCTGTAGGCAAACCAGTCTCCGAGGCCGTTCTGACGGCTGACGTGCCACCCAGCCAGCCCGCCTGACTCGAAGTTGCCGTTGACCACCGTGGTGGCCAACGATGCCGACGGCAGCCCCAACGCGAGGATGGCTGCAAACGCCAGGACCAGGGCAGAGCCCCGCAGGCTCATCGGCGCGGGCGAAGGACCGTGAAGCTCTCCTTCGCCGGGGTCGTGTCGACGTTGCCGGCGGCATCGACGGCCCGCACCTCGAAGCGGTAGCTGCCGGGCTTCAGGTGCCGGTAGGTGAGGGGCGAGCGGCAGGGCCGGAAGCGAGCCCGGTCGAGCCGGCACTGGAAGGTCGAGCCGGCCTCGTCGGCGCTGAAGGTGAAGCGAGCGGTCCGGTGCGAGGAACGGCGCGGCGGGCCGCCGCGCAGACGAGTCTTGGGCGCGGTCAGGTCCGGCTGTGGTGCGGGGCCGCTTCCCCCACCGGTCGCTCCGGCGGTAGCCGCGATCGACAGCTCCGAGGTGCCGGATTCGCCGGTCTGCGTCGCGGCGACGAAGGACCCAGCCGGGATCGCGCTGGCGTAGGAGACCTGCCAGTTGCCGTCTTCGCCGGCAACCGCTTCGCCGAGGAAGGATTCGATCTCGCCCGCGCTGCTCGACTGCTTGCGGAAGACACGCACCCGAGCGCCGGGCTCGGCGCTGCCGCTGGCTCCCGCCTGGGTCGCGCTGGCGACGGCCGGCGGCTGGATGCCGTTGTTGGGACCGACCGGGTTCGGCCCCGCTTCCGCCGCGACCAGGTCGATGAACGCCCCGAGGTTGCCGAAGCCACGGTTGCGGGCGACCGTGTTGATCGAGTTTTTGAGGTCGAGGATCTCGATCGCGGGTCCGAGGCTGAGCGAGACGACGTTTTCGGAGGCGGCCGAATCGCCGCCGACGAGGTTTTCGGTGACGCCGGAAGGCGGTCCGCCTTTGATCGCGATCCCCGCCGCGCCGGAGCCGAGCACTTCGTTGCCGAAGATTTCGTTGAAGCCGTTTTCGACGCGGATACCGTTTTCTCCAGCGCCTTCGACCATGTTGCGCTCGATCCGGCTGCCGTGTTCTTCGTTCGCGCCGACGGCGAGGATCCCGGTACTGGCGCCGACCACGAAATTGCCGGCGATCGTCGCCCCGGAACCGTGCTGGGCGATCCCGGTCCCGCCTTCCATCCCGACTCGGTTGTCGGCGAGGATCGCTTCCAGCGCCGGGTTCGTGAGTTCTCCGGAATCGACTTCGATCCCGCTCGCAGGCGCCGCCTGCACCGCCTGGCCGGCGGCATCGAGCCCAATAAGGTTGCTGCGGACGACGAGATCCGGCGCTTCGGGACCGGCGGCGATCGCGACGTCGCCGCCGTTGATCCGGTTGGCGTCTTCGGGGCGCGGGCCGCCGACCACGGCTTGGGGGGCTGCGCCGACGGCGATGCCTTGTTCCTCGGCGGCCTCAGCGCCGCTCGCGTCGAGCCCGATCTGGTTGCCACGAACGGTCGCCGCCACCGCCGGCCCCTCTTCCGGGCCCACGCCGCTGAGGTCGATGCCGACGTCGGCGTTGGCGATCAGGTTGCAACCACCGTCGCAGGCGGGCGTCGCGCTGGCGACCACCGAGACCCGCGTCCCGATCGTGTCTTCGATCGCTTCGAAGCCCGCCACAGGCGCCGACGCCACCGCGATGTCGGTGCCGTTGGCGGCGGTGGTGGTGCCGTCGGCACCCACTCCGAAGCGATTGCCGAGAACGGCGACGTGACGAGCGCCGAAGAGGCGCACCCCGTATTCGGACTCGTTGGCGAAGAGGTTGCCCGCTTCCGGTCCTTCGCCTCCGATCCGGCCGCGGGTGGACCCAGGATCTGCGAGCACCCCGACTCCGTTGCCGCCGGGGCTGCCGTCGAGGTGGATGCCGAACCAGCTGCCGGTGATGTGGAAGAAGCCGAAGGCTTCGATCTCGATGCCGACGTCCGCCCCGGTCACCGCGACGCCTTCGATTTCGACTTCTTCGGCGGCGATCGTCAGCCCCGTGGCCGCTCCATTGGCGGCGATCTCCACGCATGGCCCGGCAACTCCCGCGGCGGTCTGGCATACCCGCCCGTGGATGAGACCGCGATCGGTCAGCGGCGGCAAAGCCGACGAGAGCGTGATCGTGCTCGAGGCACCGCCGTCGAAGACGTTTTCGTCGAATTCGATCTGGTCGGGTTCGCCGCTGGAGAAGTTCGATTCTTCGATCGCTGCGCGCAGCGTGCATTTGCTCGCAGCCGTCGCGCAGAGTTCGTTCCCGAGCAAGGCATCGGCTTCGTCGGCGGTGCTGTCGACCGTGATCGTTTCGGCACCGGCCGCTGCCGGCGCCGCCAGCGCCCAGCAGGCCAGCGCCAAGCACGCGGCCAGCAAGAAACCTCGACGCCCCCTGCGTCCCCCATCTCCCACGATCTCGACTCTAGCCGCCTCCGGCCGAGCAGGCAAGAAATCTTTGCTACTCGGACAGGCTGGAACGGTGTCGGAGCGGATCCCGGTGCAATCGAGCGTCAGCCGCCCTCGATCACCTGATCGAGGGTGAGGCCGCTGAGCACCGAGCGCGGCTCCTCGGCGATGACGTCCGAGCCGGATCGAGCCTCCTCGTCGCGGCGCTTGATCAGCAGCCACTGCGGCTTGTCGCCGCGGCTGGTGCGCTGCAGGGCGAAGCCGCCGCGCAGCTTCTCGCCGTGGAGGACGAAGACGGCATGGCCGCGCTCGATCGCTTCCGGCCAGGGCACGCGGCCGCCCTGCTCGTAGGGACCGTGGTCCCAGACGATGACGCCGCCCTTGCCCGTCGGCCCCTCGAAATCGTTGTGGGACATCTCGTGGACCTCGACCTCGATCGCGAACCGTTTCACCGCCGGATCGAGCGAGGGGCCCTTTGGCACCGCCCAGGAGCGCATCGCCCCGTCGACCTCGAGCCGGAGGTCGAAGTGGTGAGCGGTGGCGGCGTGCTCCTGGACGACGAAGACGCCGGCCGCGACCCCGCGCACGGCGAACTGCTCGTGGCCCTCGACCTTCGTCTTCTCGACCTCGAGGTCCTCGACCCGGGCGCCCGGCGGGCCGGCGCCGAGGAACTCGAGCAACGCGGCGATGTCCTCCTCCCGCCCCTCGGCGTGGACCCGAACGCTGCCGTCGTCTTCGTTGCGGACCCAGCCGAGGACGCCCAGCCCGCGCGCCCGCTCTACCGTCTCGTAACGGAAGCCGACCCCCTGGACATCGCCGCGCACGACCGCCCGGACTGCCGCCTTCGTCACGCTAACCGCCGCCCGTCGCCGCCAGGTGCTGGTCGAGGCGGCGGGTCTCTTCGGTGTCCTCGTAGACCTCGTACTCGCGCAACTTGCCCCACGCGATCCGGCCCCAGATCACGTACCGGTTGTCGTAGACCCGGCCCTTGCCGGGGTCGTCGAGGTGGATGTGACCGCGGACGCAGATCGTCTGCCGCCAGGGGAACCCCTTGAGGATCACCTCGTCGGGATAGATCTGCAGCCCGATCGCGACGAACCGCCCCAGCCACTCCCGCAGCTCGTCCTTCCCGTTCGCTCCCGGCGCGAAGGAGCTATCGCCCGGGAACCTGAACTGGACCTCCTCGGCATCGAGCGCCAACCCCGGCTCGACGTCACCCGCCCTCAGCGCCCGCATCTGGCGCCCGATCATCTGCTTGGCCAACCAGGAGAACATGGCCCTCCCTCCGCTAGTTGTCCCACCCAGGCTATTGACCGAGGCTCGAAGCCGCGCGCCGGGACGAAACAGCAGCAGGTAGAGGCAACGAAAGGGCCGCGAAGCCCCCCACCGGGGGGAGAACCCAGGCCGATGTAGAGCTTTCCCGCGCTATCCGCGGCAAAGCTCAACATCGGGATCGGGGACAGTCGGGACCTCGGCTGGCCGCGTTGGCGAAAGAGCAGCATGGGGTGGTCTCGATCCGGCAGCTGCGAGGGCTTCTTGGCTTTTCCCAGGATGCCGTGGAGCGACTTACCTCGGCCGGCTACCTGCATCGCCTCTATCAAGGCGTCTATGCCGTGGGCCACACCGATATCTCCCCCCACGGCGAATGCCTGGCTGCCGTTCTCGCTTCGGGACCGAGGGCCCTCTTGAGCCACTACTCGGCCGCGTGGCTCTGGAAACTCACCCCTACCCAGCCCATCCCGGCCCATACGACCGGACCGTCTCCGAGAGCTAGACGGCTCCCGATCCACATCCATCGCTCGACCACGCTAGTCGACGCCGACCGCGCCCTCCTCGACAACATCCCGCTCACCTCGGTCCCCCGCACGCTCCTCGACCAAGCGGTGCTGCTCGACAGGCGACGCCTCAAACGTCTCCTGAAGCGCTCCGAAGAAGCAAAGCTCTTCGACCTCCCCGCGGTCCTCGACGTCCTGGACCGCAACAGGGGACACAGAGGCCACAAGCGCCTCAGGCGCGCCATCGCCCTCTATGAGCCACCTCCCTTCACCCGCTCTGAGTTCGAGACCCTCTTCTACGAAGCTGTACTCGCCGCAGGGCTTCCGACCCCACGCGTCAACTACGTCGTCGCCGGCATGGAGCTAGACCTCTGCTGGCCCGAGCATCGCTTTGCGGTGGAACTGGATCTCTACGAGACCCATGGCACTCGCGACTCCTTCGAGGACGACCGGATCCGCCAGGAGGACCTATTGCTCGACGGAATCGGGATGACGCGCGTGACCGGCCCTCGCTTTGACCGCGAACCGGACGAGGTGATGGCGCGAATCCGCCGCCTTCTCGCCGAGCGGCGACCGATGTAGAGCTTTCCCGCGCTATCCGCGGCAAAGCTCAACATCGCTGGGCGTCAGGCGAGGCGGGGGTTAGGAGCCGTTGGCGGCGCCTGAGTAGCGGAGGGAGCCGGGGGTGTCGAGCTGCCCGCCGGTCTCGAGCAGCGTCTTGAGGCCGGAGAGGATCATCGGCCAGCCGCCGAACAGTTCGCTGTTAGCGCCGTCGGCAAGCTGGTCGTGGGTGACGCAAAGGCGGCAGGAGCTGCCGACCGGCTCGATCTCCCAGATCACCCTGGAGGTGCCTTCGCTCTTGACGTTCTCGCTCCACAGCGCCTGGAAGGTCTGGACCAGGCGCCGCGGCGGCTCGACCTCGAGGTTCTCGCCGGTGGCGATCTCGACCACGCCGGGGACGCCGGACCTGTACTCCGACCCTGGCTTCCAGTCGGACTCGACGCGAACGCCGAAGCTGTACTTCGCACGCTGCTCGGGGTCGGTTATCGCCTCCCAGAGCCGCTCCGGAGTCGTCTTGATGTAGATCTCGAAGACCGCCATCGCGCGGCCGTCGACTACCTCCCAGGGTTCACGCTCACTCATAGCTGCTCCTCCTCTAGATCTCGTTTGAGCCTGGTCAGCGGCGCCGCCCATGAGGCGGCGTACTTGCTCACCCAGCGCTCGTAGATGGTCTGGATCGGGACGGGGTTGAGGAAGTGGAGCTTTTCGCGACCCTGCCTGCGGGTCGTCACGAGCCCTGCCGCCTCCAGCACCTTGAGGTGCTTCATCGCGCCGAAGCGCGACATCGGCAGCTTCTCCTCCAGGTCGCTGAGACTCTGACCGTCGCGGGCGAACAGCTCGTCGAGCAGTTGCCTGCGCGTCGGATCCGCCAGCGCCTTGAACACCTCGTCCATGTGGCGGATGATAGGTGACCAAATGGTCACATGTCAAGCGGAGGCTATGACGACGCTCAGTGGGCCAAGGCGGGCTGGGCGTTGGGGTCGAACTCGGGGACGCCGGGACGGAGGAGCAGCGCGGTGACGATCGCGCCGGCGAGAAAGATGCCGGCCGACCACCAGAAGGCGGTGGTGTAGCCGTGGACCGCCGCTTCTGAGAGCACCTGCGGGTTCGGCTGGCGGCTCGCGAGGTATGAGCTGACCGCGCTGGTGGCGAGCGTGTTGAGCAGCGCCGTGCCGATCGAGCCGCCGACCTGCTGGGTCGTGTTGACCATCGCCGAGGCGACGCCGGCGTCGTCGCTGGAGACACCCGCGGTGGCGGTGTTCATCCCCGGGGCGAAGATCAGACCCATGCCGAGCCCGCTGACGATGAGGCCGGGCAGGACGTGGGTCCAGTAGCTGCTGTCGACCCCAACCCGGGTGAACATCACCATCCCCAGCATCGTGATCAGCATGCCGCCGACGATCAGCGGCCGTGGCCCGAACCTGGGCAGCAGTTTGGTGCTCGAGAGGCCGGAGCTGAGCAGGATCGCCGGGGTCATCGGCAGGAAGGCGAGGCCCGACTGCACCGGGCTAAAGCCGAGCGTGTCCTGCAGGTAGAAGGTGAGGAAGAGGAAGACGCCGAACATGCCGGCGCCGGCGATCGCAAACGCCGCGTAGGAACCGCCGCGGTTGCGGTCGAGGACGACCCGCATCGGCAGCAGCGCGTGGGCGCTACGGCGCTCGATCACGACGAAGGCGACGAGCAGGGCCGCGGCGGCGGCAAAGAGGCCGAGGATCAGCGGATCGCCCCAACCGCGGTTGGCCGCCTCCGAGCAGGCGTAGACCAGCGCCAGGAGGCCGCCCGAGGCGGTCAGCGTGCCCGGGATGTCGAGCCGCGGCTGGCTGCCGTGACGCTGCTGGTGCAGCAGCGAGAGGGCTCCGATCGCGGTCGGCACGGCGAAGAGGATGTTCACGTACAGGCACCAGCGCCAGGACAGGTACTCGGTCAGGATGCCGCCCATCAGCAACCCGATCGCGGCGCCGGCGACGGCGATGCCGCCGAACAGGCCGAAGGCTTTGCCGCGCTCGTCGGGATCGGTGAAGGTGGTGGTCAGCAGCGAGAGCGCCGCCGGGGCGAGGATCGCGCCGAAGGCCCCCTGCAGAGCGCGGGCGCCGATCAGGACCGCGAAGCTGGGGGCCAGCCCGCCCAGGGCCGAAGCGCCGGCGAACCCGATCAAGCCGACGATGAAGACGCGCTTGCGACCGAAGAGGTCGCCGATCCGGCCGCCGAGCAGGAGCAGGCTGCCGAAGGCCAGAGCGTAGGCGGTCACCACCCACTGGCGCGCCGAATCGGAGAAGCCGAGCGCTTCCTGGGCGGAGGGCAGGGCGATGTTGACGATGGTGGCGTCGAGGACGACCATCAGCTGGGCGAGGCCGAGGATCGCGAGGATCAGCCAGCGGCGCTCGTGGTGCGGGTTTTCGTGGGGGTTCATCGATTCGGCCTCGTACGGGAAGTGGGGAGCTGGACAAGTGGAGGAGTAACCTCCGGTTTCGGATCAAGCTAGCAGAAAAACGGAGTCATCGCCTCCGCTTCGGCTAATCTGTGAGATATGGCCACTGAGCTGAAGACCAAGGGCGCCGCGGTAGAGCCAGCTGCCCGGCCGCTGCGGCGCGACGCCGAGGAGAACCGCCGCCGCCTGCTCGAAGCCGCCCGGGAGGTCTTCGCCGAGCACGGCTTCGAGGCGACGATGGACCAGATCGCCGCTCGTGCCGGCGTCGGCGTCGGCACCGCCTACCGCCGCTTCGCCAACAAGGACGAGCTGATCGGCGCCCTCTTCCAAGACCGGATCGACGAAGTCACAGGCGTCGTCGAGCGCGCCCTCGCCGAGGAGGACCCCTGGCAGGGGGTCGTCAGCTACCTCGAAGGCTCGATCGAGCTGCACGCCTGCGACCGTGGGCTCAAGCAGCTCGTCTTCAGCTCCCCCCGTCACCGCCAGTTCGTCGACGAGGCCCGCGCCCAGCTCAAACCCAAGGTAGACGAGCTGGTCGAGCGGGCACGCGCCGCCGGCGTGCTCCGCCCCGGGGTCGAGACGACCGACCTGATCATCGTGCAGCTGATGCTCGACGCCGTTGCCGAGCCAGCCGTCGGCGACACGCCCGCGGCCTGGCGCCGCTTCCTCCCGGTCCTCCTCGACGGCCTCGGCAACAACGGTGCCGAGCCTCTTGCCGGCGCGGCGCTCAGCCTCGACCAGCTCGACGCGCTGATCGAGGCAACCGCCGCCGCTCGCCAGCGCGCCTAGCCACCCCCTCTATCGGCGGCCCGGCAGTAGAAACCGTCCGCGGCCGCCGAGCCGAACCGCGGCCTGGCCGAAGTCCTGCCGGGAGAGGCGGCCGATCAGGTGCGCCGCGGCGTGGCTCTGATCGACGAGCGGCCGGCCGGGACCCGCCAGCCGGACCGAGGTGACATGGCCAGCGAGCAAACGGCCGCGGGGGTCGAGGCTGACGTGGAGGACGGCGGAGAGACTGAGCACCCCGCCGCCGCCGAAGTTGTGGAAGTTGGCGAAGTTGCCGAGGCTGTAGGCGATCAGACGGCTGCGGTAGAGCTGCATCCCGCGCAGCACGTGAGGCCCGGAGCCGAGCACCAGGTCGGCACCGGCCCGGATCGCCATCCGCGCGAAGCGCTCCGGGTTGCCGCGATCCTCGCCGAGGTAATGCTCCTCGTGGCCGCTGACGTGGGTCTCTCCCGCGCCCTCGGCCCCGGCGTGCATCATGCAGACGACGATCGCCGCGCGCCGGTCGGCGCGGCGGATCAGCCGCCGGGCCGCCGGCAGGTCGGTGAGTGACGCCGTGTTGGCGTAGGGCGCGAAGCCAAGGAAGGCAACGGTGGTCCCCTTCACCCGGCGAACCGCGATCTCCCCCGGTCGGCCGGTCTGGGCGATGCCGGCGCGGTGCAGCGCCCGCACGGTGTCGGCTTCTCCGGCGGCGCCGAAGTCGCCGAAGTGGTTGTTGGCGTCGTTCATCACGGTGAAGCCGGTGCCGCGCAGGACGCGGGCGAAGCGCGGCGGGTTGCGGAAGGCAAAGCAATCGCTCGAGCCGGCACCGCACTTGGGCGAGGAAGAGGCGTCGGTCAGCGTCCCCTCGAGGTTGCCGAAGACGGCGTCGGCGCGCAGCTGAGGCGAGATCGGGCGCAGGTAGAGCGCGGGCCGCGAGGGCAGCTGCGGCGTGTTGCCGAGGATCGTGTCGCCGACCGCGGCGATCGTGACCGGGCTGGAAGCGCTGGCGCCGGCGGGCGTCGCAGCGAGGCCGCAGAGGAGCAGCGCCAGCGACAGGGACAGCGGCGGTCGGATCGAGAGTCGCAAGACAAGCGAGAATAGAGGCGTGACCGATACCCCCCGCTTCCTCGTCGCCCCCGACTCCTTCAAGGGCACCTTCAGCGCCCCCGAAGTCGCCGAGGCGATCGCCGCCGGGCTGCGCGAGGCGGGCGCCGCGGCCGACCTCTGCCCGGTCGCCGACGGCGGCGAGGGCACCGCGCAAGCGCTGCGCGCCGCGCTCGGCGGCGAGACTCGCCAGGCACCGGCGCACGATCCGCTGGGACGATCGCTGGAGGCCGAGTACGTCCTCCTCGCCGATGGCGAGACCGCCGTCGTCGACACCGCCGCGGCCTCCGGCCTGCCGCTCCTCACCGCCGCCGAGCGCGACGCCGAGGCGGCCAGTAGCCGCGGCACCGGCGAGCTGATCGCCGCCGCGATCGAGGCCGGCGCCGGTCGCGTGATCCTCGCCGCCGGGGGCAGCGCGACGACCGACGGCGGCCGCGGCGCGGTCGAGGCGCTGCGCGAGCGCGGCGGCAGCGGCGACGCCACGCTCGAGATCCTCTGCGACGTGACGACCCCGTTCGAGGACGCCGCCCGCGTCTTTGCCCCGCAGAAGGGCGCCGACGAGGCCACCGTCGCCCGCCTCGGCCGGCGCCTCGATGCCTACGCCAGGGATCTGCCGCGCGACCCGCGCGGGGTGCCGATGAGCGGCGCCGCCGGCGGCTTGTCGGGCGGCCTCTGGGCGGCCTTCGATGCCCACCTGCGCCCAGGCGCCCAGTTCGTCCTCGACCTGCTCGACTTCGAGCGCCGGCTCGGTGCAGCCGATGCCGCGATCGCCGGCGAGGGCCGGATCGACTCGCAGAGCCTGGAAGGCAAGATCGTCGGCCAGATCGCCGCGATCTGCGCCCGCGCCAAGCGCGACCTCCATGTCCTCGTCGGCCTCGACGAACTCGACCCCGCGGCGCTCGACGGCCTGCCGGTCCGCTCGATCCGCGAGGCCGGAACGCTGGAGGCGCTACGCGCCGCCGGCGCCGGGCTCGCCGCCGCGGCTCAGCGCGGGTAGGACTGCTTGCTCTTGTAGAGGAAGAGCCGTTTCAGCTTCACGTAGGCGGTGCCGCTGACGCCGTGGGTGCAGGTTTCTTCTTCTTCGCTGAAGTGGGTGGCGCAGTTGGCGGTGCCCGACTGCGGCGTGTCGAGGCTGACCTGGAACTCGACCGACTTCTGGTGCTGGAGGCGGTGAAAGTCGGAGGCGAGTGGCCGGCTGATCGTCACTTCGGGGAAGTTTTCGAGGCCTTTCGGATAGAGCTTGCCGGATTCGGTCAGCTGCGCCGCGAGCTCCGAGCTGCCGTTGGTCACCGGGCATTCCTCTTCGATCGTCGTGTTCGAGCCGAGCACGCTGATCGACCAGAACACGGGCAGGAACCCGTGGTCGTGGGCGGCGATCTCCTGAAACGCGCCGCTCGGCAGCGGCGCCAGCTCCCAGTGACAGTTGACCGGGGCCTGGTGGCAGCCTTCGCTCTCGGGGTTGGGGACGACCAGCTCGTCTTCGAGATCCATCGAGGAGTGGTCGTTCTTGATCCTGCCGGGCGTGGTCACCGTCGGCTGCAGCCCCAGCTTCGCCGCCGCCTTGCCCAGTTCGCCGGGCGTCGCCACCGGGACGGTGATGTGGCGGAAGAAAACCGTGCGCTCGATGTGGACCTGATGCCGTTCGGAGATCGGGACCCGCACCACTTCTTCGCCGCTGCTGCAGGGTTGGAAGCTGCGGCGGTTGACTTCGTAGGTCCCGTCGTACTGGATTTCGGCCTGGATCTCAGCGGCGTAGGGAAAGCCCTTCTGCAGCCGCCGCGCGGGCCGCGCCGCCGCCGAGCCGGCGAGGACGAGCAGGCCGGCGGCGAGCAGGGTCACCGCCGCCCATCCCTTCACTACTTCTTGCCCCTCGGGATGTAGAGGTGGATCGCGTGGGTGAAGACGTACGGCTTCTTGCGCCCGGTGACCTTGATCGTCACCGTCACCTGGACCGTCGCCTTGCCCAGCTTCTTGAGCGCCGCGACGCCGGTCTTGTTCAGATGCAGCTTCAGCTTGCGCTTTTGCCCTTCCTTCAGCTTCAGCTTGCCCTTGGCGACCACCACCCACTTCGGCACCTTGCCGCCCTTCGGCTTCGCCAGCGCCGAGGTCGGCCGGAAGGTGAGCCCCGCCACCACCGCGCCCTTCATCTTGCCCGTGGTCGAGGTGGAGCAGGTAGGAGCGTCGCAGCCGACGATCATCATCGGCGGCGGCGGGCCCTTCCACGGGATCCGTTTCGTGATCCAGACGACCTTCGGCTTCTCCGCGCCCGGGTGCGGCGGCGGCGCCTGCGGCGTGTTGAGAACGACGCGCCAGACCGGTTCGTAGCTTTTGCCGTTCGTCGTCAGCGGCTGCTCGGAGCCGGAACCGTCGGCGTTGGCGACGAAGATGTTGTTGTTCGGGCTCGGTTCGAGGAAGCGGAAAGCCTCGTAGACCACGCGCGTGCCGTCCGGCGACCACGACGGTTCGTAGACGTTCTCCGAGGTCGAGCTGGCAAGGGGGTGACTGCCGGTGCCGTTCGCGTTGACGACGCGCTCGTCGTAGTCTTCGCCTTCGCCGTGGCCACGGTAGGCAACCCGGCTGGAGTCGGGCGACCAGGCGGCGAAGGTCCACTCCGAATAGGGGAAGGGGTCGACGACGGTGGTCGGTGAGCCGCTGCCGTCGGCGTTGACGATGCGGAGGTTGACGTAGTCGGCGATGCCGTTGGGCAGGTCGAAGGCGATCTTCGTCCCGTCCGGCGACCACGCCGGTTCGCGGCCGGGAGAGTTTGCGAGCGCCGTGCCGAGCCCGCCGGTGGAGCTGGCGACGTAGATCTGATTGCCGCTCGAGTAGGCGATCTTCGAGCTGTCGGGGGACCAGGTCGGGTGTTTGGCTTCTCCGGGGGAGCCGATCGCCAGAGGGAAGGTGGTCGTGCCGTCGGCGTTGACGACCCAGACCCCGTAATCGCTGCTGCTATTCCCGCGGGTATAGGCGATGCGGCTTCCGTCAGGGGACCAGGCGAGGTCGTGAATCGTCTTCCCGCCCGACCCGTACGGGGTGATCTGAGTCGCGAGGTTGATCGCCTGGTCAGTCGCCGTCGTGTCCATCACGAAGACGTTTTTTTCGCCCGGTCCCGATTTGGTGAAGTTGCTGACGAAGGCGACCTTCTTGCCGTCGGGAGACCAGATCGGCTGCTCGGCCGTGAAGCCTTTTCCTTCTTCGAAATCGGTCAGGTTGGTGACCGCGCTCGGGTTGGCCGGGTCGAGCAGGCAGATGTCGACGTTGCAGCGGTAGGCGATTTCGTTCGCCGCGAACGCCGTCGGCGCCGCCGCCCCCAGTGCGACCGCGATTAGGACGAGAGCGGAAGCAAGTGCCGAGCGCATCGGTCGACAGCTTATCTTGGGTCCCGAGATGCCGCCACCGAACGCGATCGCCCGCCTCGAACACGGCGAGGAGCCCGAGCGCGGGCGGGCGGCCCGAAAGGCCGCGCCGCGCTCCGTCCACGCCGAGTGGGAGCCCGCTGCCAGCCGCGAGGACCCGGTCGCGATCCTCCGCCGCCAGGCCGAGTCCCGACTGCAGGAGCTGCTGCCGATTCGCTACGGGCGGATGGCCGCCTCGCCCTTCAGCTTCTACCGCGGCGCCGCCGCGGTGATGGCGGCCGACCTCGCCCCCACTCCCGACTCCGGCCTCGTCGTCCAGCTCTGCGGCGATGCCCACATCTCCAACTTCGGCGGCTTCGCCGCGCCCGACCGGCGGCTCGTCTTCGGTCCCAACGACTTCGACGAGACCCTGCCCGGACCGTGGGAGTGGGACGTGAAGCGAATGGCGGCGAGCATCGAGATCGCCGGCCGCGAGATCGATCTGCCGCCGCGGCGGCGGCGCCGGATCGTCGAGCGGGCGGTGCGCCAGTACCGCGAGGGGATGCGCGAATTCGCCGCCGAGACGATGCTCGAGGCCTGGTATGAGCGGCTCGACGCCGACGAGCTGACGGCGCGCTTCGGCACCCGCCTCGACGCCGACGGCCACGAGCTGTTCGAGCGCACCTTCGCCAAGGGCCGGCGCAAGGACAGCGCCCGTGCCGCCCGCAAGCTGACCGAGGAGGTCGACGGCGAGCTGCGCTTCGCCAGCGCGCCGCCGCTGCTGACGCCGCTCGCCGAGCTGCACGCGAGCGCCGACCCCGACGAGCGCGCCGCCTACGTGCGGGAGCTGCTCGACCAGTACGTCGCCGGGCTGCACGCCGACGTCGAGCACCTCTTCCGCTCCTACCGCTTCGCCGACATGGCGCGCAAGGTGGTCGGGGTCGGCAGCGTCGGCACCCGCGCCTGGGTATTCCTCCTCGTCTCCCGCAGCGGCGGCGAGCCGCTCGTCTTGCAGGCGAAGGAGGCGCAGGCCTCGGTGCTCGAGCCGCACCTCGGCGCCAGCGAGTACGGCAGCCACGGCGAGCGCGTCGTCCGCGGCCAGCGGATGATGCAGGCGGCCTCCGACCTCTTCCTCAGCTGGCAGCGCAGCACCGGGCTCGACGGGCTCGAGCACGACTTCTACGTGCGCCAGCTCTGGGACTGGAAGGCGTCCGCCGACCTGGCGCGGATCAGCGAGCGCGGCCTGCTCACCTACACCCGCGCCTGCGCCTGGTCGCTGGCCCGCTCCCACGCCCGCTCCGGCGACCGGATGGCGATCGCCGCCTACCTCGGCAAGGGCAGCGCCTTCGACGAGGCGATCGCCGAGTTCTCGGTCCGCTACGCCGACCGCAACGAGGCCGACCACGAGCGCCTGCTGGAAGCGATCGCGAACGGAGAGGTCGCTGCGACCGAGGGCGTCTAGCGGCCTCCTCTGCGGATCGCTGCTCGTTCTCGTCCTCACGCTCGGCGGCTGCGGGGGCTCCGGAGCAGGCAAGGGGCGGGGCCGGCGAAGGCGCGATCTTCGCCGTCGACTTCTACGACCGCACCGCCGCGGTACGGGTGGCGGCGGGGCTCAGCGGCACCGGCCGCTGAGCCCCGTCCCGCCCTCAGCGCTGGCCGAGGGTAACCGTCACGCTGCCGCTCTGTTCGCCGCGGACCACGGTCAGCTGCACTTCTTCGCCGGGCTGCATCGCGCCGACGATCTGGGCCAGTTCTTCCATGCCGCCGACCTGCTGGCCGTCGATCGCGGTGACGACGTCGCCGCCGATCCCGACCTCGCCGCCTTCGACTTCGACGGCGCTGGTCGCACCCTGCAGACCCGCTTCGGCGGCGGGGCCGCCTTCGACCGCTTCCTCGATCAGCACCCCAGAGCTGACCGGCAGGTTGAACTCCTGCGCCAGTTCGGGGGTGATCGTGAGGCCGCTGACGCCGAGGAAGCCACCGGCTTCGGTCGCCTGGCCTTCGGCGCCCTGGGCGCTGGCCGAGCCGCCCGCCTCGAGCTGGGCGATCTCTTCCTTGGCGGTGTCGATCGGGATCGCGAAGCCGATGCCAACGTTGCCCTCGGAGCCTTCGCCGCCGGTCTCGATCTGGGAGTTGATCCCGATCACTTCGCCGGAGGAGTTGATCAGCGGGCCGCCGGAGTTGCCCGGGTTGATCGCCGCGTCGGTCTGGATCACGTTGGCGATCGTGTTCCCGTTCGGCGCCTGGATTTCGCGCTGCAGGGCGGAGACGATGCCGCTGGTCACGGTCCGTTCGAGGTCGAACGGGTTGCCGATTGCGACCACCGGGTCGCCGACTTCCACTTCCGAGGAGTTGCCGAGCGTCAGCGGGTGCAGCTTGTCGGCCGGCGCTTCGACGCGCAGGAGGGCGAGGTCGGAGTTCGGTTCGGCGCCGACCAGGGTCGCCGGGTAGGCCTCGCCTTCGGCTTCCAGCTTGACCGAGATCGAGCTGGCGCCTTCGACGACGTGGTTGTTGGTGAGGACGTGTCCTTCGGAGTCGAGGACGATGCCCGAGCCCGAGGCGACGCCTTCGGCCTCGCGCGATTCGATGAAGGCGACGCCGTCACCGTCGTCCTTGTAGATCTGGTTGATCGTGTTCGATTCCTCGTGGCTGACGGAGGCAGCTGGCTGCGAGTCGCCGGCGGCGGCGACGGCGCTCGGGGTCGTGGTGGAGCCGCCGCCGGTGTGCACGAGACCAGTCGCGACGACGACCAGCGCGGCGATGGCGACGACTGCCCCGCCGACGAGGGCGGAGCCGAAGCTGTGGGACCTTCTCTTCCTAAGCATGGAGCCAGGGTCGCCGGCGGCGCTGCTCGCTCCCTAAAGGCGCGCGAAGGGATCGCTAAAAGGTTGCGAAGGGATTTCTAAAGACGCCGGCCGAGCGCGGCTCGCTCAGCCGCAGAGCTTCTTGGCGAAGGCCGCGTCGGCCTTGCGCAGCTCGTTCTCGGCGGTTTCGAGATCGATCTCGGGCAGCTTGACTTCGAGGTCGGTGGGCGCGTTCGGCACCCCCTGGTGAGCGGTCGTCGTCGCCGTCAGCTCGAGCAGGAAGCGTTCGCGTTCGAAGCTGGCGGAGCCGAAGATTTCGTACTGCGGCGGAATCGGCCGGTACTGGAACGGGGTCGAGAGCTTCCCGGCCCGCGAGAGCGCTGACTCCTGCTGCGCGAACTTGACGAACTCGGGCGAGGTGTCGACGAAGACGTAGTCCTCGCAGCGGCGGAAGAGGTCGTTGAGGAGCTGCGAGCGGAGCTGGTGGACGACGTCTGGATCGGTCGAGTTGTCGGTGAACTCGAAGCCGGTGACGGTCAGCACCGAGCCCCGACGGAGCAGGGCGCGGCTGCCGGCGGCCGCGCTGCGGGCGAGCGGCTTGAGCTTCGAGTGATCCCTCACCTTGGCCCCCCGCCGCACCTTCTTCGCTGGCCCGAAGCCGGCCAGTTCGTCTTCGCCCTCGATCGCGCTAGAGGCGAGCACGTAGGTACCCGGCTTGACCGCGAGGCTGAAGGCGCCGCCGCCCCCGACCAGGTCGACGCCGCCGATCTGACCGCGCGGGTCGACCGCCTCGACCGCGGCGAGGTCGGCTTTCTTCGGCAGGCCGGTCAGGGTGCCGGCGATGCGCGTGCCCCCTGCCGCTGCGACGGCGGGCGCTGCCAGGGCAACGGCGACGACGACTGCCAGTACGGCACAGAGGCTGCGATCGGGGCGGAGGCGGAGCACGACCGGCATCCAAACGAGCGCCGCCGCTCGCGTCAATCGGGCGATTGCCCTATCTTGAGCGCGTCTGGGGCCCGACCATGGCCGACCTCAGCGCGCACGATTTCCGGGCAGTACTGACCAGCGCCGCGGCGCTGGCCGAGGTCGGCGACCGGGCCGCGCTGCCGGCGGTGGCGCTGGCTGAGATCTCCGGCCTGATCCACTGCGAGAGCGCCTCCTACAACCGGATCGAGCTCAACGGCAGCCCGCCGCTCGTGGTCAGCGACCGACCCGAGGAGGTGACCGCCGATGGGCTGGCGGAATTCGGCCGCCTCGCCTCCCAGAACCCGCTGATCTCCTACTACGTCGAGAGCGGCGACGGCGCGCCAGTGATGTTCTCCGACTTCATCTCCCGTCGCCAGCTGCACCGGCTCGAGATCCACGCGGCGCTCTACCGGAACCTGCGAATCGAGCATCAGCTCGCCTGCGCCTTGAGCTCGGGGTCAGCCGTGGTCGGCCTCGCTCTGAACCGCGAGCGCCGCGACTTCGACGAGCGTGACCGAGAAGTCCTGGCACTGCTGCGACCGCACCTGGCCGCCTGCCTGAGGCGGATCGAGGCGGCCGCCCCGGCAGCCGGCACCGCCGGGCGACTGGCCGAGCTGACCCCGCGCGAGCGAGAGGTCGCGGCGATGGCGGGACGCGGCATGTCCAACCCCGAGATCGCGCTTGCCCTGATGATCAGCGCGAAGACGGTCAACGCCCACCTCGAACGGGTCTACCGCAAGCTCGGCGTCCACCGCCGCGCTCAGCTCGCCACGCTGCTCGCCACCGACGGGCGCTGAGCCGGGCCGGTTGCGGCGCCGAGAAGCCGGAGCAGCGGCTCGACCTTGACCAGCATCTCCTCGTGCTCGGCCTCGGGATCGGAGAGGACGGTGACGGCGCCGCCGCCGCCAATGCGGGCGCTGTCGCCGCTGAGGACGAGGGAGCGGATGACGACGCCGAGGTCGGCGCCGCCGTCAAGGCCGAAGTAACCGTGGGCGCCGGAGTAGACCCCGCGCGCAGCGGGCTCGAGGGCATCGATGATCTCCATCGTCCGCAGCTTCGGCGCGCCGGTCATCGAGCCCGCCGGGAAGCATACTTCGAAGCAGTCGATCGCATCGCGGCCCTGGGCCAAGCGGCCGCGCACGGTCGAGACCAGCTGGTGGACGTGGCTGAAGCTCTCGACCGCCATCAACTCCGGCACCACCACCGAGCCGACCTCGCAGACGCGGCCGAGGTCGTTGCGGACCAGGTCGACGACCATCATGTTCTCGGCCCGGTCCTTGGCGCTCGCCGCCAGCTCCTCAGCCAGCTCGGCGTCCTCGGCGGGGTTGGCGTCGCGCGGGCGAGTGCCCTTGATCGGCTTCGACTCGACGACGCCATCGGCGGCAATGGCGAGAAACCGCTCCGGCGAGGAGCTGAGCAACGCGACCTCTCCGCAGCGGATGAAGGCCCCGTACGGAGCCGGCATCGCCTGGCGCTGGCCCAGGTACATGGAGAGCGGATCGGGGTCGTCGAGCGCGACCGTGGCGGTGTCGGTGAGGCAGACCTCGTAGGACTCGCCCTCGAACAGCGCCCGCTGCGCCCCCTCCACCGCCGCAACGTACCCCCCACTAGACAATCCGAAATCCACCCGCCCCCCCTCCCCGCCGAGGTTGCCTTTTGCCTGTTCAT
>DATKLT010000063.1:0-70587 GCA_035542315.1 Solirubrobacterales bacterium | reverse complement strand
CAGCTGCTTGTTGGTGATGACGCCGAGGGTGCAGCCCGCCGGCGGGTTGACGACCACTGCGATCGCGGTCTGGGCGACCGGGATCACGAGGACCTTGGCACCGTTGGCCGAGGTCTGGGCGTTGGCGATCTGGGTGGCGTTCGGACCGTCGTCAGAGGCGACGAAGGCCCGGGTCGTGTCGGTGGTGGTGGTGCCGTTGAAGTTCCAGGCGTTGAGGCCGTTGGCCGAGCCGGGACCTTCGTAGCTGACTTTCGGTTCCGTGCCTTTGCCGGTGCAGAAGGTGTTGTAGGCCGGATTGAGGACTTCCTTCTGGGCTACTTTCTGCAGCGAAGCACCTTCGCCGAAGATGTTGGAGCCGGAGCAGGTGGGCGACGCAGCCGCGCTGCCAGCGCTCACCCCGCCGACCCCGAGGGCGACTACGACCGCCCCAACCAGGAGCCCGGCACGAGTGCCCCTCCTGGCAGATTTCCGCTTCACAGACAACATGTAGATCTCCTTGGATCGTGTTACCCGCCGTTCTTTTTTCTCTCTGCGGGACTGCCGGCATCCTCGCCAGCCAGGAAGGGGCAGGATGTGAACGCTGCGGGAACTTGAAGTGAAAGTTCTCCACCCCCCTCAGTCCACTCACTCGAGGTCCACGGCATCAAGCCATCCCGCCCAAGGACGGTGTTAGTTGGAGGCGATCTGAAAGAGTGCGAGTTTCGTACTAGGCAGGGTGGGAGTTTTGATTTAGACCCATACCTGACAGTACGAGATTGGTACCAGTCGGGAGAGCTCCAGACGACGGCGTCGCCAGCCCAGCCGAGGGCTCAATTGTGAAGATTCGGCGACGGCTGTTTACAACGCACCTCCTTGCTCGGCCCCTGCTTCGCGGCACGGACGCACCCAGTCTCACCCTCGAGTCGAGCGTTAGGACGGCGGCAGATCGAGCCGCCGGTTGGAAATTCGTTCGATCCCCGCCAGCGCGAGCCTCCCCGCCGCGTTGGGTGGCTAGTCATGTCGATCCCCGACGCCACCGTGGAGGCCGAGCCGCGCACCCTGATCGAAGGCGCGGAGGCGGCGATGCCGGAGACGGGGACGGCCTGGCCGCGGCGGATTCGCGAGAGCAACCGGCGAGAGGGGGCCCGGCGCGGATGGTGGGGCGAGGACGCGGCCGCGGTCAATGCCGGCAGCGCCCGCGACTCCGTCTTCAGGCGCTTGCTCGCCGCCAGCGACCTGCTCGCGGCGACCGCGGCCTTCGTCCTCACCGTCGTCGTCCTCGGCCGCGACGCGCTCGGAACCTGGGCGCCGCTGGCGATCCTCCTGGTCGTCCCCGTCTGCAAGCTGGCCGGTCTCTACGACCGCGACGAGCACCTCCTTCACAAGACGACGCTCGACGAGGCGCCAACGCTGCTCTCGGTCGCCGCCCTCTACACGCTGCTCGCCTTCCTGGCCGGCGACGCGCTGGTCGACGGGACGCTCGGCAGGGGCCAGGCGCTCGTCCTCCTCGGCACCCTCTTCGTCGCGATGGTCCTCCTCCGGGCCCTGGCCCGGAGGCTCGCGGCGAGACTGGTCGACCCGGAGCGCTGCGTGGTGATCGGCCACGCAGCCCCCGCCCACCGGCTCGCGGCCAAGCTCGAGCGCTGCCCCGGAGCCAACACCCGCGTCGTCGGCCGGATCCCGCTGTCGGGGTCCGACGTCAGCTTCAACGAACTTCCGATCCTGGGGAGCTTCGAAGCGCTCGAGCGGCTGCTCGAGCGTCACCGCATCGATCGGGCCGTGATCGCGCCTGGAGGAGAAGACAACGACCAGCGTCTGCAGGAGGCGATCATGACCGTAAAGCGCCTCGGCGTCCGGGTCAGCGTCCTCCCCACCGTCTTCGAGGCCGTCGGCTCCGCCTTCGTCTACGACGAGGTCGAGGGGGCGACGCTGCTTGGGCTCAGGCGACATGGCCTCTCCCGCTCCTCGGCCCTCGCCAAGCGCGGCTTCGACCTGCTCGGCGCGCTCTCGATCCTCGCGGTCCTCTCGCCGCTGATGGTGCTGATCGCGGTCGCGATCAAGCTCGACTCGCGCGGGCCGGTCTTCTTCCGGCAGCGTCGCGTCGGCCAGCGCGACGAGGTCTTCGAGATCTTCAAGTTCCGCACGATGGTCGACGGCGCCGACGCGCAGCGGGCCGCCCTTGCGCACCGCAACGAAGCGAACGGGGGGCTGTTCAAGATCGAGGACGACCCGCGGGTGACCCGGGTGGGCCGGCTGCTGCGCAGGACCTCGCTCGACGAGCTCCCCCAGCTCTTCAACGTGATCGGCGGCAAGATGTCGCTCGTCGGTCCGCGCCCCCTGGTGGTCGACGAGGATCGCCTGATCGTCGGCCTCGACCGCTACCGGCTGCTGGTCCCGCCCGGCGTCACCGGCCTCTGGCAGATCTTCGGCTCCGCCCGGATCCCGCTCGACGAGATGGTCAAGATCGACTACCTCTACGGCGCCAACTGGTCGCTCTGGCTCGACCTCAAGATCCTCCTGCGAACGATCACCTTCGCGCTCGGCCGACGCGGGTTGTGAGGGCTCCCGCCGGCGCCGGCGGGAGCTGAAAGTTGGGGGTCGCGGCCCCCGTTGGTGAGCCGTGACGGTCCCAGGTCTGCGCGCCCCGAAGGCGAGCCGCTGCCACTACCGTGCCTACGGCGTCGAGCTCGCCTGCGACTTCCCGATCCCGGGCGCGCTCGCCGAGCCGCCGCCGGTTCCCGGACTGCGCGTCGTCGGGGCTCGGGCGCTGGAGCCGGCAGGGGTCGCATCGCTCTGGAGCGGCGCCGAGGGCGTACCGCTGCACGAGGCGGTCGTCGGCGAGGGCACCGAGCTCGTCGTCGAGCGCGGCAGGCGCGGGGACCACCTCGTTCGCAGCGGAGACCACCGTTTTCATCTGTCGCCCGACCTCGCCGTGCTCACCTGCACCCCGCCGGCGGCGACGGACGAGGGCTGGCAAAGGCTGCTCTGCGATTGGGCCCCGTACCTGATCGCCAGCCTCGGCGGCACCGCCTGCCTGCATGCCAGCGGGGTCGAGACGGGCGCGGGCGTGATCGCTCTCGCCGGCCGCTCCGGCGCCGGCAAGACGACCCTGGCCGCCGAGCTGGTCGAGCGCGGGGCGTCCTTCTTCTGCGACGACGTGCTCGCCTTGACCGCCGACGCGCGCGAGCCGTGGGCCCATCCGGGGGCGCCGTTCGCCTGCATCGACGGCCGCGACGGCGAGCGCTGGGTCGCGGTCCCCGGCGCCGCGACCGAGCCGGCGCCGCTGGCCGCCGTCGTCGTCGTCGATCGCCGCGCCGTCGGCCCGGCCCGCCCGCGGCTCGGGCGAGCGGAGTTCGTCGACCTGCGAGCGCTGGCGATCGGCATCGGCTCGGCGACCGGCCGGGAGCGGCAGCTATTCGAGGTCCTCGGCGCGATCGCCGCCACCGCCCGCCTGCTGCGGCTCGAAGCGGACAGCGCGGTGGGCCCGGGTTCCCTGGTCGAGGCGCTGCTCGCCGGCCTCGAGGTCTGGAGAGGGGACTGATGCAGCAGGCGGAGGTCTCGCTCGAGCGGCCGCAACCGGCCCCCCAGCCGACCGGCCGGACTGCGCGCCGCGCCCTGCTCTCCGCCCACGGCCTCTGCCGCGCCTGGGGGCGCCGCACCGTCCTCGACCAGGTTGAGCTCGCGGTCGAGCCCGGCACGCTGGTCGGGATTGGCGGCGCCAACGGCGCCGGCAAGACGACGCTGCTGCGGATCTGCGCCGGGCTGATCCGACCCGACCGCGGCAGCGTCGAGCTCGACGGCCTCGACCCGCACCGCGACCGCGCCCGCTACCAGCGCCGGGTCGGCTTCCTCAGCGCCGGGGATCGCGGCCTCTACGCCCGGCTGACGGTGAGGCAGCATCTCGAGCTCTGGGGCCGGATCTCGCTGCTCGACCGCCGTCGCTTCCCGCTCGCGATCGCGAGCGTGGTCGAGAGCCTCGACCTCGGCGAGCTCACCGACCAGCGAATGGACCGGCTCTCGACCGGGCAGCGGCAACGGGTGCGGCTGGCGATGGCGTTCCTGCACGAGCCCGACCTGGTCCTCCTCGACGAGCCGCTCAACTCGCTCGACGACGCCGCCGCGGCGCTGATGCTCGCCCTCCTCGCCCGCCTCACCGAGCGGGGCGGGGCGGCGATCTGGTGCTCCCCGGGACTCGCCGAGGAAGCGCCGTTCGACCGCAAGCTGACCCTCGATGCGGGCCGGCTGTGACCGCGGGATATGCGATGAGCCAGCTCAGAGCCGTTGCCGCGATCTTCCAGCGAGACCTGCGGATCTTCCTCAGCTACCGGGCGCTGGCGCTCTCGACCGCCTTCTCCTCGGTCTTCAGCGTCGCCCTCTTCTATTACGTCGCCCGCCTGCTCAGCGTCAAGGAGTTCAAGTCCCCCGACGACTACTTCGCCTTCGTCGTCGTCGGCCTCGTCATCCTGGCGGTGGTCCAATCGACCCTGGTGCTCTCGGCGGCGCTGCGTGCCGAGCTCGTCGCGGGCACCTTCGAGCGGGTCCTCCTCTCCCCTTTCGGCGGCGTCCGTGGGGCGCTCTCGATGACCGTCTTCCCGATCGTCCAGTCGATCGTGCTGAGCGTCTGGACGCTGTTCGTGGCGGCGCTCTTCTTCCATCTCTCGCTGCGCTGGGAGACGTTGCCCCTCGCCCTGCCGGTGGCGATCCTGGCGGCGCTCTCGTTCAGCGCCATCGCGCTCCTCGTCACGGCGCTGCTGATCGTCTTCAAACAGGCGCCGGGGCTGGGGGTCCTGATCGCCGGCGTGACCCTGATCTCAGGCCTCTACTTCCCTACCGACCTACTGCCTGGATGGATCAGCTGGACCTCGGAAGTGCAGCCGTTCACGCCGTCGGTCGACCTCCTGCGCAACCTCCTGGTCGGGCTGCCGCTGCCCGAATCGGCCTGGCTCTGCCTGCTGAAGCTGGTCGCCTTCCTCCTCGTCCTCGTCCCGATCGGGATCTGGGCACTGGTGCGGGCGATCGCGATCAGCCAGCGGCGGGGGACGATCATTGAGTACTGATCGCGCGGCGGCGGCTCCGGCTCCGGGCTCGGTCGCACCGGGTGCGTTCGGGCTCGCGATCGCCTCCGAGGCGTCGTTGCCCGGCCTCGATCGCCCGGGCGCGGTCGCCGGCGCCAGGCGGGTCGCCCACCGCCTGGTCGAGCCGGCGGCGCTGCGAGCGCGCCTCGGCGAGCGAACGGCGACACGGGTTCTGCGCCAGGGTCAGGGGGCGTTCCGCGTCGAGTGCCACGAGCACGCCGAGCGACGACTGCTGTTGCGCACCGAGAGCTTCGGCGACCACCTGATCGCCGACGGCGGTCGCACGATCCTCAGCTCGGTCGGGAGAGCGCGGCCCGACCTCTGGCAGCGCTTCGTCCTCGGCCAGGTCCTCCCGGTCACCGCCAGCGTCCAGGGGCTCGAGGTCTTCCACGCCAGCGCGGTCGCGGTCGCGGGCGGCGCCCTGGCCCTGGCAGGCCCCTCACAGGCCGGCAAGAGCTCGATCGCGCTGCGCCTGATCGCCCGCGGCGAGGCCTCCTTCTTCGCCGACGACGTGCTCGCGCTCGACGCCAACGCGCTCGATCTGGTCGCCTACCCGGGTCCGGGTCTGATCGGCGTACCCGCCGACCAGCTGGCGGCCGCCGAAGACGCGCTGCCGGGGCAGATCTGGAGCGCCGACGCGAGCAAGGCGCTGTTCGCGATTGCCGGTGAGCGAGGGGGGCTGCCGGTGCGCGCCTTCGTTCGCCTCACCCCGGACGAGGGCGCCGCCGGCATCTCCTTCGAGTCGTGCCTGCCGAACCGGCTGATGGCGACCACGTTCGACGGGGTGACGCGGGCGCCGGAGCGCCTGCTGCGTCTGCTGCGAGTCGCGGCGATGCTGGCGGCCGACGGCCGCGCCCAGGAGCTGCGCTACCCGCCCGGCAGCGAGCCCGACGCCGTCGTAGATGCCCTCCTCGCCCAGCTGAGCCTGGCCGGAGCCGCGCGTGAGACCTCCTAGGCGGGCGCGAGCCGAGCGGGCGCGCCTCTTGGCCGAGATCCTCGCCACCTACGGCGAGGTTCGCTGGCACCTGCGCCGACACGACCTGCCCGGCGTGGTCGCGCGGCTGCGCCGGCCCCAGGGCCGTCGCCGGCGGCGGGCCCCGGCTCTCGCCGAAGCCGACGCGCGCCGCTGCGCGCACGCCGTCGTCCGCGTCCTCCGCCTCCTCCCCACCGATTCCCGCTGCCTCGTCCGCTCGCTCGTCCTGCTCGCGGTGCTCGCCCGCCGCGATGCGCGAGCCGAGCTCGTGATCGGGGTGATGCCGGGCCCGCGCTTCGCGGCGCACGCCTGGCTCGAGCTGCAGGGGGTTCCGCTGCTCAACGCCGGCCCCGCCGCGGCCGGCCGCCTGGTGGAGCTGTAGGCCTTGCTGAGACCCTTCGCCGGCGTGCTCGAGGCGGGCGACCTGCACCTCGCCCGCGGCGAGGCGACCGAGGTCGACGGCGTGATCTGCGCGCTCGACGGCGCCGTCTACAGCTGCCCCGAGCTCGCCGAGCGGCTCGGCGTCGATGCGAGCCCCGAGGCGCTGCTCGCCCTCGGCTACAGGCGCTGGGGAGCGGATCTGCCAAGCCTGCTGCGAGGGGAGTTCACGCTGCTGCTCTGGGACGCCCGGGCAGGGCGCGGCCTGCTGGTGCCCGACCAGCTCGGCGTCCGGCGCGTCGTCGTGCGGCGGTCCGGCCGCCGCCTCTGGTTCGCCACCGAGATCCGCTACCTGCTGCCGCTGCTGCGCTCGCGCCCGGCGCCCGACCCGCTGGCACTGAGCCGCTGGCTGACCGGGAGCCCGGCTCCCGGCGGGGCGACGCTGTACGAGGGAATCGAGTGCCCGGGGCCGGGCGAGCTGGTCGAGCTGGGTCCGGCGGGCGGCTCGACCAGGCGCTACTGGAAGCCGCGGTACCGCGAGCCGCTGGACCTGCCCCGCCCGGAGCTGGCAGCGCAAATCCGGGGCGAGCTCGAGCGGGCGGTCGCACGGCGCACTAGCGCGGACGCCCCGACCGGCGTGCTGATGAGCGGCGGCCTCGACTCGACCAGCGTCGCGGTCCTCGCCCAGCGGGTCGCGGGCGCGGACGTTCGCGGCTTCTCCGCCACCTTCCCCGGCTACCCGAGGATCGACGAGTCGCCGTGGATCGAGGCGCTCGAGTCCCGCACCGGGCTGCCCGGGCTGCACCTGGCGGCCCAGCCGCGCGGGATCCTCGCCAGCGGCGTCGAGTACCTCGCCGAGTGGCAGCTTCCGCTGCACGCCTGGAACGAGGCCTGGACCCAGCCGCTGTTGGCCGAGGCGGCGGCGATGGGAGTGACCGCGATGCTGAGCGGGGAGGGCGGCGACGAGCTGTTCGGCAGCCGCCTGCTGCTGACCGCGGACCTGCTTCGTGCCGGCCGGCCGCTCTCGGCGCTGCGCTTCGCCCGCGGCCTGCCGGAGGCCGGAGGGCGCGCGGCCCGTCGCGTCCTCGCCCGGGTCCTCTGGCAGTTCGGCCTCGCCGGGGTGCCGCCGGCCTCGGTTGCCGCCTCCTGGCGGCGGCTCGCGCAGCGCGGCCACGGCGGGCCCTGGTGGGCGAGCCGCCGACTGCTGCGGCTGCTGGACGAAGGTCCGCAGGAGCCAGACTGGCGCGCCGCGGAAGGCCCGCGCTGGTGGGCCTACCTCAGCCATGGGCTGACCGCGGGGATCCACGGCTTCGGCCTCTTCGACCACGTCCGCCGCCGCAGCGAGCAGCAGGGCCTGGAGGCGCGCCATCCGCTCTTCGACCTCGATCTCTTCGAGCTGATGATGCGGGTGCCGCCGCCGCTCTGCTCGGAGGGCCGGCTGACCCGCCCGCTGCTGCGCCAGGCGATGGCCGGCCTCAGCCCCGACGTGGTTCGCCTCCGCCCCGACAAGAGCGTCTTCGACGATCTCGTCACCGACGCCCTCGTCGGCGCCGAGCTGCCCGCCCTGCGGGAGCTGCTCGGGAGCGGCTCGGAGATCCGCGCCTACGCTCGCGGCGACGCGATCGCCGAGCTCCTCGCCCAGCCACCGCCGAGCCAGCGGGGCGATCCAGGGGTCTGGGTCGACGACGTCCTCCGCCTCGTCGCGATCGAGCTCTGGCTGCGCTACCAAGCGGATCGCGAGCTGCCGCAGAAGCTCCTGGACGGGCCCCTCCTCGCCGCACCGCAGTACCGCCTGCAAGCCGTAGGAGGATCGAGTCAGGCGTGAAAATCCCTACCTTTCTCCCCCTTTTCACCCAACCGTGGCTCGCCTATGCTGCACGCTTCGATGGATAACCAGATCAAATACGAGAAACCCGCCATCGTCGATTACGGAACCGTCGAGCAGCTGACCGCCGGGTGCATCGGCTCGCCGCGCGACTTCCACGGAAAAAACAACGCCCTGACCGAGGTCACCTCGCGGGGCTTCTGCTTCTCGACCCCCTGACGAGGAGCCCCCGCGGTGGGGCAAACGTCGGAAGTGGAGCAGAGCGGCAGCGCCACGGAAGGACCAATGTCCGCCACCCGTTCTAGGGGCGTCCACCCCCGAACAGGAGGCCTCCACCAAAGTGGCGACCAGCAGTGCCGCACAGAACGAGAACCTGCCGTTGGCCCGGTTCGCGATCCCCGATCACGTCGCCAGCCGTTCGTTCCCGACCGAGACGGTGCTCCTCAACCTCAACACCGGCCAGTACCACGGTCTCAACCCGACCGGGGGCCGGATGCTGGAGGTGGTCGGCGAGTGCGGTGACTTCGAGCGGGCGGCGAGCCAGCTCGCGACCGAGCTCGAACAGCCGCTGGAGACGGTCCGGGTCGATCTCCGCGAGCTCTGCCAGAGCCTCCTGCAGCGGGGTCTGCTCGAGGTGGTGCCGAGCTGAGATGAGGGCGCTGCGGTCCCACCCCGGGGGCGCCGAGTCGGCGACGAGTGCCCGGATCGCGATCCGGGCCGAAGATGTCGCCGTGGCGCGGCGGCTGACCGAGACCCTGAGCGCGGCCGAGTACGACCCGGTTCCGGTCGTCGGCGACGACACCCTCGTCCTCGTCAGCGCCTACCGGCGGCTCGGCGGTCCCGCCTGCGCCCAGGTCCGGGAGCTGACCCGCTCGGCCCCGGAGCTGGTCGTGATCGTCGTCGTCGAAGGCGCCGGGCCCGGGGACGTGCGCCGCGCGCTGCAGGCCGGAGCCCAGGCGGTGGTCACCGAGGCCTCGATCGAGGACGCGCTGCTGCCGTCGATCACGGCGGCGCTGGCGGGGCAGATCGTGATCCCGGCTCGCTCCGGCGTGCGCGGCGCACCGCAGCTCCTGACCAACCGCGAGAAGCAGATCCTCGGCCTGGTCGTGATGGGCATGACCAACGCGGCGATCGCGTCGAAGCTGTTCCTCGCGGAGAGCACGGTGAAGAGCCATCTCTCCTCGGCCTTCTCGAAGCTCGGCGTCTCCTCCCGCAGCGAGGCGGCGACCGTGATCCTCGACCCCGAGTCGGGCGCCGGGCTCGGGATCCTGACGATCCCGACCAAGTAGGGCCACTCGTGGAGCCAACCTCGCCGGTTGCGCTGGTCCACGATTACCTCCTCGTCCGGCGGGGGGCCGAGCGGACCTTCGAGGCGATCGCGGAGTGCTGGCCGGAGGCGCCGATCTACACCCTCCTCTACGACCGCGAGGGGAGCGAGGAACGGTTCGCCGGCCGCGACGTCCGCACCTCCTATCTGCAGCGAGCCGGTGCCCGGCAATCGAGCTTCCGGCGGCTGCTGCCCGTCTTCCCCCACGCGATCCGCTCGCTGCCGCTGAGCGGCCACCCGGTCGTCGTCTCCAGCAGCAGCGCCTTCGCCCACGGCGTCCGGCTCGCGCCCGGGGCCAGGCACCTCTGTTACTGCCACACGCCGTTCAGGTACGCCTGGTTCGAGACCGAGCGGGCGCTCGGCGAGGTCCCCGCTGCGCTGCGCCCGGCGCTGCGAGGAGCTCTGAGGGGGATCCGGGCGAGCGACCGCCGGCGGGCGCGACGGGTCACCTCCTACCTCGCCAACTCGGCCCTGACGAAGGAGCGGATCGCGGCCTTCTGGGGACGGGACTCCGAGGTCGTCCACCCCCCGGTCGAGGTGACCCGCTTCCGCCCCGCCGCGGCCAGGAAGCCGCGCTCTCCGGCCCCCCTGCTCGTCGTCACCGAGCTCGTCGCCCACAAGCGCGTCGCCCTCGCGCTCGAGGCCGCCGCCCGGGCCGGCGCCCCGATCCAGATCGTCGGCGAAGGCCCCGAGCGAGGCCGCCTCGAAGCCCGCTACCGCCGCGACGGCGTCGAGTTCCTCGGCCGGATCGGCGACTCCGAGCTCGACCGGCGCTACGCCTCGGCGCGGGCCCTGGTGCTGCCGACCGCGGAGGAGTTCGGGATCGCCGCGGTCGAGGCGCAGGCCGCGGGGCGACCGGTGGTCGCGGCGGCGACGGGGGGCGCCCTGGAGACGGTGCTCGACGGCGAGACCGGGGTCCTCGTCCCGCCCGACGACGCCGACGCCTTCGCTCGCGCCTTCGCCGAGGTCGACTTCGACCGCTTCGATCCGCAGCGGATCGCCCGCCACGCCCAGCGCTTCTCGAAGCAGTCCTTCCAGCAGCGAATCGTCTCCCGGGTCGAAGCGCTGTCGGCGGAGGGCGCGCCGGCCCGCTACCCGGACGCCGCCGCGGCGGCCCGAGGCGAAGCGCCGCTCAGCACCGCCTCGTAGAGGTCGAGCACGGCGGCGGCGTGGCGGTCGAGGGCGAAGCGCCGCTCGACCTCGGCACGCCCCCTCCAACCGATCTCCTCGAGCCGCCTGCGATCGGCCAGCAACGGGGCGATCCGCTCGGCCCAGAGCTGCGGCTGGCGCGGCGGCAGCAGCAGCCCGGTGCCGCCGGCGCTGAGGATCTCGGCGGGACCCCCGGCGCTGGTCGCGGCGACCGGCACGGCGGCGGCCATCGCCTCGACGATCGAGCGCCCGAACGGCTCCTCCCAGGAGGGCGCCAGTAGCAGGTCGACGGCGCGCAGGACCTCAGCCACGTCCTCGCGCTGTCCCAAGAACTCGACGCAGCCGTCGAGGCCCAGCTCGCGCACGAGCCGCTGCAGGGAGCTGAGGTAGGCGGCGTTGTCGTGGCGGGTCGCGGCGCTGTCGAAGCGCGTCGATCCGACCAGGAGGAGCCGCAGCCGCGGGTGCCGGCGATGCAGCTCGGCGGCGATCCGGATCGCGTCGTCCTGGGCCTTCCAGGGCGTGATCTGGGCAATCACCGCGAGCACCGGTGCGGCCTCGCCGAGACCGAGGCGCTCGCGCGCCTCGGCCCGCGAGAGCGCCGGCTGAGTGAAGGGCGAGAGCTCGATCCCGTTGTAGATCACGTGGGCCGCCGCGGCTGCCGGGCCGAGCTGCGCCCGCGTGTAGGCCGAGTTGGCGACGACGGCGTCGGCTCGCGAGATCCCGCGCAGCGCCAGCGAAGACGCCGGCCCCGGCGGCAGGCAGTCGCGAACGTGGACGACGGTCGGCCTGCGTGCCGGGCGGGCGGGGGCCAGCGAGATCAGCCCGGCGCGGATCGAGTTGGCGTGGACGAGGTCGGCGCCGAAGCGCGCCGCCGCCCGCCGCACGCCGACCGCGGCCTGGCCCATCTCGGCGAGGGCGCGCGGCGTCCGCGACGGGTGCAGGCGCAGGCTGCCGTCGGTGCCGCGGATCGGAAGGGTCTCGACCCCGAACTGGCCGAGCCGAGCGGCGAGCTCCCCCGGCGGGCAGGCGACCGCCGCCTCGACCCCGCCGGGCAGGCCCTCCAGCAAGCCGAGCAGGGAGAGCTCGCCGCCGCTGACGCGGCTGGTGTGATTGACGTAGAGGACCCGCAGCGCTCAGCCCCCACCGGTCAGCTCGCCGATCAGCGCCTCGACCCGGGCGGCGACCCTGGGCCAGGCGAACTCCCGCGCCCGCGCCGCCCCGGCGGCGCCGAGCGCGCGGCGGCGACCCGGGTCGGAGAGCAGCTCGACCAAGGCCTCGGCGACGGCGGCGGGGTCCGTCGCGTCGACGAGGAGCCCGGTCGTCCCGTCGAGGACCGCGTCGGCGGACCCGCCGACCGCGCCGCCCACGGCCGGGCAGCCGTGTGCGTTGGCTTCCAGATAAGCGATGCCGAAGCCCTCGCCGACGACGCCCCCCGCCAGCACCCGGCTCGGCATCGCGAAGACGTGGGCGCGGTCGAGCCAGGCGTCGCGCTCGGCGTCTCCGACCCGGCCGAGGAAGCGGACGGTGTCCGCTCCGAGCCCGGCGCCGGCGGCGAGCTCGGCGATCGCCGGCCGCAGCGCGCCGTCGCCGATCACGACCCACTGGACGCCGGGCACCCGCGCGGCGACCAGGCACATCGCCCTCACCATCACGTCGTGGCCCTTGTGCCGATCGTCGATGCGGGAGATCGTCAGCACCGTCGGGCGCTGGAGTCGCGCCTCCTCTCCCCAACGGGCGGGGAGATCGACGCCGGGGTGGATCAGCCGGATCCGCTCGGGCGGGCCGCCGACGCCGGCGACGAGGTCCCGGGTGTAGCGGCTGACCGCGACCGAGGCGTCGGCGCTGCGGGCGGCGAACGAGGCCAGCCGCGGGCGCGCCCCGACCTCCTTGCCGTGGAAGTACTGGACCACCGGGACCCGCAGCCAGCGGCGAATCGCGGCCGCCGCCGGGCTCGTCGCGATGTGAGCGCTGAGCACGACCTGAGGGCGAAACGAGGCGGCCTCGGCGAGGGCGATCCCGTTCAGCGCGAGGGTCGAGAGCGGCTTCGGCCCGGGCAGCGCCGGAGTCCGCCTGGCGTCGATCCCGGCGCCTCGGTCGTACTGGCCCGCGCCTGCGGCGGTCGGCGTGACGACCCGGCAGCGCAGGCCCGTGGCCGAGCTGACCAGCCGCTCGGTGAGGAGCTGGATCCCCCCCACCGCGGGCGGGAAGTCGGGGCTGAGGACGAGGGTCCGGGTCACAGGAATCCGCCCAGACAACGGTCTCCCGCCTGGATCCCTTGTGTGTGCGGCAGCCCGGGTGGGCGGGCCGCCACGCAAGTCCGGGTGCCGGACGAGCGTTTTACCTGACGTGAACGACCTCCCCAGGCAGCAAAAAGACCTGCGCTCCTACCTGCGGCCGATGCTCAAGCGCTGGTGGCTGTTCGCGCTGATCGTCCCGGCGGTCACCGTCGGCACCTATCTCTACTACGACCACAAGCCGAAGACCTACGAAGCCTTCTCCGAGCTCTACGTGCAGCCCTCGGCCACCAGGGAACTGGTCCTCGGCGGCGCCGGCGAAGACAAGAGCAGCGTCGAAAACTACGCGCTTCTGATCCAGACGGGCGCCGTCGCGCGCAAGGCCGAACGGATCCTGGCTGAAGAAGGCGGCAAGCAGGGCGGCGAGATCCCTAACGGCGGCATCAGCGCCGTGCCGATCGAAAAGAGCAGCCTGATCGGCATCGCCTCGCGCTCGGACACGCCGGTCGGCGCCGCGCGGCTCGCCAACGCCTACGCGCAGGCGTTCGTGCAGCTGCGACGCGGCCAGACCCAGCACGAAGCGAAGCAGACCGCCCGCGCCCTGGAAAAGGAACTCGAGCGGGTCAACCGCGCCGACGCCCACGCCGAAGCGGGCGAAGGAGGCGAAGCCCAGGTCCCGCAGTGGCGTCGCCGCGAAGGCCTCGAACAGCAGATCCAGAGCCTGCGGCTGATCGCCAACCAGCCGGGCGCCGGCAACGTCAAGCAGGTCGAAGAGGCCGTGCCGCCGTTCGAACCCTCCGGGCACGACCCGACCGGGAACGCCGTCTTCGCCTTCTTCGTCGGGCTCCTGCTCGCCGCCGGCGCCGCCTTCCTGCTCGAGAACATGAACCGGCGGGTGAGCCGGGTCGAGGACGTCGAAGAGCTGTACGGGGCGCCGATCCTGACCGAGATCCCCGAGGTCGCCGCGCCGGCGCCGAGCGAGCGGGCGGTGGCGGTGATGGCGAAGGATCTCCGCGCCCCGTTCGAGCGCCTGATGGCCAACCTCGACCTGATCGGTCGCGAGCGGCCGCTGCGGACGATCCTGATCGCCAGCGCCGCGCCTGAGGAGGGCAAGTCGATCGTCGCCCGCAACCTCGCCATCGCCTACCGCGAAGCGGGGCGCAACGTGGCGCTGGTCGACGCCGACTTCCGCAAGGCGAGCATCGGGCCGCTGCTCGGCGTCGACGACGGGCTCGGACTCTCCGACATCCTCGCCGGCCGCGCCAGCTTCGGCCAGGTCGTGCAGGAAGTCGCGGTGGGAGCGGCGGTCAACGGCAACGGCAGCGCGCCGGGCCACCACACCGCCGAGCCGCCTGCCAGCCCGCGCCGGGGCGGCGAGCTGGCGGTGGTGCCGGCCGGCGGCGAGGAGGGCAGCCTCTCGGCCGCCTTCGCCTCGAACGAGATGCGCGCGATGCTGAGTAGCGCCGCCGACGCCTACGGCACGGTGATCGTCGACTCCCCGCCGCTGCTGGCGGTGGCCGACGCGCTGCCGCTGCTCTCGGAAGCCGATGCCGTCGTCGTCGTGACGCGGCTGGGGGTCAGCACCCGCGACTCGGCCAGCCGCCTCAGCGGCGAGCTGGAGCGAGTGCCCGGCGTGGAGGTCGCCGGCGTCGTCGTCAACGGCGTCTCCCCGCGCGTCTTCAAGGCCCGCTCGTATGGCTACCACGACGGCTAGCGCCGGCCTCTCTCCCAGGGAAGCGCTGAACCGGCCGCTGGGGGCGCTGGCGATGGTCGTCGTCCTGGCGCTCGCCGGGACCGCGGTCACGGCGCAGATCCCGCACCCGACGGTGCTTACCTCGGCGGCGGCGGTCGGGGTGCTGCTCGCCGTGGGCTGGATGCTGTTCAGCGAGCGCTACGAGTGGAGCCTGGCAATCTTGATGCTCTACATCGGGCTCGCCGACGGCTTCCTCAAGCTCAGCACCGGCTCCTCGCAGATCACGCTCGTGCGCGACCTGCTGCTCTACGCGATCGCCGCCGGGGCGCTGGTCCGGATGGCGGTGAACCGGACCACTCCCTCGTTCCCGCCGCTGACCGGCTGGGTGGTTGCCTGGGTCGCGGTGGTCGTCGTCCAGCTCGCCAACCCCGAAGACGGCACCCTCCTGCACTCGCTCGCCTCGCTTCGCCCCCACCTCGAGTGGATCCCGCTCTTCTTCCTCGGCTACCTGACGATCCGCAGCAAGAAGAGGCTCCGAGCCTTCCTCGTCCTCCTGCTCGCAATCGCCGCCGCCAACGGGGTGGTCGGTCTGATCCAGCAGAACATGACCCCGGCGCAGCTCTCCGGCTGGGGGCCGGGCTACGCCAAGGCGTTGAAGGGCGAAAGCAGCGTCTCGGCCCGCAACTTCACCGACGAAGAAGGCGTCGAACGCAACCGCCCCTTCGCCCTCGGCGGCGACATCGGCTTCGGCGGCGCCGTCGGCTACATGGCGATCCCGGCCGCCCTGGCGCTGCTCGGGATGTCGCTCCCGCCCGGCGCAAGGATGCTCGTCGGCCTGCTCACGATCGGCGTCGTGCTGGCGGTGATCACCTCGGCAGCCCGGGTCCAGATCGTCGCCGCGGTCGTCTCGGCGCTCGCCTTCGCCGCCCTGACGGTGACCTCACGGGGCGGGATGCGGGTCGTGCTCGGCACCGCGGTCGGGCTCGCGATCGGCTACGGAGCGGTCGCCTTCGTCTTCTCTCATTCCGAACAGGGGGCCTTCGACCGCTTCAACACGATCACCACGCCCGGCGAAGCGGTCAGCACCGCGTACGCCTACCGCGCCCCGGTCCTCGCCCTCGTCCCCGACTACGCGACCGAGATCCCGCTCGGCGCCGGCATCGGCAGCAGCGGCCCGGCGGGAAGCTTCGCCGGCCAGCAGACCAATCGCCGCTACAACGGCGAGAGCGAGCCGACCTTCCTGCTGATCGAGGCCGGGGTGCCGGGCCTGCTCGTCATGCTCGGCTTCAACCTGGTCCTGATCTACCTCAGCGTGACCCGAATACGCCGGCTCGCCGACCGCGAAGCGAGAGTCCTGCTGACCGCCGTCGCGGCGCCGCTGTTCGCACTCCTGGTCAGCGGCCTGGCGGGCATAACCACCGCCGCCGTCCCCGGCGCCCCCTATCTCTGGTTCGCGGCCGGCGTTCTCTCCTACTGGCTCCTCGGCCCGGGGGCTCCCAGGCAATGGTCGAGCGCCTGATCCTGCTGCAGGGCGACCAGGGGCACATCGCCGACGGGATCCGCGACCACACCGCGCGGATCGCCGAGGAGCTGCCCCGCCACCGGGTCGCCGCCGCGCGGCTGCGGGTGCGGGTCGGCGAGGGGAGGGGTTTGGCCGGCTCGCTGCGACTCTGGCGCAGCCTCCGCAACCTGCCCGAATCCTCGGCGGTGCTGGTCCAGTACAGCCCCTTCTGCTTCGGGCGCTGGGGGTTCGCTCCCTGGCTCCCCGCCTATCTGTGGGCCATCGGCCGGCGCCGTCGCGGACCGGCGGTGGCGGTCATGGTCCACGAGCCCTACGTGCCGATGGTCTCCTGGCGCTGGACCCTGATGGGACTCTGGCAGCGCCTGCAGCTGGCGCTGCTGCGGCTGTCGGCGGACGTCGTCTTCGCCTCGATCGAACCCTGGGCTTCGGAGTTCGAAGCGCTGCCTCCATGGCGCCCGGTCCACCACCTCCCGGTCGGCTCCAACTTCCCCGACGGACGCAGCGAGCGCGAGCTGGAGCGGCGGCGCCTCGGCCTCGGCGAGGACACCGTCGTCCTCTGCTGCCTCGGCCGCGACCACCAGACCTGGCTCGGCGAGGAAGTCGTCGAGACGGCCAACGCGGTCGCCCGCTCGCGCGGCAGCGCCGTCCTGGTGACGCTGGGCGCCTACGCGCCCGACCTGAGCGGGCTCGATCCCGCGGTCGAGACGGTGCAGCCGGGCTACCTCGAGCCCGAGCGCTTCGCCGCGGCGCTGGCGGCCTCCGACGTCTTCCTCGCTCCGGTCAGCGACGGCGTCTCGACCCGCCGCGGCTCGCTGATGGCGGCCCTCCAGCACGGCCTCCCGGTGGTCGGCACCGACGGCGCCCTCACCGATCCCGTCCTGCGCCGGTCGACCCCGGCGCTGGCCCTGGCCCCGGTCGGCGACCGCGACCGCTTCACCGCCAGCGCCGTACGCCTGGCGGAGGACCGCGAGGCGCGGGCGGCGGCGGCGGCAGCGGCGCGCGACCTCTACGAGCGCGAGTTCGACTGGGGGGTCATCGCCGAGCGCCTCCTGGCGGGCCTGCCGCAGCGATGACGGAGACGGTCGAGGTGACGATCGTCGCCAACGACATCGGCCCCGAAGGGGGCATGGAGCGCCAGCTGACCGAGCTGATCGGGGGCCTGCTGGAGGCCGGGCACAGGATCACGGTCGTCGCCTGGACCTGCACCCTGCCCCCCCACCCCAACCTGCGCTGGCTGCGGGTGCCGGGCTTCTCACGGCCCTACGCGCTCGGCTACCCCCTCTTCCTCGCCGCCGCCTCGCTGATCGTGCGCCGGCACGGCCGCGGGCTCGTCCACAGCACCGGGGCAATCGTCCTCAACCCGACTGACGTCTGCACCGTGCACTTCTGTCACCAGGCCTTCGCCGAGCGTTCCGGCTCCTCGCGGGCCTCCCGCCCGGGGTTCGCCTTCGCGCTCAACGCCTGGGTCGTGCGCCGGATGAGCCGCCTCGCCGAGCGCTGGTGCTACCGGCCGGGCCGGGCGCAGCGGCTGGTACCGGTCTCCACGGGGGTCGCGGCGGAGCTGCGGCGCCACTTCCCGGCGATGGAGGAGCGGATCGCGACGATCCCCAACGGCGTCGACACCGAGGCCTTTTCGCCGGCGACCGACGGCGGCACCGAGCGGGGGACGCTGCGGGCGCTGTTCGTCGGCGGCGAGTGGGAGCGCAAGGGCCTGCGCTTCGCGATCGAGGCCGTGGCCACCTGCCCGGGGGTCGAGCTGACCGTCGTCGGGGCCGGTGACGAGGCTGGCTTCGCCGCCCTCGCCGAGGACCTCGGCGCCGGCTCGCGGGTCCACTTCGCCGGCACCACGACCGACCCCGCCGCCTGGTTCCGGCGCGCCGACGCCTTCGTCCTGCCGACCGCCTACGAGTCGTTCTCGCTGGTCACCTACGAGGCGGCCGCCTGCGGCTTGCCGTTGCTGGTGACCAGGGTCAACGGGGTCGAGGACCTGCTGCGGGACGGCGTCAGCGGCTGGTTCGTGGAGCGCTCGGCGGCCGACCTCGCCACGCGCCTGCGCCAGCTGCGCGATTCGCCCGAGCTGCGGTTGCGGATGGGCGCCGCGGCTCGTGAGGACGCGCTCCAGCACTCCTGGGCGCACGTCGTCGACAGCTACCGCCAGCTCTACGCCGAGCTCGCCGCGCAAGGGGGCGGGAGATGAGCAAGCGGCTGCTGGCGATCAGCCACCCGTCGGTGGTCAGCGTCAACCAGGAGGTCTACCGCGAGCTGGTCGGCCGCGGCTGGGAGGTGACGCTCGTCGTCCCCGACGCCTGGCGTCACGACTACGCCGAGGGCCGGGTCGCCCCCCAGGTGCTCGACGGCATGGAGGACTCGATGCGCCGGCTCCCGGTCGCGATGCGCGGCTGGCCGCAGCGCCACTTCTACCTCGCCCGCTGCGGTCGGCTCTGCGCCGAGGCCTCACCCGACGTCGCCTTCGTCGAGGCCGAGGCCTTCTCCTTCTCGGCGATCCAGTGGAGTCGCGCCCTCGCCCGCCGCCGCATCCCCTTCGGCGTCCAGGCCGCGGAGAACATCGACCGCCGGCTGCCGGCGCCGGTGCGCTGGCAGCGCTCGCGGGTCCTGCGCCAAGCGGCCTTCGTCGCCGCCCGGGGCGACGGGGCGGCGCGGCTGGCGCGGGCCTGGGGAGCTCGGGGCGAGGTCGGCAGCGCGCCGCACGCTGTGCCCGGCTGGCAGACGGCGCCGGCGGGCGATCCCGATCGTCCTTTCACCGTCGGCTACGCGGGACGTCTGGTCGAGAGCAAGGGGCTGTTCGACCTGCTGGCGGCGGTGAGGCTGATGGAGGCGCCGGTCGAGCTGCTGCTGATCGGCAACGGCGACCTGCGCGAGCAGCTCGCCGGCCAGGAGATCCCGGGCTCGCGAGTCCGCGTCCTCGACGGCTTCAGCCACGAGCGGATGGCCGAGGCCTACGCTCAGCTCGACGTCGTCGCGCTGCCCTCGCAGACGACGCCGACCTGGATGGAGCAGTTCGGCCGGGTCATCGTCGAGGCGCTCTGGTGCGGGGTGCCGGTGGTCGGCTCCGACTCGGGCGAGATTCCCTGGGTGATCGAGCAGACGCGCGGCGGCCTCGTCTTCCCCGAGGGCGACAGCGCGGCGCTCGCCGCCCGGCTCGCCGAGCTGCGCGAGGACGCCGCGCTGCGTCGCCGGCTGGCCGCCGAGGGCCGCGAGCGGGTCGAGGCGCTGTTCTCGCTGCCGGCCGCAACCGACGCGCTGGAGGCGCTGCTGCTCAGGGCCGCCGCCGGGCGCTGATCAAATCGGCGCGCGCCAGACGGTCGTCTGGGTCATCACGTTTTCGCTCTGGTGGACGACTGGCCACTCGCTGGGAACGCGCCATTCGGAGAGATTCGGGAGCCAGTTGGTGTTGTCGATCGCCAGCAGCCCGCCGGGCTTGACCTTGGGCAGCGCCTCGCGCACGCAGGCGTGCCGGTAGTGGCCGTCGACGAGGACGAAATCGAGGCTGCCGTCGTCGAACTCGTCGATCGCGGCGACGTAGCGCGGCGTCGGCTCCGGGAAGTCCGGGGTCTGCTCGTGGCGGCCGTGCTCGATCGCGATGTGGCGCAGGTCGACGTTGCCGTTGACCCGCCCCCGCACGATCTCGTACCAGTCCTCGTCCATCTCGATGCTGGTCAGGCCGGCGAGCCGCGCCGCGAACCAGGCGGTGCTGCGCCCGCTCCCCCACTCGAAGCCGGCGCCGTCCCGCGGCAGCTCGCGGTCGAAGAAGCGAACCGCGCCCTGCGCCAGCCACGGCTCGTCGGGATGGCGCCGCTCGTAGAGCTTGTAGGCGATGCGGCGCGAGACGTATACGGGACCCTGCCGCAGGTTTGCCCAGACCTTCATCGGCGCTCACGCTAACAACGCCGATCCGCGCCCTTGTGAAGACCGGGTGACCCAGAAGTTCGCCCCGGCGACCCGCGTTTTCCGGCTGGATGAACACCCCCTCCCAGCCCCGTCACGCCGCCGTCCTCGGCGCGCCCCGCTCGGGCACCACGTTCCTGATGACGGTCGTCGACGCGCTCCCCGAAGCCGAGGGGGTGACCGGCAACCTGTTCCCGATCGCCCTCGCCCACCTCGCCGCGAGGCCGTTGCCGCAGGAGACCCGCGAGGCGCTCGAACGCGGCCTGCGCGGTGCCCTGCGCGACTACGCCGACTCGGCCGTCTACCGCTCGCGCTGGGCGGCGATGCGCAAGTGGTGGCTGGCGAGCCGCCGCCCCGGCGAGCTGCCCGCGGCCGCTCGCGGCCAGCGCCGCGAGACGACCCTCGTCTACAAGGAGCCCTTCCTCGCCTTCGCCCCCGACCTCGCCTTCGACGCCCTGCCCGAGAGTCGCCTCGTCTACCTGGTCCGCGACGGCCGCGACGTCGCCGACTCCCTCGTGCGCAAGTACGACACGCTCTCCGACGCGAAGCTGGCCGGCTTCGAGACCAACGAGGCGCCGCTCGGCCGCAGCCTCGACGGTCTCTGCATCCCCTGGTGGGTGGAGCCCGGCGAGGAGGCCGCGTTCGCCGCCGCCGACCAGTACGTGCGATCGATCTGGATGTGGCGCGAGATGAACGCCCGCTGCCAGCGCTTCCTCGAGCGCCCCGACGTGCGCGCCTCCGGGCGGGTTCTCACCGTCCGCTACGAGGAGCTGATGGCGGACCCGGTCGGGCGGGGCCAGGAGGTGGCCGAGCACCTCGGGGTGCGGCTGGGCGCACGGGCGCGACGCCGGCTCGAAGAGGCGCACGGCCGCTCGCTCGGCATCCACCGCCGCCGCGACGCCGCCTCGGTCCGTGCGGCGGAGACGCTGGCGTCAGGCCAGCTCAGCCGGCTCGGCTACGAGCTAGCCCACTGAGGCGAGCGGGGCGGGGATCAGCTCCTCGGCCACGGCGGGCTCCAAGGGACCGAAGCTCCGCTCCCGCGCGAAGGACTCGAGGGCGGCGGCGGCGCGGCGGCCGACCCGCTCCCGGTAGCCGCGCTGGGCCGCGGCGACGGCCTCGGGGTCGCGTGCCCGGCTGCGCGGGGTCTGCCCGCCGAGCCAGGCAGCCATCGCCGCCACGTCGCCGCGCGGAAACCGCTGCGCGGCCGGCCAGAAGCGCGCCGCGCCGACGTCGAAGGCGGCGAGCGGGACGCCGATCACCTGGGCGTCGACGCCGACGATCCCCCCCGGCTCCGGCCACAACGACGGGAAGACCGCCGCCCGCGCCCACATCAGCACCCCGGTCACCGCGTCCTGGGCGACGTGGCCGCAGAGCGTGCCCGCCGGCAGCCCCGAGAGCCGCGGTGCCAGGTAGCCGTCGCCGAAGATCCGCAAGCGCGCCGACGCCGGTAGGGCAGCCGCGAGCGGGGGCAGGAGCTGAACCCCCTTCGCCTTGCTGAGGCGACCGAAGAACGCGGTCGCGTCGCGCCACTCGGGCGGCGTCTCGCGGCTCAGCGCCGCGAGCCGCTCCGGCTCCGCGACGATCCCCAGGTTGGGGAGCACCGCGGTCTGCGACGGATCGACCCCGTGCTCTGCGAACAGGCACGCCTGGTCGGTGCTGACGCAGAGCACCCCGACCCCGTCGCCGATCAGGGCGGCGAGGAGTTCGCGCTGGGCGACCACGTGACCGGGGTCGAGGGTCCGCTTCAGGTTGGCGCAGCCCATCGCCGGTCGCAGCATCGCGCAGTGCCAGCCCGCCCTGACCGGGCACGGGCGCCGCAGCCGCGACCAGTAGCGGGCGTTGTCGGCGCAGACCCCGTTGTGCATGTGGGCGTGGAGGACCGCGGGGGCGACTGCGGCGGCGGCGAGGAGATCGGAGAGCTTGCCGCTGCCGACGAGGACGAGAGCGGGGTCGAGCCGCTCCAGCTCGCGGCTCACCGCCGTCGCCGAGATGCCGTCGCCCTCGCCAGCAGACAAGCGTCGTGAGATGGCCGCCAGCTCGGCCGGCGGCTCGCCCTCGGTGTAGAGCACCTCAGCCTCGTGGCCAGCCTCGGTCAGCGCTTGGGCGAGCCTGAAGGCAGCCAGGCTGACGCCGCCCTCGGGCATCACGCGCCGGTTCAGCAGCGCGATCCTCACACTCGTTCGGCCCGCTCGAGGACCGCGTTGGCGACCGCCAGCGAGGTCCGCTCGCGGTCGAACTCCTCGGCCAGAGCGCGAGCCCGCGGCGCCAGCTCGGCGAAGTCGAGGCGGTCGAGCAGCGCCGGCACCTCCTCGACGAAGGCCGCTCGCTCGACGACCAGGCGCGGGTCGAGGCGACGGACCACCTCGGCGGCGCCGACCTCGGGAGTGACGATCGGCACCGCGCCCGAAGCCAGCGCCTCGAGCACGACGTAGGAGAAGCCGTCGGCGAGCGACGGGAGAACGAGGACCTGCGCGGCGCCGAGCATCTCCGGGACCGAGGCGCGGAAGACGAACCTGGCCCGCTCCGCGATCCGCCGCGACCACTGGCAGGTCGGGCCTCCCACCACCTCGACGACCGCCTCCTGGGCAAGCGCGTCCGCCAGCTGGGCGACGACGTCGACCCCCTTGCGCAGCGAGAGCGGGCCGACGAAGGCGACCGTCAGACGGTCCGCCTTGGTCCCGGGCCGGTAGCGATCGAGGTCGACGCCGTGGTAGGCGTGCACGAGGCGGTCGGGGTCGATCCCGGCTTCGACCATCTCGTCCCGCACGGCGAGCGTGGTGACGTGGATCAGGTCCGCCTGCTCGAGCTCGACCTGGCGGCGCCTCAGCTCGGCCCTCGTCGTGTCGCCGCGGCCACCGGTCTCTCGCTGCGCGCGCAGCATCGCCGCCGCGTCGACGTCAGGGTGGCGGGTCGCCTGGCAGAGGACGCGGACCCCGTCGCCGCGTCCCAGAGGCATCGTCCCGGGACAGGCATAGAGCAGGTCCCAACCGGCCGCTGGCACCGCGCCTCGCACCGCCCGGGAAGCCGTGCGCCGCGCCGCGCCGGCTCCGAAGGCGGTGCGGAACGCGCGCAGGCGCGCCACCCGCAGCAGCGGCCCGGGCGCCTGCGAGCCGACGTAGCGGACCCGGCACCCGCTGGCTGAAAGCCCGTGCGCGAATTCGGCCGCCGCCGTGCCCAGGCCACCGCTGCCGAACGCCGCCGGGGCGACGACGACCGCCTCCGAGATCGCCGCTCCGGCACGAGACCTCGGCTCGGCGAGCGGTTGCTGGGCGTCCACGACCCAGAAACGGATCTCGGCGACGGTTGCTTGCGCGCGGTCGCCTCAGCGGCGGAGCACGACCCTGCCGTCGACCCGTTCGCACGATTGCGAGCAGGGCGGCGCCGACCAGGCCGAGACCAGCACCGAGACCTTCGACCCCCGCTGCATCGCCCGCCGCGCGAGTCGGATCGCTTCTTCGCCGATCGCCAGCTTGACGCGCACGGAGGCTCCGGCCGCGAGCGCGGCGTCGCGGGGAGGCGGCCCGAAGGGGACCCGCCGGGTCCCGATCATGACCGCGCCCTTGATCAGCAGGCGACAGCCTTCGGAGCAGCTGGCCAGGACCGGCAGCCGCCCGGTCCGCAGGGACGCCCTGCCGCCCTCGAGGTCGACCTGCAGCGGCGCCGGGGGCGATGGCTGCGCCTGCGCTCGCGGGCGCGCTGGGCTGGCCGGCTTGCCGGCGCCGCCCGCTTCCGCGGCAGGCACCCCAGTTTCTTCTTCCCCCTCTTCTGCTTCGAGCTGCGGGTCCTGCGGCGCATCGCCGTCGTCGGCGATTTCCAGCAGCCGCGGCGAGTCGGTCACCGGCAGCCGCACCGAGATCGAGTCGCTCGACCTGGCGGTCACCTCGACCGGCACCGAGTCGCCGCTCAGCGGGTCGGTGGCCGCGACCTCGGCGCTTTCCCCTTCGACGCCGCCGATCTGCAGTTCGTACGGTTCCGGCGGCAGGTCGAAGCGGCCCGGATCCGTTTGCGGGGCGTCAGGCCGGTAGACCTTGGCGACGTCGCGGGTCATCACGTAGACCGGGACGACGAAGCGCCGCGGGGTCACCTGGAAGGGCAGGAAGGCGAACACTTCGCGGTTGTAGAGGGGCGGGTACTGGGGCGTGCCGTTGCCTTCGAACTGGACGTTGCCGGAGAAGTCGGTGAGCGCCTGCAGCGAGAGCCGGCGCGGCGCGGAGAGCGGCACCGCGCCATGCAGCGCGGCGACCAGGCGCCGCACCGCGTCGGTGGTTTCGCCGCCGGCGGCGTCGCCGGGGTAGGTCGAGGGGCTGGCCTTCGCCGCGGCGAGGAAGCCCGGGTCGATCAGCGAGAGATCGCCGGCCGAGGCGGCGTAGAAGTCGATCGCGCTGGCGCCCTTGTTGACGTAGGCGGCGAGGTAGCGGAGGACGTCCTTGGTCTCGATGTGGCGGATGTCGGCGGCGGTCATCTCGCTGCGCGGGGTCGGGCCGCTGCCGGGGCCGAGGTTGACCTCGGTCAGCCAGATCGCCGGGGGTTCGCCACCCGCGGGGTGGGTGCGGCTCCCGTGCGCCGTCTTCTGGATCAGCGAGGTGCGGGGAGAGAGGTCGTGCACGAGGGTCTCGGTCTGGATCCCGGAGAGGAAGTGCTCGGGGAAGAAGTCGTCGTAGGTCGGCGTGAAGGTCTCGTGGAGCTGGCCCTGCTGGTCGAACCAGCCGGCGGGTTCGCCGAGGCCGTTGAGCGGCATGTTGCCGTTCACCTGCGCGTCTTCGGGGAACGAGCTCCAGCCGGCATAGGGGTGCTTGTCGATCGCGGTCAGGCCGACGGGGCTGGTGCTGCCCGCCGCCCAGGGGGACTCGCTGGCGAAGCCGTTGCCGATGCCGACGGCGGCGACGCCGTGAGCCGGATCCCGCAGGTATTCGACGGTGCTGCGCAGGATCAGGTCGGAGTTGCCGTTCTTCCTCCATTCGACGTCCGGCTCGTAGTAGCTGTTGATGTCGAGGAAGGAGGAACCGAAGCTGAGCTCGTTCCAGACCTCGACGTCGAAGTCCTCGGAGCCGAGGATCGCCTTCGCTTCGCGGGTGACGACTCCCACGTACTGCAGCCAGCCCCGCAGGGTCGGCGTCACCGCCGGGTTGGGGGAGCCGTCGGCGAGGGTTTCGGGACGGAACGGTTCGTAGCGCAGCGTGGTGACTTCGAGCGGTCCGGCTTGGAGGGCGTGCGGCAGCGGCCGCGAGAGGTGGACGGTCCCGTCGCCGTCGACGGCGGTGAAGAGGGTCTCGGCCGCGATCCCGTCGCCGCTGATGCCGGTTCGACCGGGTACGAGGTCCTGGCGGCCGGAAGCGCCGACCTCGATCGTGGTGTCCCCAGCCGCCGCGGGGGCGCTCAGCTCGATCGTGCTCTGCTTCACCGGGCACGGCATTCCCTGGTTGGCGTTGAGCAGGATCAGCGGCCGGATCCCGTTTTCCTTCAACGCCGTCAGCTTCGTCGTCAGGCTGCGGAGCTGGTCGGGGGCCATGCGATCGGGATCGTCGTATTCGAGCGACCCCCAGCCGACCTCGATCCGCGCCCGCCGGAAGCCGCTGTCGCCGAGCAGGCGGGCGGTCGCCGGCGCCAGCTTCGCGCCGACGTTGAAGTTGATCCCGATCGCGCCCAGCAGGGTCGTCGCCGGCACCGTCTCCAGGTAGGAGCGCCACGGCTGCAGCCAGTGGGAGCGCTGCCCCCAGGCCATCGCCTGGGCGGGGTCGGTGTAGTCGGTCATCGTCACCGGGGCGACCGGGGGCGCCGGCTCGGTCGAGGCCCGAGCCGGCGCCGCCGCCGCGCCGAGGAGCAGGACCGCGGAGACCGCGGCCGGCGCCAGGGTCGCGACGATCGCCGCAGCCACGATGTCCCCTCGCCGTCTCACCTCGATTGCATCGGCAGGAGCCCCCGTCAATCCGCCACCGGCAAGCCTCCTGGACGTTTGACCGAGGCACCAATCCGGCACCCCGCCGCTCGCGCGCCACCAGCGCCCCGCCGCCGGAAGTTCAAGCGGCGGGCGGTCGTTCCTTAGCGATGCCTGAGACCCCCGACCAGCTCGGCTCCGTCCGCTCGGGCATCCGTGTGATGTCGCGCGGCCACGAGCCGCTGATCGGCGGCCTCGTCGTCACCGCCGTCCTCTCGGGCCTCGCCGAAGCCGGGATCCTGGCGGTGATCGCCCAGGTCGCGGCGGCGCTCGTCTCCGGTACCGACGCGGCGCACTTCGCGATCGGGCCCCTCGACCTCGACCCCTCGATCTCCCAGCTCCTCGGGCTGGCGGCGATCTTCTCGCTGGCCCGGATCGCGCTCCAGGCCTTCTCCTCGCTGCAGCAGGCGAGGCTGGCAGCCGACTCCCAGGCGAACGCCCGCCGGCGCCTGTTCGCCGCCTTCACCCACGCCTCCTGGGGGCTGCAGTCGCGCGACCGCGAGGGCCACCTGCAGGAGCTGCTGACGACCCAGGCGATGCAGGCGGCGGCGGGCTCGATCCAGCTCGCGACCCTGATCAGCGCCCTGCTCACCTTCCTCGTCCTGGTCGCCTCGGCGATGCTGCTCGACTTCTTCGCCGCCGTCATCGTCGTCATCGTCGCCCTCGGCCTCTTCGCCGCGCTGCGGCCGCTCAGCTCGCTCGGCAGGCGCAACGCCAGGGACCTCTCGCGATCGCAGCTCGACTACGCCAACGGCGCCGGCGAGGCGGTGCGAATGGCCGAAGAGACCCACGTCTTCGGGGTCGGGGAGACGCAGCGAGAGCAGATGGAGGCCCTCAACGCGATCGCCAAGGAGAAATTCCTCAAAACCCAGTTCGTCGGCCGCCTGATCCCGTCGCTGTTCCAGAGCATGATCTACCTCACCGTCGTCGGCGGGCTCGCCCTCCTCTACGCGACCAACGCGGGCCAGGTCAGCGCCCTCGGCGCCGTGATCCTGATGATGGTGCGAGCCGGCAGCTACGGGCAGCAGGTCCAGGCCTCCTATCAAGGGGTGCTGCAGGCGCTCCCCTTCATCGAACGGATCAACGCCGCCAGCGAGCACTACGAGGAGGGCCGCGAGCGCCCCGGCAGCCGCCCGCTCGGCGAGATCGGGGCGATCGCCTTCGATCGCGTCTCCTTCGCCTACCGCGAGGGCGAGCCGGTCCTCTCGGAGATCAGCTTCGAGGCGGCACGTGGGGACACGATCGGGGTGATCGGGCCCTCCGGAGCGGGCAAGTCGACCCTGGTCCAGATCCTCCTGCGCCTGCGCCAGCCGACCTCGGGGACCTACAGGATCGACGGCCGCCCGGCGCCCGAGATCTCGCTCGCGGATTGGCACCGGCGGATCGCCTACGTGCCGCAGAAGCCGCAGCTGGTCCACGCCACTGTCAGCGAGAACATCGACTACTTCCGCGGCCTCGACGCCGAGGCGGTCGAACGGGCGGCGAGCCTGGCGCGGATCGACGAGGACGTGCGCGGCTGGGCCAACGGCTACGAGACGATGATCGGGCCCCGCGCCGACTCGATCTCGGGCGGCCAGCAGCAACGGATCTGCCTCGCCCGGGCGCTGGCGGCGCGACCCGAGGTGCTGATCCTGGACGAGCCGACCAGCGCCCTCGACCCGCAGTCGGAGCTGCTGATCCAGGAATCGCTGGCCGAGATCGCCGAGGAGCTAACCCTCTTCGTCGTCACCCACCGGATGTCGATGCTCTCGGTCTGCGACAACGTCCTCGTCATCGTCGACGGGCACCTCGACGACTTCGGCCGCACCCACGAGCTGCGCGAGACGAACGCCTACCTCGGCGCCGCCTAGGAAGCTCCAGACCGGGCCCGGCGCCAGACCAGGAAGCCCGGCACGGCGCGGTAGGCGAGCCAGGCCCAGCGCCAGAGGTAGGCGGCCCCAAGGCCGAGCCCGCCGCGGCGGGCCAGCGGCGTCCACCAGCGCATGAAGGCGGCGCTGGGAACCAGCTCGCGGGCGAGCACCGCGAGCTTGGCGCGGGTCCCCTCGGCCTCGGCCAGCTGCTGGTAGCCCTCCGCCGTCGGCACCCAGTTGATCCTCAGCGCGCTCTGCACCGAGCCGCCCGCGCCGACGCCGAGCGCGGTCGCCAGCCGCGCGCCCTCGGGCAGCAACCGCAGCCCGGCGGCGAAGGCCTCCGTGGCGCTCAGGCGCTCGGCCAGTTGCGACGCCTGGCGCCAGGTCTCCTCGGGGACCGTGGTCAGCGCTCGCTGCAGGTCGAACATCGGCTTCGCCGTCCTTTCGCCGCCGTGTTGAACGGCGTGCAGGCAGACGTGGAGCAGACGCGCCGGGTAGGGAGGCATCGCCACCTCGACCCCGCTGACCCGCCGCCTCAGGGCGCCCGTGGAGAAGGCCGCCCAGACCGCACCCGGAGCCGCGCCGATCCCAAACAGCGTGCTGTGCAGGTCGACCGCGGCGCCGTCGGCGGCGCGCACCCAGGCCCGGCCCGCCGCCGACCCCATCCGCGGATGGTCGAGGGGCGCCCTCTCGTCCTCGAACCCGAGCCGCCGCAGCGCCCTCGCGGCCCCCTCCCGATCGCTCTCGCGCAGGAGCAGGTCGGTGTCCCCGTAGAGGCGAGATTCGTCCCCGGCATAGAGCCAGCCGGCGATCGCCGGGCCCTTGATCAGGACGCTGGGGATGCTGGCGTCGGCGAGGGCGCGAGTCGCTTCGGCGGTGACCCGGTCGACGCTGAAGCTGAAGGCGGCGAGGCGCAGCGCGGCGGAGGGCTCGGGGCCGACGGTCACGCCGCGACCCGGGCGTCGAACCAGCGCCAGGCGGCCTCGTACAGCTCGCAGTCGAGCGAGTTCGACGCCCGCAGCGCCCGCAGCGTGTCCTCGTCGAGGTCATCCAGCCGCGGACGCGTCCCGGTCTGCTTCTCGCGGGCGACCGTCGCCCGCTCGCGCCAGCCGAAACGAGCCTGGAGAAGGTCGAGGGACTCCTCGAAGCGCTCCTGCATGCCGAAGCACGCGTAGCCGCCGGTCAGGTTGCCGATCGCCCGCTGCAGCGTGATCCGGTCCAGGCGCGACGAGGAGTGCCGCGGGTACAGGTAGTGGAACGGCAGGCCGGCGACGAACCGGGTTTGCCAGTTCTGGTACTTGCGCAGGGCGTAGAACTCGGCGATCGAGTGGCTGTCGGCGTCGTCCCTGGCGGGGTGCTTGTAGGCCGCCGGGTCGGAGTCCTTGGCGAAGTAGTAGTAGGAGACGGCGCGATCGATCGGATCGCGCAGGAAGGTCACGTAGTCGACCTTGCGCCGGGTGAGCAGATGGACCCCGGAGGGCATGTGGCCCCAGACGAAGGAGCTCTCCGCCCCGCGCTCGCGGACGAAGCTGCGGACGCCGCCGTAACGGAAGATCTCCTCCGCGGCGATGTTGGGCTCGACCAGCGACTTGCGGAACGAGGTGCCGGAGGTCTTCGGCACGTGAGTGAAGACGATCACCGGGCTCGACGGTGTCGGCGCCATCTCGCTCACGGCCGCTCGATGCTCAGCGCCGGATCGACCTGGGCGACTTCAGCGTGCAACGGTTGTAGGTGCGTTTGGCGGAGAGCTTCTTGCCCAGCACCGTCCGCAGCTTGATGATCACCGTGAAGGAGGATTCCGGCGGCAGTTCGGTGAGGTCAGCGGTGCCGACGAAGCTGGCGCCGCGGCGATTGACCTTGACCGCCCGGCGGAAGTTGGTGCTGGTCAGGGTGATCCGCACCCGCCTCAGCGGATCGTTGACGCGATCGTGCACCCTGATCCTCATCCGGTTGCGGGAGACGCATCCGCTCGAGGCCGGCAGCACCGCGAACGAGCTCACCTTGGAGTCGGGCAGCGGGCCGATGTGGGCGGAATCGAAGCAGCCGTAGGTGACGTCGGCGACCTCGCCGTCGGCGGCGATCATCGGCTGCTCGTCGCTGCCGGGTTCGCTGAAGCAGACCTTGAGGTAGTGGTCTCCCGATTCGCCTTCGAGCAGCCGCCAGGCCGTCGGACCCAGGTCCGGGTTGGCCTGGCACTTGCCGGTGTCGAAGAACCAGCGGTGCATCCCCCAGAAGGAGCCGTCGGCCTGCTCGGTGAGGCCGGTCCACATCGTTTCGCCGACTTCGTGGACGCAGAGCGCGAACTTGGTCGGCGAGACGACGATGCCGTCGAAGCTGCCGTCTGGCTGTTCGACGATGGCGACTTTGCCGCCTTCGAAGGACCAGATCCCCTCGAGCGGCGTCTCAGCGCTTGCCGAAGCGGCCGCGCCGAACCCGACCACGCCGACCACGGCCAGCGAAAGGATCAGAGAGCCGAGCCGAACGACGGGTGCGCGACGTCCTCGCACTGCGGTGGAGACATTCACGTTGGCGATAACGGCCCAAAGGTGCAGGTTCTTCCACGATCGCCGCGTCCGCCGGCGCTTCCAGATCGGCGACGTAGACGAAGACGGCGTGGCTGACGACGACGTCGACCGAGACGGCCGACCTGCGCGCCGCCCGCCGCAGCAGGGCCTCGAGCTCGCGCGGCAGCGTCAGCTCCAGGCCGGTGCCCTCGACCGGCCCCTTCCCAGGCGCCTCCCGGCGCAGGTCGGGCAGCCCGGGCGGGGGTGTCTGCGAGCGCGAGCGCCGGGCGTAGTGCTCCAGCGCGGCCCGCGTGCTGGTGCTCAGCTCGACACCGCCGAAGCGGCCTTCCAGGCAGGCCTGCGCGAATGGCTCTAGGACGATCCTCAAAAGGTGCTCCTCACAGCAGCTGTTACAGGAACCTTACAGACGGGAGTGAGAGCGGCCAGGCACGACAGCCGGCCCTCCGAGTCCACCTCGAAGCCGCCGCAAACCGGGCTTGAGCCGATCGGAGAGATTTGGACGCATGTTCGAGACACGGAGCGATTTCCCTTTCCAATCGCGTTTTCCGCTGCTTCCGGGTCCCCGGCGCCTGAGCCGGCGACGGCTACCGGGAAGGTTTTCCGCCTTATTAACAACAGCAGGGGGGGCGGACTCTCATGATTCGTCCATATTCGCGACCCGGCAACGGACGAGGAACGGAGCGGCTGAACGTGACTAGCGGCAATCGAGGCGCAGAGAAGCAGGACAAGCACGGGGACCGTTCCACCGACGGCGACGGCCGCGCGACGCAGATGGCGATCTCGCGCGCCCAGGCAGGGGACGTGCAGGCCATCCACTACCTCTACGTCCGCTACCACGACGACGTCCTCGGCTACGTCAAGAGCGTCGTCAAGGACCATCACGAGGCCGAGGACATCACCCAGAACGTCTTCCTCAAGCTGACCACCGCGATCCGCAAATACGAGCCCCGTGGGGTTCCCTTCGCGGCCTGGATCCTGCGCGTCGCCCGCAACGCGGCGCTCGACCACATCCGCTCGCGCCGGGCGCTGCCCTGCGAAGAGGTCCGGGTCCACGACTACGACCGGCGCCGGATCAGCCACGAGCGGCGCAAGGACCTGCGCAAGGCGCTCGACCAGCTGCCGGGCGAGCAGCGCGAGGTGCTGATCCTGAGGCACATCGTCGGCCTCTCCCCGGTCGAGATCGCGAACGCCCTGGGCAAGACCGAAAGCTCGATCCACGGCCTCCACCACCGCGGGCGACAGACGCTGCAGGCGGCGCTCGAGGACCTCGGCGCCGCCCCTGTGGTCGCCCGTTCGCTGGCCGGCTGAGCCGGCCCTCAGCGCCGCTGCGGCGGCGAGGCGGCCGCCTGGCGCGCCATCCAGTTGGCGCCAACCGTGTCGGTCAGCCCGTGGGCGACGATCGAGGCAATGATCGAGATCGACGCGACGTCGAAGATCAGGCCGCCGTCGTCGACGTTTGACTTGAGGACGAAGAGGGCAAACAGCATCGAGGCCACGCCCTTGGGCCCGAACCAGGCCATGAAGGCCTTCTGCGAGCGCGGGATCCCGGTGCGCAGGAAGGAGAGCAGCACCGCCGCCGGGCGGGCGACGATCAGGGCGAAGGCGACGAAGACGACCAGCGGCGGCACGCTGTGGTGGAAGCCGGTGGCGACGATCAGGGCGCCGAAGACGAAGAAGGTGAGGACCTGGAGGATCGTGCTCGCGTTCTCGGAGAACTCGACGAAGCCGTCGGGCACGGCGCGCTCGCTGGCCGCCATCGCGATCCCGCAGACGAAGGCGGCGATCAGGCCGTTGCCCCAGGTGACGTCGGCGAGGCCGAAGGCAAAGAGAGCGAATCCGACCGCGTAGATCCCCTCGTAGCGGGCGGTGATGCCGCCACCGGGGAGGTGGCGGTGGGCGCGCCCGGCGACCGCCCCCAGCGCGATCCCGATTCCCGCCCCGACCACCGCCTGCCCGGCCAGCTTCGCGGCTTCGGCTCCGGCGTCGCCGCCGGGGGCGGCGAGGACGAGGAAGAAGAGGACGAAGGGCAGCGCCAGCCCGTCGTTTAGCCCTGACTCGAGGTTGAGCGTGTGTCGCACCGAGCTCGGCACCAGGCGCGAGGTGACGACCGCCGAAGTGACGACCGGGTCGGTCGGCGAGAGCACCGCGCCGAGCAGGAAGGCCTCGGCCCAGCTCAGCTCCGGGAACAGGGCCTTGCCGGCGAGCGCCAGCAGGACCATCGTGATCGGCATCGCGATCGCCAGCGCCCGCGCGACCGGGCTCCAGTGGCGCAGTAGCAGCTCGCGCTCGACGAACATCCCGTCGCTGAACAGGGTGAGGACGAGCGCCAGCTCGATCAGCTCGACGATCGCCTGATCGCCGACGTCGACGCTGACCACGTCGGTCGCCGCGGCAAGGATGCCGACCGCAAGCGAGAGCACCGAGGCGGAGAGGACGGTCCCCCGCATCACCCCCGAGAGCGAGGCAACGAGGGCGAGCAGGCCGCCGAAGATCAGCAGGGCGGTGCCGAAACCGACGTCCACGCGGCAAAACCTACAACGGGCAAGGCGACCAGCGGCGCCTCAGCGGGCGGCCATCGCCCCGAGGCGCAGGAGCGTCATCGAAGCGCTGACCCGGCGCAGCCTGCGCCCGTGGCGCGCCTGCGCCTCGGGGACGGGCGGCAGCGACACGCCGTCGAGCCAACCGACGTCGGCGCCCTCGACCTCGGCGAGCTGCAGCGCGGCGCGGTCGAGGGCGATCTCCCGCGCCCGTGCGCGAACCCGCGGCGGCACCGTCGGCATCAGGCTCTGCAGCTCGGCGGCGAGTTCGACGTGCTCGCGGGCGTTCATCGCCCGGTAGCCGGGTCCCGTCCCGTGCTGGCGCCACCAGCCGACCTCGTCGGAGTGGAAGCGCAGGTCGCCCCGCTCCAGCAGCCGCATCCAGAGGACCCAGTCCTGGACCAGCTGCCAGCGCGGGTCGAGGCCGCCGACAGCCTCGTAGGCGGCGCGACGGAAGAGGGTGAAGGGGACGAAGGGACAGTGGTAGGCGAGGACCCGGCGCCGCACCGCCGAGCCGGCGATCGTCCCTTCCGGCTGCAGCACCGGCCGCAGCAGCCCGGGCGAGCGCGGCTCGCTGAAGACGCGGTGGCGGCCGGCGATCATCGTCACCCGCTCGAGGCCCGGCCGGGTGCAGTGGTCCAGCTGCGTGGCGAGCCCGCCGACCGCCATCAGGTCATCGTGGTGGAGCATCATCGTCCAGCGCCCCTCGGCAAGGCCGAGCCCGTGGGCCCAGTTGCGCGTCCGGTTTTCCTCATGCTGGGGCGGGGAGACGATCCGGCTGGCGCAGGCGAAGCGAACCGCCTCGGCGATCTGGCGCGAGGCGTCGGTCGAGTGGTTGTCGCAGACGATCACCTCGACCCGCTCGCGCTCCTCCGGCGCCAGCGCCTCGACCGCCAGCGCCACCGAGCTGAGGCAGGCACCGAGGTAGTTCTCGCCGTTGAAGACCGGGACGACGACCGATATCTCCGGCTCCGCGGCCACGCTCAGCCCGCCTCGCCGACGGCGCCGGCGAGCGCGTGCTCGCTGGCTTCGAAGACGGCGAGGTCCTCGGGGGTGCCAAGGCCCCACATCGCGTCTTCGACCGAGCCGATGTTGTGGTGGACGACGCGGCCGCCGGCGGCGATCAACTGGTTGTAGGTCGGGGCGACGTAGAACTCGCCGTTGACCCGCAGCTCGCGCTCGATCATCCGATCGGCGGCCTCGACGTAGTCGGCGCCGCGGGCGAAGTTGTAGATGCCGACCGTGGCCTGGTCGGAGATCACCTGCTTCTCGACCACCTCCTCGACCGCGGCGCCGGCCCCCGGCCGCACGTAGGACCACTTCGGGTGCTCGGCCGTCATCGTCATGATCATCCCGTCGACGCCCTCGCGGTCGGCGGCCGCGAGGTACTGGTCGATCGGGGCGTCGATCCACTGATCGCTGTTGGCGATCATCAGCGGCCGGCCGCCGTCGATCAGCTCACGGGCGAGCAGGACCGTGCAGGCGGCCCCCTCGGTCACGCTCTCGATCGGGATCACCGCGCAGCCGGGCGCCATCTCGTTCAGGCTGCGCTCGAGGTCGTAGCGCTGCAGGTGCTCGGCGAGGCAGACGAAGACGAAACGGTGCGGCCGCGCCGGTCGCAGGTTCTCGACCACCCACTCCACCATCGGCCTGCCCTTGACGTCGATCAGCGGCTTCGGCAGCTCGAAGCCGGCGCTGGCGAAACGAGAGCCGCGGCCGGCCATCGGGATCACGACGTCGAGGGTCTCCTCGCTCACCCGCCGCCCCCCCTGCCCTCGTATTTGTCGCCGCTGACCGAGGGCAGCTTGACCGCGACGAGGACGACGTCGGTGCGAGCGAGGAACGAGGCGGGCTCGCCGGGCGCGAGGACCGCGACGTCGCCCGCCACCAGCCTCCGCCCCCCCATCTCGGCCTCGCCGCGGACGATCGCGGTCAGCTCGGTCGCCACCTTGTGGTGGTGCTCGGGCTCGAAGTCGCCCGCCCTGTATTCCTTGATTGCAACCTCGACCTCGGCCGTGCGATGCAGGGTCGGCTCGAAGTCACCGACGAACCAGCCGCCCTTCATCTGCTCGATCCTGGCGACGTCCATCGCTCAGACCGAGGCGCGGCGCCAGCCCGCCAGGTGCTCGGCGTACTGCCCGACTCCCTCCGGGGTGGAGAGCGAGAAGTACTCGGAGGGGTCGATCTCGTAGGTCCCGATCCGGGCCCGGTTGAGGATCATCTCGTTGAAGGCAGGGCAGATGAAGAAGCGGCCTTCGACGTGGGCGTCCTTGAGGATCATCTCGGTCAGCGCCTCGACGAAGTCGGCGCCGCGGCGATACCAGTAGGTCCCGGCCGTCGCCTGGGTGCTGATCGGGCGCTTCTCCGCCGCCTGCACGACGAGCCCCTCGGAGTCGGTCTTGACGTAGGACCAGCGCGGGTGGACGGACTCGAAGACGACGGTGCCGGCATCGAGCCCGCGGCGCTCGAAGTCGTCGGTGATCGCACTCAGGTCATGGTCGAGGACCTGGTCGCCGTTGAAGACCAGCAGCGGCCGGTCGGGCTCGATCTCCTCGATCGCGAGCAGCGCCGTGCAGGCGGCGCCGGAGTCGAGCGCCGGCACCCCGAGCACGGTCGCGCCCGGCACCAGGAGCCGGATCGCGTCGGCGGTGTGGTAGTGGGAGATCTCCTCCTCCTGGACCAGGCAGACCAGCTCGCCGAGCCCGTTGAGCTGCGCCAGCACCCGCTCGTGCAGGGGCTTGCCCTCGATCTCGACCAGGTTCTTCGGCCAGCGGAACCCCTGTTCCTCGAAGCGAGCGCTATCGCCCGCCATGGGCACCAACACCCTCACGCCGCACCTCCCCCACCCGGTCGATTTCCTCCTCGATGCGATCGATCGTGACCTCGCTCGGGTCGCGGACGACCATCACCGAGGCGCCGCTGGCGAGCGCCGCCTGGATCCCGTGCTCGTTGTCCTCGACGACCAGCGTCTCGCTCGGCTCCACCCCCAGCCGTTCGCAGGCGACCAGGTACATCTCGGGGTCGGGCTTGGGCCGGGAGACGTCTTCGTTGCTGATCGTCGCCGAGAGGTAGGGGCTGAGGTGGGCGCGGTCCATCATCACCTCGACCGTCGGCCTGATGCTGTTGGAGGCGACCGCCAGGCTGTAGCCGCGCGCCTGCAGGTTGGAGAGCGCGAACTCGTGCTGGAAGGTCGGCTTGCAGTTGGCGTGGACCAGCTCCATCGTGTAGCGCTGCTTGAGCTCGCCGAGGAAGGCGTGCAGGCCGCGCGGCAGGCCGCGCTCGACGCTCAGCATCTCCAGCTTGCGCCGAGTCGGCAGGCCGTCGTAGGTGCTGAGGTGGTCGTAGCGGCTGATCTTGAACCCGACCAGGCCGAGGGCGCGGTTGAGCGCCTCGTAGTGCCAGTCGCGGGCGTCGATCAGGACCCCGTCCATGTCGAAGATGACGGCCGAGACGCTCACCGCGGCAGCAGCTCCCGCAGCTCTTCGGGGCGGTCGCTGCAGACGCTGACCCGATCGGAGGCGAAGGCGGGCCAGGAGGACCAGGCCCGCCAGGCCGGCTCGGGGTCGCGGCGGTGCAGCTCCGGGGAGACGACGCAGACCCGCTTGCCGGCCTCGAGGTGGGCATCCAGCGTCGCCTGGTCGAGCCACTCGCTCTCGAAGAGGTCGATCCAGACCCCGGCGCTCTGCTCGTATAGCGAAGGCGTCGCCTCGTACTCGCTATGCCGGGTGAAGTAGGGAAGGCCGTCGCGGGCGTAGGCAGCGCAGTCGGGCACCGACATGTCGAAGGCGAACCAGTCCTCGACCCCGCGCTCGGCCAGCGCCTCGGCGAGCATCGCCCCGAGGCCGTCGGCCTTGACGTTCAGCGCCAGCGGCCCGGGGCTGCCGTGCTCGGCGTAGGCGCAGAGCAGCTCGTCGAGGCCGACCTGCTCGCCGCGCGGCGGGTCATGGGAGATGACCAGCTCGCCGCAGTGGTCGCGGACGTCGGTCTCGACGCCGAAGCCGCGGCCGAAACCCTGCTCGAAGGCGCCCCGCGAGTTCGGGTCGGCGCCGTCGATCCAGTAGCCGCGGTGACAGATGATGGTCGCCATCCACAGCCAAAAACGGATGCCCCGCGCGAGTTCTTGTGCCCGCCGGCGAGGCTTTGCGGGGATTCCCGCTCAGCCGTGCAGGAGGCGGCGCTCGACCAGCAGCTCGGCGACCTGGACCGCGTTGGTGGCGGCGCCCTTGCGCAGGTTGTCGGCGACGACGAAGAGGTCGAGGGCGCGCTCGTTGCCGGGGTCGCGACGGATGCGGCCGACGAAGACGTCGTCGCGGCCGGCGGCGTCGATCGCCATCGGGAAGCGCGAGGCACCGGGGTCGTCGACGACGGTGACACCAGGCGCCGCCTCGAACAGCTCGCGGGCGCGCTCGAGGCTGAGCGGCTCGCGGGTCTCGACGTTGACCGCCTCGGAGTGGCCGGTGACGACGGGGACGCGGACGCAGGTGGCGGAGACCTTGATCGAGTCGTCGCCGAGGATCTTGCGGGTCTCGTTGATCAGCTTGCGCTCCTCGTCGGTGTGGTCGTCGCCGGCGGCAAAGCTGCCGGCCTGGGCGAGGACGTTGAAGGCGATCTGGTGCGGGTAGATCGCCGCGGCGGGTGCCTCCTGGCCGTGGAGGATCGCGTGCGACTCGTCGAGCAGCGCGTCGATCGCCGCCTTGCCGGTGCCGGAGACCGCCTGGTAGGTGGAGATCACCAGCCGCTCGATCCCGGCCTCGTCGAACAGCGGCTTCAGCGCCACCACCATCTGCATCGTCGAGCAGTTGGGGTTGGCGACGATCCCCTTGTGGCCGGCGAGGGCGTCGGGGTTGACCTCGCTGACGACCAGCGGCACGTCGTCGTGCATGCGCCAGAAGCTGGTGTTGTCGACGACGACGGCGCCGGCGGCGACGATCTTCGGCGTCCACTCGGCGCTGACCTTGCCGCCGGCCGAGGAGAGGACGAGGTCGAGTCCCTGGATCGAGTCCTCGCTCACCTCCTGCACGGTGAGGGCCTCGCCGTTCCACTCGATCTGCTTGCCGGCCGAGCGGGCGGAGGCGAGCGGCCGCACCTCGGCGGCGGGGAAGCTCCGCTCCGCGAGCAGGCCGAGGATCGTCGTCCCGACCAGACCGGTCGCTCCCAGCACCCCGACTCTGTAGCCGTCGCCGTTCACGCTTGCACCGTGGCCGCGCTCAGCCGGCGAGCGTCGGCCGCTGTTCGGGGCCGGTCGGGTCCTCGGGGCGCACCGCGTCGGCGCCGAGCTCGAACGCCGTGTGCAGCGAGTTGACCGCGTCGGGGACGCGGTCGGCGGCGATCACGCACGAGATCTTGATCGGCGAGGTCGAGATCATCTCGATGTTGATCTCCTGCTCACCGAGCACCTGGAAGACCTTCGCCGCGACACCTGGGTGCGAGCGCATCCCGGCGCCGATGATCGAGACCTTGCCGATCTGCTCGTCGGTGCGGACCTTGAGCGAGACGTCGCCGAGAGCGGCGATCACGTCCTTGGCGGTGGTCAGGTCGTCGCGGTCGACGGTGAAGGAGAGGTCGGCGAGCTGATCGCCGCCGACGGGCTCGTTCTGGATGATCACGTCGACGTTGACGTTGGCCTCGGCGAGGGCGCTGAAGATGCGGCCGGCGACGCCGGGCTCGTCGCGGACGCCGGTCAGCGTCACGCGCGCCTCGGCGTTGGAATGGGTGACTGCGGTGACGAAAGGTTGCTCCATGGTCTCTTCCTCTGAGACGACGAGGGTACCGGGGCCGTCCTCGAAGCTGCTGCGGCAGTGGATGCGGACGCCGTGGTTGCGCGCGTACTCGACCGAGCGCAGCTGCAGGACGCCGGCGCCGGAGGCCGACATCTCGAGCATCTCCTCGAAGGAGACCTGGTGCAGCTTGCGGGCATCGGCGACGATCCGCGGGTCGGCGCTGAAGACGCCGGCGACGTCGGTGTAGATCTCGCAGACGCTGGCGCGCAGCGCCGCGGCGAGGGCGACGGCGGTGGTGTCGGAGCCGCCGCGGCCGAGCGTGGTGACGTCGCGGCTCTCGGTCGAGACCCCCTGGAAGCCGGCGACCAGCACGATTCGGTCCTCGCCCAGGGCCTCCTCGATCCGCTCCGCCCGGACGTCGATGATGCGTGCCTTGGTGTGGGTCGAGTCGGTGACGATCCCGGCTTGGGAGCCGGTCAGCGAGATCGCCTCGTGGCCCATGTCGTGGATCGCCATCGCGCACAGCGCGCAGGAGATCCGCTCCCCGGTCGAGAGCAGCATGTCCATCTCGCGGGCTACCGGGCGCTCGGAGATCTCGAGCGCCTGGGCGACCAGTTCGTCGGTCGTCTTGCCGCGGGCGGAGAGCACGGCGACGACGCGGTTGCCCGCTTCGCGGGCGGCGACGATGCGGCCGGCGGCGCGCTTGATCTGCTCGGCGCCGGCCACCGAGGTGCCGCCGAACTTCATCACGACGATGTCCGAGGTCGCTGCGCTCATCCGAAGCTGAGGATAGGCGAAAGGTGTTCACGCCTCTCCGACGCCGCCTGTGTCCGCGCTCGCACGCTCAAGCCGTGCCTGAGAGCGCCGATAACTCCGTTCGTGGAGCCAAAGACCAGCACCCTGCCGATCGCCTCGCTCGATGACGCCTCCCCCCAGGGCGCGCGACTGCTCGTCGCCAGCCGCCTCGCGACCAGCCTCTCCTACGCGCAGACGACCAAGGAGGTCGCCGCCGAGGCGGTCGCGCTCCTGCACGAGTCCTTCGACTACTACCTGGCGGTGATCCAGCGGCTCGACCCCGACGGCAACCTGCGGGTCGTCGCCGGCGCCGGCCCGCTCGCCGACGGCCACGCCGACTTCCTCGCCTGGGAGCAGCCGGTCGAGCTCGGCGTCAACGGCCGCGTCGCGCGATCGGGGCGGGCGGCGATGATCAACGACACCCGCCTCGACTCCGACTACCTCGCCCGCAACCCGCGCACCGACCCGGGCTCGGAGCTCTCACTGCCGGTCTCCGTCGCCGGCTCGACCTGGGGCGTGCTCAACATCGAGCAGGTCGAAGCGGGCGCCTTCGCCGAGGAGGATCTGCTGCTGGCGCACGTCGTCGCCGCCCAGGTCGGCGCCGCGATCCACCGCTGCCAGCTGGTCGAGGAACTCGAGGGCGCCTTTCTGACCACCGTCGGCGTCCTCTCCGACGCGGTCGAGCTGCGCGACGCCTACACCGCCGACCACGCCAACGAGGTCGCCGACCTCGCCGTCGCCGTCGGCATCCGCCTCGGCATGGCCGGCGTCGAGCTCGACCGCCTTCGCTACGGCGCCCTGCTCCACGACGTCGGCAAGATCGGCGTCCCCGGCGACGTCATCCGCAAGCCGGGCCCGCTCAGCGCCGAGGAGCGCGCCCTGATGGACGAGCACACCGCGATCGGTGCTCGCATGCTGCAGCGCATCCCCTTCCTCGCCCCGGTCGCCCCCCTCGTCCGCTCCGCCCACGAGCGCCACGACGGCGGCGGCTACCCCGATGGCCTCAGCGGCGAGCAGATCCCCCGCGGCGCGATGGTGATCGCCACCTGCGACGCCTTCCACGCAATGACCTCCGACCGCAGCTATCGCCAGGCGATCGGCCGCGAAGCGGCGATCGCCGAGCTGCGCGCCCACGCCGGCACGCAATTCGACCCGGTCGTGGTCGAAGCCCTGATCGCCGAGCTCCAGTAAAGCCTGACCCACACCTCCACGGGCAGGTAGGTGTGCGGGTCAGGCCGAATTCGAGGCGTTTGAGGGCAGGATTCCGTCTGCTTCTCACCGCTCGTCACTTTGTACGGCCTATAGCACGTACAAAGTGACGAGCGGCGTTCGAACCCTCCCCAAACGTGACCCGCCGTCAAAGTTTCAGTCGGCCCCGCCGAGGTTGCCGAGCATCGCCTGTTCGGCCATGCGGATGAGGCCGAGGCCGCTGTGCGGGCGCATGTCGCTGCTGCGCACGCGGACGTGGGAGCCGTGCGGGCCGACGACCTCGACGATCGTGCAGACGTCGCCGATCTCGCAGTCGTCGCCGTAGTCGTTTTCGATCGCCTCCATCTGCTCCGCCACCACCTGACCGACCTTGCTCTGATCGAGCGCCATCCTCGCCCCTCTCCTCGATTTCGTCGCGGAATCCTCGCGCCGCCTTTCCCTGACCTTATGTGATCGGAATCACCTTCCGATGATATATCTGCTAGATATATAAGACAGAGATATGGAGACGCTGAGCCCAACCGCCTACGTGATCCTCGGGATGGTCCGCAAGGAGCCGAAGTCCGGCTACGAGATCAAAGCCCTGGTCGACAACTCGACCCGCTTCTTCTGGGCGGCCTCCTACGGCCAGATCTACCCGGAGCTGAAGCGGCTCGACGAGGCGGGTCTGGTGGTCGGCGTCGACTCCCCCACCGGCGGGCGGCGGCGCACGGTCTACGAGATCACCGCCGACGGCGAAGAGGAGCTGAAGGCCTGGCTGCGACAGCCACCGGCGACCTTCGAGATGCGCGAGGAAGGGCTGCTGAAGCTGTTCTTCGCCGAAGCGCTGCCGGCGGCCGAGGCGGCCGAGATCGTGGCCGCGATGCGCGCCCACCGCGAAGCGGTCAACGCCCAGCTGCGCGAGCTGCAGAAGCTGAAAGAGGGGGTCGACGACCCCTACCCCCACATCGTCCTGCGCTGCGGGATCGAGTTCACCGACTGGTTCGCGGGCTGGTGCGAGCGGATCGAGGCGGAGCTGCTCGAGGTCGCCCGCAAGGAAGGGAGCAAGTGATGTTCGACGCCCTCGCCCGTTTCGCCGATCGCCGCGCCCGCCGGATCGGGATCTTCGCGATCGCTTTCTTCCTCCTCGCCGGCGCCCTCGGCGGCTCCGTCGCCAGCCACCTCGACCCCTACGGCGCCGAAGACCCCGCCAGCGAAACGGTCAAGGCGCGGAATAGCCTCGAGGCCGCCGGCTGGCGCTCGCCGGCGGTGATCGCGGTGGTCGAAGACGCACCGGTTGCCGACCCCGCGACCCGCGCCCGGGTCGAGGCGCTCGAGGACCAGGTCCGCGCCCGCGCCGACGTCGCCTCGGTCAGCGGCTACTACGACACCCGCTCGCCCGCCTTCGTCTCCGACGACGGCGACTCGACCTACTTCGCGGTCGCGCTGAAGCCAACCGGCGACAAGGAAGTGCAGGACGCCGGCGGCGAAATCGCCGACCAGCTCTCCGCCCACCCGGGCGTCCTCGTCGGCGGCCTCGCCGTTGCCCAGAAGCAGGTCAACGAACAGGTCGAGAAGGACCTGCGGATGGCCGAGCTGCTCGCCTTCCCGCTCCTCTTCCTGCTCTCGCTGCTCTTCTTCCGCAGCCTCGTCGCCTCGGTCCTGCCGCTGATGATCGGCGGCCTCGCGATCGTCGGCACCTTCCTCATCCTTCGCCTCGCCAGCGAGGTCGCCTCGATCTCGATCTTCGCCCTCAACCTGACCACCGCCCTCGGGCTCGGCCTGGCGATCGACTACAGCCTCTTCATCGTCTCCCGTTACCGCGAGGAGATCGCCAGGTCCGGCCCCGGCCTGGCGGCGATGCGCCGCGTCCTCGCCACCGCCGGGCGCACCGTCTTCTTCTCCTCGCTGACCGTCGCCGCGGCGCTCGCCTCGCTGCTCGTCTTCCCCCAGCGCTTCCTCTACTCGATGGGCCTTGGCGGCGCCCTGGTCGCGCTGCTCGCGGCGACGATCTCGCTCACCGTCCTGCCCGCCGTCCTCACCCTGCTCGGCAACCGGGTCAACGCCGGCGCCCCGAGGTTCCTCCAGCGCCGCGCCGCGGCCGACGCGCGGCCCGCCGAGAGCGGTTTCTGGTACCGGCTCTCGCGCTTCGTGATGCGCCGCCCGGTCCCGGTCGCGACCCTCAGCGCCCTCCTCCTCATCGTCCTCGGCCTGCCCTTCTTCGGGATCAAGTTCAACACCGTCGACCCGACCGTGCTGCCGCAGTCGGCCAGCGCCCGCCAGGCCTACGAGACGATCAGCGACGAATTCCCGCCCTACCACGACACCCCGATCTGGGTCGACCTCGAGGGCGCCACCCCGGCCCAGGCGGGCGCCTACGCGGCGCGGGTTCGCAGCGTCGAGGGCGTCAGCGAGGTGCTGCCGCCCGAACGTCTGAACCGCGAGGTCACCGCGGTACAGGCGATCTCGGCCAACCCGTTCGCCTCGACCGCCAGCCAGGACACGGTGCGCGCGATCCGCGATCTGCCCGCCCCGCCCGGGGCCAGCGCCCGCGTCACCGGCGCCAGCGCCGACTTCATCGACTTCCAGGCGAGCCTCGCCAGCCACCTGCCGATCGCGGTCGCGATCATCGTCGTCGCGACGCTGGTGATCCTCTTCCTGATGACCGGCTCGGTGGTGCTGCCGGTCAAGTCGCTGCTGATGAACTTCCTCAACCTCAGCGCCGTCTTCGGGCTGCTCGTCCTGATCTTCCAGGACGGTCACCTCGAAGGCTTGCTGGGCTTCACCAGCCCGGGGGCGATCGAGCAGACGATGCCGATCCTGATCTTCGCCGTCGCCTTCGGCCTCTCGACCGACTACGCGGTCTTCCTCCTCTCGCGGATCAAGGAGGCGCGGGACGGCGGTGCCTCGGACTCCGAGTCGGTCGCGATCGGGCTCGAGCGCACCGGCCGCATCGTCACCGCCGCGGCGCTGCTCTTCGCCGTCGCGATGCTCGCCTTCGCGACCTCGAAGATCATCTTCATCAAGGAGAACGGGGTCGGCACCGCGCTCGCCGTCCTGATCGACGCCAGCATCATCCGCGCCCTCCTGGTCCCGGCGCTGATGGAGCTGCTCGGCAAGTGGAACTGGTGGGCGCCGGCGCCGCTGCGCCGCCTGCACGAACGGATCGGGGTCGGCGAGGGCGGTTCACAACCGCGGCCGCGGCCTGAGCTAAGTTCAGCCGATCAGCTCTGAGCGCAAACCCGAGCCCCACCCGCAGGACCTGCTCGCCGAAGCGGTCGACGCCACCCGCCGCACCCACCTCGCCAACGAACGCAACCAGCTCGCCTGGTGGCGGACCGGGCTGGCGGCGCTGGCGGTAGCGATAGCCGTCGGCCGCGTCGTCCCCGACCTCGGCGACAGCCATACCCGCTGGCCCTATGTCGTCACCGGCATCGGCTTCGCCCTCTGGGGGATCCTCGCGATCGGCTACGGCAGCCTGCACCAGGCGGCGGTCGAGCGGGCCCTGGAAGCGGGGCGCTTCCCCAGCTCCCGCGGCTGGCCGGTGGCCGTCCTTTCCGTCAGCGGCCTAGGCCTGGGATTACTGACCGCGCTGCTGATATTGCTCGACTGAGCGGCCGCGACCGCCGTCCCAGCGGTGGGAATTCTTCCTGTTCTTCGGTCACCGCGTTGAAGACGCCTTCTTCGAAGGCCAGCGATTCGGCGGCGTAGCCGGTCGCTTCGAGTTCGAACAGTTCGTCGATCGTCGCCAGCAGCGAGAAGTGGTTGTAGCGAACGGTTTCGTTGACCGAACCCGGTTCGACGAAGTTGGAGATCAGCAGCATCCCGACCTTGCCCCCTCCCCCGCTCGCCTTGACCCCGTCCGCTCCCACTTCCGAGGGCGGCGGTTCGGGCAGGTTGAGGTAGGTGGGGTTGCCGCAGCAGGAGCTCGAGTCCGGCGTCGCACCGGTCTGGCGGGCGAGGCTCGAGGTGATCAGGATCAGGCCGCCTTCGACGTAGGCGGCCGATTGCTCGATTTCCGGGATCAGCCGTTTCAGCGTTTCTTCGGCCGCCGCCGGGCCGGCCACCGCGTTCGGTTCGCAGGGCGTTTCGCCGCCCTTGTGGCAGGCGTTGGGGACGATGTAGGCGAGCGCCGGGAACTTCTTGCCTTCCTTGACCTTGAGATCGGTCGCGAGCTGTTCGAGATCGACGTCGGCCTTGGCGCATTCTTCGCCGTCGATGATCGAGTGGAAGTAGACGAACGGATTGCGCCACGTCTCGTAGGCATCGCCGGGGACGGGTTCGTGGCTGTTGTCCGGCGTGCCGAGGGTCGGGTGGCGGCAGCTCGTCGGCTGACCGGCGGCGCCGCCCTTGGCCATGTCCTCGACGTAGGCCTTCCACTTCAGTTTCTTTTCCGCCAGCTCGCCGGCCAGGGTTTTCGCTTCGGCCGGGTAGACGCAGCCGTTGCCTTCGACCTGAGAGGCCGTGGCCGAGACCGTGCCGGGAACGACGTCGCCGTAGTTGGGACAGTTGGCGGCCGTTTCCGGGGTCGGGCCCTGGCCGCTGATCAGGGCGATCTGGTTGGCTAGGTCGCTGCCCGCGACCGCGTAGTAGTTGGGCAGCAGCTCCCCCAGAGCGGGGAGTTCTTTCGAGAAGTAGGTCGAGGTCGAAGTGGCGCCGAAGGTTTCTTCGTAGCCGTTTTCGCCGAGCACGATCAGGAAGACGTGTTTGACTTCGGGCAGGCCCGCCGGTTCTTCGTATTTTTCTTTTTCTTCTTCTTTTTCGCCGCCCCCGGGGTCTTCTTCTCCGCCTTCTTCTTCGATCACCGGGGCTTCTTCGGGGACGACCGTTTCGGCCGGCGTTTCTTCGACTTCTTCGGGTTCGGCTTCGACTTCTTCTTCCGGTTCTTCTTCGGGTGGCGGTGGCTTCGGTTCCGGTTCGACCAGGACCGTGGTCAGCCCGGCGCTCTGCGCGAGCTGGCTCGTCGCCGACCCGATCGCGACCCCGAGTGCCAGCATCGCCACGACCGCGACCGAGGCCGCGCGCGGCGAGGGCATCCAGCTCGAGCGGGCGAAGGGCCAGCCCTGAGACTCCAGCGCCTCGGCCTCGGTGCCGGCGGCGACAGCGCCCACGGCCGCTCCCGCAACCGCGGCGCCGGCAACGGCCCCGGCGCCGGTCTTCTCGGCGGCGGTCGGGGTGTCGGCTGGCTTGCCAGCGGCGCGAGCCTTGATCAGGTTGAGCTGCTCGGCGACCGCACCGGGCAGGGCGCCGAGACGGGCGCCGCAGCTGAGGCAATAGCGCTGGTCGGCAGCACGCGGCGACCCGCAATCCGGGCAGGTGCTGCCGCCGAGTCCGCGGCGCTCGTCGTCCTTCTGGTCAGACACTGGCTCGACCCAGTATGTCGAGCGCTGCGTGACGAAATTGTGAAGATCCTGCACACAGGCGCGCGCATATCGTGCCTGGCGTCGGCAGTCCGTTTACAACTCTTCAACATCCGCGCCCCGGCGCGCCCCGGACAATGACCCGGTGACCGAGGTTCATTCGCCGGTTGCGGGCGGCGGCGACAATTGCCCGCAGTGCGGGACCGCTCTTGCCAAGGATCAGCGCTACTGCCTGGTCTGCGGTGCCCGACGCGGCGATCCCCGCCTTCCCTTCATGGACGCGGTCGTCTTCATGGACGCGGTCAAACAGCCCCATTCCGGGGGCGAGGGCGAAGCTGCCAAACCGGCACCGGCCCCCAGCAAGCGTCCGTTGCTCTCGGCCAACGCCTCGCTGGTCGCCGGCGTCGCCACCCTGGTGCTGGCGATCGGCGTCGGCGTTCTCATCGGCCGCGCCGGGGACAGCGGCAGCCAGACTCCTCAAGCTCCGCTGGTGATCCACACCGGCGGCAGTGGCGGTGGCGAAGTCGAAGAAGAATCGACGGCCGCGACCGGCAAGGGCGGCAAGGAAGCAAAATCGAGCGGCAAGCCAAAAACCGCGAAGAAAAAGGCCAAGGCGAAAACCGAAACCGGCTCCAGCGGCACCAGCAAGGCAACCGAAGAAGTCTTCAAGCCGAAAGCGGGCGCCAATCTGCCCAAAGTCACCACCCAGGTCGGCGAAAAGTGCGACCCGAAGGTCGCCGGCTGCAGCGAAAACGGCGAATTCAACGGAAGCTTCTTCGAAGAATGAAACTGGGACCGCAGCGCAAGGGCAAACGGCCCGCGCCGAGGCGCGGGCGCGGCCGGGCGAACGCCAACGGCAACGGCGCCAAGCCCCAGGGCCCACCCGCCGCAGGTACCGTCAGCTCCGCCTACGGCGAAGAGTTCGTCGTCGACCTGCAGCGCCGCCGCGAGCAGCTCGTCGCCCGCGTCGCCGAGCTGCAGTGGGACCTCGGCGGCCTCGTCTACGAGATGGTCGTCCGCAACAGCGTCAACGTCGAGGTGATCGTCAAGCGCGCCGTCCCCCTGCAGGACGCCGACGCCGAACTGGCCGAGGTGGAACGGATCCTGCGCATGGAGGAGACCGGCACCGCCGGCGTCTGCGGCAGCTGCGGCGCGCCCCACTCCAGCGGCGCGACCTTCTGCTGGCAGTGCGGCAAACCGCTGCTCGCCCAGGTCTCGGGCGACGCGATCCTCAAACGCTAGGCCGCGCCGGACTCAGCCGAAGCGGCCGCTGACGTAGTCCCGCGTGCGCGGGTCGCGCGGCTCGGCGAAGATCTTCGCCGTCTCGTCGACCTCGATCAGCGTCCCGGTCGGCTTCTCGCCGCTCGTCTCGAGGCTGAAGAAAGCGGTGCGGTCGGCGACGCGCGCCGCCTGCTGCATGTTGTGGGTGACGATGACGATCGTGAAGCGGCCTTTGAGGCTGTGCATCAGGTCCTCGATCGCGGCGGTCGCGATCGGGTCGAGCGCCGAGGCGGGCTCGTCGAGCAGCAGCACGTCGGGCTCGATCGCGATCGCGCGAGCGATGCAGAGCCGCTGCTGCTGGCCGCCGGAGAGGCCGAGGGCGCTGTCCTTGAGCCGGTCTTTGACCTCGTCCCAGAGCGCCGCCCCTCGCAGCGCCGTCTCGACCCGCTCGTCGAGGCCCTTCTTCAGTCCGAGGTTGCGCGGCGCCCAGGCGATGTTGTCGTAGATCGACTTCGGGAAGGGATTCGGTTTCTGGAAGACCATCCCGATCCGCCGCCTGACCTCGACCCGGTCGACGTTGCTGCCGTAGACGTCGTGGCCGTGGTAGAGGATCTGGCCCTCGATTCGGAAGCCGGGGACGGTGTCGTTCATCCGGTTGAGGCTGCGCAGGAAGGTCGTCTTGCCGCAGCCGGAGGGGCCGATCAAGGCCGTGATTTGGCCGTGGCGAATGCCCAGGGTGACGTCGGTCAGCGCCTGCTTGGCGCCGTAGAAGATGCCGATCCCCTGCGCGTCGAAGACGAGCTGGGGCGGCGGCTGGAAGCTCTCGCTGATCGTCGGCCCGGTGACGCCGGTCTCCGGCACCGTAACTGGGGCCGGCGGCCCGGTCTGGATCCGCACCCGCGAGGGCACCGGCTGGTTCTCGCCCTGCCCATTGGTCGGCGCGGAGGTCATCGGATCCTGCTCACTGGTGTAGTCGAGGCTACCGGTCATGATGAGAGCTTCCTTTTGCTGCGGCCCAGGAGAGCCCGGGCGCCGAGGCTGGCAACGAGGATAAACACGATCAGGACGAGCGACAGGCCCCAGGCTTCCTGATAGCCCTTTTCCGTTCCTTCTTCGGACAGCTTGAAGATCCAGACGGGGGCGTTGGGGATTTCGCCGAAGATGTTGAGGCTGAACTTCTTCGGGTCGAAGATGAAGTCGGTGAGGATCAGCGGCGCGGTCTCGCCGACGGCGCGGGCGACGGCGAGGACGGTGGCGGTGACGATCCCGCCCATCGCGGTCGGCAGGACGACGGTGAGGACCGAGCGCCAGCGGGCGACGCCGAGCGCGTCGGAGGCTTCACGCAGCGCTTTCGGCACCAGCAGCAGCACCTCCTGGGCGCCGCGGGCGATCAGCGGCACCTCGATGATCGCCAGCGCGATCGCCCCGGCGAACCCCGAGGTGCCCTTGTGGTTGACGAGCAGGTTGAAGACGAAGAGGCCGAGGATGATCGAGGGCAGGCCGTTGATCAGGTCGAGCGTCAGCCGCAGCGGCCCGGCGCCGCGGCTGCCGGCGTACTCGGTGAGGAAGAGCGCGATCAGGACCCCGACCGGCGCCGCCATCGCCGTCGAGACCGCGACGATGACGAAGGTGCCGAGGATCATCGGCCCGACCCCGTCCGGGTATCCCTTGAAGAGGAAGTCGAAGCTGATCGCCGGGGCGCCGCGGGAGACGATCGTGTAGATGACCACGATCAGGACTCCGACCGCGAGGACGGCGGCGCCGGTGGCTCCAACCTCGGTCAGACGGCTGAAGATCTGGCGGCGTCGCAGGTTGCCGCTCGGGGTCAGCGGCGCGCTCGGGTCCGGGATCCGCGAGTCGCTCACGGCGCCGCCCCGCGATAGCTGAAGCGGCGCCCGATCCACTGCGCCAGCAGGTTGGCGACGAGGCCGATCACGAGCAGGATCAAGCCGCAGTAGAAGAGCGCCGAAGCATGCAAGTCGTTGAGGTGGCCGGGGAACTGGACGGCGATCCGCGAGGCGAGCGTGTCGCCGGGCAGGAAGAGGTTGGTGTGGATTTCCGAGCCGGCGCCGATCACCTGGGAGACCGCGATCGCCTCGCCGAGGGCGCGGCCGAGGCCGAGGATCGAGGCGGCGACGACACCGGACGCGGTGGTCGGCAGGACGACGCCGCGGACGACCTCCCAGCGGGTCGCGCCGAGGGCGCTGGCGCCGTCCTGGAGCTCGCGCGGGACCGAGCGGAAGAGGTCGCGGGAGATCGAGGCGATGATCGGGATCACCATGATCACCAGGATCAGGCTGGCGGTGAAGATGCTGAGCCCGGTCGTTTGCGGTTCGCCGAAGATGGGGAGGAAGCCGAAGGTGCTGTGGAGGAAGGGCTCGAGCGTCGATTTGGCGAACGGGGCCAGGATCACCAGGCCCCAGAAGCCGAGGATGACGCTGGGGATCGCCGCCAGCAGCTCGACCAGGGGGCCGATCACCGCGCCGATCCCTTTCGGTGCCAGCAGGGTGAGGAAGAGCGCGATCGCGATCGCGATCGGGGCGCCGACGACGAGCGCGAAGGCGGAGGTGACGGCGGTCCCGTAGAGCAGCGCGCCAGCGCCGAAGACCTTGAAGTTCGGCTGCCATTTGGTGTCGGTGATGAAGCTGAGCCCGAATTTCGAGATCGCTTCCGAGGCGCCGTCGATCACCTGATAGGCGACGAGGGCGATCACCACGCCCGCCAGGATCGCGGCGAGGAGGCAGATCGCGAACAGCGCCCGGTCGCCGAAGAGGTCGAGGCGCTTGCGGCGGCTGCCGCCGCGCTGTGACCCGGAGTGGCCGGGCGCGACGGGGGTGACGGCGGACGACATCGAGCGCCAGCCTAGACGAGCGAGGGCGCCTGCACGCCGAGCCTCGAACGATTTTCACAAAATCGAAACAACCAACTGCAGGCGCTGTCAGAACGGGCGCTTTTTCACATTTCTGTCACATCACTGTTACACACATTTTTTTCACGGGATTGACACAAATCTGCATCTGGCGGTGAGCGACCCTGTTGCGCGGTTCAATCACTCTGAAAGGATTCTCACCTTGATTCGCAAAAGGTTGGTAGTTCTCGCCGTATCGGCGATGGCGATGTTGGGGGCCTCAGCCGCCGTCGCCGCCGGATCTGCCTTCGCTCTCACGGGCGCTGGTTCGACCCTGGTTGCCCCTCTGATGAGCAATTGGACGGCCACCTTCGAAGTGAAGGAAGGAATCCCAGTCAAATACAGTGCCGTCGGCTCCGGCACCGGTATCGCCCAGATCACCGCTCGGACCGTCGACTTCGGCGCCTCCGACGCTCCCCTGACGCCGGAACAGGCCACCGCCTGCAACGGCTGCGTCATGATCCCGTGGGCCCTCTCGGCCACCGGCGTTGGCTACAACGTCCCCGGTGTGAAAGGACTCAAACTGACGGGCAAGATCCTCTCCGGGATCTACTTCGGCAAGATCACCAAGTGGAACGACCCGAAGATCAAGAAGGCCAACCCCGGCGCCAAACTGCCGAACCTGGCGATCACCCCGATCCACCGCAGCGACGGCTCGGGTGACACCTACGCCTTCACCAACTACCTGTCGAAAGTCAGCCCGGCCTGGAAGAGCGAAGTCGGCTACGCGACGACGGTCGAATGGCGAGCTGGCCCCGGCGCCAAAGGCAACGCCGGTGTGACCGAAACCGTCACCCACACCCCCGGCGCCATCGGTTACATCTCGGCCTACTACCTGCTCGCCGCGCGTCTCCCGGCCGCTGCGATCCAGAACAAGGCCGGCAAGTACACCGTGCCGAACCTGAAGAACATCGAAGAAGCGGCCGCCTACGTGAAGTCGCTGCCCGCGAGCAACGCGATCAGCATCACGAACCCGCCGAAGAAGCAGAAGTTCGCCTACCCGATCTCCACGTTCACCTACGCGATCGTGCCGCACAACGCGCCCCACAAGGCCGAAGTGCAGGCGTTCGCCAAGTACGCGGTGACCCTGGGTGGCAAGTACGGAGCGGCCCTGGACTTCGCGCCGCTGCCGAAGGTCGTGAAGCAGGCGGCCCTGGCTGCCATCGCTGCGCTGTAGCACCCGCAACGACGCCCGGGAGGCGTCAACAGCGGTTCCTCCAACCGGCGTCGGGCCCTCGGGCCCGGCGCCGGTTTTTTCGTCAGGGCTCCTAAATAGAGAGGAGCGCCACGGCCTGAACCCGCACAGCTATTCAACCGAGGGAATCGCCCTCCCGATCCTCACCTGGCGGCTTCGCCGCGGGGGAGGGGTGACCCTCTGACAAAGGCTCCAGTGCTGACGTTCGAACCCGAGCCCCGGCCCAGCTGCGCGACGGTCTTTGACAGAGGGTCACCCCTCCCCCGCCCTCGCTAACCCGTATTAGGCGAAGGCGTGGGTGGCGCGGCGGCGGAGGTCAGCGTTCAGCATCGCCGTCACCTCGCTGGGCGCCTGGCCGGCGCTGGGGATCGCGTCGCCGACGAGGCCGGAGGCGCGGAAGCCGAAGAGGGGGGCATCGAAGCCGAGCTCGCGGATGCGGCGCACCAGGTTGACGGCGCCGGGGGTGTCGACGGCGGGGCCGCAGATCACGATCGCGGTCGGGTCGAGGGCGCCGAGAGCGCGGCCGAGGCGCTCCTCGCCGAGCTCGTTGGAGAGAACGAGGACGCGGAAGCCGGCGCGACGCAGGGCGAGGTCGAGCGCCTGGGCGTGGACCTCCTCGGCTTCCTGACCGCGGCTGGAGTCGAGCAGGAGGATGCCGGCCGGGCGCGAGGCCGAAGGGGCGAGGCGGCGTGCGTTGTGCAGCCAGCCGGTCGCGAAGCGGGCGGCGAACTCGAACTCGGCGGCGCGGTCGGGATCGGCGGCGAGCTCGTCGACCGCCGGCAGCAGCAGCTCCTCGATCGTCCGCTCCAGCGGTCGCAGGGCGAGGCTCTCCTCGATCGCGCGTTCGGCGGCCTCCTCGTCGAAGCTCTCGAAGGCAGCGAGCAGGCCGCCGCCGTTGGCCGGTGCCTCCTGGCGCTGGCGTGCGAGCTCGATCGCCGAGGTGATGTTCCCCGTCTCCGAGAGGGCATCGCGCAGCGTTTGCAGCTCGACCAGCTCGTAGTTGCGGTGGTTGCCGGTCGTGCGCCGCGGGACCGGGAAGCCGTAGCGGCGCTCCCAGCTGCGCAAAGTGTTGGGGCTAACGCCGAGGACTTCGGCAGCTGCGTTGGTGCGGATACCGGGCATTTGCGGAGGATTCTGGCAGCGAAATCGTGGGTTTACACCGGTTATGGACAGATTTCCGAAATCTGTCAGAGATCTTGCACGGGCTTCGGCGCCGCGCTAGCGGTCGTTGACGGGCTCCAGCGCCCCGACGCCGACCGGCTGCCCCACCGCCCGCGCCCGCCAGAGGGCCGCATCGGCCTTGTGCAGGAGGCGATCGGCGTCGGCCCCGTGCTCGGGACAGGCGACGACCCCAGCCGCGATCGAGATCCGCAGGCCTCCCGCTCGCTCGAGCTCTTCGAGCTGGCTGAGCAGGCGCTCGGCCATCTGTACCCCTTCGACCGTGCCCAGGTTGGGCGCGAGCACGCAGATCGCGTCCTCCTCGAGGCGGAAGGCTTCGTCGACGAGGCGGATGCTGTCGCGCAGCGCGGCGCCGACGATCGCCAGCGTCGCTTCCTGACCGCCGCCCGCCTCGCCGCGGGAGTCGGGGCCGGAGGCGTCGAAGACGGCGAGGCCGAAGGGATGGCCGTAACGGCGATTGGTCTCGATCAGCTGGTCGAGCCGGCGCCGCATGTGACCAGGCCGGAAGAGGCTGGTCAGCTCGCGCGGCTCGACCGGCGCTTCGGCAGCGACGGGCGCGGCGGCGGCATTGGCGTTCGCCACGGCCTGGGCAGCGGCGGCGTCGACCGCCACCGCGGTGATCGACCCGAACTCGCGGGCGAGGCGGCGCGCCGCCTCGGCCAGCGCCGCATCGTCGCCGCCGAGCTCTTCCTGCAGCCGCTCGAGCAGGCGGGCATGCTGGTCGGCCACCGCCAGCGCGATCCTCGCCGCCGGCGAGTCCGCTGCCTGATTCGTGCCTGAGTTGGGATGCCCCGCCACGCGCGCACATTGGCGCAAGAGACGGACGCCGTCCTCGCGAAAAGTCGCATTTTGCGCCCCGATACTCGTCCACTCAGAAGTGGCGATTTGCGGACGATGCGGTACTGGCGGACCGGGAGCGCCCCGAGTTCCAGCCCAGCCCTAGGGACTAGTCGAGCAGCCGACGACCGGCGAGCGCCTTTCCCAGCGTCACCTCGTCGGCGTGCTCGAGGTCGGCGCCGACCGGCAGGCCGCTGGCCAGTCGCGTCACCCTTACCTGCCCGCGCAACCGCTCGGCGATGTGCAGCGCGGTCGCCTCGCCGGTGGTGGTCGGGTTGGTCGCCAGCACGACCTCCTCGACGCCGCCGCGCCCGACCCTGGTCAGCAGCTCGGCGATCTTCAGGTCCTCGGCGTCGACGCCGTCGATCGGCGAGAGGGCACCGCCGAGCACGTGGTAGAGGCCGCGGTATTCGTGGGTGCGCTCGATCGGGATCACGTCGGCCGGCTCCTCGACGACGCAGATCGTCGCCCGGTCGCGGTTGGCGTCGGCGCAGATCCGGCAGAGCGGCCCCTCGGCGAGGTTGAAGCACTCCTCGCAGAGGCCGACCTTTTCCTTCACTTCGCGGATCGCGTCGCCGAGCGCGAACGCCTCTTCGTCGGGCGCCCGCAGCAGGTGGAAGGCGAGCCGCTGCGCGGTCCGCTGCCCGATCCCCGGCAGGCGCGAGAGCTCGGCGACCAGGCGCGCGAGCGGTGCCGGCCCCTCGCTGCTCAACCCGTCAACCGCCGAGGCCGGGGATGCCGCCGCCGCCAAGACCGCCGGTGATGCCGCCCATTTTCGAGCTGGCCAGCTCCTGGGCGGCGCGCAGGCCCTCGTTGACCGCCGCCTGGACCATCTCGGCCAGCATCTCGGCCTCCTCGGGGTCGATCGCTTCGGGGTCGATCGAGATCTCGCGCAGGGTCAGGTCGCCGCCCATCGTCACCTTGACCATGCCGCCCCCGGCGCTGGCCTCGACGGTCTCGTCCTTCAGCTTCTCCTGGGCCTCCAGCATCTGCGCCTGCATCTGCTGCGCCTGTTTCATCAGGGCGTTGACGTCGAACCCTCCGGGACCTCCTCCTCGCGCCACTAACCGACCTCCTCCGCATCGAACTCGCTCTTCAGTCTCTCGACCATCTCGTCCTCGTCGATTCCAGCAGGCGGGGCGGCGTCGTCGCTCGGAGCCGGCTCGGCCTCACCCTCGACGAACTCGAACCGCAGCCCGGTCAGGCGGCCGGTGACCGCGTGCAGCGCAGTGACGATCACCTCGCGCCGCTCGGGCGATTCCGCCTTGCGCTTGTTGAAGGTCATGTCGGCTGGAAACCCGATCGTGACGCCGTCGGCGTCGACCGCAATGGGGCGGGCTCCTTCGAGGAGGCCGGCGTTGGCTCCGCCCGTTTCGGCCAGTTTCGCGACGACGACAGGCCAGGCACGTTGTAGGTCGGCAAGATCGAGGTCACCGCTGACGACTGGCGCCTCCTGCTGCGAGACGGCGTCCTCCCCCGACCGCTCCGAACCCTCTGAAGCTTCGCGCTCGGGCGGCTCCTCGGACCCCACCTTCGGTGCCGGGGTCGGCTCAGGGTCCAGCGGCTCTTCGGCTGCGCTCGGGGGTGCGTCATCGGCCGGCGCGGAGTCTCCCGTGGGTGGCACGGGAGCAGGCGGGTCGAGGACGCCCCCGCCCGCAGTGCCCCCCTGGTCCGGCGACAGGACCCGCGGCCCATCCCCCCCGGTCCCTCCACTCAGTGCAGCCTCGATCCTCTCGATCCTCCGCAGCACCCCCTCCGCTGAGGGGTCGAGGTCCGGCCGCGCCGCCTTCAGCAGCGCGATCTCGACCGCGAGCCTCGCGTCGTCGCCCTCGCGGACCGCGGTCAGGGCGTCGGCGAGCTCGTCGATCGTGCGGACCAGGGTCGCCGGCCCGATCGCCGCCGCCTGCGCTCGCAGCCGCTCGGAGTCGGTGGCGGTGACGACGAAGGAGGTCGGCACCTCGCCGGTCGTCTGAGCGATCAGGAGGAAGCGCAGGTGGGCGAGCAGGTCGCGGGCGAACTGGCCCGGGTCGCGGCCCGAGCGCGCCATCTTCTCGACCCCGAGCAGGACCGCCCGCGGGTCGGCGGCGGCGACCGCGTCGACCGCCTCGAAGAGCAGCTCGGCGTCGGCGGCGCCGAGCATCTCCAGCACGCTCGCCAGCCTCACGGTCTCGCCGCCGAAGGCGACGAGCTGGTCGAGGGTGCCGAGCGCGTCGCGGAAGCTGCCCTGGGCCGAGCGCGCGATCATCGCCGCGGCGCCATCCTCGAGGGTGATCGACTCGGCGACCGCGACCCTGTCGAGGACCTCGGAGATCTGCTCCAGCGAGGGGCGCTGGAAGTCGAAGCGCTGGCAGCGGTCGGCGATCGTCGCCATCACCTTGTGCGCCTCGGTCGTGGCGAGGACGAAGACGGTGTTGGGCGGCGGCTCCTCGAGCGTCTTGAGGAAGGCGTTCCAGGCCTCTTTGGTCAGCATGTGCGCCTCGTCGAGGATGTAGACCTTCCAGTGGCCGCCGGCCGGCGCGTAGGCGACCCGCTCGCGCAGCTCGCGGACGTCGTCGACCGAGCGGTTGGAAGCGGCGTCCATCTCGATCACGTCGATCGAGGTGCCGGCGGCGATCGTCAGGCACGACTCGCATTCGCCGCAGGGCGTCACCGTCGGCCCGCCGCGCTCGCAGTTGAGCGAGCGGGCGAGGATCTTCGCCATCGAGGTCTTGCCGGTCCCGCGCGAGCCGACGAAGAGGTAGGCGTGGTGGACCTTGCCCTGCTCGACCGCATTGCGCAGGGTGCGGACGACGTGCTGCTGGCCGACGACCTCGTCGAAGGACCCTGGTCGGTGGCGGCGATAGAGAGAGGTTGACTCGGTGCTCATCGGCTGAAAGGCCAGTGTATCCACGGCCCCGCCGCACCTCTCAAACCCCCGTGTCGAGTTTGTCGCCAAGGGGTAGACAAAGTCGACACGACGCCAACAGGTAGCGTGCGCGCGTGCCGACGAGGGCCCGCAACTGGCTGACTCCCGCCGCCTGGGTCGCCGCGGTGACGGCGGCGCTGCTGCTGCTCTTCCCCGTCGGCTTCCCCAACTACGACACGATCTACGCCCTCGTCTGGGGCCGCGAAATGGCGCACGGGCTGAGCCCCGACTACGGCGCCGCCCTGCCCCCCACGCCGCACCCGCTCGCCGACCTGCTCGGCCTGGTGACGACGCCGCTCGGCGACGGCGCGATCACGGTGACGATGGCGATTGCCTATCTCTCGCTGGGGCTGATCGGGTTCCTCGTCTACCGCCTCGGCACGATCTGGTTCGACCGCTGGATCGGCATCGTCGCCGCCGCGATCGTCCTCACCCGCGCCCCGTTCCTCTCCAACGGCATCCGCGCCTACATCGACCTCCCCTACATCGCCCTCTGCCTCGGCGCCCTGACGATCGAGGCAAAGCGAACGCGCGCCGGCTGGCCGGTCCTCGCCCTGCTCGTCCCCGCCGGGTTGCTGCGGCCCGAGGCCTGGCTGTTCGCCGGGGTCTACTGGCTCTACCTGGCGATCGAGATAGAGCTACCCCCTCCTAAGGGATGGGCCGCAGCTCGCCCCCACTGGCGACGCGAGCGCTCACCGCGCCAGCTCGCCTGGTTGGCGGCGCTCGCCGTCGCCGGGCCCCTGCTCTGGGTCGTCTTCGACGCGATCACCACCGGCGAACCGCTCTACTCGTGGACCGGGACCAAAGAAACGGTCGAAACGCTCGAACGCAAGACTGGCCCCGTCGACCTCGTCCTCTACGGGCCGCGGGCGCTCGGCGAAGTGCTGCAGTGGCCGGGGATGGTCGGCGCCTTCGGCGGCCTCGTCCTCGGCTTCGCCTTCCTCCGCCGCCGCTCGGCGCTCGGCATCGCCGCCGTCGTCCTCTCGCTCGGCGCCTTCGCCCTGCTCGCCGTCGGCGGCCTCGCGATCCTCGCCCGCTACACGATGCTCGCCGCCGCGGTCCTGGCGATCTTCGCCGCCGTCGCCCTGCTCGGCTGGCGACTGCTGGAGCCCGGCCACGCCTGGCGACGGCGCTGGCAGCTCTTCGCCGGCGTCGTCCTACTGATGTTCGCGATCTGGCTGCCGAACCAGTGGGACCTCGACTCCCAGGTGAATACCGACCTCAGCAACCAGGCCAAGATCGAGAACGAACTGACCGACCTGGTCGACGCCGGCGCCTTCGAGCCGGCCTGCGGGCCGATCGCGGTGCCGAACCACCGGGCGATCCCGCGTCTCGCTTTCGGACTTGAAGTGAAGCCGACCGAAATCGTCAGCGCCAGCGAGGCGATCTCCAAGCCCGAGGAAAAGTCGAAGCTGGCCGAAGCGGGCTACTACGTCATCCCCGCCAGCGAATTCGTCGTCCACAACTTCGTCCTCGACCCCAACGACCCGACCAACCCACATTTCGAAGCCCCGCCCGGGTTCACCGAAGCGACGCGCAACGAGTCCTGGATCGTCTACCGCTCGCCCGACTGCCTCCGCTGAGAACGCAGTTCTTCTCGCATAGCGGGAGGAACTGCGTCTTCAGCCGGACTCGGCGGCGACGATCGCGGCGTGGGTCGATTCGGCGAGCGTCGGGTCGGCGAGGTCGACCGCCGGGGGCAGCTCGACGTGGAGGTCGTCGGAGGGGTCGATCCGGAGCCGCACGCTCGCCGCGCGCGACTCGAAGACGTGGCCGCCGCGGGCACGGTCGGCGCTGATGAAGTGGAGGTGGTAGCCGGCGACCTCGATCCCCTCGACCCAGGCCGGGAAGCGGAAGCCGACCATCGTCCCCTCGACGTCTGAGAGCTCGAAGACGTGCTGGGCGGCGACGACCTCGGCCAGCGGCCGGTAGGGCGGCTCCTGGGCGGGGACCGAGCGGGCGCGGACCAGCTCGAAGCGGCCGTCGAGGCGGAGGGCGCAGGAGGAGGCGCCGTCGGGGACGAGGGCGTCGATCCGCTCGAGCAGCTCGGCGTGCTCGAGCGGGCCCTCCACCTGGGCCTCGACCTCCGGCTCGAAGCGGCTGACGACGGCGAACGGCGTCCGCTCGGCCGGCGCCACCGGGTGGATCCGGCCCTCGACGTCGGCGCGGAAGAACTCGCCGTCGAGGGCGATCATCTCGCCGTCGAGCCGGTTCACCGTTCCCAGCCCGAGGTCGCCGTGCTCGGCCAGCTCGGCGAAGCTGAGGTCGCCCTCGTAGGCGCCCTCGAGCAGCGCCCCGATCGTCGAGGCCTGGAAGAGGACGTGATGCTCGCGCTCGCCGTGCAGGTCGGCGCGCCGCATCGACTCGACGTGCAACGACCGGATCCAGCGCTCGTCCTCCACGGACGGGCAGTCTTCCAGGGGATCCGGAGGTAGGCTGGCGGCCGTGTCTGGGGGATTCGGGCGTTCGGTCCGGTTCGGGCTGGTCGGTGTCTTCGTCGTTGCCGCGATCGTGGTCGCGATCGCGACCACCAGCGGCCAGGGCGAAGCGAGCCCGAAGACGACGCTGGCGCTGATCTTCGGCGTGATCGTCGTCTTCGTCGTCGTCCTCCTCTTCCTCCAGCGCGGCGACATCGAGCGAGGCGCCGGCAGTGACGCGGCCGGGACCGCGCGCGGAGCCGCCGAAGCGGGTCACCGGGTCGAGGACCCGACGACGCTGGCCGAGCCCGAGCTGTGGGCGGCGCTGGCGATCTCGCCGATCGACGCCGATGCGGTCAGGGCGCGCAGCGAGGTCTGGGACGTCAACCGGCGCAGCCACAGGCTGGGGGTGATCGTCTGCCTGCTGATCCTGGTCGCGGCGCCGGCGACCTACCTGACCGAAAGCTTCGTGCCGCTGCTGATCGGGGCGCCGCTGATCGTCCTCGCCGCCCTCTACGGCTCCTATCGCGCGATCGCCCCCGGCGGCGAGATCAGCCAGGGATACGAGCGCACCGACCGAGCGATGGCGCCGCTCGGCCTGAAGGTGACCGAGACGCCGAAGGGCGGCTTCGAGATGCGCTACCCCTCCCAGCCCGGGTTCGACTACCGGCTGCGCGGCTGGACGGTGCTGAGCGGCGAGCGCCACGGGCGCGCGGTCTCGGTCAGGCTCGGCGGTCACGAAGACGCCGGCACCAGCGAGGTCATCCTCGGCGGGTCGTTCCATACCTACGGTTCCGCCTCGAAGCGGGTCGAGGTCAGCTCGGGACCCGACGGGCTGCTCGTCCGGCGCCACAAGGGCGGGCAGCGCGATTGGCTCTGCGACCTCTGGCTGGCGGAGCAACTGGCCTCGCCATAGCTGAATCGTCGTTCATGAAACCATCAGTCCCGTGGGAGCGATAGACCTCAACGGGGTGGTCAAGCGGTTCGGCCCGATCACCGCGGTCGACGGGCTCGACCTCGAGGTCCCCGAGGGGATCTGCCTCGGCCTGCTCGGGCCCAACGGCGCCGGCAAGTCGACGACGATGCGCCTGCTCACCGGCCAGGCGATCGCCGACGAAGGCTCGCTGCGAGTACTCGGCTACGAACTGCCGGCCGAATCGAAGCCGGCGCGGGCGGAGATGGGGGTCGTCCCCCAGCTCGACAACCTCGACGTCGACGTCACCGTCGAAGACAACCTCGCCGTCTACGCGCGCCTGTACCGGGTCAAGGACGTGCCGGCCGCGGTCGACCGGGCGCTCGATTTGGCCCGCCTGCGCGACCGCCGCCGTGACGCGGTCGACAAGCTCTCGGGCGGCATGCGGCGCCGGCTGCTCCTCGCCCGCGGCCTCGTCCACGAACCGCGCCTCGTCCTCCTCGACGAGCCGACCGTCGGCCTCGACCCACAGATCCGCACCGAGCTGTGGACGCTGATCGGCGAGCTCAAATCGCGCGGGACGACGATCCTGATGTCGACCCACTACATCGAGGAGGCCGAACGGCTCTCCGACGAGGTCGCGGTCATGCACCAGGGCAAGATCATCAGCCGCGGTCACCCGGCGAAGCTGATCGCCGAACACGCCGGCAGCCACACCGCCGAGGTCTACGCGGCGCCCGAACGGCTGACCGAGCTGCGGGCGAGCGCCGAAGAGGCCGGCCTGCGCGTGCGCCCGGCCGGGCCGGCGATCGCGATCGTCGGCTCCGAGGCCGCCGCCGAAGGCGTCGTCCCGACCGACGCGGTCGTCCGCGCCGCAACGCTCGAGGACGTCTTCGTTCTGCTCACCGGCGAGGAGGCGGAGTGAGCGCCCCGGACGCGACCGCGCCGCGGCGGACGATGCGGCGACTGGAACCAGCGGCGATCGCCGGCGTGATGAGCCGCGAGGTCGCGAACTTCCGCACCTACTGGCGCGGCACCACCTTCTCCAGCGTGCTCGAACCGCTCGTCTACCTGCTCGCCTTCGGCCTCGGGCTGAGCGCGACCCTGGTCAACGAAGTCGAAGGCGTTCCCTATATCCAGTTCGTCGGCACCGGCATGGTGGCGACCGCGGTGATCTTCTCCAGCGCCCTGCCGGCGATGTTCGGGACCTTCGTCAAGCACCGCTTCCAGAACACCTACGAAGCGATCCTGGCGGCGCCGGTCGACGTCGAAGAGCTGGTCACGGCGGAGATGCTGTGGATCGCGACCCGCTCCGCCGTCTACGGCTGCGTGCCTTTGATCGTCACCTTCTTCTGGGGCCTCGACCCGGCCTGGGGGATGCTGCTGGTGCCGCTGTTCGCCTTCGTCACCGCGCTCGGCTTCTCCGGCTTCGGCGTCGCGATGGCGGCGACGGTAGCCAAGATCGACCAGTTCAACTACGTCACGGCGCTGTTCGTGACGCCGCTCTTCCTCGTCGCCGGCACCTTCTTCCCGATCAGCGGCCTGCCCCAGTTCTGGCAGGACGTGGCCCAGGTCAACCCGCTGCACCAGCTGGTCGAACTGGTCCGCGGCGGCGCCTTCGGCTTCGAACCGTGGGACCTCGCCCGCTTCGCCTTCCTCGTCGCCTTCGCCTTCGCCACCTGGCGCGTCGCGATCCATCAGATGCGCAACCGCCTGATCCAGTAAGCCCTCGCACTTTGTCGCCCAGAGGGCTACAAACTGCGAGGGCAAGCTGAAAAATGGACCGTGCACCCGCCTTCGAAGCGAGGTCACCGGGCGTGTCCGTCGTTTCTGGCTCGGGCCGGGCTCGCCTGCGGCACCCGCGGCATCCGCTTAAGGCTGCTTCCTTCCGGACCTGACCTGATTCGCGTGCCCACGTCGCGCAGGACCCGGCCGTCAACGCCGCCGCGACGCACTGACCCCGACGGCCAGCTCCTCGGAACGGTAGTCGGCCCCGCTAAGCGGATTTCGGGTTACAGGGCACCGCTGATTCCCCGCCTAGCACGGTCCGCGCTCGATCCTACCCGGTCGGCGTGGGATCATCACCGCCGATGATCGAGGTCGACACCGAATCGTTCTTCGCGATCGTCGTCGTCGCGGCGATCGCCGCGGTCACCGTCGCGATCGTGCCGAAGAAGTTTGCGCCGCCGGTCGTCGTGCTCGAGCTGATGCTCGGGATCGTGATCGGGCCCCAGGTCCTCAACCTCGCGCACTCCGACGAATTCGTCGAATTCTTCTCCAACCTCGGCCTCGGCATGCTCTTCTTCTTCGCCGGCTACGAGATCGACTTCGAGCGGATCAAAGGCAAGCCGATGCGGCTCGGCGCGTGGGGCTGGGTCCTCTCGGTCGCGCTCGCCTACGGGATCGGCGGCCTGCTCGCCGCCGCCGGCGTGATCCTCTCCTTCCTCTACACCGGCTCGGCAATGGCGACGACGGCGATCGGGACGCTGATCCCGATCCTGCGCGACAACGGCGAGCTGAAGACCCGCTTCGGCACCTACCTGCTCGCCGCCGGCGGCGCTGGCGAGTTCGGGCCGATCCTGCTCGTCACCCTCGTCCTCTCGACCGACAACCCGCTGCACGAGGGGCTGATCCTGCTTGCCTTCGTCGGCCTCGCGCTGGTCCTGGCGCTCGGCTCGGTGCGCTGGGCCTGGCGCGGCTGGCCGGCGCTCGAACGCACCTTCGAGGCGAGCAGCCAGCTCGCGGTCCGGGTCGCGGTACTGCTCGTCTTCGGCCTCGTCCTGCTCGCCAGCCACCTCGGCCTCGACGTTCTGCTCGGCGGCTTCGTCGCCGGGATGATCGTGCGGCTGGCGCTGAAGGGACACGAGCTCGCCGTCTTCGAGTCGAAGCTGACCGCGGTCGGCTTTGGCTTCTTCGTCCCCTTCTTCTTCGTCACCAGCGGGATCACCTTCGACCTCGCCGCGCTCGGCTCGGCGGAAGCGATCGCCAAGCTGGCGATGTTCCTCGTCCTCTTCCTCGTCGTCCGCGGCGTCCCGGCGCTGCTCCTGTACCGAGGCGTCCTCAGCATGCGCGACCGCGCCGCGCTCGCCTTCTACTGCGCGACCGAGCTGCCGCTGGTGGTGGCAATCACGACGATCGCGATCGAGAGCGGCCACATGAAGCCCTCGACCTCTGCCGGCCTGGTCGGGGCGGCGATGCTCTCGACCCTGATCTACCCGTTCGTCGGGCTGGCGCTGCGGCGCAGCGCCGCGGAGGCGGCCGAGACCGAGCCGCCGGATGCGGGGGCTCCTCCGCTCGAAGGAGCCCCCGCGCCGCAGCCCGCCTCGTAGGCGTACCGCTACCGGTGCCTGATCAGCTTCAGGCGCTTGTAGACGGTTGCCTTCGCCGTACCGGCCTTGACCGTCTCCTTGAAGAGGAGCTTCCTCTTGCCGGCGAGCGCACTCTTCGCCCTCGGCTTGACCCGCAGGACCAGCCGTTTAGCCTTGCCCTTGCCGATCTTGGCGACGCGGACGGCCGTCGCCGGCTTGCCTTTACGCAGCAGGCCCTGGACCTTGACCTTGCAGGCGCGCCCGCCCTTCGCCGGGCACTTGGCCTTGACGAATAGCCGCTTGCCCTTCAGCAGCGCCGGGCCGATCAGGCTGTTCTTGATCAGCTCGGTGAGGCTGGAGTTGGTTGGCCCAGCGCCGCCGCCACCTTCTTCGCCGGAGCTGCCGACGACGAGGGCGACGTTGTCGAAGCGCAGCGCGGTCGAGCCGAGCAGGCCGATGCTGGCGGCCGAGGAGCTGGTTTCGGTGGCGATCGCCAGCGAGTAGGTGTGACCGGCGACGAGCGTCGCCGCACCGGTTTTGCCGCTGAACGACGTTTCCGACCCCGTCACCGTGTCGGCGAGGACTTCGGCGCTGGTCCCGGCGGTCTTGTCGGCGAGGGTGACTTTGTAGGTTGCGGTCGGGGTCAGGTTGAGCAGGTTGGCGCTGGTCAGCTCGCGTTCGAGCCGTAGCGTCGCGCTGCCGCCCTCGCCCACTTTGAAGCTCGGCGATTCGAAGCCGACCTCAGCTTTGAAGAGGCCGCCGAGGTTGACGACGATTTCGGTTTCCGCCCGCAGCGAGCCGGGTGGGTTGCCGTTACCTTCGTCGTAGCCGCCACTTGCTTTGCAGACGCCGATCGTGCCGAGCGCGCCGATGTTGCAGCTCGGCGTGCCGGCCACCTTCCAGCCTTCGGGACCACCGCTGAAGGTGCTTCCTCCGCTCGGGTAGGTAGCAGCCCGCGCGGCCCCCATCCCGATCGCCATCGACGCCACTGCCGCCAGAGCCATCACGGCCCCGGCCCGGATCCTGTTAGCGAAAGACACGGTTCCTCCTTTGGAGTCGCTTCCGCCGGCGAGAGAATGAAAGCCCTGCTCGTGCCGGCATTTCTGCTCCCCGTTCGGTGCTCTCGGTAGGAACGGTGCCCGAAAACGGTAAGAGAACACCTACGCTAATCAAAGGTTCTAGTCGCCACTCAGACATTCGCTTTCCCAATCGCCCCGCCCCGCTCCCGTAGGATCCCTCCCCCAGGGCGCGTAGCTCAGTGGGAGAGCGCTCGCTTCACACGCGAGAGGTCGCTGGTTCGAAACCAGCCGTGCCCATCCTGGACTTCTTCAGGCGGCGGGCCAGCCCTCAGGCACCGACACCGGCGTGGGCAACTCCGCCCCCGAGGCGGCGGCGATTGCGTTCTCGGCGGCCAGCTTCGCCATCGCCAGTCGCGTCTCGACGGTGGCCGAGCCGAGGTGAGGGAGCAGCACGGCTTGGTCGAGCTCGAGCAGGCCGGGGTGGACCGCTGGCTCGTGCTCGAAGACGTCGAGGGCCGCTGCCCGAAGCTGACCCGCGCGGAGTGCCTCGGCCAGCGCCGCTTCGTCGACGACCGGCCCGCGGGCGGTGTTGACGAGGACCGCGCTCGGCTTCATCAGGCCCAGCTCGCGGGCACCCAGCAGGTGGCGGGTCTCCGCCGTCAGCGGGCAGTGAAGACTGACGAAGTCCGAGTCGCGGAGGAGGTCGTCGAGCTCCTGCCGCTCGGCCTCGAGCTCAGCCGCGAAGGGCGACTCGCGGCGGCCGCTGTAGGTGATCGACATCCCGAAGGAGCGCGCCCGCCGCGCCACCCGCGAGCCGATCGCGCCGAGGCCGACGATGCCGAGCCGCTTGCCGGCCAGGTCGGAGCCGAGCATAAAGCCCATCCCCCAGGCCCAGGGCTGGCCGGCGCGGATCAGCCTTTCCCCCTCGCCGAGCCGCCGCGCCGCCGCTAGGAGCAACGCCATCGTCAGGTCCGCGGTCGCGTCGTCCAGCACCCCGGGCGTGTTCGTCACCGCCACCCCACGCCGTGCCGCCGCCTCGAGGTCGACGTTGTCGTAGCCGACCGCGACGTTGCAGACGCAGCACAGCCGCGGCGCCGCGGTCAGGAAATCCTCGTCGACGCGGTCGAAGAGCAGCGTCACCGCGACCTCTGCCTCGGCCAGCAGCGGCGCCAGCTCCGCCAACGGGAGCGGCCCGTCGCGGTCGCCGCCGAGGACGGTCCCGTGCGCGGCGAGCAGCTCGAGCGCTGGCTCGGGGATGCGGCTGGTGACCGCGAAGGCGCTCACGACCGAGATTGAATATCACGCTGGCGCCAGCGCAGGCGCAGATCACCCCTGTGGGGGCGTCGCCTCGATCAATAACGGTGTTTCATATATAGCGATGCCTTACATACATCAACTGACAGGACGACCCGGATGACGACCAGCGCGCTGACCACGATCGAACACCAAATCGGAGGTGAGACGACGGTGGGCGACAGCACCCGCCGCTCCCCCGTCTGGGACCCGGCCACCGGAGCCCTCCAGGCCGAGGTGCTGCTCGCCGAGCCAAGCGACGTCGACCGCGCTGTGCAGGCCGCCAAGGCCGCCTTCGAGCTCTGGAGCGAGGACTCGCTGGCGCGCCGGACCCGGATCATGTTCGCCTTCCGCGAGCTCGTCCACAAGCACACCGACGAGCTCGCCCGGATCGTCTCCTCTGAGCACGGCAAGGTCTTCGAGGACGCCAAGGGCGAGGTGATCCGCGGCCTCGAGGTGGTCGAGTTCGTCTGCGGCCTGCCGCAGCTGCTGAAGGGCGAGTTCTCCGACCAGGTCTCCTCCGGCGTTGACGCCCACTCCTTCCGCCAGCCGCTCGGGGTCTGCGCCGGCATCACCCCGTTCAACTTCCCGGCGATGGTGCCGATGTGGATGCACCCGGTGGCGATCGCGACCGGCAACACCTTCGTCCTCAAGCCCTCCGAGCGCGACCCCTCGGCTTCCAACCTGATCGCCCAGCTCTACGCCGAGGCGGGCCTGCCCGAGGGCGTCTTCAACGTCCTCCACGGCGACAAGGTCGCAGTCGACGCGCTGCTTGACCATCCCGACGTGGCCGCTGTCAGCTTCGTCGGCTCGACCCCGATCGCCAAGTACGTGCACGAGCGCGCAACCGCCTCCGGCAAGCGGGTGCAGGCGCTCGGCGGCGCCAAGAACCACGCCGTCGTCATGCCCGACGCCGACCTCGAGTTCGCCGCCAACCACCTGACCGCCGCCGGCTTTGGCTCGGCTGGCCAGCGTTGCATGGCAATCTCGGTCGCGGTCGCGGTCGGCGAGGCCGCCGACCCGCTGCTCGAGCGGCTCGAGCGCAAGGCGCGCGAGATCCGCGTCGGAGCGGGCCTGGACCCGGAGTCCGAAATGGGCCCCGTGGTCACGCCCGAGGCGCGCGAGCGCATCGTCGGCTACATCGACGCGGGCGTCAAGGCCGGTGCGGTGGCGATCGTCGACGGCCGCGAGCTCGAGATCGACGGCGATGGCTTCTTCGTCGGGCCGACGCTGTTCGACAAGGTCGAGACCGAGATGTCGATCTACCGCGAGGAGATCTTCGGCCCGGTGCTGGCGATCGTCCGGGTCCAGACCCTCGAGGACGCGATCGCGCTGATCAACGAAGGCTCCTTTGCCAACGGCACCGCGATCTTCACCTCCAGCGGCGCCGCCGCCCGCAAGTTCCAGCGCGAGGTGGCGGTGGGGATGATCGGCGTCAACGTGCCGATCCCGGTGCCGATGGCCTACTACTCCTTCGGCGGCTGGAAGGACTCGCTGTTTGGCGACCACCACGTCCACGGCGCCGAGGGCGTGCGCTTCTACACGCGGGCGAAGGCGGTTACCACGCGCTGGCCCGAGGAAGCCTCGCTGGAGCGGAGCATGCACTTCCCGACTGCCTCCTAGTTAGTGGAAGATCGCGATGTCGCCGCCCGCGCGGAAGCCGCGCTCCCCCTCGCCTGGATCAGGACCGCGGCGATCGAATCGCCTCCCTCCCAGCAGCGAAAGCGCAGCGTCGATCGTCCGCACCATCGCCGTCGTCAGCGCGTTTGATCGCCTGCGGTCGCGATAGGGTGATCAGCGCGAGCCAGTCATCCATCGCGCCCAACCTCGACCTCCCCGCCGGCCTCCGGTTTCAGCTTCACTCAAAAGGCCGGTTACCCACTCTCTATATATGAACGTTGCGCGCGTCGCTCTCTTCGTCACCTGCCTCAACGACACGTTGGCGCCGCAGGCTGGCATCGCCACGGCGCAGGTGCTGGAGCGGATCGGCTGCGAGGTCGTCTTCCCGGAGGAGCAGACCTGCTGCGGCCAAATGCACGCCAACTCCGGCTACGGCGAGCAGGCGCTGCCGCTGCTGCGGCGATTCGTCCGTGTCTTCAGCGACCCCGCGTTCGACGCGATCGTCTCCCCCTCGGCCTCCTGCGTGACGATGATCCACGACCAGTACCCGCGCCTGGCCGAGCTGGCCGGCGATGAGGAGCTGGCGGCCCAGGTCGCGGCGCTGGCCCCGAAGGTCTTCGAGCTGACCGGTTTCCTCGTCGAGCAGATGGGGGTCGACGACGTCGGTGCCTGCTTCCCGCACCGGGTCACCTACCACCCGACCTGCCATGGCCTGCGCGGCCTGAAGCTGGGCGACGCGCCGCTGCGGCTGCTCCGCAACGTCCGCGACATCGAGCTCGTCGAGCTGCCCGAAGCGACCACCTGCTGCGGCTTCGGCGGCACCTTCGCGGTCAAGAACGCCGACACCTCGGCGGCGATGCTGGCCGACAAGCTGCGCTGCGTGACCGAGACCGGGGCCGAGGTCTGCGCCGCCGGGGACTCCTCCTGCCTGCTCCACATCGGCGGCGGCCTGCGGCGCCTGCGCACCGGGGTGCGAACCATGCACGTGGCCGAGATCCTCGCGCAGACGTCGTGAAGTTCCAGGACGCCGCCCCGCGCGAGCTCGCCAATGCCCAGCAGCGCCGCAACCTGCGCAAGGCGACGTCGACGATCCGCGCCAAGCGGGCGGCAGTGGTCGACGAGGTCGAGGACTGGGAGGCGCTGCGGGAGGCCGGTGCCGAGATCAAGGAACGAGCGCTGCGCCACCTCGGCACCCACCTGGAGCGGCTCGAGGAAACCGTCACCGCCGCCGGCGGCACCGTGCACTGGGCCCGCGACGCCGCCGAGGCGAACGCGAAGGTCGCCGAACTGACCAGGCAGGCCGGCTCCGAGGAGGTGATCAAGGTGAAGTCGATGGCGACCGACGAGATCGGCCTCAACGCGGCCCTGGCCGCCGAGGGGATCGCCGCCCATGAGACCGACCTCGCCGAGCTGATCGTCCAGCTCGCCGGCGACCGCCCCTCCCACATCCTCGTCCCGGCGATCCACCGCAACCGGGTCGAGATCCGCGACCTGTTCGAACGCGAGCTCGGCGAGCGCGGGCTCTCGAGCGAGCCGGCAGAGCTGACCGCTGCCGCCCGCCGCTACCTGCGCGAGCGCTTCCTGCGGGTCCGGGTCGGCGTCTCCGGCGCCAACTTCGCGGTCGCCGAGACCGGCACCGTCTGCGTGCTCGAGTCGGAGGGCAACGGGCGGATGTGCACGACCCTGCCGCAGACGCTGATCACGGTGATGGGAATCGAGAAGGTGCTGCCCCGCTTCGAGGACCTCGGGGTGATGCTGCAACTGCTGCCGCGCAGCTCGACCGGCGAGCGGATGAACCCCTACACCTCGCTTTGGACCGGCACCACCGCGGGAGACGGCCCCAGGGACTTCCACCTCGTCCTGCTCGACAACGGCCGCACCGCGACCCTCGCCGACGAGCTCGGCCGCCAGGCCCTGCGCTGCATCCGCTGCAGCGCCTGCCTCAACGTCTGCCCGGTCTACGAGCGGGCCGGCGGCCACGCCTACGGCAACACCTATCCCGGCCCGATCGGGGCGATCCTGGCGCCGCAGCTCTCGGGGCTCGAGGAGCACACCTCGCTGCCCTGGGCGAGCAGCCTCTGCGGCGCCTGCTACGAGGTCTGCCCGGTCAAGATCGAGATCCCCAGCCTGCTCGTCCACCTGCGCGGCCGGATCGTCCGCGAGCGCAAGGAGGAGCCGCTCGGCGAGCGGCTGGCGATGGCGACAATGGCCCGTATCTTCTCCAGCCGCCGGCGCTACGAAGCGGCCCAGCGGGGCCGCGGGATGACCAAGCTGGCGGCCCACCTGCCAGGGCCGCTGCGGACCTGGAGCGAGGTCCGCGAGGCGCCCGAAGCGCCGGCCCAGACCTTTCGCCAGTGGTGGCGGTCGCGGTGAGCGAGGCGCGGGCCGAGATCCTCGCCCGGATCGCGGCGGCGACCGCCGACGTCGACCCAGCCGAGGCGCCGGCTCACGTCTGGCGGCCGCCTCCTCCCTCGCCGGCCGACCTCGATCTGCTGATCGAGCGGGTCCGCGACTACCGCGCCGGGGTCACTCGCGTCGCCGACCGCGCCGCGGTTCCGGCGGCGGTCGAGGCGGCGCTCGGGCGCCACTCCGCGACCCGGGTCGCGATCGACCCGCGGCTGCCCGCCGAGCTGCGCCCCGCTGCCGGGATCGAGCTGGTCGAGGACCAGCCGCCGCTCGCCAACGAGGTGCTGGCCGGGCTCGACGGGGTCCTGACCACGGCGGCACTGGCAATCGCCGAGACCGGCACTCTGGTCCTCGACGGCGGCCCCGGGCAGGGCCGCCGAGAGCTGACCCTGCTGCCCGACCTGCACGTCTGCGTGGTCGCGGCCGAGCGCGTACGGAGCAGCGTCCCCGATGCGATCTCCGAGCTCGCCACCAGCGCCGCGCCCGTCACCTTCGTCAGCGGCCCCTCCGCCACCTCGGACATCGAGCTCGACCGCGTCGAGGGCGTCCACGGCCCGCGCCGGCTCGAGGTCCTCGTCGTCGGCTAATGGCGAGTGGGCCGGCCCGGTGACCGGAACCTCGCCGAGCGCCGCGTCGACAGCGCCAGGGTCAACTGCGTGTATTGCCGCTGAGGACGCCCTGAGCCAGCGGCAGCCAGACGATGTGGTCGATCCGGGGGCGCACAGCTCGAACAGCTCCGCCTCCGGCGCCCGCCCTCTCTCTCGCTCGCTTCAGACCCCGGCGGGCGCTCGTGCGAGGGCAGCCGCGCCCACCCGAGCGGCGCCGTTGCCGCTGCCGGGACTCTCGACGATCACCCGACAGGGGCGTTTGGCGAGGACGTAGCGGGTGGTCGGGCCGAGCAGGCGCTCGTCGCTCGGCGCCTGGTTGGTGCTGAGGTAGATCAGGTCGGCGCCGCGTTCGCTCGCCTCGTCGACGATCGCCCGCCCAGGGTGGCGGGTGCGGACGAGGCTGACCCGGACCTTGAGGCCGCTGGCGCGGGCCTGGAGGCGGGCTTCGTCGAGGGCGCAGCGGGCTTCGTATTCGAGCTGATCGAAGCCGCCGCTGGGGAGCTCGTGCTCGCGGGGAATCTTGAGCACGTAGAAGACCTCGACGGTCGCGTCCGGGTCGACGACGGCGACGGCGCGCTGCATCGCCGCGGTGTCGATCTCGGTGCCGAAGATCGGGACCAGCGCCGACTTGTAGGAGACCTCGAGGAAGTCGAGCGGCCGCTCGCGGCGCCGCACCTGCTCGACCCGGCGCGGATCGAGGCCGAGGCGGCGGCGGTAGAGCAGGTAGCCGCAGAGGCCGAGCGCGAGCCAGGCGGTGCCGACGATCCGTGCCTCGGGATGGAGGACG
>DATKLT010000062.1:0-36541 GCA_035542315.1 Solirubrobacterales bacterium | reverse complement strand
GCGGCCGGCGTGAGCGTCACTTCTTTGCCCTGTTCGTAGCTGGCTTCGCATTCGGAGCCGCAATTGACCCCGCTCGGAGAGCTGGTCACGGTGCCGGAGCCGTTGCCGCTCTTGGTCACTTTGAGGGCGAATTTGGGGATCGCCACGCTCACCGTGACGCTCGCCGCCGTGCTGGCGGCTTCCGAGCTTTTGACGACCAGCGAGAAGGTCAGCGTCGCCGGCCCGGTCGGCGCGGTGAAGGTCGGTTTGACCGCGGTCGAGCTGGACAGGGTCACCGCCGTGCCGCCGGTCTGTTTCCATTCGTAGTTGAGGGCGTGGCCGAGCGGGTCGGAGCTGCCTGAGCCGTCGAGGGTGACCAGGGCTTTGCTCGCCACCGACTGCGGAGAGCCGGCGTTGGCGCCGGGGACCGAGGTGTCCGAAAGGATGATCTGGCGCTTAAGCCAGGCCCAGTAGTCGGCGTAGAAGGGTTCTTCGCATTTGATCTGGCTCGAACACGCTTCGTTCGAGTCGTGCGCCGCGTAGGTGTAGTACGCGTTGAGCTTTTTCGCCAGCTGCGGTTCGATCACGTTGACCGGGAAGTTCTCCGATTCGTAGTCCATGTAGGAGCGCAGCTCGTGCTCGCGCGTGTATGAGGCGTTGGCGAGCTGCACCATCTTGGCCGTGACCAGATGGTCGAAGTGGTCGCCGGAGCCGAATTCGTGGACGAAGTCCTGGGTCGAGAGGACGTCCGGTTCGAATTCGGCGATCAGGCCTTTGAGCGTCGCCAGCAGCCCTTCGTAGGTGTAGGTGGCCGAGCCGTCGAGGGCGCTCAGTTCGCTCAGCGGCGACAGGCTGGACGGCTGGGCGTTTTTGCTGCGCCAGAGCTTCGGCAGGCTGACGAACCCGGTCGACGAGTAGCCGTTGCCGCTGCCGCCGCCGTTGGGAAGCCGCAGGTAGACCTCGCTGACCGTCGGCTTGCCGTTAAGGGTGGCGACGTGCAGCGTGTGCCCGGCCACCACCGGTTCGGAGTTCGTCCAGGTGTCGGGAACGCCGGACATCTGCGCGTAGGCGGCCCTCGATCCCGCTTCTCGTTCGTGCCAGTAGGCGGTGCCGAGGCCGGCGTCGCCGGCGGTGACGAAGACCGTGCGCACGCAGTCCCCGGCGGCGATGTCTTCGAGCAGGCTGGGGTTTTGGAAGATCAGGTCGTCGTCCTCGTGGGCGACGACGACCATCCTCTTTTTCGCGCAGAGTTCCAGCGCCTGGGCGCTGGAGATGGGCAGCAGCAGCGCCGTCAGGACGAGAGCTGCCAGCGCGAGCAGCAGTGGACGGATGTTCGAGCGCCTGGGGCGCCATTTGTCCAAGGTCGATCCCACGACTCAAGGATTGTGGCGAACTGCCGTGAATTTGCAGCCAGCAATCCGTCCAGGTGCCCCCAGGGCGGCCCCTGGGCGTGTTTTAGCTCAGCTCGGTGCCGTCGTAGAGCTTCTGGACGTGCACGGTGCCCGCGGGGGCGGCTTCGAGGCAGAGCTTGCAGAGGACGCACTCGTCGACGTTTTGGTCGACGATCTCGACGCCGGACTCGGTGCCCTTGAAGATGCCGACGGGGCAGACTTCCTCGAGCTTGGCGGCGAGGGCGGGGTCGGCGGCGGCGGGCTGGTCGACCTCGACCTCGATGAAGACCTTGTTGAGGGCGTCTGCCATCAGGCCCCGATCCTTTCCTTGACCACGCCGGGGATCTCGTCGATCCGCTCGACGACGCGGATGCCGGCAGCTTCGAGGCGGGCGATCTTCTCCGTCGCCGTGTCCTCTACCCCCTCGACGATGGTTCCTGCGTGGCCGAAGGACATCCCCTTCATCTCGTCGTCGTCCATGAATTTGCCGGCCATGAAGGCGACGATCGGCAGGCGGCTGTCGTTGTCCTTGACCCACGCGGCGAGCTGGGCCTCCATGCGGCCGCCGGGCTCGGTGTAGATCACGATCGCCTCGGTCTGTTCGTCGGCCTCGAAGTAGGGCATCAGCTCGGCGTAGGTGGAGCCGATGATCGCGTCGCCGCCGATCGAGACCGCGGTCGAGACGCCGAGGCCGGCCTGGGTCAGCGAGGAGGAGATCTCGGTCGTCATTCCGCCCGAGCGGCTCATCACCCCGACCGGACCCGGCTGGTAGGCCTTCGCCGCGTCTTTGGCCGGGCCGCCGATGCCACCCATCTTGCAGACCTCGGGGACGATCAGGCCGAGGCAGTTGGGGCCGATGATCCGCGCTCCCTCGCGGTCGGCGAGCTCGACCATCTGGGCGACGTCGCCGCGCGGGATCCGCTCGGTGACGACGACGACGAGCTTGATCCCGTTGAGGATCGCCTCGAAGACGGCGTCCTTGGTGAAGGCGGGGGGGACGGTGACGACGGAGCCGTCGATCGGGCCGCCGTGGTGCTCGACCGCCTGGGCGACCGTGTCGAAGACCGGCACGCCGTGGACCTCGCGGCCCTTGCGGCCCGGGGTGACGCCGCCGACGACCTTGGAGCCGTAGTCGAGGCACTCGCGGGTCAGGTTGACCGCCTCGCGCCCGGTGATGCCCTGGACGATGAAGGTGGTCTCTTTCGATAGCAGGATCGACATCAGGCCGCCTCACCCTGGATCTTCGCCACGGCGCGGCCGGCTGCCTCCCACATCGAGACCGAGCGGTCGCAGTACTCGACGCCGTATTTCTCGAGGATCTTGAAGCCCTCGTCCTCCCAGGCGCCCGGGATGCGGAAGATCGCGATCGTCTCGCCCGGGTCCTTGCCCAGCTCCAGGCAGGCCTTGATCACGCCGCGGGCGACGATGTCGACGCGGGTGTTGGAGACGATCGACATCATCACCGCGATCTTTTCGACGCCGTCCTTTTCGAGCACCTCCTTGGCCAGGCCGCAAGCCTTGGCGACCGACGGGTTGCCGCCGATCTCGGAGTAGTTGGCCGGCTTGCCGCCCTGGTTGCGGACTGCGTCGGTCAGCGTCAGCGAGCCGCCGCCGGCGCCGATCACGAGACCGAGGTTGCCGCTGAAGCCGTGGTCTTTGCCCTGGATCACGCCGCGGTGGTCGGCGGCGTCGATCGCGGCTACGTTCTCTTCGAAGCGGGAGTGCTCGTAGTCTTCGCGAGTGTCGTCCTCGGCGATCTCGAGCTGCGCCCGGAGCAGCTTCTTCTGGCGGCCGACCGCCTCGTTCTCCATCTCCATGTGGGCGTCGAGGGCGACGAAGCTGCCGTCGGCGAGCTCGGCCAGCGGGTTGATCTCGGCCAGCGTCATGTCGTAGTCGCGAAAGAGGCGGGCGAGGCGGGCGAGGATCGGCGTCGCGCGGTTCAGCTGCGAGCCGCTCACTCCGGTCGCTGCGATCGTCTGCTTGGCCTCGAAGTCGGGGATCGGGAAGAGGTTGGAGACGTGGCCGCGGCCGACGTGGTCGGGGTGGGTCTCGGCGACCTCCTCGATGTCGATTCCGCCCATGTCGCTGAACAGCATCAGCGGCCGCTTCGCGGTGCCGTCCCAGACGACGCTCGCGTAGTACTCCTGCTTGACCTCGGCTTTCGGGTCGACGAGGACGCCGCGCGGCATGTGGCCGTTGATCTCGAGCTGCAGGATCGCCTCGGCATGGGCGGCGGCCTCCTCCGGCGTGTCGGCGAACTTGACGCCGCCGGCCTTCATCCGGCCGCCGGTAAGCACCTGGGACTTGATCACGACGGGGCCGCCGATCTCCTCGGCGGCCGCCCGGGCCTCGTCGGCCGTCTTGCAGAAGCCGTACTTGGTGACGGGAATCCCCGCCAGCTCAACGATCCTCCGTGCCTCGTACTCGTAGAACCTCATCCGCGGGCGGGACCCTATCCGACCCCGGCGGATCGAAGCCGAGCGGTTGCGGCGTCCCGCTGGCCCTCCGTCTAAGCGAATCTACGAGGGTGCTGTCGCTCGCGCTTGCGATACTGCGGCTGGTGCGACCCGTCCTACCCGGGCCATCGGCCCGCCGCGCGCCCCGATATCTGCTTGCGCTGATGATCGTCCCAACCGTCCTTTTCGTCTCCGGATGCGGAGAAACGGTGATCGACAGCGCCAAGCTCGAGGACACGATTCAGGCGAACGTGGAAAGATCCCTGCACGAGAAAGTCACCTCGGTCGACTGTCCGTCGGACCAGAAGGTGGAAGCCGGAAAGACCTTCACCTGCACGATCGAGTTCTCAAACGGAAAGCACGCGACCTCGACCTGGAAGATCCGCAACGAGGAAGCCGACGTCTCCCTGGTCGGCTTCGAAAAGACCGAATAGAGAGAGGCAATGAGCGATCTGACCACCGCCCCCGCGCTGACGACCCACGCCAAACTTCTGTCCTGGGTGGGTGAGATCGCGGCGCTGACCAAGCCCGACGCCATCCACTGGTGCGACGGCTCCGCCGAGGAGTACGACGCCCTCGCTCAGGCACTGATCGACGCCGGCACCTTCGAGCGCCTCTCCGACGCCAAGCGGCCCAACTCCTACCTCGCCCTCTCCGACCCCGCCGACGTCGCCCGGGTCGAGGACCGCACCTTCATCTGCTCCGAGCGGGAGGACGATGCCGGCCCGACCAACCACTGGCGCGACCCGGCCGAGATGCGGGCCGAGTTGAACGGCCTCTTCAAGGGCTGCATGACGGGCCGGACGATGTACGTGGTGCCGTTCTCGATGGGCCCGATCGGCTCCGAGATATCCGAAATCGGCGTCCAGCTGACCGATTCGGCCTACGTCGCGGTCTCGATGCGGATCATGACCCGGATGGGCAAGGCCGCGCTCGACGCGCTCGGCGAGGACGGCGACTTCGTCCCCTGCGTGCACTCGGTCGGCATGCCCCTCGAGCAGGGCGTCGAAGACGTCTCCTGGCCCTGCAACGAGGACAACAAGTACATCGTCCACTACCCGGAGACGCGCGAGATCTGGTCCTTCGGTTCCGGCTACGGCGGCAACGCGCTGCTCGGCAAGAAGTGCTTCGCGCTGCGGATCGCCTCGGCGATGGCGCGCGACGAGGGCTGGATGGCCGAGCACATGCTGATCCTCAAACTGACCTCCCCCGAGGGCGCGGTCAAGTACGTCACCGGAGCCTTCCCCTCGGCCTGTGGCAAGACCAACCTGGCGATGCTGGTCCCGACCCTGCCCGACTGGAAGGTCGAGACGATCGGCGACGACATCGCCTGGATGAAGTTCGGCGAGGACGGCAAGCTCTACGCGGTCAACCCCGAGTACGGCTTCTTCGGCGTTGCGCCGAACACGAGCCACAAGACCAACCCCAACGCGATGGACACGATCGAGCGCAACTCGATCTTCACCAACTGCGCCAAGACCGACGACGGCGACATCTGGTGGGAGGGGATGACCGGGGCGCCGCCCGACCATGTCGTCGACTGGCACGGCAACGACTGGACGCCGGACTCCGAGACCCCGGCCGCCCACCCCAACGCGCGCTTCACGACCCCGGCCGGGCAGTGCCCGTCGATCGCGCCCGAGTGGGAGGACCCGGCAGGGGTGCCGATCGACGCCTTCCTCTTCGGCGGCCGGCGGGCGACGGTGGTGCCGCTGGTCCAGGAAGCGTTCGACTGGGAGCACGCCGTCTTCATGGGGGCGACGATGTCCTCGGAGAAGACCGCGGCGGCGACCGGCAACGTCGGCGAACTGCGCTTCGACCCGATGGCGATGCTGCCCTTCTGCGGCTACAACATGGCCGACTACTTCGGCCACTGGCTGGCGCTGGGCAAGAAGGAGGGCGTCGAGCTGCCGCGCGTCTTCTACGTCAACTGGTTCCGCAAAGACGCCGAGGGCAAGTTCCTCTGGCCCGGTTTCGGCGAGAACAGCCGCGTGCTCGAGTGGGTCTTCCGCCGCTGCGAGGGCTCGGCTGATGCGGTCGAGACGCCGATTGGGCTGTTGCCCGCGGCCGGCGAGATCAACACCGACGGCCTCGAGATCTCCGACGAGGCGATGGCAGAGCTGCTCAGCGTCGACACCGACCTGGTCAAGGCCCAGCTTCCACAGGTCAAGGAGCACCTCGCGAAGTTCGGCGACAAGCTGCCAAGCGAGGTCACCACCCAGCTGGAGGCGCTGGAAGCCCGTCTCGGCTAATCGGAGCGCGCTGGGTGGCGGGGGCAGGTGACCCTCTGACAAAGGCTCCAGTTCTGACGTTCGAGCCCTCGCCCCGGCCCAGCTGCGCGACGGTCTTTGGCAGAGGGTCACCTGCCCCCGCCATTCGCTAACCCCCGGTCAGCCGAGGGGCTGGGTGCCCGGTGGTTCAGGGGGCGGTGCGTGCCAGGTGGGCGGCTTGATCCGTCCGGCTGGTAGGCCGCTGTAGGCGTTGCTGACCCAGTACGCGGGTTTGATGCCGCGGCGGAAGGCGTTGTTGGCGGCCTTGGAGCTGGAGAGCGGCCAGTTCATGTTCTGGTCTTTGTAGTCGAAGTAGATGAGGCCGCGGACCTTGGGGTATTGCGCGGGGACCACGTTCAGCATGTTGCGGATCCACTGCGCCTTCGATCCGCCGCGCTCCTCGGAGGCCGTCTCGCCGATCACCATCGGCTTGTGGGGGGCGATCTTGACCACCCGCTTGTAGGTCGAGGAGAAGATGTGGTTGAAGCTCTGCCAACCGATCGAGTTGCCCGTCTTGCCCCAGTTGAAGCCGTCGAGGCAGGTCCAGTCGACGTAGCGGTTGCCGGGGTAGACGCTCTTCAGCGGCGTCAGCTTGCGGGTGAAGTCGACGTTCGGGCACCAGACCCAGGTTGCGTTGGTCGCGCCGACTTCCTGGAAGATGCGCCAGACGTGGCGCCAGGCGGCGATGTAGTCGTGGGCCGTGTTGTGGTTGAGGCCCGGGCTCCACTGGAACCAGAAGCCGTTCATCTCCCAGTTGAAGCGGAGGAAGAAGGGGTGGCCCCATTCTGCGGCGTCTTCGGCGAAGTTGCGGATGAAGGGATCCATGCTGCCGTTGGCGATGCGGCGCAGGCGGAAGGCGGCCTCTTCGGGCTTGGCCGGTATCGCCTGCGCGGCCCAGTTGAAGAAGGGGATCGCTCCGTAGGAGCGGATGCTCTGCATGGCGAGGGTCGGGAACCCGTAGAAGGAGCACTGGCCGGCCGGGGTGCATTCCGAGAAGGGGGCCGAGAACTGCAGCAGCGACGGGCTCTTGCCGACCGACTTGGCGAAGTCGACCGCTGCCTCCATGTCCCACGGGGGAGGGGTGCCGGTGAACTCGTCGCCGATGATCGCGCCCCAGAAGAGCGGGCGGGGCTTCGCCTTGGCAGCGCTCTGGGAGGGCCAGAGGGCGGCGCCCAGGATCAGCACCAAGGCCAGCAGCGCAACTGAAACGCCCTGCAAATGCAGGGCGCGGGAGAAATGGCGAGCTCGAATCGGCGCTTTCATGGTGATCAGGAAACCCGCAGATTGATGGTTTGCTGCGGATCGCGCGGGCTCAGAGGGCTCGGCGACAGCAGACCTGCAGGGTCATACGGCGTCGCACCGTACCCGGATCAGCGCGAGACGGGTATCGGACTCTCGGCCAGAGAGTTGAAACGCGGGCTCAGGTAGCGCCGGTCCTGGATTCCCTTCGAGAACGCTCGCAGGCCGGCCGCGGAGGACTCCAGGGTCCAGGACATCGTCCGGTCCGGGCAGTTGAACCAGACCAGACCGCGGACCCGGGGGTACCTCTTGGGCAGGGCCGCGAACATGCGGTTGATCCAGGTCGCCTTCGGCTTGCCGCCGCCGTTGGAGGCGAGCTCGCCGAGCATCATCGGCTTGTTCGGGGCGATCTTCTTCGTCACCTTGCGGTAGGCGGTGGCAAAGAGCCAGTCGAAGCTCCGCCAGGGGCTCGGCCGGGTGCTGTTCGGACCGCCCCAGTTGTAGCCGTCGAGGCAGGTCCAGTCGACGTATTCGTCGCCGGGGTAGTACTTGCCGAGCTGGGCACGGGCTCCGCTGGCGCCAGCGTAGGGGCACCAGACCCAGGTCGCGTTGTTGGCGCCGACCGAAGCGAAGATGTCGTGGACGTGGCGCCAGGCGGCGACGTAGCTGCCCGGGGAGTTGCCGTTGAGTCCCTCCGACCAGAGGAACCAGGTGCCGTTCATCTCCCAGTTGAAGCGGAGGAAGAAGGGGTGGCCCCAGGCCTTGGCTTCGGTCGCGAACTGGCGGATGTAGGAGTCGAGCGAGCCGTTGGCGATGTTCTGCAACGAGAAGTCGGGGTCGTTCAGGGTCGCCGAGTTGGGTTGCGAGCCCCAGCTGAAGACCGGAATCGCGCCGTAGCTGCGGATCGACTGCATCGCCCCGGTCGGGAATTTGTTGTCTTCGCAGCTGCCGCCGTTGCAGGTGCGGAAAGGCGAGGAGAACTCGATCAGCGACGGGCTCTTGCCGACCAGACCCTGGAACTGGGACACCGCCGACATGTCCCAGGGGGCTTCGGTGCCGGTCAGCTGCGGGCCGATCCAGGCGCCCCAGTAGACGCCCTTGGCGGGCTTCTTCGCTTTACGGCTGCCTGCCTTGGAGGCATGGGACTGAGCCGCGCCGGCGTTGGCAGCGCCGAGGGCGCCGACTCCCAGGGCGGCGACCAAAAGCAGCGCGATTATCGCTTTCGTCTTCTTCATCAAGGGTCCCCCACCCGACTGCAACAAGATGGATCAGTGTACGGATCGGATATCTCGTCGCCGCCGGATCAGCTCGGTGGTTGGATCGTTCCTGAAATCGACCCAAAGTCGCTGCCGACGTAATCCTGGTTCTGAATTCCCGCCGAAAATGCGGTGGCCGAGGATTCCGAGCTCTCGATCGGCCATTCCCCTTCTTCGTTCTTCTCAAACCACTGCACGCCGCGGATCTTCGGGAATTCCGAGGGGATTTCGCGCAGCATGTCCTTGATCCATTCGGCCTTCGAGCCGCCCGCCTCGTTGCAGCCGGTCTCGCCGATGATCATCGGCTTCGAGGGCGCGATCTGTTCGGTGATCGTGTCGTAGGTGGAGCCGAAGAGGTCGCCGAAGCTCTTCCATTTTTCAGGGTGGTACGGGCTCGGCCCCCAGTTGTAGCCGTCGAGGCAGGTCCAGTCGACGTATTCGTCGCCGGGGTAGAGCGAGGCGAGGTCGTGGAGCTTGTGACCGGGGTCGATGTTGGGGCACCAGACCCAGGTCGCGTTGGTGGCGCCGACCGAGGCGAAGATGTCGTGGACGTGGCGCCAGGCGGCGACGTAGGTACCGGGCCCGTTGCCGTTGACTCCCTCCGACCAGGGGAACCAGTTGCCGTTCATCTCCCAGTTGAAGCGGAGGAAGAACGGGTGGCCCCAGGCCTTGGCTTCGGTCGCGAACTGGCGGATGTAGGAGTCGAAGTTGCCGTCGGCGACGTCGGCGAGCTGGAATTCGGGCTGGTTGAGGCTCGAGGGCGAGGCCTGCGAGGCCCAGGAGAAGAACGGGATCGCGCCGTGCTGGCGGACGTTTTCCATCGGCGCGGTCGGGAACTTGTAGTAACTGCACGAGGAGCCCGAGCAGGCGGCGAACGGCGAGGAGAAGTTGACCAGCGAGAGCGACTTGTCGGCGACCTTTTCGAAGCTGGAGACGGCGCCCATGTCCCACGGCGCCTGAGCGCCGGTGAACTGTTCGCCGATCCAGGCGCCCCAGTAGATCGGGCCGCCGCCGGCGCCGCTGCGCACCTTCTTGCCGGTCTTCTTCGCCGACTGGCCGCCCACCGCCTTCGCCGTGGAAAGCGAGACGCGGGTGCCGGCGACGCGTTTGCTGATCTCCCTTGCGCTGGCGCCGGTCGGGGCGAGGGAGATCAGCAGGAGGGCGGCGCAGACCGCCGCGCCGACGAGGAGGAGCGAGAGGGAGCGGGGCTTGGTGGCGCCGATGGCCATACCGGCCCATCGGCGCCCAGGACTCGATTTTCAGTACTGGAGCGCCAGCTTGGACGTTTGTCCGGTGCCCCTTGACCCTGGCCTGGGAACCGGCTTGCGCTTCTGCTGCCTAGAAGGCCGCGGTGTAGGCGCTGATACCGGTCGAGTCCAGGCGCCAGTCGGCGGGCCCGCCCGTGTTCCAGTTGAAGTACACCTCGCCGACGACCCAGCTCGGCAGCAGGCCCTCGAATTCGCGGATCGTCGCCGCGCGGTTCGAGTTCTTCGACTTCGAGACGCCCCACTCGGCGATGATCGCTTGCTTGCTCGGGGCGATGCGATGGAGGTCGGAGAGGATCAGGTCCGAGGCCTGGTGGGCGGTGTAGTTTTCGATGTAGATGTCGGCGCCCACGTAGTCGACGTACTTGTCGCCGGGGTAGTAGGGCGTCGGGTCGACGGCGCCGCCGGGGCTGGAGAAACGGTAGTTGGGGCACCACAGCCATTTGACGTTCGGCGCGGTGATTTTTTCGTGCATGTAGCGCCAGGCGGCGGCGTAGTCCGACTTCTGGCCCCAGACGTACCAGTTGCCGTTCATCTCCCAGAGCGGGCGCAGGACGATTTCCTTGCCGTAGGCGGCGAGGGCGTTCTGCATCTCGGCCAGCGCCTTGTCCTGGGAGCCGTTGAGGATCGCTTCCGGGGTGCTGGCGGAGTTGCCGATGTCGAGCAGCGGGATGCCGCCGTGGCTGGCGGCGAGCTTCATCGTCGCGGTGTCGATCGCGCCCCAGGGCTGGCCGTAGTGGACCAGTTCCTGGTGGCCGAACTGCGATTCGATCGAAGTCCACTCGCTCGAGTTCCAGATCATGTTGCCCGAGCCCGGGTCATCCCAGATGCCGTGCATGAGGGTGGTCGACGGCGCGGGGGTGGGGGCCGGGGTCGGTTCCGGCGTCGGCGTCGGGGCGGGTTCGGGCGTCGGCGCGGGGGTCGGCGTCGGTTCCGGCGCGGGAGTCGGGGTCGGGGTCGGTTCCGGCGTCGGGATCGGGGTCGTTTCAGGGGCCGCGGCCGGCGCCTGTGCCGGCGCGGCAGCCGAGTTGGACACCGTCACCTGAATCGTGGAGCTGACCGCGCTGCCGCGGTACGGGTAGGCGGTGACGGTGAGCCGGTGGCTGCCGTTGCTGAGCTTCGTCGTGTCGAGGCCGCCGGGGTAGGCGAAGGAGGTGTGGGTGTCGGTGGCCTTGACGACGCCGTCGACGGCGAAGGTGACCCGAGCGACCTTTTCGCCCGAGGTGCTCACCTGCCACGGGATCGTGCCGGAGACGGTCGCGCCGGCGGCCGGGGTCTGGTTGGCGACGGTGAGGACGACGCGGGTCGTGCGCGTGCTGACGGTCTTCGACACCTTGGCCCGCGAGGAGATGTGGCGACGGGCATCGGCGTGGGAGGCGAGAAGGGCGGTCGCCAGCAGCGCCGTGAGCAGCGCCAGGGTCGCGGTGTGCAAGCGGGCGCGGGAGATGTGGAAGAAGCTCATGGCGGAGGAGATCGACCCCCACACAGGGGTTCTCAACCAACCGCGCGCTACGTTGGACGTTCGACCCCGCCGGGCTTGGACGTTCGTTCAGGAAAGCGAGCGGTAGAGCTCGAGCAGGCGCGAGGCGCACTCGTCCCAGGAGATCAGCTCTGGCCGCCCCTCGGGCGGCGGTTTGGCCAGCTCTTCGACCACCGCTGCGGCCAGCTCGGCGGGCGGCTCCTCGAGCGGCACGGCGCGGGCGAAGCCGTCTGCGGCGAGCTCGCCGAGGCCGCCGGCGTCGGCGACGAGCAGCCGGCAACCGGCGGCCGCGGCCTCCAGCGCGACCAGGGGATGGGTCTCGAACTCGCTCATCAGGACGACCAGGGAGACGCCCGCGAGCAGCTCGGCCATCGCCTCGGGGCGATCGGGAGGGGTGCTGGTGAACTCGACCGAAGCGGCCACGCCAAGCTCGGCGGCCTGCTCGCGCAGCTCCTGCTCGTGCGGGCCGGTGCCGACGACGAGCAGCCGCGCGTCCGGTTGCAGGCGGAGGACGTCGGGGAAGGCGGCGATCACCCGGTGATGGCCCTTGTAGCGCTCGAGCCGTCCCAGGGTCGCGATCACCGGCTCGGTGGCGTTGCCGCCGCCGTTGCTCGAGACCGCGCTGAAGGAGAGGTCGGTGCCGTTGGGGATGTGGACGAAGCGGTCGGCGGGCAGGCCGAGCTCCTCGCCGTACTGCTCGACCTCGAAGCCGGCGACGGCGACCAGCTTGGCGGCTCGACGCAGGAGCGGCCCGAGCAGCCGGCGCTGCAGCGGCCGGGCGCGGTTGCGGTGCTCGAGTGAGTGGCCGCCACCGTGGAAGGTGACTACATAGGGGACGCGCAGCGACAGGGCCCGCAGCATCGCCAGCGGCGCGACCAGGGTGTGGTAGCTCTGGACGTGGATCAGGTCGGGGCGGGCGCGCTTGATCTCGCGCCACAGCCGCGGCGCCAGACACCAGTCGCGGTCCTTGGGCCAGGCGCGGACGGCGCGGATCGAGACGCCGTCGCGCTCCTCCTCGGCCACTGCCGGCCCGCCGGGGTCGGTGCAGAGGACCTCGACCTCGACGTCCTTGCGGGCGGCGAGACGCTTGCAGACCTCCATCACGTGGCGCTCGACGCCGCCCTGCAGCAGCGGGCTGCGCGGCGTCACCATCAGCACCCGCAGCGGGCGCTCGCTCTCCTCGCCGGCTTCGACCTGGCGCCGGCGGCGGCCGATCCGCCGCGCCTCGCGGCCGCCGAGGAGGAAGCCGGCGGTGGTCGAGCCGAGCCCGTAGACGATCGCCGCGGCGCGCTCGGGGCCGCCGAGGTCGCCGCGGAAGAGCGAGCCAAGACCGCGGAGGAAGCCGAGCGGCAGCGTCCGCCGCACGTAGGTGCGCTCGGCGGCGAGGCCGGAGTCGCCGCCGACCAGCGCGGTCAGGATCGCCTTCGAGCGCCCCTCGCCGCGGCAGCGCGAGGCGAAGTAGGAGAAACGCCCGCGCTCGGCCGGGACGTAGTGGTCGACCACGGCCTCGGGGTCGTAGAGGATTGTCGCCTGCGGATGCCGCTGGCCGATCCGGATCGAGAGATCGGTCTCCTCGCAACCGGCGGGGATCTTGCCGATCCGGCCCAGCTCGTGGCGGAAGCCGCCGGCCTCGACCAGAGCCTCGCGGCGGAAGGACATGTTCGCCCCGACCAGGTTGCGGACGGCTTCGCGCTGGCGCGGCATCCCTGAGTGGGTGCAGCCGACGACCCAGTCGAACTCCGGCGGGAACCAGCGCGGCCGGTCGGCGCTCCAGTCGGGGCGGACGGTGCCGCCGGCGCCGATCACCGTCGGGTCGGCGTAGGCCGCGCCGAGGCGCTCGATCCAGTCGGGCGCGGCGACCGCGTCGTCGTCGAGGAAGGCGACGACGTCGCCGCTCGCTGCGGCAAGCCCGGTGTTGCGGGCTCCGGAGAGGCCCTGCTGCTCGTCGTTGGGCATCGCCGTGATCTGCGGCCAGCGCCGCCGGCACTCCTCTTCCAGCTCCGGCGAGTGGTCGATCGCGAGCAGGATCTCGTGCGCGGGCACGGTCTGGGTCTGCAGCGACTCAATTGCCGCCGCGATGCGGTCGATCCTCTCCAGCGTGTACGCGCAGATCAGGACCGAGATCGTCGGTGGGGCGGGGGACGGCACGCGCCGATTCTGTCAGCACCGCTGTCTCGTAACGTTGGCGCCGATGACGCGGGAAGATCGATGCGCATCCTGATGGTCGCCCAGTCCTTCTCCCCGGTAGTCGGCGGGGAGGAGCGGATCGTCGAGGACCTCAGCTCGGAGCTGTCCCGGCGCGGCCACGAGGTCGTGGTGGCGACGCTGGAACAGCCGCTGGGCGAGCCGCCGCCGCGCGATGACGGGGTCGAGGTCGAGCTGCTCGGCAGCGCTGTCCGCCGCGTCCCCGGTCTCGCCGCCGACCCCGAGCGGACCTACGCGACGCCGGTGCCCGATCCGCTCGCTGCGCGTGACCTGCGCCGCGTCATCCGCCGCCACCGGCCCGACGTCGTCCACGCCCATAACTGGCTCGTCCACTCCTACCTGCCGCTGGAGCGGCGCTCGGGGGCCGCCTTCGTCCTTTCCCTGCACGACTACAGCCTGGTCTGCGCGACCAAGCGCTTCTTTTACCGCGGTGCCGTCTGCAGCGGCCCCGCCGCTCGCAAGTGCCTGGCCCACTCGGTCGAGTACTACGGCGCGGCCAAGGGGGTGGTTGCCGCCGCCGGGGTGCGGGTCGACGCGCCCTGGCTGCGCCGCCGGGTCGACATGTTCCTGCCGGTCAGCGAAGCGGTGCGGGAGCTGAGCGGCCTCGACGACGCGGTGCCCTGGCGCGTCGTCCCCAACTTCGTCCCCGAGCTGCCGGCGCCGCCCGCGGCGGGCGACCCGGCGCTGGCGCGGCTGCCGGAGGAGCCGTTCGTCCTCTACTTCGGCGACGTCACCGAGGACAAGGGCGTCGGGGCGCTGGTCGAGGCCTATCGGCAGCTGCCGGAGGGACGGCCGCCCCTGGTCCTGATCGGTCGCCGCCTGATCGAGGGGGTGGAGGAGGTGCCGGGGGTGGTTGCGCTCGACCGCGTCGCCCACCCGGTGGCGATCGAGGCCTTGCGCCGCGCCGCGTTCACCGTCGCCCCCTCGCTGCTCCCCGAGTCGTTCGGGATCGTCGCCCTCGAGGCAGCCGCCGCGGGCAAGCCGACGATCGCCTCGGCGCTCGGCGGCCTCGCCGACGTCGTCGTCGACGGAGAGACCGGTTTCCTCGTCCCGGCCGGCGACGTCGGCGGGCTGCGGGGGGCACTGGAGCGGCTTGCCGGCGACTCGGCGCTGCGGCAGAGGATGGGGGAGGCGGCCCGCGCTCGCGCCGCCGAGTTCGGCCCGGACCGGATCGTCCCCCGCTTCGAAGCTGCATACGACCTTGCCATCGCCTCGCGCCTCAAGCGCGGCGCCCCCCGCCGCCGATAAGAGTAGGGCCGAGACGCAGGCCCCGGCCGGCGCGCGCAGAAACGTAACCTGGAAACCGATGGAGCAACTGACCGCACCACAGCCGCCCGCGACGGCCGCGCCCGAGTACGCACCGGACACGATCCGGCTCGAGAAGACGAGCGGCTTCCGCCGCGTGCTCTCGCCGCGCGAACTCTGGCGCTACCGCGACCTCGCCTTCCAGATCGCCGCCCGCGACGTCACGATCCGCTACCGCCAGACCGCCTTTGGCGCCGCCTGGGCGATCCTGCAGCCGGTCGCCTTCATGATCATCTTCACCTTCGTCTTCGGCCACGCGGCGGGGATCTCGACCGACAGCGACGTGCCCTACGCGATCTTCAGCCTCACCGCGCTGGTCCCCTGGATGTTCGTCGCAAACAGCTTCCTGCTCAGCTCCGAAAGCCTCGTCCTCAACCAGGCGCTGATCTCGAAGATCTACTTCCCGCGGATCTTCATCCCAGCCGGCGTCGTCGCCGCCGGCTGCGTCGACTTCACGATCGGGCTCTCGATCCTGATCGCGGTGATCCTGGTCTACGGCATCGTGCCGCCGATCTCGATCCTGATGCTGCCGGTGCTGATCGCGATCGCGATCGCGACTGTGCTCGGCGCCGGAACCGCGCTCTCGGCGATCAACGTCCGCTACCGCGACGTCCGCTACGTCGTCCCCTTCGCCAGCCAGATGTGGCTCTTCCTCACCCCGGTCGTCTATCCCACCAGCACCCTGAGCCAGCCGCTGCAGACGATCTCGGCGATCAACCCGATGACCGGCGTCGTCGAAGGCTTCCGCTGGGCGCTGCTCGGAACCGGCAGCGCTCCTTGGGACCTGATCGGGATCTCGGCCGTCGCCGCGGTCGTCCTCCTCTTTGCCGGCCTCACCTACTTCGACCGTGTCGAGCGCAGCTTCGCCGACCTGATCTAGCCATGAGCTACACCGCGATACAAGCGCAGGGATTGGGCAAGAGCTACCGGCTCGGGCTGAACGCCGCCTACGGCTCGCTGCGCGAGGCGATCAGCACCGCCGCCGGCCGCGCGATCGGCCGTGGCGAGAAGAAGCGGACCGACGTCCTCTGGGCGCTGCGCGACGTCTCCTTCTCGATCGAAAGCGGCGAAGCGATCGGGCTGATCGGCCACAACGGGGCCGGCAAGAGCACGCTGCTGAAACTGCTCTCGCGGATCGCCGAGCCGAGCACCGGCTGGGCTGAGGTGACCGGCCGCGTCGGCTCCCTGCTCGAGGTCGGGACCGGCTTCCATCCGGAGCTGACCGGGCGCGAGAACGTCTTCCTCAACGGCGCGATCCTCGGCATGCGCCGGGCCGAGATCCGCCGTCGCTTCGACGAGATCGTCGACTTCGCGCAGATGGAGCGCTTCCTCGACACGCCGGTCAAGCGCTACTCCAGCGGCATGCAGGTGCGGCTGGCCTTCGCCGTCGCCGCCCACCTCGAACCGGAGATTCTCCTGGTTGACGAGGTGCTCGCCGTCGGCGACGCCGCCTTCCAGCGCAAGTCGCTGGCGAAAATGGCCGAAGTCGCCCGCCAGGGGCGCACGGTCGTCTTCGTCTCCCACAACCTGGCCACGATCCAGTCCCTCTGCGACCGCGCGATCCTGCTCGAGCGCGGCAACGTCGTCACCGACGCTCCGGTCGAGGAGGCGGTGACGAGCTACCTGCGCTCGCTCGAGCGCGGCGCCAGCAAGGACCTGCTCGAGCGCACCGACCGCGACGGCCGCTCCTGGGAGCAGTCTCAGGTCAAGCGCCTGGCTGTCTTCGACGCCGAGAGCGGCGAGCCGGACGTGATCGTCGGTGGCCGCGCCGCCCGCATCGTCGTCGACGTGACCAAGGTGCTGCCGATGATGGAGTGCCAGCTGACGATCCTCAACAACCTCGGCCACCCGATCTGTACCCTCGACAGCGAGCTCTCCTCGCCCGAGGACGTTCGCGAGGGAGTCGAGCCGACGATCGAATGCCAGCTGGACTCGCTGCCCCTGATCCCTGGCCGCTATCGGATCGACGTCCTCCTCCGTGGCCGCCAGGAGATCCAGGACGGCCTCCAGGCCGCCGCCTACTTCGACGTCGAGCCGGGCCTCAGCGGCGGCCGCCCGATGCCCGCCGACGGCAGCGACGGCGACACCGTCCTGCCGCACGCCTGGAAACTGCCGGCCTAGTCGCCCCACGCGAGGGAGTGCAGGGCACGTGGGGAGGATGCCGTCCACCCTCTCAGGGCAGGTAGGGAGGCCGGCACCCTCCCCTCCCGGGCCTCGGCGTGCGAATCGCGTGGTTCCTTTTGGACCCATGGCGTCCGAAAGGAACCACGCGATGCAGATTTCAGCCCATCCTCCATCCCGTGGTTCCTTGTGGAACCAGGAGGTCCGAAAGGAACCACGACTTCAGGGGGGGTCAGGGGCCGCCGAACCAGATCTTGCGCAGGAAGGTGGCGAGGGAGTCTTCGCCTTTGATCTCCAGGCGGGGGACGGTCAGCGGGTCCTCGCCGCGGTTGACCAGCGTGTTCTCGACCGTGCAGGCGCCGGCGAAGCCCGCCTCCTCGGTCGCTTGTGCGACCCGCTGATCGAAGCCGCCGTAGGGGTAGGCGAGGGAGCGGACCGGCTCGTCCAGTTGGCGCTGCAGCTCCTCGCGCGAGCCGTGGGTCTCCTCGGCGAGCTGCTCGTCGTCGAGCCGCGTCAGAGTCGGGTGGGTGCGGGTGTGGGCGCCGAAGGCGACGCCCTCCTCGCGCAGCTTCCCGATCTCCTCGGCTGAGAGCAGCGGGCGGTTGGCGATCCCCTCGCCGCCCCCTTCGTCGTCCCAGTCGCTGCGGCCGCCGATCTTGTCGGCGACCAGGTAGATCGTCGGGATCAGGCGGCGGCGGCGCAGGATCGGCCAGGCGACCTCGAGGTTGTCCCGGTAGCCGTCGTCGATCGTGATCGCGACCGAGCGCGGCGGCAGCTCGGCGCCGGAGCGCAGCAGCGCGACCAGGTCGTCGAAGAGGATGGTGCGGTAGCGCAGCAGCTTCAGCAGCCGCGTCTGGCGCTCGAGCTCGCGCCGGGAGACGATGAAGCGGTCCTCGCTCTCGCCCTCGCTGAAGGCGTGGTACATCAGCACCGGGACCCCGCGCGTCGCCCGCTTCCATTCGCGCCGGCTCATCGCCGTGCGGACGCCTAGCCAGAAGGTGTAGCGGCTGACGAACCCGTGCCAAACCTGGCGCGGGCCGCTGCCCGGGATCAGCCGGCCGGCGCTGGCGAGGGTGGCGGGGGGGAGGCGCAGTGCGAGCAGCACCCGCCGCAGGGTCACGTCGCGCGCGGTCGGCTGCGGGAACCAACTGATCAGCCTCGCCATCGTCGCGTCGCGGCGGGCGAACTCCGCGCAGTAGGCGCCGAAGCGGCGATTGTCGTGAATGATCCGCTCGCGGCCCTTCTGGTCGTCGTGCAGGCCGGCGGCCTGCGCCAGGTAGACCGGCCGGCAGCCGGCGCGGGTCAGCCGGTAGCCGACCTCGAGGTCCTCGATCGCGCCGAGGTCCTCGGCGAAGCCGCCCACCTCCCGCAGCACGGAGCGCGGCGCCGACATGTTGCCGCCGTAGCAGTCGGTCCAGTCGAGCGGTTTGTGCGCGAGTTCCTCGTAGCGGTGGTTCCAGCCGACCGCGTAGGCCTGGGCGAACCAGTCGTTCCCGTCCGGGGGCGCCTGGGTCAGGCGCCCGATGCCGAGGGCCCGGGGGTCGCGCCGGTGGGCCTCCAGGTGCTCGGCGAGCAGCTCGGGGGCGGCGATGATGTCGTCGTCGAGGAAGACGCAGACCTCGGCCGCGGCAGCCTCGATCGCCGCGTTGAGCGCGGCGGACTTGCCCGCCTTCTCGAGTTCGAGCCGGTTGACCCGGTAGGGCAACGCCAGCGCCTCGATCGCCTCGGCGTTGCCAGGCTCGCCGCCGTCTTCGGCGACGATCACCTCGAACCGGCCCGGCTCCAGCGTCTGCTCGGCGAGCGCCCGCAGGCAGCGGCCCAGCAGCTCGCGCCGATCGTGGGTTGCGATCAGGACGCTGAGCTCGATCGACGGGGTCGCCGTCACGCGGCCTGGGGGTGCGTGATCCGGTCCCACTCCTGCGGCGTGGCTTCGCTGCGGACGCCGCGCCAGAAGGCGTAACGGCGCACGATCGAGTACCACAGCAGTTCGCGGTCGGACCCAGGGACGAGACGGCCGAGCAACGCCATCGGGGTCGGCGAGACCTTCATCGAGAGCAGCCGCGAGCGCAGCGCCAGCTCGGTCGGGCCCGAGCGCTCCCCCCAGGTCAGCAGACCCGATTCCCGCTCGGGATGGCGCCGGACCAGCTCGAGGTGCATACGGCCCTGGCGTTCGGCGTCCTCCAGCATCTTGCGGCGGCGCTTGCCGTCGTCGTGGGTGCCGTGGGCGCGCGGCAGGTAGCGCGGCGTGCAACCGACCTGGGTGAGGCGGAAGCCGAGGTCGAGGTCTTTCCCAGTGGGGACCTCCACATCGACTCCGCCCACCTCGCGAAACTTCTCCAGCGGGATCGAGAGGTTCGCCCCGTAGCAGTCGGTCCAGTGCGCCGGCCGGTGCTCGAACTCCTCGTAGTGGGCGTTCCACGCCTTGGCGTGGGTGTGGGCGTACCACTCGCGCTCGGGGGGCGGCGCCTGGGTCAGCATCCCGATGCCGATGCAGTTCGGGTCCTCGGCGTGGCCCTCGAGGTGGCCGGCGATCAGCTCGGAAGAGGCGACGACGTCGTCGTCGAGGAGCAGGACACGGGACCCCGTCACCACCTCCAGGGCGGCGTTCTGGGTCGCCGCGTGGCCGGCCTTCTCGCGCTCCAGCACCTGCAGCCCGTAGGGCGCATCGTAGGCCCTCGCGACCGCCGCCGAGCCTTCTTCGCAGCCGTCGGTGGCGACGGTGACGTCGAAGCTGCCCGGCTCCGCGGACTGTTCCGCGAGGGAGCGAAGGTTCCGCAACAGCATCTCGGACCGGTTGCGGCTGGCGACGATGACGCTCAGCTGTGGGGAGCTCAAAGCGGCACCGCCTCGGCGACGTCGAGCAGGGAAAGGGCGAAGGGCAGCGCGCTGACGAGCGGGCCGGCCGGCTCCGGGCGCTTGGTCAGCAGGCGCCACTCGTCGCGGTCCGCGGCGTGGTGAACGCCGCTCCAGAAGGAGAGCCGACGGACGAAGTGAAGCCAGATCATCCTCCTGCCGCGGCCGGGAAGGAGGCGACCGAGGCCGGCCAGGGCATGGGGCGAGAGGCCCGTGCTGAGCGCCAGCCGGCGCAGGCGCAGCTCGTTCGGTCCGGCGCCCGCGTCCCAAACCAGGATCTCGCGATCGATCCCCGGATGGCGACGGGCGAGCTCGACGTGGGTCGCGCCCTGGCGCCGCGCATCGCGGAGGAGATCGGCGCCGCCTTTCGTGTCGCTGTGGATCGCACCCGCCTCGGGCAGGAAGTAGAGGCGGCAGCCGAGCTGGCAGAGACGCAGGGCGATGTCGAAGTCGTAGGCGACGTCGAGGTCGGTCGCCATCCCGCCCGCCTCGAGCAGGAGCTGGCGCGGAGCGGAGAAGTTGGCGCCGTAGCAGTCGTGCCAGCAGGGCTGGCGACCGGCCAGATCCTCGTAGTGCTCGCCGAAGCCGTGGGCGAAGGCGTCGGCGAACCAGTCGCCGGCGCTGACTGGCTCCTGCGTCAGGGCGCCGATCCCGATCGCCGCCGGGTCGCGCCGGTGCGCCTCCAGATGCTCTGCCACGAGGCCGGGAGAGGCGATCACGTCGTCGTCGAGGAAGAGGCAGCTGCGACCCCGGGCGGCCTCGATCGCGGCGTTCTGGGCTCCGGGCTGACCGGCCTTCTCGAGTCGCAGGACCGTCAGCGCGAAGGGCGCCGTCAGCGCCTCCGCCAGCTCGGCGCTGCCGTCGTCGCAGCCGTCGGCGGCGACGATCACCTCGAACCTCGAGGGGCTGGCCGTTTGCAGCGCCAACGAGCCGAGGCAGCGTTCGAGCTGGCGCCTGCGGTCGTGCGTGGCGATGACGACGCTCAGCTCCACGGCGCCCTCAACGGATGGTTCCATCGGCTCTCTCCCTGGTCTCACGTTCGACGCCGGCTCGGGTCAGCTCTTTGAAGGTGGAGTGGTCGACGGATTCGCGAACGCCGCACCAGAAGGCCAACCGTCGCACGAAATGCAGCCAGATCATCTTGCGGCCGCTGCCCGGCACGAAACGTCCCAGCTCGGCCAGTAACCGGGGCGGCACACGCAGGGCGAGGCAGGCGCGCCGCGCCCGCAGCTCGCGCGGCTCCGCGCCCGCATCCCAGTCGAGCAGCTCGGCGGCGACGTCGGGGAAGCGCTGGCTCAGCTCGACGTGCATCCTGCCGGCGCGCCGGGCGTCGACCAGCATCCGCTGACTCCCCTTCTGGTCGTCGTGGACGCCGCTCGCGTCGGCGAAGTAAAAGGGGGTGCAGCCGGCCGCCCGCAGGCGCAGGGCGAGGTCGAAGTCTTTGGCCGAGGGGATGTCGGTCGAGACGCCGCCGATCTGGCGGATCGCGGCGGTCGGGAAGGAGAGGTTGGCTCCGTAGCAGTCGCTCCAGTGCGCGGCCCGTCGTTCGAGGTCTTCGTAGTGCTCGCTCCAGCCGTGGGCGAAGGCGTGGGCGTACCAGTCTTTGGCGTCGACCGGCTGCTGGGTGAGGGCGCCGATTCCGATCGCACCCGGATGCGCGCGGTGGCCGTCGACGTGGCCCGAGACGAGCGTCGGAGAAGCGACGACGTCGTCGTCGAGCAGCAGGCAGAGCGGCGCGTCGGCCAGCTCAAGGGCGGCGTTCTGGGCGGCGGCGTGGCCCGACTTCTCCAGTCGCAGGACCCGCAGCCGATACGGCGCCTCGTAGCCTTCGGTCATCTCGGCGGAGCCGTCCTCGGAGCCGTCGTCGACGACGATCACCTCGAAGCTGTCGGGGTCCGCGCTCTGTTCGGCCAGCGAATCGAGGCAGCGGCGGAGCAGGTCGCGCCGGTTGTGACTGGCGATGACGACGGTGAGTTGCGGTGCGGTGGCGGCTGGCATCGGTTTTCCCTGAGCAGACGGGCAAGCCTACGCAAGCTGCTCACGGGCTTCCTCATATATTCGTTCAAGTCGCTTGACCCAGGCCTCGGGGCTGTGATGGGCGAGCGCGAACTCGCGGGCACGCTGGCCGAGCGCTCGCCGCTCGTCGGCATCGTCGAGCAGCCGCGCCACTGCGTCGGCGATTCCCACCGCGTCGGTGGCGATCGCCAGCGGTGGCTCCTCGTCGAAGACGTCGAAGCCTTCAGCGCCGAGCGGCGTGGTGACTACGGCCTTGCCCAGCGCCATCGCCTCCAGCACCTTCACCCGCATCCCGCCGCCGTTGCGGACCGGGGCGAGGATCACGCTCGCGGCGGCGAGGTGGGGCTGCATCGAGGGCACGTCGGCGATCACCTCGACCTCGGGCCCGGCCAGCGCCCTGACCTCCGCTGGTGGCGCGCTGCCGACCAGGCGCAAGCGGACCGCGGGGAAGCGCCGGCGGACCGCGGGCAGGATCTCACTGGCCAGCCAGATCGCCGCGTCGCGGTTGGGGAGGTGGGTGAAGGTGCCGGTGAAGAGGATCAACCCGGTTTGCTCGAGCGAGCGGTCGCACGCCGGCGGCAGCTCCATCCCGTAGGGGTTGATCCGGATTCGCGGGCCGAGATCGGGATCGCGGCGGCGAATCTCCTCGGCGTCGCCCGCGGTGAAGGTCTGCAACAGGTCGAACTCGCGCCAGGCTCGCTCCTGGAAGGAATCGAGTCGCTTCCAGTCGGCGGCCTGCAGGCTGCGGAGCGGGCGCTGCCAGGGCGGCCCGCCCCGCCAGCTGTCGGCCGGCGCCCGCGCCGCCTCGTGCTCGGTGAGGACGGCCGGCACCCCCGGCGGCAGCCGCAGGGTCGCCATCGAGTTGTCCTCGACCGCGACGACGTCGAACTCGCGCCCGCTGACGGCCCGGTCGAGCAGCGCCTGCATCCCCCTGGTCTGGAGGACTACGCGCCAGGGGAGGGGATGGCGCAGCCAGGTTCCGGCCAGCTGCCGGCGCACCCGCCAGCGCTCGCCCGTTCCCGACGGGCGCCGGCCGTCGACGAAATGGGCGTCGAGATCGGAGGCGGCCAGCGTCGCGGCCGCCTCGGCCTGCGCCGGCAGGTCGCCGTAGGGGGCGAGCAGGGTCACTTGATGCTTGGCAGCGAGCCCCTGCACCTGGGCATGCAGTAGCTTCGGCATTGCCCCGAAGCCGTCCTCCTGCGGCACCATTGGAGCGATCAGCAGCACCCTCACCGGTCTTCCCCCACTTGCAGCCAGAGCAAAATCTCGTCTTTGACGTCGGAATGAACGACGGCGCCGACTCGGCCTATTACCTGAGCCGGGGGTACCGCGTGGTCGCCGTCGAGGCCAACCCGATCCTGGCCAAGGAGGCCGAAGAGCGCTTCGCCGCCGAGCTCGCCGACGGCCGCTTCGCGGTCGCCAACGTCGGCATCGCCGATCACGAGGGCGAGGCCGAGTTCTGGGTCTGCGACGACTGGAGCGCCTGGAGCTCCTTCGACCGCGAGATCGCCGGCCGCAACGGCAAAGCGCACCACGCCGAGACCGTGCGGCTGAAGACGATGAGCTGGCTGCTCGGCGAATACGGGATGCCCTACTACTGCAAGGTCGACATCGAGGGCCACGACCAGTACTGCCTGCAGGGTCTCTCCGGCGAAAGCCACCCGAGCTTCATGTCGGTCGAGCTCTCCGAGTATCCGTTCCTCGACGAGATGCACTCGCTCGGCTACGACCGCTTCAAAATGATCCATCAGCTCAGCTTCAGTTCGGTCAATGGTCGCTGGTACATGCGCCGCGCTCACGTCCCCAATGAAAAGGCCCGCGCCGGGCTCGAGCGGGTCCGCGGCGCCCTGCAGGGCGCGCTCAACGACGGCAGGTGGTACTTCAAGATCGGCAGCTCTGGCCCTTTCCCGACCATCACCCCCGGTCCCTGGTTGACCTACGAGGAGATGGCGGCGATCCGGCAGTGGGTCGACGACCGCTACAAGGCCGGGGACTTCTGCCTGCTCGACTGCTTCGACCTGCATGCGACTACCGCGGCCGAGGTCGATGCAGTCGCTTCAAGAGCCGGTTGAGCCCGCTGCGGCGGGTGGGGAATAGGAAGCGCTCGGCCATCCCCCGCGCCAGCGCCCGTGGGGCGAGGGCCATCGCCGCGAACCAGAGCACGAAGAGGGTCTTCATCGCGAGCCCGACCCCCTGCCGGCGGCGCGCGGCCCGGACCGCGTCGGCGAGGAGTCCAGCACGGGTGTCGGAGGGGATTGGGTGCTGCTCGGGCGCCAGTCGCAGCGAGATCATCCGGTTGCCGAGGTCGGCGATCGAGAGGATGCGGGCGGGGTGGGGGATCCCCAGTCGCGAGGCGGTTCGCAGCAGCTGCTCGGAGGTCGCCTGGCAGAGCTCGATCGTCAGCCGCAGCTGGGCGAGGTCGAGGTCGGCGCGCTGCGGCTCGTAGCTGTTGCCGCCGTGCACCCGGTAGTAGGAGCCGACCGACTCGAGCGAGACGACGCGGCCGAGCAGGGCGCTGAGGTGGACGAGGAAGTAGTCGGCGCCGACGCGGAGGTCCTCGCCCGGGATCGGCCTGATCGGGGCCAGGGACTCGGTGCGGAAGGCGTTGGCGCTGGTCGGCAGCCAGGTCAGGTCGAAGGGTCCCGCCAGCTCGGCTTGGCTGACGTCGCCGCTGGGCAGCGGCAGGTGCTCGGGCGGCTTCAGCTCGCCGGTCGGGGACCCCGTCTCGTCGATCACCTCCATCCGCGCCTGCACCTTGACGACGGCGGGGTCGGCGGCAAAGGCCGCAGCCGCCTGGGCGGCGGCGACCGGCGCCAGCAGGTCGTCGGCGTCGAGGAAGATGACGACGTCGCCCCGGCAGCGCTCGAGCCCGGCGTTCAGCGCCGAGGACTGGCCGCCGTTCTCCTTCAGCACGACCGTCGCCCGGTCCTCGTATTGATGCAGCCGCTCGCGCGAGTCGTCGGTCGAGCCGTCGTCGACGACGATCAGGTTGACCCGGGGGTGGGTCTGCGCCAAGGCGCTCTCGATCGCCGCCGGGAGAAAGCGACCGTAGTTGTAGTTGTTGACGACGATGTCGACGGCGAGCGCCGTCCCGTCGTCAGCCTCCATCAGGTTTCCTCACCCGGGATCCAGGTGTAGACCCGGCGGTAGACCTGTTGGGGATCGCTCTGTCGGAAGAGCGAGGCCGTCGTCGGCTGGGCCCGGGCCGGCGCCGGTACGCGGATCCGGATCGTGCGCTCTTCGCCCGGGGCGAGATCGAAGACGCGGACCAGCGGCTTCTGGCGCTGACCGACGAGGACGCGGACGAAGTAGGACCCCTCGTGCTGTTCCTGGCTGCGGACGCCGACTTGGACGACCGCTTTAGGGCCTGCGTTGGCAGTAGTGATCCAGAGCTCGGTGTGGCCGATCGCGTTCTTGGCCGGGAGGACGACGAAGGCGAGGGCGACGGCGGCTACCGCGGCGACGGCGCCGGCGCAGTAGAGCACCGCCTGGGTCAGCGGGATGCGCGGCAGGGACGGCTGCGGGCGGCGGCCCTGGTGGGGGCGGCGGACCGCGGCCGCGCGCGAGCAGGCGAGGACGATCAGGGCGAGGAAGAGCGCCCAGCTGCCGGTGTGCAGGCCGCCGAGGAAGTTGAGGAGGAGGGCGCCGAGGGCGAGGACGCATAGGCTGAGCGCGACGCTGAGCAGCGCCGTCTGCGCCCGGCCGAGGGGGTTGCGGGCGAAGGTCACGGCGGCGATCGCGTAGCCGGGGAGGAAGAGGCAAAGCGGGATCGCGAAGAAGACCCGCACCGCGGTCACCGGTACCAGCACGGCGAGGACCGCGCAGGCCAGCGCCGCCGCGGAGGCGAGGATCAGGTCGCGGTGGCCCCTCATTTGCATACCTCGGCGAGGTCGTAGACGGCGATGGTCCCGTTCGAGTAGACCCGGCCCGCGCCTGGGATTTCGTTGAACTTGGCGGAGTAGGCGCGCGGGTAGAGAGCGTTTTTCAGGGTTCTGCCGACTTCGGGGAAGTAGTAGCCGCTGATTGCGTCGGCGGAGATTTCGCGGCTGTCGGCGACCAGGTAGCGGATGTTGTGGTTGCAGAGCAGCGGCACCTCCCAGCCGGAGAGGCCTTCGGAGAGGAGGATGTCTTCGATGTCGGGCGACTGGCCGGCGAAGGCGGTGCGACCGCCGGGCACCATCAGCATCCGCGCGTCGGCGGGGCTGGCGGCAAAGCGCGCGTTGGGCGAGGTGTTTTCCTCCGCCCATTCAGCCAGCGACAGCGGCGGCGAGGCGATCGTGTGGCCTTCGGCCTTGATCCTCAGCGGCGAGGCGAGCTGGATTTCCCAGGGCCAGCCGGAGATGCCGCCGCCGATCACGATCACGGTGATCGCGGCGGCGAGGCCGACGCGCCAGAGCCGGTTGCCGACGAAGGTCCGCCAGGTCTCGAAGCCGGCGACGGCGACGACGAAGGCGAGGCCGATGAAGAGGAACTCGCTGGCCCGGTTGCCGGTCTCCCAGGCCGCCGGCGTGAAGCGCAGCGCCAGGGTGCCGAAGAAACCGGCTGCGGCGAGGACGAAGATCACCGCGAAGGGGCTCGAGCGGTAGCGCTGCCAGACCTTGCGGGCGCCGAAGAGGAAGCCGATGCCGAGCAGGCCGACGCCGATCAGGGCGAGGCCGCGGGCCCAGGTCGGGGTCGCTTCGCCGGGCGGCCGTTCGCCCTGAAAGAGGCCGCGGCCCGATTCTTCGCCGAACAAGGTGTGGAAGATCGACTTGAAGGCGTCGCCGATCACCGGCGTCAGGTAGCCGATGGTGTCGGTCGCGACCAGCACCAGCCAGCCGCCGGCGAGCACGGTGGCGAAGACCGCCAGCCGCCAGGGGTTGGACCAGTGCCAGGTGTGGCGCACCAGCCGGTAGCTGACCGCCAGGGCGGCGATGAAGATCACCAGCGAGTAGGAGGTGAGGTGGTGGGTGATGACGATCGCGCCGGTGCCGAGGATGACCGGGACGGCCCACTCGCGCGCCCAGCGCTCGGCGCTCGCTTCGCGCTCGGCCAGGGCCATCATCACGATCACCAGCAGCGGCAGCGCCAGCGACTCGTAGGAGTACTGGACCGCGAAGTAGAGGAAGTTGAAGTTGCCGGCGTAGATCGCGACGCCGAGCCCGGCGGTGCGGGCGGAGCCGCTGATCCGCTTGAAGAGGAAGAAGAGCCCCGCCATCAGCGAGACCCGGGCGGCGCCGAGCATGATCACGCCGGCGCCAAAGCTGGTCAGGCCGGTGAGCTTCATCAGCGCCGTCGTCGCCCCCTCCAGGCCCGGGTAGAAGGGGGTCACCGGGAGGATCTCGTTGCGGTGGAAGAGGTGGTTCGTCTTCGCCGCCGTTTCGGCGTTGAAGGCGTGCAGGATCTCGTCGGAGAAGGTGTAGAGCGGCGCGTCGCGGACGACCTTGATCGCGTAGAGAGAGAGACCGAGCAGGCAGACGAGCAGCAGGCGTTCGCTGGTCGAGGCGTCGCGCGAGGTGAGGCGATGGGCGATCGGCGCCACGATCAGCGCCATGCCGACCCAGAGCAGCGCTACCGAGGGCGAGAGCGTCTCCCGCGAAAGGGCGTTGGCGATCGAGCAGATCAGCAGGCCGACCCCGGTCGTCAGGACGATCGGCGCCAGGTGGCCGAAGCGCTCGAGCGAGAGCCGGCGCTTGCGCTGCGAGTTGATCGCTCGCCGCGGGGGGCCGGTCGGTCGCCGGACGGTCTGTACCTCCATCGAGTTGAAGGTAGTGACCTTCATCGCATTTTCCCCCGCCTGATCAGGCATGGGCGCCCGCTCGCGCTACGCGGCGGCGGCGGTGGTGTCGGCTTGGCTCGCCTCGGTGCCGGCTTCCCCGTGCGGCTCGCTGTGGATGCTGCGCCGGCGGCGCGCCTCGCGCAGGATCGTGCCCAGCACGCGGAAGCCGTCGCGGAAAGTCTTCAGGTTGCTCGCCCCGGAGATGCGCTCCTCCTCGTAGCTCGGCACCTCGGTGATCTTCATCCCGGCGCCGGCGATGCGGAGGTTGATCAGCGTCTCGACCTCGAACCCGGGGACGTCGAGCGAGATGAAGGGCAGGCAGCGCGCCCAGAACGCGTTGTAGCCGTAGCAGAGGTCGGTGAAGTGGGTGCCGTGCAGGGTGTTGGCGCTGCCGCTGAGGAAGGCGTTGCCGAGCTTGCGGGTCCAGGTGATGTCGGCGCTGCCGCCGCCGTCGAGGAAGCGCGAGCCCTTGGCGAAGTCGGCGCCGGCCTCGAGGGCGGCGACGAAGGCCGGGATCTCGGCCGGGTCGGCGGAGCCGTCGGCGTCGAGCATGACGACGAGGTTGCCGGTGACCGAGGCGAAGCCGGTGCGGAAGGCGTCGCCCTTGCCGCGGCCGCTCTGCGACGTGACCCGGATGCCGGGGTAGGCGGCCTGGGCCGCTTCGACCGTGTCGTCGGTCGAGTTGCCGTCGACCAGGATCACCTCGTAGAGGTTGTCGGGCAGGCGGCTGAGGACGTGGCCGATGTTCTTGCCCTCGTTCATCGCCGGCACGACGACGCTGATCTTGGTCCGCCGGTTGGCGCGGCGGTCGGGGCCGGTGTAGGGGACGGCGTCGCGGGAGGCGAGCGCCTCGACCTCGATCAGCGGCACGCCGCCGACCTGGCTCGGGGTCGCGGCCGGCGCCTCGAGCAGGTCGAGGGGCCGCGGCAGCAGGCAGACCATGACGCCGATCGACTTGAAGGCGCGGACCAGCTCGAGCAGGCCCTCGTCGTCGGCGCGCTGGCTGGAGATGACGATGCGGTCGGCGTGGTAGCGCTCGACCACGTCGAGCGCGGCGACCCGGCCCGGCATCCCCTCGCCGTGCTGGGGGGAGACGGTGCCGACCACCGACGCGTACTCGCGCAGCGGCGCGTAGGCGCGCAGCCGGTTGGCGGTCGCTTCGTCGCCGACCAGGACCCAGCGCTCAGGCCGATCGAAGCGCTGCAGGTAGGGAGCGACGATCGCCCAGGTGACGGTGTCGAGGACGAGGAAGGTGATCCAGAGGCCGAGCTGTTCGCCGCGGGCGATCGGCATCATCAGCGCCGCCGACCAGGCGAAGAGCCCGGCGACGACGAGGCGGATGACCGGCCAGCCGACGCCGCCTTCGCTGGAGAGCGGGCTGCGGCGGGTCGGGCGCGAAGAGCCGTAGACGCCGAGCAGGCCGTAGACGAGGACGAGGACGAGCGGGGAAACGGGGATCGCCGGGAAGAAGGCGACGCCGCTGAGCAGCCCGATCGCGATCAGGGCCAGCGAGGAGGAGATGAAGTCGATCCCCGGCAGCAGCCACCAGGCGGTGCCGCGACGCGCCATCGGCATCGCCCCGAGCGTCGGGCGATCCTGAACCAGGGCTTCGCGGCGGGGGGTGCCGGAGTTGAAGCTGTGGTCGAGATCGAGGGGGAGTTCGCTCGGCGGCTGCATCGGATCCGTTTGGGCAGGGCGGGGGATTTTCGGGCCGTGTTTCTAAAGGTGGGGGACGGGCATAAGTTGCGCTTGCTGTACCTCCGTATCGGCAGCTCGTTTGGATCACCTTAGATCCGGAAAAACGTGCTGCGCGTCGCCCTCAGGCAGGTTACGGCATCAGGTGCAAGGCGCGCCTGCTCTGCCGGCCGGGAAAAGGAGGGATCTCCGATCCAGTCAGAGCCCGTAGGCGCTTGCCAGCTCGGGGTCCTTGGCCGCCAGCATTTCCGCCAGCTCGACCATCACCTTGCACTGCTTCCAGGTCGCGTCGTCCTGCATCTTGCCGTCGATCATGTGAACTCCGCGGCCGTCGGGGATCGCCTCCAGCACCTTCTTGGCGAACCTGACCTCCTCCGGCGGCGGGCTGAAGACCTTCTTCGCGATCCCGATCTGGACCGGGTGCAGCGACCAGGCGCCGACGCAGCCCATCAGGAAGGCGGCGCGGAACTGGGTCTCGCAGCCGGCGGTGTCCTTGATGTCGCCGAAGGGCCCGTAGAAGGGGAGGATCCCGGTCGAGGCGCAGGCGTCGACCATGCGCCCGATCGAGTAGTGCCAGAGGTCCTGCTGTGCGCTGACCCGGTCTGCCTCGGGGTTCTCGGGGTCGGCGGGGTCCTCCATCACGCGGTAGCCGGGGTGGCCGCCGCCGACGCGGGTCGTCTTCATCCGCCGCGAGGCGGCGAGGTCGGCGGGGCCGAAGCTCATTCCCTGCATCCGCGGGCTGGCGGCGGCGATCTCCTCGAGGTTGGTGACGCCGAGCGCGGTCTCGAGGATCGCGTGGATCAGGATCGGACGGTCGAGGCCGGCCTTCGCCTCCAGCTGAGCCAGCAGGCGGTCCACGTAATGGATGTCCCAGGCGCCCTCGACCTTGGGCACCATGACGACGTCGAGCTTGTCGCCGATCTCGCCGACCAGGGTGGTCAGGTCGTCGAGCACCCAGGGGCTCTCCAGCGAGTTGATTCGGGTCCAGAGCGCCGTCTGGCCGAAGTCGGACTCCTTCGCTGCCTGGATCAGGCCCTGGCGGGCGGCCTCCTTGCGGTCGGCCGGGATCGCATCCTCGAGGTTGCCGAGCAGGATGTCGGTCTTGGTCGCGATGTCGGCCGCCTTGGCGACCATCTTCTCGTTGGAGAAGTCGAGGAAGTGGATCATCCGCGAGGGCCGCACGGGGATCTCCCGCAGCGGCTCGGGGGCGCCCATCGCCAGTGGCTGAAAGAAGTCTCGTGGGTTTCTCAAGCTGCTCCCTTGGTTGCGAAGTCGTTGCGGCCGCCCTGCGCGGCCCCCCGAAATCTATTCAGCGAGGCCGTGCCGCGGCTTCCGCCTCCAGCGTCCGTAAATTGCGGGTATCGAGGCGAGTCAGCGCGACAGCACCGACGAGTGGCGGCTGCCCGCGGGGGCGCTGCCGGCGACGATCTCCGAGCTGCAGGCACGGATCGAGGAGGCGACGGCGATCGCACGCGCCTCCGAAGCGGCCGCGATCAGCATCGGCGCCGCCGCGATCGAAAGCGCCGAAGAGGCGCGCCGCGCCGCCGACCTGGCCCTGCGGGCGAGCGAGGCCGCGCAACGGGCCGGCAGCTCCAACGGCAGCGCGCCACGCCCCCACGTCGACGAGCGCCTCGCCCGCTTTAGCCGCCGTGCCGACCGCCTCGGCGCCAGGTTCCTTGCGCTGCAGCGCCGCTGAGAACGCGCTTCCTCCCGCTATCCGGGACCAACTGCGTTCTCAGTCTCAGCAGTGGACGCCGAAGTGCTGCGCCCATATATGGACGCCCGGCGTGCCCTCGAGCCGGCCGACCTTGAGATCGATCCCGGTCTGCACGTACTGAGGTCCGAGCAGGTTGGCGCGGTGCGTCGGCGAGCGCAGCCAGGCGCGGAAGATCGAGGTCGTGGTGCCGTAGGCGCCTTCGCCGTAGGCGAGGTTCTCGCCCGCCCGCCAGCAGCCTGAGAGGTATCCGGTTTCCTTCATCCAGTAGGTGAATTCGCGCCCGCAGGCGTAGTGGCTGAAGCTGTCGCACTGGACGATGTCGTTGGCCTTGTCGCGGGCCGATTCTTCGAGCTGGGGGCTCGCTTCCAGCGTCCCGTCGCCGACCTGCTGGCGGGCGTAGTTGACGAGGCAGAGCATCGACTGCTCCTGGGCTTCGGTCGGGGCGTCGAGCGCCGGGCGCGGGCAGACCGTCGCCGGGGCGAGGAGCGGGGTCGTGGCAGACGCCTGCGCGGCGCCGAACGCGGCGAAGGAGGCGGTGCAGAGGACCGCGAGAAACGCCGTAGTGGCCAGGGAGAGCTTGTGTCCCACGGCCCCTCTATCGCCTGGGCGGGCGGCTGCACGCTGCTCATGGGCCCGTGGCGGACGAACGTTGGAGCTGCGGCCGAGCAAGCCTCGGCAGGCGCGAACTTTAGCCCTGAAGGGTCAATTAGCCAGATGTTCTATGTGCATTACCGATCAGCCGTCCTACCTTGCCGCGATCAAGGCCCGCCCGGACGGGGCGCGCCGTGCCCCAGATCCAGCAAGGAGAACAGCAATGACCGCAATCTCGCCGTTCCGCCATCTATCGCGATCGATGATCGCGATCGTGGCGTGTCTGGCCTTCGCTGGCCTGGCGTTGACCGTCAACGCCGTCCAGGCAAGCGCCAAGACCGTCTCGATCATCAACCTCTGCGTCACCAAGAGCGGCCCCGACAAGGGGAGCGTCCGCTTTTCGACCGCCGCCAAATGCAAAAAAGGCGAGCAGTTGATCCAGGTGCTGCCGAAATCCGCCCAGGGCGTTCTCGGCGTCGAAGGCAGCAGCGGCGAAAAAGGTGAATCCGGCGCTGTCGGTCCCGCCGGGCCCCAGGGCGCTACCGGCCCCCAGGGCCCGCAAGGCGATCCCGGCTCCCCGGGTGCCAAGGGCGAAAAGGGGGATCAGGGCGATCCCGGCACTCCCGGTGCCAAGGGCGAAAAGGGAGACCCCGGCACTCCGGGTGCCAAGGGCGAAAAGGGTGACACGGGCGCGGCTGGAGCAACGGGCGCGACGGGCGCCAAGGGCGACACCGGTTCGACCGGGGCCACCGGCGAAACCGGCGCCAAGGGCGACAAGGGCGACAAGGGCGAAAAGGGCGACAAGGGTGAAAAGGGCGACGCCGGTACGCCGGGTACGCCTGGCGCCCCCGGTGCCGACGGCAAGACGATCCTGCACGGCATCACCCCTCCGAGCGATCTCGAAGGCGCCGACGGCGACTTCTACATCGACGTCGCCAGCAGCACGATCTATGGCCCCAAGGAAAACAGCCAGTGGCCCGCCGGCGTCTCGCTGAAGGGCGACAAGGGCGAAAAGGGCGACCAGGGGGAACCCGGCCAACCCGGCGAAAAGGGCGAACGCGGTGAAAAGGGCGAAAAGGGCGATCCGGGTGCACCGGGCGCCGACGGCAAGACCGTCCTCAACGGCGCGACTCCGCCCAGCGAAGAAGAAGGAGCCAACGGCGACTTCTACATCGACACCACGACCCACATCCTCTACGGCCCCAAGGCCGGCGGCGAATGGCCGGCCGGCGTCTCCCTGATCGGTGAACAGGGCGAAAAGGGCGAAAAGGGTGAGCAGGGCGACCAGGGCGAACCCGGCCAGCCTGGCGAAAAAGGCGATCAGGGCGAACCCGGCGAACCCGGCCAGAAGGGCGACAAGGGCGAACAGGGCGAACCCGGCGAAAAGGGCGAACCCGGCCAGAAGGGCGAAAAGGGAGACAAGGGCGACCCCGGTACCCCGGGTACCCCTGGTGCTCCCGGCGCCGACGGCAAGACCGTCCTCAACGGCACCACCCCGCCCAGCGACGAAGAAGGAGCCAACGGCGACTTCTACATCGACACCACGACTCAGACCATCTACGGCCCGAAGGCAGGAGATGAATGGCCCGCCGGCACCTCGCTCGTCGGCCAGAAGGGCGAAAAGGGCGAACAGGGCGAACCCGGCCAGCCCGGCGAAACGGGCGAACCCGGCGAACCCGGCCAGAAGGGAGACAAGGGCGAGCCTGGCGAAAAGGGCGAACCCGGCCAGAAGGGCGAACAGGGCGAAAAGGGCGACGCCGGCGCCGACGGCAAGACCGTCCTCCACGGCGTCACCCCGCCCAGCGATGAGGAAGGCGTCGACGGCGACTTCTACATCGACCCCCTCCACGGCGTCCTCTACGGCCCCAAGGCCGGCGGCGAATGGCCTGACGGCATCTCGCTGATCGGCGAACAGGGCGAAAAGGGCGAACGCGGCGAAAAGGGCGAAAAGGGCGACAAGGGCGAAACCGGCGCCGAAGGCCCGAAAGGCGCCCCGGGTGCCGAAGGCCCGCAGGGCCCGACTGGTGCCACCGGCGTCAAGGGCGACAAAGGCGAAAAGGGCGAAAAGGGCGAAGCCGGCGCCAAGGGGACGACTGGGGCGACTGGCGCCACCGGTCTGACCGGCTCGGAAGGCCCGAAGGGCGCCACCGGCGCCACCGGTGCGACCGGCGCCACGGGTGCGACCGGTGCCGCTGGCCCTGCCGCGACCCAGATCATCGGTGGCAGTAGCGGAACGACCTCCCTCAGCTCGAGTTCGAAACGCTACTTTGGCTTGTTCTTCGACCAGGCCAGCAGCACCGAATCGTCGGTCACCCAGGTGATGCCCGTTGCCGGCACGCTGAACAACCTGAACATCAGGCTCAGCCAGGCCCCCTCGGGATCGTCGTCGAGTGACGCCTACGAATTCACGGTTCTCGTCAACGGCTCCGCCACCGGGCTCACCTGCTCGGTGACCGGGACCTTCTCGACGACCTGCTCGAAAGCGACGGCCGGGGTTTCGGTTACGGCCGGGCAGACGATCTCGATCCAGGCCGAACCGAAGAACGGCCCGAGCAACACGCCGACGGTGCGCTGGACGGCGACGTTCGGGGGCTAGCACTTCCCCAAGCGGTCAGGGGAATCGGGCGAAAGGGCCGTGTCGCGGATTCCGCGGCACGGCCCTTCGTCGTTCCAGGCCCTCGCTTGACCGCCGGCCCAGCCTCAGGTTGGGTCGAACCACCTCGCCCCCCGTCGCGCCTCGATCGCCCTCTGCCGTTCCGCGGACCACGCTATCGCCATCAGCACCAGCCAAATCGCGGGCGGCAGGAACAGCGCGGCGACCACCCAGGCGTACGCCTGGGCCCCCGGGTAGGTGCCTTCCGTCAGCAGGCGTTTGGCAGCGGGCTCGCGTCGAGCCGAACCGGCGTCGGGGAGCCGCGAGCTCTCGTCGGCCGTATCGACGAGATAGACCTTGCAGCGCTGGTTGGGGGGAAAGCCGCTCCATCCCTCGTCCACGTAAGCAACCACCTTGTCCGGCGACCGCGCTTCATGCCAGCCGATCCCGTCCTTCGAGCAGAACCCACCCTCGGTGGGGGCGGAGTGGGGGAGGAGGACGATCACCAGGGCGAAGAGCCCGAGCACCAGCCCCGCAACCGCCGAGAGGAGGCTGCCGGCGATGATGTAGCCAAGCGGCAGCGGAGTCTTCCGACCTCGGCGGCTCACCGGCGACATGCTAGAGCCGGTTCCCTGCGGGTCGGCGCCGATATCCTTGCTGGTTCAGCGAAGACAGAAACTCCGACCAGGCAGGAGACATGGCCGTAGACACCGCCGCATACAGCGAACAGACCGAGGACCAGAGGGCGATTCTCGAAATGGTCCGGCAGTTCGTCGACGAGCAGATCATCCCCAACGCCGAGCACTACGACCACGAGGACAGCTTCCCGGAGCCGATCGTCGAGCAGATGAAGGAGCTCGGCCTCTTCGGCGTCACGATCCCCGAAGAGTACGGCGGCATGGGGCTCGACCTGACGACCTACGCGATGATCGTCGAGGAGCTCTCGCGCGGGTGGATCTCGATCTCCGGCGTCGTCAACACCCACTTCATCGGCTCCGACCTGCTGATGAAGTTCGGCACCGACGAGCAGAAAGAGCACTTTCTGCCGAAGATGGCGACCGGCGAGATCCGCGCCGCCTTCTCGCTCTCGGAGCCCGAGGTCGGCTCCGACGTCCAGGGCCTGAAGGCGACCGCCAAGAAAGGCGATGACGGCAACTGGGAGATCAACGGGCAGAAGATGTGGGTCACCAACGGCCTCGGCTCGGGCGTCGTCTTCGTCCTCGTCAAGACCGACACCACCGCCGAGCCTCCCTACAAGGGGATGACCTGCTTCATCACCGAGAAGGAGCCCTGGAAGGAAATCAACGAGGGCGACTTCAAGGGTCTCAACGTGCCGCCCAAGATCAAGAAGATGGGCTACAAGGGCGTCGAGTCGACCGAGCTCGTCTACGACGGCTACCGGTGCCCGCCGGAGCGGATCCTCGGCGGCGAGGAGGCCGGTGTCGGCCAGGGCTTCATCCAGATGATGGACGCGCTCGAGGTCGGCCGGGTCAACGTCGCCGCCCGCGGCGTCGGCATCGCCCAGCGCGCCCTGGAGCTGGCCCTCCGCTACAGCCAAGAACGGAAGACCTTCGGCAAGGAGATCGCCCAGCACCAGGCGATCCAGTTCAAGCTCGCCGACATGGCAACCCAGATCGAGGCGGCTCGCCTCCTCACCCGCAAAGCGGCGCGGATGAAGGACGCCGGCGAGCGCTCAGACCTCGAGGCGGGGATGGCCAAGCTGCTCGCCTCGGAGACCGGCAAGTTCTGCGTCGAGGAAAGCTTCCGCATCCACGGCGGCTATGGCTACTCGAAGGAGTACGAGATCGAGCGCCTCTACCGCGACGCGCCGCTGCTCCTGATCGGCGAGGGAACCTCCGAGATCCAGCGCATGGTGATCGGTAAAAAGCTGCTACAGCGCCACAAGCTCTGATGGCGGCTTCGACTTCGGACCTGATCCGGACCGCGATCGAGCGGTTCCAGGCCGAAGTCCCTGCGCTGGCGAAACTGAAGCTGGTCTTCGGCCTCGAGTTGCGGGCCAAACACGACATCCAGCTCTACCGGGTCGAGCTGCCCGGCCCGAAGATCACTAAGGACCTCGCCCAGGACGAGCGCATCCTGGTCGAAATCGATCGTCCCCAGTTCAACCAGCTGGCCGAGAAAGGGACGATCAAGAGCTACCGCAAAGCGGCCGAGACCGGCCACATCAAGGTCACCGGCGACTCGAACGTGGTCAAGCTGATCGTTCAGGTCGTGGAGAAGCAAGAGGAACGCGCGCGGCTGCGCAAAGTGCACTGAAGTAGCGAGGGTTCGGGGGGGGGGTCTGGGAGGGTCGGGTGACCCCCTTCACTTGCCTACCTGGCTGGATCGTT
>DATKLT010000061.1:0-21995 GCA_035542315.1 Solirubrobacterales bacterium | reverse complement strand
AGCGGAATTCGCGCTCGAACGTCACCTGCTCTCGCTGACCAAGAGCGGCACCGGGTCGGGCACCGTCACGAGCTCGCCGAGCGGGATCGAATGTGGTGCGACCTGTTCCGCGAACTACGACCATGGCACCGAAGTCACGCTGACCCCGAACCCCGCGGCGGGGTCAGAATTCAAAGGCTGGAGCGGCGCCTGCACCGGGACCGGCACCTGCAAGGTCACGATCGACGCGGCGAAGGAAGTCGGCGCCGAATTCGCGCTCGAACGTCACCTGCTCTCGGTATCGAGGTCAGGCTCGGGCAGCGGCTCGGTGACGAGCGCCCCCGCTGGCATCGAATGCGGCGCAACCTGCTCGGCGAGCTTCAACCACGGGACCGAAGTGACGCTCTCCGCGCCGCCTGCCAGCGGCTCGCGCTTCATCAAATGGACCGGCGCCTGCACCGGAACGGGGACCTGCAAAGTGACGATGTCGGCGGCCAAATCGGTTGGCGCCGAATTTGCGCTGATCCCGAAATTCGCGCTGAAGGTGACGAAGAGCGGCAACGGCTCGGGAACCGTCACCAGCAGCCCGAGCGGCATCAGCTGCGGCTCCGAATGCGAAGCCAGCTACGAAGAAGGCACCGAAGTGACGCTGACCCCGAGTGCGTCGGCTGGCTCTGAATTCAAAGGCTGGAGCGGCGCCTGCACTGGGACCGGGGCCTGCAAAGTGACGATCTCGGCGGCGAAGCAGGTCGGAGCGGAATTCGCCCTCGAACGTCACCTGCTCAGCGTCATCGCCAGCGGTGGCGGGTCGGGGGCCGTGACTAGCTCCCCGGCGGGCATCGACTGCGGTGGGACCTGCACGGCAAGCTTCAACCACGGCACCGAAGTGACGCTGAGCGCGTCTCCCGGCCCCGGTTCCTTCTTCGTCAAATGGACCGGTGCCTGCACCGGCTCGGGAGCCTGCAAGGTGACGATGAACGCCGCCAGCTCGGTCGGCGCCGAATTCTCGCCCGTCCCGGTGTTCGCGCTGAAGTTGAGCAGGTCCGGTAACGGCAGCGGCACCGTCGCCAGCTCCCCCGCCGGGATCGAATGCGGCTCCGACTGCGAAGAGCCCTACGAAGAAGGGACCGAAGTGACGCTCAGCGCCAGCCCGGCGGCGGGGTCCGACTTCACGGGCTGGAGCGGCGCCTGCACCGGGACCGGCACCTGCAAGGTGACGATCGGCGCGCTGACCGAAGTCGGCGCTGAGTTCGCGCTCGAGCGCCACCGGCTGACGATCACCAAGGCCGGTACGGGCTCGGGCACGATCACGAGCTCCCCCGCCGGAATCGATTGCGGCGCGACCTGCAGCGAGACCGTCGATCACGGCACCTCGGTGATGCTGAGCGCCAGCCTCGGCCCCAACACCGCACCGGTTGTCTGGTCGGGCTGCGATGAAATCGTCGGCGACGGATGCCGGGTCTCGGTCGACGCGGACGCGAACGTCGTCGCAACGCTCAACCCGTTGCCCGAACCCCCACCGATCTCGGCGCCCACCACCAAGCTGGTCAAGACCAAGATCGAACACAAGCAGGGCCGGGTGCGATTCGCCTTCGTCGCGAAGGGGAGCGTCGCCCAGTTCAAGTGCGCACTCGCGAAAGGAAGCCGCAAGCTCACCTACAAGACCTGCAGCTCGCCGATCACCTACCGCGGCCTCGAGCCTGGCAGCTACGTCTTCAAGGTCAAAGCGGTGGGCACCGACGGCGTCGACGCGGACCCGGTGACCAAGAAGTTCAGGGTCGTCGCCCCGCCGGGCAAATAGCCGGCAGACGAGCGACCCAGCCGCGCCCAGCCGCCGGTCCGGCAGAATCTTGAGTCATGAGGCTCGGCCTTCGCCCACTCCCGCTCCGCCCTGCCGCAGGGCTCGCCTGCCTCCTGGCGATCGGCTGGCTCGCCGCCCTCCTGCTTCCAGCTCCGAGCGCCCGGGCGCTGGATCTCTGCGCACACCGGAGCATGTTCATCGTCGCCCACGAGGACGACGACCTGATCTTCCAAAGCCCCGACCTGCTCGAAGCGATCGCCGCCGGGGACTGCGTGCGCACCGTCTTCGTCACCGCCGGTGACGCCGGCCTCGGCACCGCCTACTGGCACGAACGCGAAGAAGGTTCGAGGGCCGCCTACGCGCAGATGGCCGCCGTTGCCGACGCCTGGACGAACTCCGAACCGGTGGTCGCCGGGCACACGCTGCACGTCGCCACCCTGAACGGCAACCCGATGGTGAGCGAGGTCTACCTGCGGCTGCCCAACGGCGGGCCGAGCGGAGCTGGCTACCCGGCGACTGGATCCGTGAGCTTGCCGAGGCTCTGGCGCAGCCACAACCCCGAGCCCGCCAGCCTGACGCCGCTGAACGAACTGAGCGCCCTCGACGGCTCGGCCACCTACACCTACGAAGGGCTGCTGGCAACGCTCGAAGGACTGATCGCCGAATTCGAACCGGACGTCCTCTCCACCCAGGACTTCGTCGACGAATTCGGCAGCGGCGACCACGCCGATCACATCGCCACCGCGAAATTGGTCGACCTCGCCGACGCTTCCTACGGCGCCGAGCACGAGCTGCGCTCCTACATGGACTACGGCTCGAAAAACTCCCCGGTCAACGTCTTCGAACCGCAGCTGGCGAAGAAGCTCAACGCCTACTACACCTACGCGGCGCACGACAGCAACGAAGCGTGCTCGAGCCAGGCCAAATGCGAAGAACCGGCGTACGCGGACTACTGGGCCTGGCTCAAGCGCCAGATCGTCCTCTCCGATACCTCGGTCCCGGGCGCCGACGCCGGCACCCCCCAGTCCGTGGCAAGCGGGGACCAAGTCACCCTCGACGGTTCCGCCAGCTCTGATCCGCTCGGCCACGCCCTCAACTACGAATGGAAACAGACCGGCGGCACGGCGGTGACCCTCTCCAGCTCCACTGCGGTCAAACCCACCTTCACCGCGCCGACCGGGCCGGCGACGCTGACCTTCTCGCTGGTCGTCAAAAGCTCCGAAGCTGCCAGCACGGCGGCGAGCGTCACGGTGAGCGTGGCGGCGGAAGAACCGCCGCCCCCGCCCGAACCCCCGGCCGAGCTAAAGCGGTCACCGCAGATTCCGAGCACGACGATCGAGACGATCGCCGGTCGGGCCTCCAAGTTCGTGATCCCGGTCTCCGGCTCCCCGTCCCCACAAGTCAGCTGCGAGGCCAGGCTCCCGCTCGGCGCCTATTGCCGGGTGCGGCCAAACGGCGAGGTCGTGATCTGGATCGGCCGCCGCACGAGCGCCGCCGGCTTTTTCCGCGTCCGCGTCGTCGCCAGCAATAGCGCCGGCACCGCGCACGAGCCGGTCGACGTGGTGATCAGGCCGGGCCCCGACGCGCCGTTCAGCGTCGGGCTCGCAGTGCCCGCCCGCTGACGCTCAGGCGTCGACGCCGCCGAACTGGTGCTCCTGGCGCCCCAGCCACGCGGCGAAGAAGGGCTCGGCGATCCGGTATCCCGCCGCGCTGCGCCCGATCGCTTCGCGCCGCTCGAGCGCCCGCAGCGCCGTCTGCAGGGTCGCGGTGGGCGGCAGCTGGTGGCGGTTGCGGTAGGCATTCGTGTAGGGGCGGCCCGGCTCGCGCGCAAGGGCCTGCAGGAGCAGCTTCTGGACCCCGGAGGCGCCTTCCCAGAGCAGGCTGAAGTGGGCGTTCTCCGAACGCAGGACCGCGGTCAGTGCCAGGTCCAGGTGCTCGACCGAGGCGAGTTCTCCCGGGCCGGTCTCCTCCCAGAGGAAGTAGCTCAGCTCCTGCGTCGCATAGGGATGGCCCCCGGTCAGCTCGATCAACCTGGCAACCGTCTCCTCGGCGACTTCGCGCTCGCTCCCAGCGAAGCGCTCTGAGATGAACGCGGCGAAGGGACCGGGGTCGATCGGCCCCAGCTCGATCGGCTTGGCACTGCGCCAGAACGGCTCGTTGGCGTCGTTGAAGATCCGCTGCATCACGTGTCGGCGGCTGCCGAGATAGACGTGCGAGACCTCCGGTTGGCGCTGGAAGGCGGCCCGCAGCAGCTTCGGCAGGTTGGGGTCGATCTCGACGATCTCCTGGAACTCGTCGATCACCAGGACCGTGCGGCGACCACGGCCGGCACCGAGCTCGGCCGGGAGCTCGAGCAGGCGCTCGATCGTGACGTCTATGTCCCCCTCGCCGCGGGCGATCGAGAAGCTGAAGGAGAGTTCCCCGGTCTCGGGGTCCACGGTCACCACCGGTTCGACCCGGAGACCGCGAAAGGGGGCCAGCGCGCGCTCCCGGACCCGCTCCAGCGGCGAGGCGATCTGCTGGTAGACGGCCGAGGCGAGGGCGGCAGCGAGGCGCTCCTTGGTCGGCGTCGTCATCAGGTCGATCGTCGCCACCAGGGTCTTTTCGGCGACGACCGCACGCGTCGCGGCCCAGACGAGCGACGACTTGCCGTACCTGCGAGGAGCGAAGACGACGACGTCCTGGCCGTTGCGCATGTCAGCCGCCAACTCCGCGGTCTCCCGCTCCCGGTCCGCGAACGCATCGTCCAGGGCGAGGGCCCCGAACCTGAAGGGATTGCTGACGGAGGTCTTCATGTCAAATCACATAATGCCGTTCGGAATAGAGCGTTGGATCCCATCCTCGCTTCGCCAGATATATATGTATATCCACATAATGTGATTATACATAGGCTGATCGCGCTCGTGTGCTGCTCGTCACGTTTGTCTGAATTTATATTCGGGTAACCTCTACATCGATGGATGCATCGGTCAGAGCACGACTGTCGCGCGGGGATCGCATGGAGCAGACGCTCGACGCCGCCCACGGACTCTTTGCCGAGCGCGGCTACGCGGCGGTGACGATGGACGAGATCGCCGCCGCGGTCGGCGTCACCAAGCCCCTCCTCTACGCCTACTTCGGCAACAAGGAACGGCTCTACATCGCCTGTATGGAACGGGCCGGCGACGCGCTGACCGAGACCGTCGCCGAGGCGGTGGCCAGGGCCTCGAGCCCGGCCGAAGCGCTGGGCGCCGGGGTCCATGCCTTCTTCTTCTTCCTCGACTCCGACCGCGCCGCCTGGGCGGTCCTCTTCGACGAGACGCTGCCGAACCAGGGCGAGGTCGCGGAGCGGGTCGCCGAGTACCGGGCCCGGATCCTGCGCTTCGTCGCCGGCTCGATCGCGGCCCAGCTGCCGGAGGCGGTGCGCGAGGACGCCGGCACCGAAATCGAAGCCCTCTCCACCGCCGTCCTCGGCGCCGCCGAGGCGCTGGCACGCTGGTGGCTGCGGAACGAGGCCCTCAGCGCCGTGCAGGCTGCGGAGCTGCTGATCGCAACGGTCGAGCCCGGCCTCCGCGCCCGCTCGGCCTCCCCCACTCCCAATCCCAGCCGCAAAGGAACCGCTCCCGAATGAACAGCGAGACCCGCAAGGTCGCCATCGTCGGCGGCAACCGGATCCCCTTCGCCCGCTCCGACGGCGCCTACGCCCACGCCTCCAACCAGGACATGCTGACCGCGGCGCTCGACGGGCTCGTCGATCGCTTCGGGCTCGAGGGCGAGCGACTCGGCGAGGTCGCCGGCGGCGCCGTCCTCAAGCACTCCCACGACCGCGACCTCGCCCGCGAGAGCGTCCTCAGCACGCGACTGGCGGCCGAGACCCCCGCCTACGACGTCCAGCAGGCCTGCGGCACCGGCCTGGAGACGACGATCCTCGTCGCCAACAAGATCGCCCTCGGCCAGATCGACGCCGGCATCGCCTGCGGCGCCGACACCACCTCCGACGCGCCGATCGCGCTCAACGAGCAGCTGCGGGCGACGCTGCTGGAGGCCAACCGGCAGCGCTCGACCGGCGGCAAGCTGAAGGCGCTGACCGGGTTCCGCCCCGGTCACATCGTTCCCAGCATCCCCCGTAACGAGGAGCCACGCACCGGCCTCTCGATGGGCGAGCACTGCGCGATCATGGCGACCGAATGGGGGATTGGCCGCACCGAGCAGGACGAGCTGGCGCTGGCCAGCCACCAAAAGCTCGCCGCCGCCTATGAGCGCGGCTTCTTCGAGGACCTGATCACGCCCTACCTCGGGCTCGAGCGTGACGCCAACCTGCGCCCCGACTCCAGCCTCGAGAAGCTGGGCAAGCTGAAGCCGGTCTTCGGCGGCCCCGAGGGGACGATGACCGCCGCCAACTCGACGCCGCTCTCCGACGGTGCCTCGGCGGTGCTGCTCGCCTCCGAGCAGTGGGCGAAGGCCCGCGACCTACCGATCCTCGCTTACCTGAGCGAGGCGCAAACCGCCGCCGTCGACCACGTCCACAAGCGCGAAGGGCTGCTGATGGCGCCCGCTCACGCAATGCCGGCGATGCTCGACCGCGCCGGCCTGCGCCTGCAGGACTTCGACTACTACGAGATTCACGAGGCCTTCGCGGCGCAGGTGCTGTGCACGCTGAAAGCCTGGGAGGACGCGGAGTACTGCAAGGAGAGGCTCGGCCGCGAGGCGCCGCTTGGCGCGATCGACCGCGCCAAGCTCAACGTCAACGGCGGCTCGCTCGCCGCCGCTCATCCCTTCGCCGCGACCGGCGGCCGCATCGTCGCCGGCCTCGCCAAGCAGCTACACGAAGACGGCGCCGGCCGCGGCGCAATCAGCGTCTGCGCTGCCGGCGGCCAGGGCGTCGTCGCGATCCTCGAAGGCCCGGGAGGTGCCACGAAGTGACGGACCGCTACTCACAGCTAGTCAACGCGCCGCTCGTCTCGACGATCGCCAAACAGGTCGGACTGCCGCAACCGGTGGCGCTGGAGCGCTACCGGCCCGGCGCCCCGGTCGTCTCCGGCCCGGTGCTGAGCGGCGCCGCGCCGGGGGGACGCCTCGGCCGCGCCGTCGCCGCCCTGCTCGACCAGATCGCGGCCGAACGCGCCGGCGGCGAGGGGCCGGCGAAGGCGCTGGTGTTCGACGCGACGGGGATCGCCGACTCGAGCGAGCTGGTCGAGCTGCAGCGGTTCTTCTACCCCGCGGTGCCGCGGCTGAAGGGCTGCGGTCGGGTCGTCGTCCTCGGCACCCCGCCCGCCGAAGCCGGCTCCGCCCGCGCCCACAGCGCGCAGCGCGCGCTGGAGGGCTTCACCCGCTCGCTCGGCAAGGAGATCGGCGGCCGCGGCGCCACCTGCCAGCTCGTCTACCTCGCGCCGGGCGCCGAGGAACAGCTCGGCTCGACCCTGCGCTTCCTGCTCTCGCCGCGTTCGGCCTACGTCTCGGGCCAGGTGGTGCGGATCGGGCCCGGCGTCGCGCCGATTCCCGAGATCGACTGGGAGCAGCCCCTTGCCGACCGGACCGCCCTCGTCACCGGCGCCTCGCGCGGGATCGGGGCCGCGATCGCCTCGACCCTGGCCCGCGACGGCGCCACCGTCGTCGGCCTCGACGTGCCCCAGGCCGCGGCCGACCTGAAGGCGGTGGCCGAGACGATCGGCGGTCGCTCGATCGCGCTCGACATCACCGCCGAGGACGCGCCGGAGCGGATCGTCGCCGAGCTCGGTGACGGCGTCGACGTCGTCGTCCACAACGCCGGCGTCACCAAGGACCGCACGATCGCGAAGATGCCGGAGGAGCGCTGGACCCAGCTGATCGAGATCAACCTCTCCAGCGAGGAGCGGATCGACGACGCGCTGCTCGACGCCGGCAGGCTCCGCCCCAACGGCCGCATCGTCTGCGTCTCCTCGATGTCGGGGATCGCCGGCAACTCGGGCCAGACCAACTACGCGGCCTCGAAGGCGGGCGTGATCGGGATGGTCGAGGCGCTGGCGCCGGAGCTGGCCGGGCGGGGGGCGACGATCAACGCCGTCGCGCCCGGATTCATCGAGACCCAGATGACGGCGGCAATGCCGATCGGCCCGCGCGAAGCCGGACGGCGAATGTCCAGCCTCTCCCAGGGCGGCCTGCCGGTCGACGTCGCCGAGACGATCGCCTGGTTCGCCAGCCCCGCCTCGACCGGCGTCAACGGCAACGTGGTCCGCGTCTGCGGCCAGAACCTGCTGGGGGCATAGGGATGCCGACCCGCACCCTCGACAGCCCGCCGCAGATATTGCCGCTCTACGCTCGGGCGGCAGCACCGCTCGTGCCCGGCGCCTCGTTGCTGCCGTTCGTCCCCGGTGGCGGCGGCGAGATCCCCGACCTCGAGCTGGAGCTCGGCGGCGTCAGCGCCGAGCCGGCTGCGCTTGCCGCCTACGCCAAGGTCTGCGGCTTCGCCCTCCGCGACCACCTGCCCCCCACCTACCCGCACGTCCTCGCCTTCCCGCTGCAGATGGCGGTGATGGCCGACGGCAGCTTCCCCTTCGGCGCGGTCGGCCTCGTCCACGTCGAGAACCGGATTCACCAGCAGCGCCCGGTCGCCAGCGGCGAGGAACTGACGATCCACGTCCGCCCGACCAAGCTCCAGCCGCACCCCAAGGGCAGCACCTTCGCCCTGCAGACCATCGTCCTCGCCGGCGACGAAGTCGTCTGGGACGAGACCAGCACCATGCTCCGCCGCGGCAAGCCCGCTGAGAACGCAAAAGCTCCCGCTATGCGAGAAGAAGCGCGTTCTCAGCCGGAGGAGGGGTTCGAGGCGCTGCCGGGGGACGCGCCGGCTGGAGCGGAGTGGAGGCTCGGGGGCGATCTGGGCCGCCGCTACGCGGCCGTCTCCGGCGACCGCAACCCGATCCACATGCACTCGCTGACGGCGAAGCCGCTGGGCTTTCCAGCGGCGATCGCGCACGGGATGTGGACCAAGGCCCGCTGCTTGGCGGCGCTGGAGTCACGGCTCCCCGACGCCTTCGTCGCCGAGGTCCGCTTTCGCAGGCCGATCCTGCTGCCGGCGCGGGTCGAGTTCGCCAGCGCCGAGGTTGATACCTCGCAGGAAACCGAGATCGCCTTCGCAGTACGCGACGCAGGGAAGAAGACCGAGCACCTCGACGGGAGGATCAGATGACCACCACGACCGACGGCGACAAGACCGTCGCCGAGCGCAGCATGGGGGTCGGGCTGCGGGCGCTGAACTGGCTCGCCGGCTCCGACCTGCTCGACCGGATCCGGATCCGCAAAGGGGTCGAGCGAGCCCTGTTCCAGGGCACCAAGAGCGGCTTTCGCACCGCGACCGTCGCCGGCCGCACCTTCAAGGCCGCCCAGCAACTCGGCAAACCGGCGCGCCAGGCGCGTGGTAGATCGAGGGGCCTGTTCGACCTCAGCCCCGACGACGAGCAGCAGATGTTCCAGGAGGCCGGTCGCGCCTTCGCCGAAGCCGAGATCCGGCCGGCAGCCCTGGAGGCCGACGCCTCGCGGTCGACGCCGCCGGAGCTGCTGGGCCAGGCGACAGAGCTCGGCATCAACATGCTCGGCGTCCCCGAGGAGCTCGGCGGCGTCATGCAGGAGCAGGCGGCGGTGACCACGGTCCTGATCGCCGAGGCGCTTGCCCACGGCGACATGGGGATCGCCTACGCGGCGCTCGCGCCCGGCGCGGTCGCCACCGCGATCGGCGTCTGGGGCAGCGCCGAGCAGGAGGCGACCTATCTGCCGGCGTTCACCGGCGAGGACGTGCCGGCGGCGGCGCTGGCGATCCTCGAGCCGCGCCCGCTCTTCGACCCGCTGGCACTGGAGACGACGGCGCGCCGCGATGGCGAGGACTGGGTCCTCGACGGCGCCAAGTCGCTGATCGCCCGCCCCCAGGAGTGCGAGCTCTTCCTCGTCGCCGCAGAGGCAGAGGGGGTCGGACCGGCGCTGTTCGTCGTCGAGTCGGGTACGCAGGGGCTCTCGATCGAGGACGAGCCGGCGATGGGGCTGCGCCCGGCGGCGACCGGCCGCCTGCTGATCGAGGGCGCCCGCCTGCCGGGCACGGCGCTGCTCGGCGAGGGCCATCGCCAGGACTACCTCGAGTGCATAGACCGCGCCCGCATCGCCTGGTGCGCGCTCGCGGTCGGCACCTCGCAGGCGGTCCTCGACTACGTGATCCCCTACGTCAACGAGCGCCAGGCCTTCGGCGAACCGGTCTCCAACCGCCAGGGCGTCGCCTTCGCCGTCTCCGACATCGGGATCGAGACCGACGGGATGCGGCTGGCGACCTACCGCGCCGCCAGCCGCGCCGACACCGGCGAGGACTTCCGCCGTGAGGCGGCGATCGCCCGTCGACTCTGCGCCGAGAAGGGGATGCGAATCGGCTCCGACGGCGTCCAGTTGCTCGGCGGTCACGGCTTCGTCAAGGAGCATCCGGTCGAGCGCTGGTACAGGGACCTGCGAGCAGCAGGCGTGATGGAGGGAGGGCTACTCGCATGATCAACCTCGAGATACCGAAGAAGTTCAGGCCGCTGGCGAGCCAGGCGAACCAGGTCGCGACCGAGGTCTTCCGCCCGATCTCGCGCAAGTACGACGAGGCCGAGCACAGCTATCCGAAGGAGCTCGACATGCTGGCGTCGCTGATCGACGGCATGAACGAGGGCTCGGACATCGGCGGCGCCGGCGCCGCCGGCGTGCGCCGCGAGGCCAACGGCTCCGACCCGGGCGAGAACCGCAACGGCTCCAACCTCTCGACCGTGCTCGGCATCATCGAGCTCTGCTGGGGCGACGTCGGCCTGCTGCTCTCGATGCCGCGCCAGGGCCTCGGCAACTCGGCGATCGCCTCGGTCGCAACCGAGGAGCAGCTCGAGCGCTACGGCGGCAGGTGGGCGGCGATGGCGATCACCGAGCCCGAAGCGGGCTCCGACTCGGCGGCGATCCGCACCACCGCCGAGCTCGACGGCGACGAGTACGTCCTCAACGGCGAGAAGATCTTCGTCACCTCCGGCGACCGCGCCGACCTGATCGTCGTCTGGGCGACGCTCGACCGCTCCAAGGGCCGCGCCGCGATCAAGTCGTTCATCGTCGAGCGCGACAACCCGGGCCTGAAGCTCGACCGGCTCGAGCACAAGCTCGGGATCCGCGCCTCTGACACCGCCAACTTCACCCTCCAAGATTGCCGGGTGCCGAAAGAGGCGCTGCTCGGCGACCCGGAGGTCAAGGAGAAGGGCTTCGCCGGGGTGATGGAAACCTTCGACAACACCCGGCCACTGGTCGCAGCCATGGCCGTCGGCGTCACCCGGGCGGCGCTGGAGGAGACCCGCAAGCATCTCGCCGAGGCCGGGGTCGAGGTCGACTACTCGATCCCAGCCCTCTCCCAGCACGCCGCCGCGGCGCGCTTCCTCGCGATGGAGGCCGACTACGAGGCGGCCCGCCTGCTCACCCTGCAGGCCGCCTGGATGGCCGACAACTCGAAGCCCAACTCGCTGCAGGCCTCAATGGCGAAGGCCAAGGCCGGGCGCACCTGCGTCGACGTCACCCTCGGCTGCGTCGAGCTCTGCGGCGCCGTCGGCTACGGCGAGAACGAACTGCTCGAGAAGTGGGCCCGCGACTCAAAGATCCTCGACATCTTCGAGGGAACCCAGCAGATCCAGCTGCTGATCGTCGCCAGGCAGCTGCTCGGGAAGAGCTCCAGCGAACTCCGGTAAGGGTTTGGCTTCGCGGGGCGGGTGCCCACCACCCTCTCTGGGCAGGTAGGGCGGCGGGCACCCTCCCCTCCCAGTCGCGCGCTCCGCAAATCGTGGTTCCTTTGTCCGACCTGTCCGGACAAAGGAACCACGAGATGAAGACGGGCGCCGAATCAATCGCGTGGTTGAGATAAGCCGCGCTATTCGCGGGTTTCCTCAACCACGACGTGCCGGGGGCGAAATGAGGGACGGGCGGACCGGCCCACCTACCTGCCCATTGGTGGGTCGGTCCGCCCGTCTTAGGCGAGCGCCCGTTCATAGACTGCGCCTTCGTGAATCTGATCGAGGAACTGATGGAGCGGTCGCCTGCTTCGCGGTTGGGGATCGTCGCGATCGACGGGGCCGGGGAGCGGCGGGACTGGCACTTCGGCGAACTGGTCGCCTGCTCGGCGGGGCTCTCGGGGGCGTTCGCGGCCCGCGGGGTGAAGCGGGGGGACGTGGTGATGATGCTGGTCGGCAACCGGATCGAGTGGGTGCTCTCGATGCTCGCCTGCTGGCGGATGGGGGCGGTGGCGCTGCCCTGCAACACGATGCTTCGCCCGCACGACCTCGAGCACAGGGTCACGGCCGCCAATCCGGCGCTCTGCGTCGGCGAGGAAGCGCTGCTGGCCGGCCTGCCGGACGGGGTGCCGACGATGACGATAGCGGAGGTCGCCGAGGTCCTCGACGAGGACCGGCCGCAGGAGACGCCCGCCGCGGTTGAGGAGATGGGCCCCGAGGACCCGGCGCTGATCGTCTTCACCTCGGGCACGACCGGCGACCCGCGCGGCATCGTCCATGGCTACCGGTACCTGTTCGGACAGGAGATCCAGGCGACCCACTGGTTCGGCTCGCGCCGCGGCGAGCTGGCCTGGTGCACGACCGCGACCGGCTGGTCGAAGTCGGCGCGCAACGTCTTCCTCGCCCCCTGGCTGACCGGCGCCGCCGCCGTCATCCACGACGGCCGCTTCGACCCCGCCGAGCGGCTCGATCTTGCCGAGGCGCTCGGCGTCGACGTCCTCTGCCAGGCACCGACCGAGTACCGGATGCTGGCGCGGCGGACGACGCTGCGGCCGCTGCCGGCGCTGCGACGGATGGTCTCCGCCGGCGAGCCGCTCGACCCCGACACGATCGCCGCCTTCAAAGCGGCGACCGGCCTCGAGCCCGCCGACGGCTACGGCCAGACCGAGACCGGCCAGGTGACCGGCAACCTCGCCGGCGAGGCGATCCGCCAGGGCTCGATGGGCAAGGTCCTGCCCGGGCTCGAGACCCGGATCGAGGACGGCGAGCTGCAGCTGCGGGCCGCCTCCTCCCCCACCTTCTTCTGCCGCTACCTCGATGGCGAGCGCTTCGAGGGCGAGTGGTGGCCGACCGGCGACCTGGTCGACGAAGACGAGGACGGCTTCCTCTTCTTCCGCGGCCGCAACGACGACATCATCGCCTCCTCCGGCTACCGGATCGGGCCGACCGAGGTCGAGGCGGCGCTGCTCTCACACCCGGCGGTGGTCGAGGCCGCGGCGATCGCCGCTCCCGACCCCGAACGCGGCGCCGTCGTCCGCGCGATCGTCGTCGTCCGCGACCGCGAACCGAGCGCCGAGCTGATCGCCGAGCTGCAGGAGCACTGCAAGCGCGAGACCGCTCCCTACAAGGCGCCGCGGATCGTCGAGTTCGTCGACGAGCTGCCAAAGACGAGCAGCGGCAAGATCAAGCGCGCGCAGTTGCGCGGCGGCTAACCTGGCCAGGTGGCGATAAACAGCGAGCCGCCCGACCCAGAGAGCGTCGCCCGCGCCTACTTCGGCGCAGTCGCCCGCCGCGACCTCGAGGCGATGGAGGCCTGCTTCGCGCCGGGCGCCGTCGACGAGCTCCACGGCCTCGCCGAGCTGCGCGTCCCCGGCAGCTTCCGCAGCTGGTTCGCTGCCCTGTTCGCCGCCTTCCCCGACTTCGATTTCGAGGTCCTCGACGTGATGGGCAGTGGCGAGAAAGCAGCGGTGCGCTGGCGCGCCCGCGGCAGCTTCAACGGAACCGGGCGCTTCGAGGGCCTCGAGCCCAACGGCGCCGAGATCGACATCGAGGGCTGCGACGTGCTGACCGTCGTCGAGGGCCGGATCCAGCGCCTCGACGCCTACCTGAACGGGGCCGAGATGGCACGCCAGCTCGGCGCGCTGCCCCCGCAGGGCTCGCTCGCCGAACGGGCGCTGACCGACGCGCTCAACCTGAAGACGCGCCTGATCGGATATCTCCAGGCCCGCCGTTCATAAGAAAAGGCTGTAGTGCTGGCGCACACCCCTGGGTAGGGTGAACCGCATGGAGATCGACCGCAAGCGCATCGCCGCGCTCTCAGAGGCCCAGAACGAGCAGTTCCGCAACCGCACCGGCAAATCGGCCGAGACGTACAGGCGGGCACTGGAGGTGATGCCCAACGGCGTCCCCTCCTCCTTCCAGGTCAACGACCCCTGGCCGGTCTACATCGCCCGCGGCAAGGGCAGCCGCGTCTGGGACGTCGACGGCAACGAATACGTCGACTTCCACAACGGTTTCGGCGTGATGGCGATCGGCCACGCCAACCCCGACGTCGGCGCCGCGGTCAAGGCGCAGATCGACGAAGGAACCCACTTCGCCGCTCCCACCGAGGGCTCGATCGCCGTCGCCGCGGAGTTGGCGCGACGCTTCGGCCTGCCGCAGTGGCGCTTCACCAACTCCGGAACCGAGTCGACGATGGACGCGGTCCACATCGCCCGCGGTGCCACCGGGCGCGACACGATCCTCAAGATCGAGGGCTCCTACCACGGCCACCACGACACGGTGATGGTCTCGGTCTACCCGCCACTGGAGGCGCTCGGCGCCCGCGACGAACCGGTCAGCGTGCCGCAGGGCGGCGGCATCCCCAAGGCCTTCTCCGACCTCACCCGAGCCGTGCCCTTCAACGACGCCGACGTCCTCGCCACGGTGCTGGAGAAGATCGGCGGGGAGGTCGCCGGGCTGATCATGGAGCCGGCGATGATGAACATCAACATCATCCCGCCGCGCGAGGGCTACCTGGAGCGGGTCCGCGAGCTCTGCGACCAGCACGGGATCAAGCTGATCTTCGACGAGGTGAAGACGGGAGCGACGATCTCCGCCGGCGGCGCCACCGCCCGCTTCGGCGTCACCCCGGACATGATCACCCTCGCCAAGGCCAGCTGCGGCGGCTACCCCGGCGGCGCGATCGGCGTCAGCGAGGAGCTGGCCAAGGTGATCGCCGACGGCACCGTCAGCCAGTACGGCACCTTCAACGGCAACCCGCTGGTGATGGCCGCCGCCGAGGCGACCCTGACCAAGGTCCTCACCGACGACGTCTACGCCCAGTTCGAGCAACGCAACCAGTGGCTGCTCGACGGCTGCCAGCGGATCATCGACGAGTACGGCCTCCCCTGCTACGCGGAGGGCATGGGCGCCAAGGGCTGCGTCGTCTTCTCCGCCGAGCGCCTCTACGAGTACCGCGACTATCTGACCAAGGTAGACGAAGAGCTCTCGCGCCTGGCCTGGCTCTACCACATGAACCACGGCATCTTCATGACCCCCGGCGCCGAGGAGGAGTGGACGCTCTCGATCGCCCACGCCGACGAGGACCTGCAGCGCTACCTCGACGCCTTCGAGGCCTTCGCCAAGGACGTCACGGCCTGAGCGGCGGCCGGCGTCGGCGGCCGGCGATCAACCGGCGCTCGCCGTCGCCAGCGTCTCGGCGGCGTCGGCGGGGCGGCCGAGGTGGAAGCCCTGCGCCATGTCGACGCCGTACTCGCGCAGCAGCGTCGTCGTGTCCTCGTCCTCGACGAACTCGGCGATCGTCCGCTTGCCGAGGCCGCGGGCGATCCCGACGATCGCCTGCACCGTCAGCTGGTCGGCGTCGTTGCGCGGCATCTCGCGGACGAAGGAGCCGTCGATCTTGATCACGTCGAATGGAATCGACTTGAGGTAATGGAAGGGGCCGAAGCCGGCGCCGTAGTCGTCGATCGCGACTTCGCAGCCGAACTCGGTGAGACGGTCGGCGAAACCGGCGGCGGCCTCGTAGTCCTCGACCCGCGCCGACTGGGTGATCTCGAAGGTGAAGCGGCTGGGATCGACGCCGCCTTCGTCGAGGCAGCGTTCGATGAAGTCGAGGACCGAGACGTCGGTCAGCGAAGCGCCGGAGAGGTTGACGTGGAGCGAGACGGGGTCGCCGACGCGTTCGCGCTCGGCGAGGATGTCGAGGGCGCGGCCGATCACCCAGCGATCGAGCTCCTGGATCATCCCGGTGCGCTCGGCGACCTCGATGAAGGACCGTGCCGGTAGCAGCTCGCCGCCCTCGCCCGCCATCCGCAGTAACAACTCGTAGCGAGCGATGACGCCGGAGGCTAGATCGTGGATCGGCTGGGTCGCCAGCGCCAGCCGGTCCTGGGTCAGGGCGTCGCGGATGCGGGCGCTGGTCGTCTGGCCGCGGCGGGGGTCAAGCGTCCCGGCCTCCGGCTCCTCGAACAGCGCGATCCGGTTCCGCCCCTCCTCCTTTGCCCGGTACATCGCCTGGTCGGCGGCGACGAGCACCGCCTCGGCGCCGCTGCCGCCCTTGCCGAAGATCGAGATCCCGACGCTGATCGTCGTCCCCCCCAGCTCCGACTCCGCCGGGAACCCGTCGGCGACCTCGGCCCGCAGGTCCTCGCCCAGCTGCACGGCGCCGGCGGTGTCGGTCTGCGGCATCAGCACCGCGAACTCGTCGCCGGAGAGACGGGCGACGATGTCGGTCGCGCGGACCCGCTCGCGCAGTAGCGTCGCCACCCGCCGAATCAGGTTGTCGCCGGGCTGGTGGCCGAGCCTGTCGTTGACCTCCTTGAGCCCATCGATGTCGATGATCATCACCGCCCCCTGGCCGCCGTAGCGGGCGGTGAAGGAGACATTCCGGTCAAGGCGGGCGCGGAAGCTGCGCCGGTTGAGCAAGCCGGTCAGGGGATCGTGGTCAGCGAGGAAACGGAGGTCGGCCTCGGTCTTCCTGGCTTCCTCCAGCGCTCCCTCGACCACCATCCGGTCGGCCGGCTCGAGCTTCTCCAGAACCGCTTGCAGAGCGGGATCGCGGTTCTCAGGCTGGTGGGAGTTCATGCAAGCACCTCAACTTATTGGTTCCACCCGGCGGCCCGCTTAAAGAAACCGCCTGTCGCGGCTCACGATTCGAATTTCGGCTATCGGGAGCGCCAAAAAGTGAGCTTCGCGGCGCCGCGGGTAGGCTCAGACCAGATGCCCAACCGGCTCGCCCAAGAGACCAGCCCCTACCTGCGCCAGCACCGCGACAACCCGGTCGACTGGTACCCCTGGGGCGAGGAGGCGCTGTCGCGGGCCCGCGAGGAGGACCTGCCGATCCTGCTCTCGGTCGGCTACTCGGCCTGCCACTGGTGCCACGTGATGGAGCGCGAGTCCTTCGAGGACGCCGAGACCGCCGCCTACATGAACGCCCACTTCGTCAGCGTCAAGGTCGATCGCGAGGAGCGCCCCGACGTCGACGCGATCTACATGGAGGCGGTGCAGACGATCACCGGGCGGGGCGGCTGGCCGATGACGGTCTTCCTCGACCCCGACGGCGTGCCGTTCTACGGCGGCACCTACTTCCCGCCCGACGAGAGCCGCGGCATGCCGAGCTTCCGAATGGTGATGGAGGCGATCGTCGACGCCTACGAGAATCGTCGCGAGGAGATCCGCGAGCGAGCGAGCAGCGCCCGCGCCCAGCTCAGCGCCGTTGGCGAGATCGAGCCCGACCCCGAGCTGCCGGGGGCGGCCGAGCTGGAGTCGGCCGTGCGGTCTCTGATCGGTGGCGCCGACCGCCAGCACGGCGGCTTCGGCGGCGCCCCCAAGTTCCCGCCCGCCTCGGCCCTCGAGCTGCTGCTGACCCGGGGCGAGACCGCGGTCGTCGAAGAGACGCTCGACGCGATGCTCGCCGGCGGCATCTACGACCAGGTCGGCGGCGGCTTCGCCCGCTACTCGGTCGACGCGGTCTGGCTCGTCCCCCACTTCGAGAAGATGCTCTACGACAACGCGCTGCTCGCCCGCGCCTACCTGCACGGCTGGCAGCGACTCGGCCACGAGCGCTACCGCCGGGTCTGCGAGGAGACGCTGGACTGGATGCTGTGCGAGATGCGCGGCCCCGAGGGCGGCTTCTACTCGGCGCTCGACGCCGACTCCGAGGGGGTCGAGGGGCGGTTCTACGTGTGGACGCCGGAGCAGATTCGGGAGGTGCTGGGCGACCCCCAGATCCCGCGCAGTTTCTCGACTGAGCAGATAGAGAGGCTGCTCGGATTCTGGGGCGTGACGGACGCGGGAAGTTTCGAGGGGGCGAACATCCTGCGCTTGGCCGAGGGAGCGGCGAGCGCCGACGACGGCACCTCTCCGGCCGGCCTCGATGCCGCCCGACGGGCGCTCTACGAGGCGAGGGCGAAGCGGGTCTGGCCCGCGCTCGATGACAAGCGGCTGACCGCGTGGAACACTCTGGCGATCGCCGCTCTGGCGGAGGCCGGCGCCGTCCTCGGGCGCGAGGACTACCTGGATGCAGCCCGCTTCTGCGCCGAGTTCGTCCTCAGCGAGCTGCGCGACGGCGACGGCCACCTCCTGCGCACCTACAAAGACGGCGAGGCCCGCCTCAACGCCTACCTCGAGGACCACGCCTTCCTGCTGGAGGCACTGCTCGTGCTCTACGAAGCGAGCTTCGAGCCGCGCTGGTACGAGGAGGCGGTGGCGCTCGCCGAGGCGACGATCGCCCGCTTCGGCGACGCCGAGCGCGGCGGCTTCTTCTCCACCTCGGCCGACCACGAGGAACTGATCGTGCGCCGCAAGGAGCTCGGCGACCACCCGATCCCGGCCGGCAACAGCGCCGCCGCCCTCGGCCTCCTGCGACTGGCGGCGCTGAGCGGCGAGGGCCGCTACGCCGAGGAGGCTGCGGGCGTGCTGCGCCTCTTCGCTCGCATCGCCGTTCAGAACCCGCAGGGCTTCGCCCACCTCCTCCGCGCCCTCGACCTCTGGCTCGAACCGAGCCGCGAGGTGGCGCTGATCGGCGAGGGGGTCGGCGAGCTGGCCGCGGTGGTCCGCGCCGACTTCCGCCCCCGCCTCGTCCTCGCCGCTGGCCGCGAGGGCGCCACCGAGCCACCGCTCCTACACGACCGCGCCGCGGTCGACGGCGCCGCCGCCGCCTACGTCTGCCAGAACTTCGCCTGCCGTCTGCCGGTCACCGAGCCGACGGAACTAGAGCGCGAAATCGCGGACTTCGTCTAGGACGACGAGGCCACCGACCTCGGCCCGGCCCTCGCCCAGCGAATCTGCGTAGAGCAGCGAGCCGCGGCCCTGGCGGATCGTCAGTGCCCGGCCCAGCGCGTCGGCGAGCATGATCGCCGCCGATCCCGTCGCCTCGTCCTCGCCGACACCGTCGGCGAGCGACCAGCAACGCGAGCGGACCGTGCCGGCTTCCTCGTCGCTCCAGGCCCAGAGATAGATTTCGTCCTCGCGCCCGCCCGGAGGCCCGTCGAGCGCCTCGATCTCCGCCGGACCGCCGACCTCGATCAGCTCCCAGGGCGGCGACCACTCGGCGCGGGCGGCGACGAAGGTCAGCTCGCCCTCGCGCCGCACCTCGACCTCCCCCGCCGGCGGCCGCAGGACGTCGACCGCCACCCCTTCCTGGGCCAGCAGCCAGGCGGTGCCGACCGTCGGGTGGCCGGCGAAGGGCAGCTCCAAACCAGGGGTGAAGATGCGGATCTCGCCGCGCCCCGGATCTTCGACGAAGACGGTCTCCGAGAAGCCGAGGTCGTGGGCGACCGCCTGGCGGCGCTCCTCCGCCACCTCCGCACCGGCGAGGAAGACGCCGAGCGGGTTGCCCTCCTCCCCCGCCTCGTCGCAGAAGACCCGGAGGACGTGGAGGGTCGGCACCGCGCCGGCCTCAGAGGATCGGCAGGAAGTTCTCGATCTCGAACGGGGTGACCTGGACCCGGTACTCGTCCCATTCCTGGCGCTTGATCTCGACGAAGCGGCGGAAGGTGTGCTCGCCGAGCGTGCGCAGGACCAGCTCCGAGTCGGCCGCGACCTCGATCGCCTCGCCGAGCGTCGCCGGCAGCTGCTCGATCCCCTGGTGGGCGAGCTCCTCCTGGGAGAGGTGGTAGAGGTTCTGCTCCATCGGCTCGGGCAGCTCGTAGCCCTTCTCGACCCCTTCCAGCCCGGCCTGCAGCATGCCGGCGAAGCAGAGGTAGGGGTTGCAGGCGGGGTCGGGGCAGCGCAGCTCGGCCCGGGTCGCGCTCTCCTTGCCGGGGTGGTAGAGCGGCACCCGGATCAGCGCCGAGCGGTTGCGGCGCGACCAGGCGAGGTAGACCGGCGCCTCGTAGCCGGGCACCAGGCGCTTGTAGGAATTGACCCACTGGGCGAAGAGCGGCGAGATCTCGCGCGCGTGCTTGAGCTGGCCGGCGATGAACGACTTCGCCACCGGCGAGAGGTAGTAGGGATCGTCCTCGTCGTAGAAGGCGTTCTTGCCTTCTTTGGAGAGCGACTGGTGGACGTGCATCCCGGACCCGTTCTCGCCGAATAGGGGCTTCGGCATGAAGGTCGCGTGGTAGCCGTATTTCATCGCGTACTCCTTGACCACGATCCGGTACGTCATGCAGTCGTCGGCCATCTCGAGCGCGTTCTTGTAGCGCATGTCGACCTCGTGCTGGGAGGGGCCGACCTCGTGGTGGGTGTACTCGACGTGGATCCCCATCTTCTCCAGCGCCAGGACCGTCTCGCGGCGCAGATCGGAGCCGGCGTCGAGGGTGGTCAGGTCGAAGTAGCCGCCCTCGTCGAGGACCTCGGGGATGCCGTTCTCCGGTTTCGCCGAGCGGAAGTAGAAGTACTCGAGCTCGGGGCCGATGTTGTAGGCGTCGAAGCCCATCTCCTCGGCCCGCTTCAGCGCCCGCTGCAGGATCCAGCGCGGGTCGCCCTCGTAGGGGCCGCCGCCGGGAACGCGGATGTCGCAGAACATGCGGGCGACTGCGTCCTCCTCGTCGGGCCGCCAGGGGATCATCTCGAAGGTCGCCGGATCGGGCACCGCGAGCATGTCGGACTCCTCGATCGGGTTGAAACCGGTGATCGAGGACCCGTCGAATCCCATTCCCCCTTCGAAGGCATCCTCGAGCTCGGAGGCGTTGACCGAGAAGCTCTTCAGCTGACCGAGGACGTCGGTGAACCAGAGGCGGATGAAGCGGACGTCGTGCTCCTTGGCCAGCTCGATGACGTCGGCGGCGGTACGGGGTTGCTCTGGCATGCCTGGGGCCTCCTGGGGGTGTGCGAGAAGGGGGCAACGATAGGCGAATGAACCGAACGGGTGCGGAAAGCCGTATTCCGGGTAAGGAGATCGCCGTGCACCCGATCCGGATAGGGAAATCCGACCGGGTTGCACCGGATTCGAAAAGCAGGTATAACTTACTCGTCGTAAGTAAGAGGCTGAAAGTAAAGTAAAGGCCACGTAAAGGCTCTGTAAAGCGAAAAGCCCCGCACGAGATAGAGCCAGAAGCGAGACGCAACTGTGACGGTAAAAACCGCGGTAAGCAGATTCCAGATCCACGACGAGCTGACGGCCCCCGACGAGAGCGCGCCCCTGATCAAAACGATCCAGGCGACCGGCGGCGCGGTCACCAAGTTCGTCGGCGTGCTCGCCGGCGCCCCCGCCGTCCTCCGTGCCTACACCCGGATGCGGTCCGAGCTTCGCGGCGGCGTTCTCCCGCAGGCAACCCGCGAGCGGATCGCGCTGGCGGTGGCTGAGCACCGCGAGGACAACTACAGCATCGCCCAGCACGCGAAATCGGCGCGCCGAGCCGGCCTCGGCCTCGATGAGGTATCGCGTGCCCGCAGCTTCACCTCCGCCGATCCGAAGGAGGCGGCGCTGCTGCTCTACCTGAAGGAGGCGCTCGACGCCGAAGGGCCGCCGCCCCTCCACCTGCACGAGGAGGCGCGTGAAATCGGCTGGACCGACGAGGAGATCCTCGAGGCGGTCGGGCACTTGGCCCTTAACGAGTTCCAGAGTCTGATCGCCAGCGCGGCCGCGCTGCCTAAAGACCAGGCAACCCCCCGGGTCCTCCCCTCAGCCGCCTAAGGGCGACGTGGGGGGAGGGTCTGGGTGACCCCCTTCACTTGCCTACCTGGCTGAGTCGTCCCCAGCCATCCGAGGATTGAGCTCTCGGCCAGCGGCACAAAACGTTCAGGGGGTCACCCAGACCCTCCCTACGGAGCCGTTGCTTGGTGCGGCCGAGGGCTGAACTCAAGCGACACCAGCTTCAATCTCCAGCGCACCAACCCTCCTCGAGAGCTCCGGAGCGGGTTGCGGGAGAGCCAAGCACCCGCGCCCATGGGAGCTTCCGGCTCACGGGAAGGCCCCGACTCTCGGGAGCTTCGCGCGAGAGATTGTTCTCCACGCCCGCCCGTTGCTGGGCGACTGAACTCAGGGCGCACGGTTGTTGGGAGGAGGGAGAGGGGGTCTGACGCGCCTCCCCGCGGTT
>DATKLT010000060.1:0-65229 GCA_035542315.1 Solirubrobacterales bacterium | reverse complement strand
ATGGCGGACAAAGGAACCACGGGATGGAGGACCTACGCCCTGGCCCGGACCCTGGGACCTGGGCCTTCCGCTTCGGGAGAGGAGGGTGCCGGCCGCCCTACCTGCCCAGAGAGGGTGGCCGGCACCCTCCCGTGTATGCCTGGTGGCCGGCACCCGCCGCGGCGCGGGTTCCTACCAGTCGATCTTCCCCAGCACGCACTTCAGCTCGGTGTAGGCCTCGACCGCTTGGATCCCGGTGTCCTTGCCGTATCCGGACTGCTTGAAGCCGCCGTGCGGCATCTCGATCGCGCCTCCGGGCCCGGTGTTGATCAGCACGGTGCCGAACTGCAGGGCGCGGGCGGCGCGCATCGCACGGGCGTAATCCCGGGTGAAGACCGAGGCGGCGAGGCCGTAGACGGTGCCGTTGGCCCAGGCGAACGCCTCCTCCTCGTCGGCGAAGCGCTGCACCGTGACGACCGGCCCGAAGACCTCGCTCTGGACGATCTCGGAGTCCTGCTCGACGTTGGTCAACAGGGTCGGTTCGTAGAAGAAGCCCTTCGAGTCGATCGCCCGTCCACCCACGTGCAGCTCGGCATCGGCGGCGAGTGCACGATCGACGAAGCCGGCTACCCGCGTGCGCTGGGTATCCGAGATCAGCGGCCCGAGCTCGACGTCCTCGCGGGCCAGGGGGTCGCCGACGACGAACGAGTCGATCGCCGGGGCCAGGTGCGAGACGAGGTCGTCGTAGATCTTCGGCCCGGCGATCACCCTCGTCGTCACCGTGCAGTCCTGCCCGACGTTCCAAAACGCGCCCTCGCGGATCGCAGCGGCGATCTGGGCTGGGTCGCAGTCGTCGAAGACGACCGCCGGCGCCTTGCCGCCGAGCTCGAGGTGAACCCGCTTCAGCGATCCGGCCGCGGCTCGCGCCACTTCCTTGCCGGTGCCGGCGTCGCCGGTCAGCGAGACGATGCCGACGTCGGGGTGCTTGACCAGCGCCTCGCCGACCGGCTGCCCCTCGCCGGTGATCACGTTGAGGACCCCGGGGGGGAAGATCTCTTCAGCGAGCTCGGCCAAGCGCAGGGTGGTCAGCGGCGTTTGCTCGGAGGGCTTGATGACCACGACGTTGCCCGCGATCAGGGCCGGCACCGCCTTCCAGATCGCGATCACGAGCGGGTAATTCCACGGCGTGATCAGTCCCGCGATCCCGATCGGCTCGCGGCGCAGCAGCGCGGTCAGCCCGGGGGCGTACTCGCCGGCCGACTTGGCGTCGAGGAGGCGGCCGGCGCCGGCGTAGAAGCGGAAGTAGTCGACCACTTCCTCCATCTCGTGCAATCCCGTCGCGAGCGTCTTGCCCGTATTGAGCGACTCCAGGCGGCCGAGCTCGGGCACCTGCTCCTCGATCTCGACCGATAGGGCGTGGAGCATTTCGCCGCGCTGGCGCGGCGTCGTCTGCAGCCACTCGGGGAGGGCGGCCTTCGCCGCAGCCACCGCGCGGTCGACGTCGGCGGCCGTGCCCCTGGGCACGGTCGCGATCATCTCGGCGGTTGAAGGGTTCAGAACCTCCATCGTTGCGCCCTCGACCGCTTCGACCCACTCGCCGCCGACGAAGTTCCGCTGCTTGATTACCGTCAAGCTCATCTGTATCTCGCTTCCGTGTATTTGGGTTGAGGGGCTCAGGGGCTCGTCACGTAGACGTTCTCCAGCGCCTCCCGGATGTCGAACACATACGTCGTGTCTCTGGTCAGGGCGATCACGTCGCCCGCCCGGCAATCGACGGTCGATCCGTCTTCGCCGCTCACGATCACGTGGCCGGCGCGCACGAAGATCGCCTCGTCGCGCGTCTGGCTGACCGAGAATCGGCCCGGGCTCGAGCGGAAGCAGCCGACGACCAGCCCGCCGTCAGCGGCCCGCCAGGGCGTCGCCGCCCGCCACTCCGGGCGCCCGTCGAGCACCGACCCCGAAACGTCGATCGGCTCCAGCGCGACGTCCTCGGGACGGAAGCTGCTGACCTGCGCTCGCGCCGCCTCGCCCGGGGCCATCACTCCCGCCCCAGCCGCACCGGCATCCGCTTGATGCCCGGCGTCAGCAGAGTCCGCAGCGGCTCCAGGTCACCGGCGCTCTGGATCTCGGGAAGGCGGTCGGCGAGCGCTTCGAACAGCACCCGCAGCTCGAGCCGCGAGAGGCTCGAGCCGAGGCAGAAGTGGGTGCCGTTGCCGAACGCCAGATGGGGGTTGGGCGAACGCGTGATCTTGAACTCCTGCGAGTCCTCGAAGACCTCCTCGTCCCGGTTCGCCGACGCAAACCACATGTGGACCTTCTCCCCGGCCTTGATCTCCTGGCCGCGAATCTCGGTGTCGACGGTGGCGACTCGGCCGAAGCCCAGGATCGGGGACACCCAGCGCAGGATCTCCTCGACCGCCGGAGCGGCCAGCGAGCGATCCGCCTTCAGCATCTCCCACTGCTCGGGGCGCTCGAGCAGGGCGTTGAGCCCGGCCGCGGCGGCGGTGCGCGTCGTCTCGCTGCCGGCGCCGAGGAGCAGGAAGTAGAAGGCGATGATCTCGTCGTCGGAGAGCGAGTCGCCGTCGATTTCGGCGCCGGCCAGCATCGTGCCGATGTCGCCGTCGGCGAGAGCGCGCTTCTGGCGCAGCAGGTTGGAGCGCAGGTACTCGATCAGTTCCTCGAGGACCTTCAGCCTGGTTTCCTCCGGCGTCATCTCGCCTTCCTGGAAATCGGGGTCGTCGGAGCCGAAGGACCGATCGAAGAGCTGAGAGAGCATCGGGCGGTCCTCATCCGGGGTGCCGATCAGCCTGCAGATCACGTACATCGGCAGCCGCGCGGCGACGGCGGAGACGAAATCGAATTCCCGCTGCTCCTCGACCTCGTCGAGCAGCTCGGCCACGACCCCCTCGACGTAGCCCTGCATGCCGGCGATCGCCCGTGGCGTGAACTCGCGGTTGACGAGTGCCCGAAGCCGCTCGTGGCGGGGCGGGTCGACGTAGATCATCATCTTGCTGAGGATCGTCGAGTGGGACTCCGGCGGATCGTCGGGGTTCGTCTCGACGATGATCCCTTTCTCGGAAGTGAAGGTCTTGGGGTCGCGCGAGACGCGGACGACGTCCTCGTGCTTGACCAGCGCCCAGTGTCCGGCGTAGGCGTCGACCTGATGCCAGCTCACCGGGGCCTCCTTGCGCAGCTGCGCGAATGCCTCGTGCGGCGTCCCATCGGCGAAGAAGTCCATGTCGGCGAGGTTGATGCCGGCGATTCCCGGGTGATGCGTCCTAGTCATTGAAGCCTCCGCTGTCCGCGAGCAGTTAGTTCTAGAGGGGGCGAAACGCCACGCTCTCCACCCATTCGTTGAGTAACCCTACACACGTTTAGTTGCGACTTCAAGGTCTAGATACCGCTTGTAATGCGGATTTCTGCGCCATGTCGCCTTTGAGTGCCGCTCCATCGTATAGCATTGCTAAACATGAACTTAGATCGGATCTCACGCTCGTCCTGGTGGCTGGAGCAGGCGCTCGCGGTCGAGCCGGGGGCGGCCCGGCCGCCGCTGAGCGGCCAGCGGTCGGCCGACGTCTGCGTCGTCGGCGGTGGCTACACCGGGCTATGGACGGCGCTCTCGATCAAGGAGAGCGATCCGAGCACGGCGGTCACCCTGCTCGAGGCGCGCGAGTGCGGCTTTGGCGCCTCGGGCCGCAACAGCGGCTTCGTCCTCTCCTACTGGCCGAAGATCGACGCGCTGACGGCGATGCTGGGCGCCGAGCGAGGGGTGCGGCTGGCGCGGGCGTCGAGCGATGCGATCCTCGAGATCGGGGCCTTTTGCGAGCAGCACCGGATCGCCGCCGACTTCGTCCAGTCGGGCTGGTATTGGACCGCCACCTCGCGGGCCCAGCTCGGGGCCTGGTCGGCGATGCTCGCGACCTGCGCTGAGCTGGGCGAGTCGTCCTTCCGCGAGGTCGACCGCGATCAGCTCCGGCAGCTCACCGGCAGCGACATCTACCTGGGGGGCGTGCATGACGCTTCCGCCGCGGCGATCCAGCCTGCCACGCTCGCCCGCGGGCTGCGCCGCGTCGCGCTGGAGCGTGGGGTGGAGATCTGCGAATCCTCTCCGGTGCGCGAGATCGATCGCGAGGCGGGCGTCGTGCGGACGGCGGCGGGCAGCGTGCGGGCCCCGGCGATCGTCCTCGCCACCAACGCCTGGGCGGCTCGGCTCCCGGAGCTGCGGCGAGCGATCGTCCCGATCGCCGCCGACGGGGTCCTCACCGAGCCGATCGGCGAGCGCCTCGACGCGGCCGGCTGGCGAGGGCAGGACCTATTCACCAACTCGCGCCTGACGATCCGTTCCTGTCGTCGCACGGCCGACGGCCGGGTCCTGTTCGGGCACGGGGGCGGCGCCGTCGCCTTCGCCGGCCGCTTCGGCCGCCGCTTCGGGTTCGATCGCCGGGCGACCGCGCGCGTCGCCCGCGACCTGCCCCGCTACGTGCCGCCCGCCCTCGACGCTCGCATCACCCACGCCTGGGCCGGGCCGGTCGACCGCTCGATCGACGGCCTGCCGATCGTCGGACGCCTCCCCGGGCGGGCCCGGGTGCTCTACGGCGTCGGCTTCTCCGGCAACGGGATCGCTCCGGCCCTGCTGGTCGGACGAGCCCTCGCCGCGCTGGCGCAGGGGCGCGAGGACGAGTGGGTCGGCCTCGGGCTGGTGCGGGAGCCCGCCGGGTTGTTCCCGCCGGAGCCGGTTCGCCACATCGGCGGCAAGCTGGTTCGCGCTGCGGTCCTCCGCAAGGAGGACCGCGAGGAAGCCGGGGGGCGGGCGGGGCCGATCGTCCGCGCCCTGGCCAGGCGCGCCCCCACGACCTGGTACAAGCCGGCCGAGGACTGACTACCGCCGGCGCCGCGAAGGACCGCGATCCGGGCCGGGACAGCGGCTCACTTCTCGGCCCACCAGGAGCCCTCGAAGACGACGAGGCCGTCGAGGCTGACGCGCCCGCAGCAGGTCGTTCGCTGCGGGGTGGCGACCGAGTCGACGTCGACGGCCGCTTCCTCGCCGCTCGGCAGCTGCCGCCGGATCCGCACGCTGGTCGCGATCCGGGCCGCAGCGGGACGATCGGCGGCGACGGTGGCCGCCGTTCGCTGCTCGATCTCCTCGCGCGCGCTTCCGTTCTCGGTGACGCCGCGCTGCTCGAGGGCGACGGTGACCTCGCCCCGCGCCGGGGCCCGCTCCAGGGTCCAGCGCGATGAGGAGTCGACCAGGCCCGGGCTGCGATCGAGTTCGGGATTGGGGCGCGGGGGGTCGATCCGCCGCGCTGTGCTCGTCGCCACCGGCAGACGCAGCCGGGAGGCTCGCTCGCCCCCGCTGAGGACCTCGACGCGGGCGTTCTCGGGACTCGGCCAGAGGCGGGGAAAGTCGGCCAGGGACACGCTGACCCGCAGCCGGTGCCCGGCGGCCAGCTCGTAGGCGCTCGCCGCAATCGGCACCGCGGCTTCGAGCGCCGCGGGGCCTGCGCCTCGGTCCGCCTCGCCCCGGCGGTCGGCGACCTTCAGCGAGCCGGTCGCGATCAGCGCCGATCCGCCGCTCGGGTCGAGGTCGCAGAGCCGCACGACTAGGTTGACCTCGCCGCCGCGCTCCAAAGTGACCCAGAGCAGCGCCTCGGGCGAGCCGGCGATCTCCAGCGGACCGGTCAGCGGCTCGCTGGTCCAGCAGAGCGAGCGCAGATCGTCCGGCCCCTGGTCGAGTGGGTGGCCGCCGCCATAGATATGACCCGCGCAGGCGCCTGCGGTCGGGTCGGCGCGGTGGGCGACCGTGGTCACCGAGGCTGCGGGCTGCTCGCCGAGCCCGCCGGCCGGGGCCAGGAAGAGGACCTTCTCGGCGCTGGTCGGAGGCGGCCAGTCGGGCTCGGCTTTCCAGAAGCCAGCGCCTTCCACGTAGAGCATCACGGACGCTTCGTCGTCGTCGCGGTCGTGCCCGCGCCGCAGCCAGCGGTCCCACCAGCGGGTCAGCTGCTGGAGGTAGTCGACCGGCTCACGCTCGGCTCGGTCGGGAAGCTCGTGCAGCCAGGGGCCGATCAGCAGGCGACGGGGCGCGTCGATCAGTTCGTAGGCGCGCACGGTCGCGGCCCGGTAGACGTCCTGCCAGCCGCCGATCAGGAACGTCGGCACCTCGATCCGCGACAGCTCGGCGGTGCGGTCCAGCCAGTAGGAGTCGTAGTCGGGGTGCAGGCGCCACGGCAGCAGGTAGGGGTCCCGGGTCAGCCGCTCGCGCCAGAGGCGCAGGAAGCGCCCGTCGGGGTCCTCGCAGATCGGCGGCGCGAGCTGCAGGGCGACCATCGTCGTGCCCCAGAAGGAGGTCGTCTGGCAGGCCTCGCAGCCGCCCGGGTAATACCAGTCGTGGTACAGGTCGAAGCAGCCCATGATCGGCGCGATCGCCCGCAGCGCAGCCGGTCGCTGGGCGGCGGTGCTGAGCGCGGTGATGCCGCCGTAGGACATGCCCCAGGCGCCGACCGCGCCGTCGCACCAGGGCTGAGCGGCCGCCCATTCCACCGCCGCCGCTCCGTCCCGCCCCTCGCGCTCGGCGTCGAAAGGGTCCGCTGCGGTGCCCTCGGAGCAGCCGCTGCCGCGAAGGTCGACGATCAGGCTCGCGTACCCGTGTTCGGCGAACCAGCGATTGGCGAAGGTGAAGTAGGCCCCGTTGCCAGCCTCCTTGTGGTACGGGTAGAAGCTGAGCAGCGCCGGCACCGGTGCGTCCGTGCTCGGCAGCCAGGCATCGGCGGCGAGTCGGATGCCGTCCCCGACCGGGATCTGGAGGTTGCGCTCAACTCGGACTGTGGCACCGCTCATCGCCAGACGGCGGAGAACAGCCGCAGCCAATTCTCGCCGAGGAGCTTCAGCACGTCTTCCTCGCTGTAGCCGCGATCGAGCAGGCCTGCAGCGAGGCCGATGAAATGCGTTTGGTCCTCGAAGCCGATCAGCTGGCGATGCGGATCGGGCAGGTCGGGCATGCGCTCGGGCGGCCGGTGGCCATGCGAGGTGGAGAAGATCCAGCGGAACCACTCCCGCGGCTGACCGTCGCAGAAGTCCGTGCCGACCGCGACCTGGTCGATGCCGGCGAGTTCGACCAGGTACTCGATCGAGTCGATCAATTCGCCGAGGGTCGCGTCGACCCCGCCTGGGAGGAAAAGCGGATAGCCGTTGGCGCCGATCACGCCGCCATGCTCGGCGAGCAGCCGGATCACGTGATCTCGCTTGTTGCGCGGGTGATCGCAGCGGGCACGCGGGCCAGCGTGGGTTATCGCGACCGGCTGCTCGGAGGCCTCGATCGCCTCGATCGTCGTCCGCTCGCCGCAGTGGGAGAGGTCGACCAGCAGGCCGTGCTCGTTCATCTCGCGGATCACGTCGAGGCCGAAGCGGGAGAGGCCGACGTCGGTCGCTTCGTAGCAGCCGTCGCCGAGCAGGTTCCGCTCGTTGTAGGTGAGCTGGATGATGCGGACTCCCAGCTCGTGGAGCAGCCTCACCCGCCGCAGGTCATCGCCGATCGGAGCCGGGTTCTGGAGCCCGAAGATGATTCCGGTCCGGCCCTCCGCCTTCGCGGCGCGAACGTCCTCCACCTCCCGGACAGGGCGAATCAGGTCGCCGAACTCGTCGAACCAGCCGTACCAGTCCTCGACGTTCGAGATCAGCTGGCGAAAGTCATCCCAGACGGCAAGCGTGGCGTTGATCGCGGTCACGCCGCCGTCGCGCAACTTGCGATAGGTCTGCTCGCGCCCCCATCTGCTCGTGTCGAGCCCGTCCACCACCGCCGCTCTTTCGAACAGCACGCGGCACTCATCGTTGATCTCAAAGGTCATTTCTCGCCTCCGTTCTCGCGCCCGTGCAATTCTGCTGGACGCGTGTTAAGTCACAATACACGCGTCGGAGGCACTTGTCGGGGCCGGCCCTTCGCTTAGGCGGGGAGGGCGGCTGGCACCCTGCCAACGACCACGGAATCGGGCCCGCTCGATCAGCGCATCCCACGTCGACCACGCCAGAGGGGGTCGATGTGCCGAGCGGGGGCGGAGTTTCGCTAGACCCGACTAGGCCTGACGATCGGTCGCGCTTGCGAGAGCGTCGCCGCCGGGACCCGAGCCCTGCCGCCCGACGACGATCCAGACGCCGGTGACGGGCACATCGCCGACGTTGCGCAGGCGGTGTGGGGTCGTCGAGGCAAAGGAGATCGAATCTCCCTCGCCGAGGACGTGCGTCTCGAAGCCGACGGTAACCTCCAGCGATCCCGTCAGGACCAGGCCGTACTCGTGACCGAGGTGGCGCATCAGCTGCCCGTCGGGGCTCGAGGAGCCGCCGGCCTCGTAAGTGACGAAGAGGAAGTCGACGTTCAGATCAGCCTCGGCGGTGAGTCGTTGCCACGTCACGCCCTTGCCGAGCTCGATCTCAACGCGCGCGTCCATCGTGACGACCGGTGAGCTGTCCGACGGCTCGGACCGATTGCCCCCACGGCGAGCGTGCTCGACGTCTCGGTCGAAGAGCTCGTCCATCGAGATGTCCAGCTCGTTGACGATCGAGTAGAGCATCGCGACCGAGGGTTGCACCCGCCCGGTCTCGATCTGCGAAATCGCGCTCGCCGAGACGCCGAGGCGGCGCGCCAGCTCGCGCAGGGAGATCTGGTGCCGTTCGCGCTCGGCTCGAAGCCGGCGTGGCAGCTCGCTGGGGAGCTTCTCCCTGCGACCGGGAGTTGGGTCGATGCGTTCAGTATCCACAAACGCAGCTTAGCCTGGGGCAATGGTGCCGGCCGCTGACCTGCCGAAACACGGTCGGCTTTACGCGGAAGCGTGTGAGGGGAACGCTGGCAGATCCCGGACCGCTACGACATCGCCGCCGACGTCTGCGACGCTCGCGACCCCGGCGCCCTGGCGATGGTCCACGAGCATTACGAAGGCGCCGTTCGGGAGTTGGCCTGGGGCGAGCTGCGGGCGCTCTCCAACCAGGCTGCCAACCTGCTCGCGGGCCTCGCAGCAAGGACGCCGCCCGCATGGACGAGGACGGCTACGTCTGGTACGAGGGGCGCGCCGACGACGTGATCATCGCCGCCGGCTACCGGATCGGCCCCTTCGAAGTCGAGTCGGCCTGCCTCGAGCACCCCGCCGTCGCCGAGGCCGCCGCCGTCGCCTCCCCCGACGAGCGCCGCGGCTCGGTCGTCAAGGCCTTCGTCGTCCTCGCCGACGACCGCGAGCCCTCCGACCAGCTTGCCGCGGAGATCAAGGACTTCGTCCGCGAGCGCCTCTCCGCCTACGCCTACCCGCGCCGCATCGAGTTCGTCGACTCCCTGCCGAAGACGTTCTCGCTACTCCGAGGCGTCGGCAACGCCCGCGAGGGCGTGCCCGCCGGCCCCCGAACCCTGTCGCCCGAGGACGATCCAGACCCCGGTGGCGGGAACGTCACCGACGTTGCGCAAACGATGCGGGGTGGTCGAGGCGAACGAGATCGAGTCGCCCGCGCCGAGGACGTAGGTTTCGAAGCCGACCGTGACCTCGAGCGATCCGCTCAGGATCAGGCCGTACTCGTGGCCGAGGTGGCGCATCAGGTGCTCGTCGGGACTCGACGAGCCACCGGGGTCGTAGGTCACGAAGAGGAAGTCGACGTTCGTGTCGGCCTGGGCGGTAAGTCGCTGCCATGCCACGCCTTTGCCGAACTCGATCTCGGTGCGCCCGTCCTCCGTGACGACTGGCGACACCTGCGGTGGAAGGGAGCCGTTGCGGTCCCGCCGAGGCCGGTTCTCGACGTCCCTGTCGAAAAGTTCGTCCATCGATATGTCGAGCTCGTTGACGATCGCGTACAGCATCGCGACCGAGGGCCGCACCCGCCCGGTCTCGATCTGCGAGATCGCGCTGGGCGAGACGTCGAGGCGACGAGCGAGCTCGCGCAGCGAAATATTCTGGCGTTCCCTTTCGGCTCGCAGGCGGCGCGGGACGTCGCTGGCCAGCGTCTCGGCCTGATCGGGGTTTCGATCGGTGCGTTCAGTGGTCACGAACGCAGTGTATCCGCAGTCAAGTCGTTGCTCGGTGACATTGCCAGCAAAACGATCGGCCTGACCCGAGGCGTCTCCGGTCAGGCGGTTCGGCCCGGGTCGACCGGCTCGCCGCCGTCGCCGGGCGCGAGGACGAAATCCGCCTCGAGCAAGAGCCAGGGCTCCTCGATCCCGGCCGGTCGCCGGGGGTCGTCGGCCGCGCGACGCTCCAGTCTGCGAATCAGGGAGGGCTTGACGGCGAAAACCGCGTCCGAATCGAGGTATTCGCTGTCGGCGTCGAACAGATGGGTGGTGAGGGCTCGGTGCCCGGGGGCGCGAACGATCATGTGGATGTGCGCCGGGCGCCAGGGATGGCGGCCGGTCGCCTCCAGCATCTCGCCGACTGGCCCGTCGTGCGGAATCGGGTAGGGAGTCGGTCGAACCGCGACGAACCCGTAGCTGCCGTCGGCGCGGGTGCGGAACCGACCCCGCAGGTGATCGTCGGGCGCGTCGGGGTCCTGCACCGCGTAGAGCTGGTTGTCTCCGTTCTGCCAGACGTCGAGCTCGGCGCCCTCGAGGGCGGTGCCGTCGAGGCTCCGGACCGTACCGTGGACCCAGACCGGCACCCCGGCCCCCATCTCGTCGAGCCGCGCTCCGTATTCACGCAGCGGGGCGCCCGGGACGTGGAACGGGCCCAGCACCGTCGACTCGGTTGCGCCCGGGGGAGTCGGATGCCCGATCGCGTCGACCAGCATCGAGACGCCCAGCGCGTCGGACCAGAGGATCCACTCCTGCCGCTGGTCGTCGGTGAGGTGACCGGTTCGGGTGAGGACGTCGACCGCCCGGCGCCACTCCTCTTCGCTCAATCCAACCTCGAGCACGAAGCCGTGGAGATGGCGGATCAGCGCCTCCATGATCTCCCTGAGGCGGGGGTCGCCGCAGCGGTCGAAGCTGGCTTCGACCGCTGTGCTGATCGCGTCGGGCGTGGTCGGTCCTGCCCTTTCCGTCATGGCGACAAGTGTATAGCAGTGCTACACAATGTCGAGGAAATCTCGCCGTTACCCCCTGTTTTCCCGCTATTGTTCAGTAACAATGACCAATGCGGGACAAGTGCGCAGTGAATAGGGGGTGGCGATGAGCTCTACCGGCGATCGCGGGGGACGGCCAGCCGTCGGCTTCGTCGGGCTCGGCCGCATGGGGCTGCCGATGGCGACCAATCTGCTCGCCGCCGGGGCGCAGCTCCGCGTCTTCAACCGCACCTCCGACCGCTGCCGGCCCCTGGTCGAGGCGGGGGCCCTGCAGGCCTCCTCGCCCGCGGAGATCGGGGCCGCCTGCGAGATCGTGGTCACGATGGTCGCCGACGCCGAGGCCGCCCGCGAGGTGATCGTCGGCGACGATGGCATCCTCGCCGGTGCGCGGCCTGGGCTGGTCGTCGCCGAGATGAGCACGATCGGGCCCGCCGCGGCGCGCGAGCTGGCGGGCGTCGCGGCGGAACGGGGGGTCGCGTTGCTCGACGCCCCTGTCTCTGGCAGCGTCGCGACGGCCGAAGCGGCGGAGTTGACGACGGTCGTCGGCGGCGACCGCGACGCGTTCGAGCGTGCCCGGCCGACCCTGGCCGCGATGACGAGGGACCAGCTCTACCTAGGGGCGTCGGGTGCCGGGGCGGCGATGAAGCTGGCGCTGAACGTCCTCGTCGCGTCGGCTGCCCATTCCATTGCCGAGGCGCTCGTCCTCGCCGAGAGCGCCGGGGTCGCGAGCGAAGACGCCTACGCGGCGATCGCCGCGAGCGCGGTGTCCTCGCCGTTCGTCCGCTACAAGCGCGGGGCCTACCTCGATCCCGCCGGGGCGCCCGCGTCGTTCTCCCTGCGACTGATGCGCAAGGACCTGGCGCTGGCGGCGGCGCTGGCGGCCGAGTCGGACCTGCCGTTGCACGCTGCGGCGGCGGCGGATGAGGCGATGGCAAGGGCCGAAGAGCTCGTCGGCGGCGAGGCCGACATCGCCGCGGTCGCGGCTGCCGCCAGGCAGGCCGCCAATCCGGGCCGGAGTGGCGCGGATGGCTGAGCTGTCCAGCTCGCAGACCGTGCCGGGGCTCGACCTGGGCGCCGAGGAGAGCCTCGGGCTCTATCGCCGGATGCGGCTGATCCGCAGCTTCGAGGACGCCGTGCAGGTGCAGTTCCAGGCCGGGAACGTGCACGGGACGACTCACCTCTACTCGGGCCAGGAGGCGGGTGCGGTGGGTGTCTGCTCGGTCTTGGGCGAGGGTGACAAGGTGGCGGGGACCTACCGTGGCCACGGCCATGCGCTGGCGCTGGGAGTCTCCCCCCAGGGCCTGATGGACGAGCTGCTGGGGCGGGAGACGGGCCTCTGCGGCGGGCGGGCCGGCTCGATGAACGTGGTCGACGCCAGCACCGGCCTGATCGGCTGCTTCGGGATCGTCGGCGGCTCGATCGGCGCCGCGACCGGAGCCGCGCTTTCGCAGAAGCTGCTCGGCACCGGCACCGTCGCCGTCGCCTTCTTCGGCGAGGGCACCGCCAACCAGGCCTACTTCCACGAGTGCCTCAACTGGGCGCAGGTCGAGAAGCTGCCCGCCGTATTCGTCTGCGAGAACAACATGTACATGGAGTTCACGCCGATCGAGAACGTCACGGCCGGCGAAATCGTCGCGCGCCCGATCGCGATGGGGATCCATACCCGACAGGTCGACGGCAACGACGTCTGGGCGGTGCGGGAGGCGGCATGGGAGGCCGTCGAGCACGCCCGCTCGGGCCGCGGTCCGGCCTTCCTGGAGACGCTCACCTACCGCTTCGTCGGCCACTCCCGCTCCGACCCTGGCCGCTACCGCAGGCCCGGCGAGCTCGAGGAGTGGCGACGGCGCGATCCCCTCCTCCTGGCGCGAGCCGGGCTCGAGCAGCGCTTCGGAATCGGCCCGGCCCGCTGCGAGGAGGTCGACGCCGAGGTCGCGGCCGAGCTGGAGGGCATTGTCGCCGCGGGGCTTGCCGCGCCCTTTCCCCGGCCCTCCGCGGCGGCGACGGAGTTCAAGCATGGGTGAGTCGGCGACGATCGAGTATCGCGTTGCCGTGCGAGAGGCGATCGACGAGGAGATGGCGCGCGACCCGCGGGTCGTCTTCTTCGGCGAGGACGTCGCGGTCGCCGGCGGGGTCTTCGCGGTCACCCCCGGGCTGGAAGGCGAGCACGGCGGCTCGCGCGTGTTCGACACCCCGATCTCCGAGCTGGCGCTCTCGGCCGGCGCCTTCGGCGCCGCGGTCACCGGGCTGCGGCCGATCTTCGAGATCATGTTCGCCGACTTCCTGCCGCTGGCGATGGACAGCCTGATCAACCAGGCCGCCAAGTACTGGTATGTGTCGAACGAGCAGGCCAGCTGTCCGCTGGTGGTGCGCTCGGCGATGGGCGCTGGAGGCAACTTCGGCGCGATGCACTCCCAGAGCCCGATCCCCTGGCTGCAGGGCGTGCCTGGGTTGAAAGTGGTGGCGCCGGCAACGGCGGGGGATGCCTACGCGCTGCTGCGTGCCTCGATCCAGGACGAGAACCCGGTCGCCTTCCTCGAGCACAAGCGCCTCTACTCGGTCAAGGACTCGGTCAGCGATGGAGCGACCCTGCCGCTGGGCGAGGCTGCGGTCGTGCGCGAGGGCAACGACCTCACGCTGGTCTCGCTCTCCAAGGGCGTGCGCGACTGCCTGGGCGCCGCGGAGGAGCTCGCCGAGCGCGGGATCGGCGCCGAGGTCGTCGACCTCCGCAGCCTGCGCCCGCTCGACACCGGGACGGTCCTCCGCTCGGTCGCCAAGACCAATCGCATCGTCGTCGTCGAGGAGGGGCCGTTGATTGGTGGCTGGGGCGCAAACCTGCTTGGGATCGTCGCCGCCGAGGGCCTGCACGATCTCGACGACGCGCAGGTCATCGCCTGCCCGGAGACGCCGATCCCCTACAGCCCGACTCTCGAGGACGCCTGGATGCCCGCCGAGGGACGGATCGTGGCGGAGATCGCGAACCGGGCCTGAGGGGAGTCCGCCCGCGGCCCCGCGCGGCAGGCTCGCAACCAGGAACCTGTCTCAGGGCCTTGGCGCACGCCGGGCGGCGCCTGGCATGCCCTGCGGCTCGCGACGGCGCCGCCCTGCGAGCACGAGCTCGGCGGCGACGCGCAGATCGCCCGCCACCGCGTCGGCTCCTCGCAGGTCGCCGGCGCCGGCCAGATCGTTGGCGACGCCGATGCAGGTCATCCCTGCCGCCTGCGCCGCGGCAATCCCCGGAGCGCTGTCCTCGATCGCGATGCAGGTGCAAGGGAGGACGCCCAGGCGACCTGCCGCAAGCCGGTAGATCTCTGGGTCGGGCTTTCCCCGCTCGACGTCCTCGCCGCTGGCGATCGCGGTGAAGTCGCGCTCGACGCCGAGCTCGGCGAGCGCGAGGCCGATGAAACCGCTGCCGCTGCAACTCGCCAGCCCCAGCGGGAGCCCGGCGCCGGCCAGGGCGCGGACCGCCTCGGCGGCAAAGGGCATCGCTCGCAGCGGCGTCGAGCGCATGCGCGCAGCGGTCGCCGCCGCCAGTCCGATCTCCACCTCGCCGAGCGGCCGCCCCAGCGCCGCGGCGAGCTCGAGGCCGAAATCGGCTGGGCGCCGCCCGAGGGTGATCGCGAAGAGCTCGTCGCTGGCGGTGAGACCGAGACCGGCCAGGTAGTCCTCGAAGGCGAGCCGGTTGATCGCCTCGCTGTCGACGAGGACGCCGTCGAGATCGAAGACGACCGCGGTCATCCGCTGGCCGCCTGGGCCTGGGCGAGCGCCTCGCGGGCACGCTCGGCCACGCCGCTTGACCCGATCGTGGCGACGCTGCCGAGATCGGAGCCGAGGCCGACCGCCACGGCCCCGGCGGTGAGCCAGCCGCCGATCGAGCCGTCGGCGAGGGCGATACCGCCGGTGGCGATCGCCGCCAGTCCCGGCATCACCGTGCGCAGGTCGCGCAGGTAGGCGGGACCGAGAGCGCGGGCAGGGAAGAGCTTGACCAGCTCGGCCCCGGCGTCGCGCGCGGCGAGCACCTCGCTGGGGGTGAAGGTCCCGGGAATTGCATCGATGCCGAGCCCCGCGGCGCAGTCCAAAAGCCAGACCGGGGCAGCGAAGCTGACGAGGAAGCGGGCTCCAGCAGCGGCGGCGGCCTCGGCCGCACCCGGGTCGGTCACGGTGCCGAGTCCGACGGTCATGCCCTCGCCGGCAAGCACGGCGATCGCCTCCTCGACGCCGGGAGTGGAGCAGGTCAGCTCGACCACCGACATCCCCGCCCCTGCCGCGGCGCGGGCGGTTTCAATCGCGTCCTCGACGCCGGCGCTGCGCAGCACCGGCACGACCGCTTGGGCGCCGATCAGCTCGCGGACGGATTCCCGCATCGGCTCATCGCCCCCGCCCACTGACCTGGGCCCGCGAGACGGCTGCCGCCGGCAGGCGCTCAACGGCCGCCGCGACCGCCGCGGCGTTGGGGTAGGAGACCGCGCAGCCGCCTTGCTCGACGCTGAGCGACGACGCAGCGACGGCGACCGCGAGCGCTTCGGAAGCCTCGGCACCGGCAAGGCGTCGGGCGAGGTAGGCGCCCGCCAGGGCGTCGCCGGCGCCGGCGGCGTTGGCGACGGTCACGATCGGCGCGGGCTGTTGGCGACGCTGCTGGCCGGTGGCCGCGATCGCGCCTCGTGGCCCATCGCTGAGGACGACCTCCGACACGCGGGAACCGAGCAGAGCTCTGACCTCCTCGGGCTCGGCGCAGCCGAAGATCGCCGCCGCCTCCTCCCGGGAGCCGAGAACCAGCTGGCAGCGACCCGCAAGCGCTGCCAGGCGGTCGGGATCTGCCCCGAGCGCCGGTCGGTGGTTTAGCACGCAGGCGACGGCGACGCCAAGCCGCTCGGCCTGCGCGCAGGCAGCTTCCGCGCAGGCGGCCGCCGACTCCGAGATCGCCAGCGTGATGCCGGTAAGGACCAGTACCCCGAGCCCGTTGAAGAAGGATCCCTCCAGGTCGCTCCAGCGCAGCCGCGAGCCGGCCGATCCGCGGCGGTAATAGCGGAAGCGGTGCTCGGCGCCGCGGGTCTCGTTGAGGTAGATGCCGGTGCTCGCCTCGGTGTCGAGGACGAGGTGGCTGACCTCGACGCCGCTGCGCTGCCAGAAGCCGAGCAGCGCCTCGCCCAGCGCATCCTCGCCGATCCGACCGCCGATCCGCGTCCGGGCGCCGAGCCGGGTCGCCATCACGCAGATGTTGCCGGCGTCGCCGCCGAAGCCGAGGCTCGCCGCGTCGTCGCCACGATCGAAGCTGAGCTCGACCAGCCCCTCGCCAAGGGCGCCGAGCCGGCTCAATTCAGGCCCAGGTGCTCGTGGTAGGGGAGGACGGCATCGAGGTGGGCGAGCATCCGCTGGTGGGCGAGCGCGGCCTCGCCGGCCTCGATCGGCTCGAAGACCGAGCGGTGCTGGTCGAGCTCCCACTCGCGAAAGCCCTCCATCTCCTCGAGCACCGGTCCGCGCTGGGCGAGCGGATCCTGGAAGGTGTGGACGAAGCCGGCGATGACGTCGTTGTGGGTCGCCTCGGCGACCTGCAGGTGAAAGCGAACCGACGGCTCGACGGCGAGCTCGCCGCGGCGCAGAGCATCTTCGTGGTCGGCGAGCGCCTGGGCGAGCTCGGCCAGGTCTGCGTCGGTGCGCCGCCCCGCCGCAAGCGAAGCGGCGAATGGCTCGACCAGCCGGCGGGCCTCGAAGAGGTCCGGGGTGACGCCGCGGGCGATGGCGAGCGAGATCACCGAGTGCTTCTCGAGCCCGGCGTCGGGATCGAGCACGAAGGCACCGTGGCCGCGGCGCACTTCGAGCACCCCGAGCATGACCAGCCCGTTGATCGCCTCGCGCACGGTCGAGCGGCCGACTCGCAACGCCTCCATCAGCTCGCGCTCGGTCGGCAGCTTGGTCCCCCTGGGCAGCCCCTTCTCACGGATTTCGCCCAGAAGCTGCTGGGCGACCATCTCGCCGAGGTTGCCCGGCTGCGAGATCGGGGCAGGTGCGAATGACCCTGCAGATGCTGAATCGGGGGGAGTTGCCATCTGTGGTACTGTAGCAGGCATGCAGAACATCAGACAATCTGCAAGTCAGCTTCAGGGACCTGTGATCATCACCGGCGCCGCCAGCGGCATCGGCTACGAAGCCGCCCGCCTGGCTTTCGACGCCGGCGCCGCGGTGGCGATGCTCGACATCGACGCCGCCGGGTTGCAGGTCGCCCGCGAGCGCCTTGGCGCGGCGGCCGACCCCGCGCGCCTGCATCAGGAGGTTCTCGACGTCGGTGACGAGGCCGCCGTGGCCGCTGCCTTTGAGCGCTGTGCTGCGGCGCTTGGCCCCTGTGCCGGGCTCTTCGCCGCGGCCGCGATCGAACGCAACGGCCTCGCTCACGAGATGAGCAGCGCGACCTTCGACGAGGTGATCGCGACCAACGTCCGCGGCGCTTTCCTTTGCTCGCGGGCGGCGATCGCGCAGATGCTCGGCGCCGAGATCGGCGGCTCGGTGGTCCTCGTCGCCTCGACCTTCGCCCGTACCGCGGCGCCGGCGATCACCGCCTACGGCACCTCCAAGGGCGCGGTCTGCGCTCTCGCCCGCTCGCTGGCGATCGACTACGCCGCTTATGGGATCCGCGCCAACGCGCTGCTGCCAGGGCCGACCGACACGCCGCTGATGTGGCAGGGGATGAGTCCGCAGCAGGTCGCCGAGGTGCGCGAGTCGATCGCCGCGGAGGTGCCGCTCGGACGCCTCGCCAAGCCGGCCGAGCCGGCCGCCGCCGGGCTCTGGCTGCTCTCCGAGCAGGCCTCCTACGTGACCGGCGCGGAGCTTCCCTGTGACGGTGGGGTCCTCGCCCACTCCTCGGTGTCGGTGTGAGCGAGCGCGCCCTGCTGGCTGGCGAGCTCGGCTCCCGCCACGGAGCCGCTGCGGTTCTGCTCTGCGATCAATCCAACCGGCGCTGGGTGGGCCACGGCAGCGGCGAGGAGGGCGAGGTGCTCCTGCTCTCGAGCGGCCTGGTTCGCATCCTCGCCGGGGAGGAGTTGGCCGACCTGACCACCACGCTGGGTGGGCTCGGCATCCACCCCGGCGCTCTGCTCGCCTGCGATCGCCGGCCGGCCGCCTTGGTCGGCTACCCATGCCTGGAGCTGGGCGATGAGCTGGCGGCGGCGCGGATGCGCAAGGCGCCCGAGGAGCTCGAGCTGATCGCCGCCGCCGCGGCCCTCGCCGACGCCGGTCAGGCCGCGGTCCGGGAGTCGGCCGCCGCTGGGGTGAGCGAGACCGAGCTTTGGGCGGCAGGCCAGGAGGCAATGGCGGCCGCCGGCGGTGATCTGCAGGCGCTCTGCGACCTCCTCAGCGGCGAGCGCAGCGCGCTGATCGACGGCGGCCCCGGCCCTCGCGCGTTGGCGGGCGGCGACGCCGTTCTCTTCGACCTGGCGCCGCGCTTCGGCGGCTACTGGGCCGACTCCTGTGCGACCTTCGTCCTCGGACGACCGAGCGCGGCCCTGCGCGCCTGTCACGACACCGTCCGGGCCGCGCTCGAGGCCGGCATCGCCGCTGCCCGGCCGGGCGCCAGCGCCGGCGCGGTCGACGCCGCGGTCCGTGATCGCCTGCAGGCCGGCGGCCTGCGCTGCCCCCACCACAGCGGCCACGGGGTCGGCCTTGCCCCCCAGGAGCCGCCGTTTCTCGTCCCCGGCGAGCAGACGCCCTTGGCCGAGGGGATGGTGATCGCGATCGAGACGGGCGCCTACGGCGAGGGCTTTGGCGTTCGCCTCGAGCACCTCCTCGCGATCGAGGCCGACGGCGCCCGTCCCCTGACCACCCACTCACTGAACCTGACCGACTAAGGAGACCCCAGCAGATGCGCATCACCGAGATCGAGTGCCACGTCCTCGTCCAACCCGAATACGACACGACGGCGGCGAGCTCCTCCCAGGACGACATCGTCGTCGAGATCCACACCGACGAGGGCGTCTCGGGAATCGGTGAGACCGACGTCAACCCCTGGGTCGCGGCGGCCTGCATCGAAGCCCCGGGCACTCACAACATGGGCCTCGGACTGCGCGAAATGCTGATCGGAACCGACCCGATGGAGGTCGAGTCGCTCTGGGAGCGCCTTTACGTCGGTTCAGCGATGAACGGTCGCCGCGGCGCCGTGATCAACGCGATCGGCGCGCTCGACCTCGCCCTGCATGACCTGCGCGGCAAGGCGCTCGGCAAGCCGGCCTACGAACAGATGGGCGGTGCCGTGCGTGACTCGGTCACCCCCTACGCCTCCCTGCAGCCCGAGACCGACTCCTTCGCCGAATATCGCGATTCCCTCGTGGACTGGGCGAATCGCGCGGTCGCTGCCGGCTTTCGCGCCGTCAAGACCGAGGTCACCCTCGAGGGCCCCTATGCCCACAACGGGATGCGCGAGCCGTGGGAGCGCAGTACCGAGGTCGTCGCTGCCGTCCGCGCCGCGATCGGGCCCGACGTCGACCTCCTGGTCGACGTCCAGTACGCCTTCCCCGACGCCGACACGGCGCTCAGCGTCCTCGCCGACTGGGTCGAGTTCGACCTCTACTTCGTCGAGACGCCGCTTTGGCCCGACGACCTCGCCGGCCACCGCCGCCTCGCCACCGAGCAGCAGATACCAATCGCCTCCGGCGAGTGGCTGACGACGCGCTTTGAGCACCTCGACCTGATGGACGGCGCCGGGATCCAGGTGATCCAGCCCGACGTCACCAGGGTTGGCGGGCTGACCGAGGCGCGACGCGTCTGCCAGCTGGCGGCCGAGCGCGACCTGCGAATCGTGCCCCACCTGTGGAAGACCGAAATCTCGATCTCCTCCGCCGTCCAACTGGCAGCGGTCAGCCCCAACTGCGCCTTCATCGAGTTCCTCCCCTCCGAGCTCTCCGCCTCGCCGCTGCGCCAGAACCTGACCAACCAGCAACTGCAGATGGTCGACGGGCGGATTCCGCTGCCGAGCACCCCCGGCCTCGGGGTCGAGCTAAACCGCGAGGCGCTGGCCGAGTACAAAGCCGAGGCGGAGCGTGTCTACGCGGCGGGGGCCAGAGCATGAGCGACCTGCTCTCCGGTGCCCGAGCGATCCTCGCCGACGCCGAGCGCGGACGCGAGTGGTGGCGCGGCGTCGTCATCTACGAGGATCACTTGCTGAGCTTTCGCGACGGCAACGGCGACGGCATCGGTGACCTGATCGGCTTGACCGAAGGGCTTGACTACCTCGCCGCCAGCCTCGGCGTGGGCGCGATCTGGGTCGGCCCCTGCTTCCCCTCGCCGCTGCTGGACACCGGCTTCGACGTCACCGACTACGAAGGCATCGAGCCGATCTTCGGCGATCTGCAGGCATTCGACCGCCTCGTGGCCGAGGCTCACGCCCGCGGCGTCCGGATCATCGCCGACTACATCCCCAACCACACCTCCGATCAGCACCCCTGGTTCCAGCAGTCCCGTTCCTCGCGCGAGAACGCCAAACGAGATTGGTACGTGTGGCGCGACGGCCGCGCTCCGGGCGAGCCTCCGAACAACTGGATCAGCGAAGTCTCGGGCTCGTCCTGGGAATGGGACGAGCAGACCGGGCAGTACTACCTGCACACTCACCTGCCCCAGCAACCCGATCTCAACTGGCGAAACCCCGAGGTCCGCGAGGCGATGTTGGGCGTCCTGCGCTTCTGGCTTGATCGCGGCGTCGACGGCTTTCGCATCGACGTCGCGCACCTGCTGATGAAGGACCCCGAGCTGCGCGATAACCCGCCGAATCCAAACCCCGAGCCCAACCCCTTCGAGCTGCAGGCGGCCGACTACTACTCCCAGTTGCACGTCAACGATCGCCTGCACCCCGACCTGCACGAGGTGCTGCGCGCGATCAACGGCGTCTTGGGCGAATACGAGGGCGACCGGGTGGCGATCGGCGAGATCGAAGCGCTCGATTGGCCACGCTGGGCTGAGTTCTACGGTGCCGACCTGGACGAGCTGCACCTGCCCTTCGCCTTCCAGCTAATCGAGACGCCATGGGAGGCGAGCGCGCTGGCGGCGACCGTCGCCGAGCTCGAGGCTGCGCTACCGGCGGGTGCCTGGCCGATCCTTGCCCTTGGCAACCACGATCGCGTTCGTCTGGCCAGCCGGATCGGTCCCGAGCAGGCCCGGGTCGCCGCCATTGCCCTGCTGACCCTGCGCGGCTCGCCCTGTCTGCTGTACGGCGATGAGCTCGGGATGGTCGACCAGGAGGTGGCGCCTGAGCGTGGTCGCGACACCTTCGTCAACTACGGCGGCGCCAGTCACGACGGGACGAGGACGCCGATGCCCTGGAGCGGCGCCGCCAACGGCGGCTTCTCCACCGCGCCCGAGCCCGACCTGTGGCTGCCGGTGGCTGCCGAGTACGAGCAGATCAACGTCGAGGCCCAGCTCGCCGACCCCGGCTCGATCCTGAACCTCTACCGGGCGCTGCTGTCGCTGCGCTCGCGCAGCGCCGCCTTGAGCGAGGGCACATACGAGCCCCACGCCGCCAGCGATTCCCACTGTTTCTGCTACTGGCGGGTGGCGGGCGTGGAGCGCAAGCTGATCGCGCTCAACCTGAGCGGCGAGCAGCGCGAGTTGGCGTTCGGGATCGGCGGGCGGGTTGCGATCTCGACCCACCGCGCCCGCGAGGGTCGCATCCTCTCCGGCGCTCTCAGCCTGGCGGCAAACGAGGGCGTCGTGATCGAGGTGAGCGCCGGGTGAGTGACGCGCTGGTGCCGACCGCTCCAGCCGAGGCGCGGCCGCCGGCTCGTCCCTCGGGGCGGCGTCGCGGCACCCCGAGGGCCAGCGAGCGGCGCACGGCCTGGGCGATGGTGGCGCCGACCATCCTCGTCGTGCTCGCGGTGGCTCTGTTGCCGATCGCAGACACCGTCTGGCTCAGCCTGCACCAGGCAAGCGTGACCGAAACCGGGGCCTTCGTCGGCCTCGACAACTTCAAGTTCATCTTCTCCGACCCGGCCTTCACCGAGGCGCTCAAGAACACGGCCATCTTCACCGTCGTCAGCGTCGCGATTGAGCTCGTCCTCGGGCTCGGCATCGCCCTCGTCTTGAACCAGCACTTCCGCGGCCGGGGCGCGATCCGCGCGATCGTGCTCATCCCCTGGGCCTTCCCGCTCTCGGTCGCCGCAGTCCTGGGGCGGCTGATGCTGCAAGACCAGGTGGGGATCCTCTCCTACATCGCCCACGGCCTCGGCCTTGCCCATGGGCCAATCCTCTCGGACCCCAACTCGCTGCTGGTCTCGGTGATCCTCGTCGACGTCTGGACCTCGGTCCCGTTCATGGCGCTCCTCCTGCTGGCCGGGCTACAGACGATCCCCGGCGAGGTGATCGAGGCCGCCCGGGTCGACGGGGCCTCGGCGGCCCAGCGCCTCTTTCGGATCACGCTGCCGCTGCTCTGGCCGGCGATCCTCCTGGCGCTGCTGTTTCGCACCCTGCAGGCCTGGGCGGTGTATGACCTCTTCTATGTGATGGCCCAGCGCCAGCTGGAATCGCTTTCCACCTACGTCTATCAGGGAGTGCGGGTCTCCGAGCTGAACTTCGCGCCGGGCACGGCAGCGGCAGTCTTCACCTTCCTCACTTCGCTGGCGATCGTGGTGCTCTTCATCCGCGGCTTCGGAGCCCGTACCGCGGGGGAGGTCTGAGGTGGCCTACGCCGAGCCGACCGCTGCCCGATCTCCCGCCCTGACCCGCCGGGCCCCGAACTGGAGCCGCCTTGGCCTCTATCTGCTGGTCGGCCTGATCGTCTTCTCGGTCGCCGCGCCGCTGCTTTGGATTCTCAAGATCAGCATCGTCGAAACCCGCGAGCTCTCGGCCTCACCGCCGACGATCTGGCCTCACACCTTCACCCTCGCCCACTACGAAAAGGTCTTCGGCGACCCGCTGTTTCTGCGCTCCCTGGCAAACAGCGTGATCATCGCTGGCGCGACGACGCTGATCGCGCTGACCCTTGGTGCGCTCGCCGCCTACCCGCTGGCGCGGCTTCAGTTCCGCTTCCGCGGCCTGGTGATGAGCGGCATCCTCGCGATCTCCTTCTTTCCGATGGTCGCGATCATCGCGCCGCTCTTCGTCCAGTTCCGCAGCCTTGGCTTGCTCGACAGCTATTGGGCGGTGATCGCGACTGACACCGTCTTCGTCTTGCCGCTCAGCGTCTGGATCCTGGCGACCTTCTTCCGCCAGCTGCCGCGCGACCTCGAGAACGCGGCTTGGCTCGACGGCGCCTCGCCGCTCCAGGCCTTCCGCATGATCATCCTGCCGCTCGCGGCACCGGGGGTGATGACGGCGGCGATCCTCACCTTCATCGCGACTTGGAATGAGTACCTGTTCGCAAACACCTTTCTCTTCGACAACCACAAGTGGCCCGTGACGGTGCTGATCCCCAACTACGCGGCCAATCAGTTCACCCCCGACTACGCCGCCCAGGCAGCGGCCGCTCTGGTCGTCACCGCCCCGATCTTGATCCTCGTCTTGGTGCTTCAGCGCCGGATCGTCTCTGGCCTCACCGCCGGAGCACTGAGCGGATGAGCGCCGACCCAATGCCACGACAACGGAGTTACTCACGGAGGAAGGTGCATCTAGTGTCAAAGAAAGCTCAACCTCAGAGTTCACGCACGAGGTGGAGGCGACGTGCGCTCAGTGCCGTACCTGGCGCCGCGCTGCTCGTCGCCCTGGTGCTCGGCCTGGCGCTGCTCTTCTCCGCCTGCGGTGGCGGCGGCTCTGACGGCGGCGGCGAAGACAGCGTCACGCTCGGCATGACCAGCGACCTCTTCCCGGCGCTGAAGGCGCCGATCGCCCGCTGGGGCAAAGAACACGGCGTCAAGGTCACGATCCGTGAGATGCCCGCCGACACCGGTGCCTACTTCGACCAGATGCGGACCATGTTGCAGGCTGGCTCGGGCGAAGTCGACCTCTTTGCCGGCGACGTGTCTTGGCCGGCGCAGTTCGGCTCGAACGGCTGGCTCGCCGACGTCTCGGCTGCCTTTACCCCCGCTGAACGCAAGGCCTACTTCCCGGCCTTCGTGCAGGCCAACGAATGGGAAGGCAAGCTCTACGGGTTCCCCTTCTTCACCGATGTCGGGCTGCTGTACTACCGCAAGGATCTGCTCGCCAAGGCGGGGTTCACCAAGCCGCCCGAAACCTGGGATGAACTGAAGGAAATGGCGAAGACGGTGATGGCCGAAGACCCGACGATCGAAGACGGCTTTACCTTCACCGGCGCTCGCTATGAGGGCGGCACCCTGCTGGGGACCGAGTTCATCGAGACCTCCGGCGGCTCGGTGATCGACGGTGAAGCGGTCGAAGTGGACCAGCCGCCAGCGGTCGAAGGGCTAGAAACCCAGCGCTCGATGGTGACCAGCGGGGTTTCACCGGCCGCCGTCGCCAACTACGAAGAGGGCGACGCCGAGGCCCCGTTCCTTGCCGGCCGCTCCGTCTTCCTGCGCAACTGGGCCTACGTCTTCGGCGACATCGCGAACCCCGAACTGTCCGAAATCAAGCCCTCCCAGGTCGGCGTCACCAGCGTTCCACGGGCCTCGACTCAGATCCCGCCTGTGAACGTGGGCGGCGGCTGGAATCTCTACGTCAACGCCTACTCCTCGAACCAGCAGGTCGCGATCGAGCTGGCCAAGTTCATCTCCTCGGAAGCCCAGCAGAAGCACACCGCCGAAACGATCGGCTATCTGCCGACCCGCAAAGCCGTCTACAACGACCAGAGCCTGATCGAATCCCAGCCGGCGATCGCCCAGGGCAAGACCGAGATCTCCCAAACGGTGACGCCGCCGAAGTCCCCCTACTACGCCGACATGTCGGCGGTCATGGCCGAACAGTTCAACAAGTCGTTGAGCGGGGCGAGCAGTCCCGCCGACGCGGCCGAAGCGGTCCAAAGCGGCCTGGAATCGATCATCAACAGGGGCGGCTGAGATGGCGGCGATCGAGTTCCGCGCGGTCACCAAGCGCTATCGCGACGGCACCGAAGCGGTCAAGGCGATCGACCTGCAGATCGCCGACGGCGAGTTCATGATCCTCGTCGGACCCTCGGGCTGCGGCAAGACGACCGCCTTGCGGATGATCGCCGGCCTCGAGGACATCAGCGACGGCGAGCTCTACATCGGGGAGAGGCTTGTGAACGACCTCTCCCCGGCGGAGCGCGACATCGCCATGGTCTTCCAAAACTACGCCCTCTACCCGCACATGACGGTGCGCGAGAACATGGGCTTCGCCCTGCGTATCGCCCGTGCTCCCAAGGACGAGGTGCGCCGGCGCGTCGAGGAGGCCGCTGAGTTGCTGGGCTTGAGCACCCACCTGGAGCGTAAGCCGGCCAACCTCTCGGGGGGTCAGCGCCAGCGGGTGGCGATGGGGCGGGCGATCGTGCGCGACCCCGCCGCATTCTTGATGGACGAGCCGCTCTCCAACCTCGATGCCAAGCTCCGCACCCAGATGCGCGCCCAGATTGCCCAGCTGCAAAACCGTCTCGGCACCACCACCGTCTTCGTCACCCATGACCAGACCGAGGCGATGACCCTCGGCGACCGCGTCGCGGTGATGCGCGAAGGGCTGATCCAGCAGATCGGCAGCCCCCAGAGCCTCTATGACGACCCGGTCAACCTCTTTGTCGCCGGCTTCATCGGCTCGCCGCCGATGAACTTCGTCCCCGCTCGCATCGACGGCGAGCGAATCGAGCTTCCCTTCGGCACCGCCGAGTTGCCAGCGCCGCTGCGCTCGGCGCTGGCCGGGGCCTCGGAGGCCCGCTCGCTGATCGCCGGCATGCGTCCCGAGCACATCGACGACGCCGCGATCAGCGCCGACCGCGGCCATCAGCTGCGCTTCCAGGCGCGGGTCGACCTGGTCGAGTCGATGGGACCCGAGCTCTACCTGCACTTCAGCGCTCTGGCGGACCCGGTCACCGGTGAAGCTCTGATGGGCGACTTGCCCAGCGAGGGAGAGGTCACCGCGAGCTCCGATCGGGTGATCGCCCGGGTGTCCGCCGGCACCAGGGTCGCGGTCGGCGCCGAGGCTGAGCTGGCGCTCGATCTGACCAAGATCAGCCTCTTTGACCCCGCCGACGGGCATTCTCTGAGCAGCACCCAGATCGCGCCGCCCGCGCCTTCCAGGCAGCCCACGGCCGAGGCGCGGTGAGATCGGCGTTGGCTCGGAACAGCCCTGCCACCAGCAATGTGGTAACGTTCTCACATGACCTCCTGGGAGGAGCTGAATCAGCCCATGCGCGTGATCGTGTGGAGCGATGACCGCGCCGGTGCCGGCCTCGAGCCGCAGGCGCGAGCCGAGCACCCGGAGGGGATCGCCTCGACGCTGGCGGTGCTTCTCGAAGACGAACTCGGCCCGCGGGCCGAGATCACCGTTGCGGGGATTGGCGATCCCGAGCAGGGACTTGGCGCCGAGCGACTCGCGGCGAGCGAGGTGCTCCTTTGGTGGGGTCACGAAGCCCACGAGCAGGTCGAGGACCGCCAGGTCGAGAGGGTGCGCGCCGCGGTCGAGGCCGGCCTCGGCTTCATCGCCCTTCACTCCGCCCACCACTCAAAGCCCTTCCGCGCGCTGATGGGTACCAGTTGTGACCTACGCTGGCGCGAGGGTGGGGACCATGAGCTGATCTGGGCGGTGGATCCCCACCACCCGATCGCCGCCGGGGTCCAGAGCCCGATCGACCTCGGGCCGCACGAGATGTATGGGGAGCCGTTTGCGATCCCAGCCCCCGAGGAACTGGTCTTCATCAGCTCCTTCAGCGGCGGCGAGGTCTTTCGCAGCGGCTGTTGCTTTCGCCGTGGGGCTGGGCGCATCTTCTACTTCGGACCGGGCCATGAGACCCATCCGGTCTACCGCCACCCCGGGGTCCGCCGGGTGATCGCCAACGCAGTTGGCTGGGCCGCGTCGGCGGGCCGGCACAGCCCTCGTCAAAGCACGCCGGGCGAAGTCGATCCGATATGGAGCACGCGATGAGGCCGCTCACCCTCTTCAGCGGTCAGTGGGCCGACCTACCGCTCGAGCAGTTGGCCGCCGATTGCGCGGGGTGGGGCTTTGACGGGATCGAGCTGGCCTGCTGGGGCAGGCACTTCGACGTCGCCCGTGCCCTCGCCGAGCCCGACTATGTTCGCTCGCGCGCCCGCCTGCTCTCCGAGCACGACCTGCGCTGCTGGGCGCTCGGCGCCCACCTGGTCGGCCAGGCTGTCTGCGACCCGATCGACGAGCGCCATCGCCGCGTCCTTCCCGCCGAGGTTTGGGGCGAGGGCGATCCCGCCGCGGTGCGCTCGCGGGCCGCGGCGCGGATAAAGGACACCGCCCGGGCGGCCGCGGCCCTCGGGGCGCAGATCGTCACCGGCTTCACCGGCTCCCCGATCTGGCACCAGATCTACTCCTTCCCACCCAATGACTGGGTGGAGATAGAGCGGGGCTATGAGCACTTTGCCGAATGCTGGTCGCCGATCATCGACGTTTTCGAAGCCGAGGGGGTGCGCTTTGCCCTCGAGGTGCACCCCACCGAGATCGCCTATGACTTCTCCACCACCAGGCGCGCGTTGGCGGCGATCGGAAATCGGCCCGGGTTCGGCATCAACCTCGATCCCAGTCACTTCATCTCGCAGTACCTCGACCCCGCCGTCTTCGCCCTGGAGTTCGGCTCGGCGATCTTCCACGTCCACCTCAAGGACGCCAAGCGGCGCTTGGACGGTCGCCGGTCTCTGCTCGGCTCCCACCTGCCCTTCGATGACCCTGACCGGGGCTGGAGCTTCGTCTCCCCGGGCCACGGCGACGTAGATTTCGATTCGCTGGTCCGTGCCCTCAACCAGATCGACTATCGCGGGCCACTTTCGATCGAGTGGGAGGACCCGGAGATGGACCGCGTCTGGGGCGTGCAGGATGCGCTGGCCCGCGCCCGCTCGTTTGACTTCCCCGCTTCCAACCGCGCCTTTGACGCAGCCTTCCAGGGACAATGAGCGGGACCGCTGAGATCGGCTTCGGCATGGTGGGCTACGGGTTCATGGGCCGCGCCCATGCCGTTGCCCTCGGGCGCCTGGCGGAGCTCGGCCAGGCGCCGGTTGTCCGAGTCGGCCTTGCCGGCCGCGACCGGGCGGGGCGTGAGGCAGCGGCCGCGCGGCTCGGATTCGACCGCACGTATGCCGACTGGCGCGCACTCCTTGCCGACCCGTCTCTGACTCTGCTCGACAACGTCGGTCCCAACGACGTCCACGCCGAGCCGGCGATCGCCGCCGCTGCCGCCGGGATCAACCTGCTCTGCGAGAAGCCGCTGGGCCGCGACCCCGCCGAGAGCCTCGAGATGGCGCGCTCGGCGGCGCGGGCGGGGGTCGTGCATATGTGCGGGTTCAATTACCGCTTCCTTCCCGCGATCCGCCTTGCCCGCGAGCTGCTCGAGGCCGGCGAGCTCGGCGAGGTCCGCCACTTCCGCGCCGCCTACCTGCAGGATTGGGCGCTTGACCCGACGCTCGTGAGTTGGCGCTTTCAGCGCGCCCGCGCTGGCAGCGGGGCTCTCGGCGACCTCGGTTCCCACCTCGTCGACCTCGGCCGCTACCTGCTCGGCGCCGAGGTCAGCGCCGTCAGCGGCCGGCTCTCCACCTTTCTCGCCAGGCGCGGTGAGATCGAGGTCGACGTCGACGACGCGTTTGCGGCGACGATCGAGTTCGAGGGCGGGGCGCTGGGTACCCTGGAGGCTTCGCGCCTTTGCCCGGGCCGGGCCAACAGCCTTCGCTTCGAAGTCGTCGGTGAGCGTGGATCCCTCGCCTTCGACCTCGAGCGGCTGAGCGAGCTCGAGCTCTACCTTCCCGGCGCCGAGCCCGCTTTGACTGGGCCGCGCCGTGTTCTCACCCCAGCCACGGGCCAGCCATTCGCCGAGCTCTGGTGGCCCAACGGGCACCTGATCGGCTGGGAGCACAGCTTCATCCACCAGATGATTCACCTCCTCCAAGCGGTCCGTGGGGGCGGAGCGATCCGCCCCCACGGCGCCGACTTCGAGGATGGCTACAGGGCGGCGGTCATCTGCGGGGCGATCGCTGCCTCGGCGGCGGCTGGAGCCCGTCTCGAACCGGTCTACGAGGCGATCTAGGAGGCGCAATTTGACTGTCCGAAAAGAAGAGCTAGGCTGGTGTGGGAACGTTGCCACACCGGTCATCCCGGCAACGGGTGCTACCGGAAGGAGAGAAGGATGAAGTCAACGACGCGTTGGGGTTGCGCGCTCGCGTTCCTCGTGATCGCGGGCGGGCTGCTCGCCGCATGCGGCGGCAGCGGTGGCGGAGGTGGTACGTCTTCGAGCGGAGGCTCGGGGAAGGAAGTGGTGATCACCTGCGAGTCCTGCCCGACCACGGCCCCCAAGGATGACCCGTTCTCGGTCTTCTACAAGGAAATGTGGGAAGCATTCAACGAAAAGTACAAGGGCACCTACCGAATCGAACCGAAGCCGTTCAAGCCGACCAGCGATGAGGAATCGGCCGAACACTTCGAACGCGAGGCGGCGACGGGGACTCTTTCCGATCTCTTCACCGACCAGTCGAATGTGATCCGCTCGGCGGCGGAAGCCGGGACGGTGCTGAACATTGCCCCCTTCCTCGAAGAAGACAGCGCCTGGAAGGAATCCTTCGTCCCGGAAGCCTTCGCCAGTGCCTCAAACGAAGCCGGTGAAATCTTCGGGGTTCCAGAGGAGACTGACTCGATCGGCATCTACTACAACAAGGGGCTCTTCGCGAAGGCCGGGATTGGTTCCTTCCCGACCACCTGGGAACAGTTGCTCGAAGACTGCTCGAAGCTGAAGGCCTCGGGGACGATTCCCTTCGCGATGGACGGCGACTGGGTGACCCAATTGATGTGGACCAACCTGATCGGCACCCAGCCCGGCGGCGAAAAGTTCCTCAAGCACGAAATCAGCGAAGGCAACTACGCCGACAATCCGATCGTCGTCAAGGCGACCGAATTCCTCAAGCAGATGCACACCGAAGGCTGCGTCAACAGCGACGCCTTCTCCGGCAACTATGAGAGCGCCGCCGCCCCGTTCCTCGCCGGGGAAGCGGCGATGATCGCCAACGGACCCTGGATGACCTCCGAAATCGCCGCAGAAGGCACCAAGGAAGTCGGCTATGAACGCTCACCCGGCGACGGACTGATCGTTGTTACCGGCAGCGCGGTCTGGGCCTCCGGAGCCCACGACTCCGAAAGCGAAGAAGCAGTCATCGCGTTCATGAAGTTCCTCACCTCAGAAGAAGAGATGTTCACCAAGGCGGTGAAGACCGGTTCCTACTGGCCGATCGAATTCACCCCCTCTGCGTCTCAGGTCAAGAAGCTCGACCCGCTCTCCTACAAGCTGGTTAGCGAAACGCCAGAAGTCAAATACACCTACCCGAACTCCAAGTTCGACACCTCCCAGCAGTTCTCGACCGAATGGATCAACGACTGGCCTGCCTACGTGCAGGGCGGGATGTCGACCGAAGAGTTCCTCGACGCGCTCTCCGCGGCACAGGAAAAGCAGTGAGCGAACTCTCTCCGATGGCGGCGGCGGACGACGGGCTTCAGTTGAGCCCGCCGTCCGCCGCGGCGCGGCGCGGCCGACGGCGGGTGCTCGCGCTCGAGCGGCCGACCCGGGGGATGGGAGTGCCGATCGCGATCTCCCTGCTGCCGGCGCTGGTGCTCTTTTCGATCTTCTTCCTCGTCCCACTCGGCGTGGTGATCGTCACCTCGCTCTCGGACTGGGGGCCGATCGGCCTCAGCTTTACCTGGCTTGCGAACTTCTCCGATCTCTTCTCCGACCCGGCCTTCATTACCGCCCTGAAGAACACGGCCTTCTTTTGCGCGGCCGGCGTCTTCATCCAGGTTCCGGTCGGAGTCGCGCTGGGGATAATCCTCTCTCAGCGAATTCGCGGCTGGAAGGTTCTGCGCACGATCTACTTCCTGCCCAACATCGTCTCGATCGCCGCCCTTGCGCTCGTCTATCTCTCGGTCTACAACCCCCGCTACGGCCTGCTGAACCAGATCCTCGGCGCACTCGGGTTTGCCGCCGACCATGACTGGCTCTTCGACCTCAATACCGCGCTCCCCGCGGTGGCGGCGACCTGGGTGTTTACCGCCGGCGTGGTGATGATCCTGACGATGGCCGAGATCGCGGCCATCCCGGAGGAAATCTACGACGCGGCCGCGGTCGACGGGGCCAGCGGCTGGACCCAAGCCCGCCACGTGACTCTGCCGCTGCTTCGAAACGTGATTGGGGTCTGCACGATCCTCGTCCTCTTGGCGACGATCGGCTACTTCGACGGCGTCTACATCATGACCTCGGGCGGGCCGGCGAACCACACCCTGACCCTGGCCCTCTACTCCTTCCAAGAATACTCGAGTGGGCATTGGGGCTACGCGAACGCGATTGGCGTCGTCCTGATCGGCCTCGGCCTGATCGCGATCGTCGCGATCAGGCGCCTGTTTCGCGTCGGGGAGCGTGACTTCTGATGGCGATCCGCGCTCTGAATCGAGGCACTCGCCTGCTGTTCTTGACCGTGGTTGGATTGGCCTGCCTCGGCCCGATCCTCTGGGTGGTCCTCTCCTCGTTCAAGACCCAGGGACAGATCTACGGCGGCGGCAGCTTCTTGCCAAACCCGGTCAGCTTCGATGGCTACCGGGCGCTCTTCACCGAAATCGACATCCTTCGTTACTACCTGAACACCCTGCTCTACGCCGGCCTTGGAACCCTCGGCGCACTGGCCTCGGCGCTCCTAGCGGCCTATCCCGCGGCTCGCATGGAGTTCCCCTTTCGCCGCAGCCTCACCGCGCTGTTCACTCTCGGCCTCGCGATCCCGATCACCGGGCTGATCGTGCCCGAGTTCGTGATCATGCGCGAACTCGGGCTCTATGACTCCCTGCCGGGGATGATCGTTTTCTACAGCGCGATGTGGTTCCCGCTGGCCTTCGTCATCCTCCGCGCCTATCTCTCCGGCCTGCCGCCCTCGCTCGAGGAGGCCGCGGCGCTCGACGGGGCGGGCTACTTTCAGCTGATCTGGCGGATCATCATCCCGCTTGCCCGTCCTGGCTTGGCGACCGCTGGGGTCCTCGTCTTCATCAATGTCTGGAACGACTTCCTCTTCAATCTGCTGCTCGCGCCTTCGCCCGAACACCAAAACGTCCAGGTCTCACTGGCGCTCTTCCGCGGTCACTTCACGACCGACATCAGCGCGATCCTGGCCGGCACGACGCTGATGATGATCGTGCCCGTCATTTGCTTCCTGTTCTTGCAGCGACAGGTGATCGCCGGGCTCACCACCGGGGCTGCCAGGTGAGCGACGAACGCTCCCTAGACTCTGCGGCAATGGCCGAGAAGCCGGGGATCGGAGCCTCGCGGCCCGGCAGTGGGGTGACGCTGCGCGACGTCGCCGCGAGGGCGGGCGTCTCGACCTCGACCGTGGCCCGGGTGGTGCACGGCAAGGGCTACGTCGCCGAGGACACCCGCGACCGCGTGGAAGCGGCGATTCGCGAGGGCGGCTTCCGCCTGAACGCGGTCGCCTCGGGTCTCAAAAGCGCGCGGACGATGACGATCGGCACCCTCCTGCACGAGACTCTGCCGAACCCGTTCTTCGCCGAGGTCGCGCGCGGCATCGAGCATGGGGCAAACGAGCAGGACTACAACGTCCTCCTCTACAACGCCCGCGGCTCCGCCGATCGAGAGCGCGAGGGGGTCGAGGCCTTCCTCTCCCAGAAAGTGGATGCCGTCGTCTTTGCCACGCCGCTGGATCCCGCCAACGTCGAGCTCGCTGACCGAGCCGGGGCAGCTGTGGTCGAGGTCGAGAAGCCCCTCTACGGGCAGGGCGGCTCGGTCCTCGTCGACAACTACGCCGGAGCCAGCGCCGCAATGGAGCACCTGATCTCCCTCGGGCACGAGACGATCGGCTTCATCGGCGAGCCGCTGCGGGAGGAGCCGCTCGAGGGCCGACCGGTAGAGCGGGTGGTCAACGAGCGCTTCGGCGGTTACAGAGACGCCCTCTTGCGTCACGGTCTGCAGTACGACGACTCCCTGGCGGTCCTCGGCGACTACGCGTTGGACGCCGGCTGGGAGTCGCTCCGCACCGGCCGCGACTACACCAACCGCCTGCTCGAGCAGCAGCCGCAGATAACCGCGATCTTCGCCGGCTCGGACCTGTTGGCAGCCGGCATCCTGCAGGCGCTCTACGAGCGCGGGGTGCGGGTCCCGACCCAGGCCTCGGTGGTCGGCTTCGACGACACCTATGCCCAGCACCTGACGCCGCCGCTCAGCACCGTGCGCCAGCCGATGTTCGAGATGGGCCGCGAGGCAGCCGCCCTGGCGATCGAGCTGGCCGAAGCCGACTCCCCGGCGGCACGCGAAGTCTGGCTCTCGACTGAGCTGATCGTGCGCGACTCGACCGGCGCCCCGGAGGCCCGCTAGCGATGAGGTCGCCGTCTGCAGCGGCTCCCGAGCCCCTATCTGAGAACGTTACCAGCAATGCGACCGCGAGCGGTCGCGCAAAGGAGAGCGAATGAAAGCGGCATTGCTCAGCGCCCCGAAGACGATCGAATTGATCGATCGCGAGTTGCCTCCGCCGGGCGAGGGAGAGGTGTTGATCGCGATCTCCCAATGCGGGGTCTGCACCTCTGAGCTCGACGTCTGGGAGGGGAAAAGCCCCGAGAAGCTGCCGATGGAGATCGGTCACGAGATCGCCGGCATCGTCGAGCAGGTTGGTCAGCGCGTCGAGGGGCTTCGAGCCGGGGATTCCGTGGTCGCCTGGGTTCCCGGCGGCGGCTTTGCGGAGCAGATCGTCGTGCCCGAGCGCCACTGCATCGCGGTTGCCCCCGATCTTGCCTACCCCGCTGTTGCCGAGCCGCTGGCCTGCATCGTCAACTCCGTCCAGCTGGCCGCGCCGGCCCTGGGCGACGACGTGCTGATCATCGGCGGCGGCTTCATGGGGAGTCTCCTGCAGATGGTGAGCGAGCTGCGGGGCCCGCGCTCTGTGATCGTCGCCGACGTCCGCCCCGATGCATTGCAGCGAGCACGCGAGCTGGGCGCGACCAGGGTCGTCAACAGCGCAGAGGAATCCCTGACCGACGTCGTGGCTGAGCTGACTGGCGGCAGCGGCGTCGATCTGACCTATGAGGTGACCGGGGTCGCCGCCGGTCTCGACCTCGCCGGTGAGGCGACCAGGATGAGCGGCAAGATCGCGATCGTCGGCTACCACCAGGGCGGGCCGAGGGCGCTGGCGCTCGGTCGCTGGAACTGGATGGCCTACGAGATCGTCAACGCCCACTTCCGCGACGTCGAGACGATCATGGCCGGGATGCGCGCCGGGATGCGGCTCTTGGAGGCCGGCGCGATCGAGCCTTCCTCCCTGATCAGCGACCGCTATCCACTGGCTGACGTCGGCGCCGCCTTCGAGCGCGCCGGTTCGCGCGCCGCGGGATTCACCAAGGCGCTCGTCGAGCTCGGGGGGGTGAGGTGAGATGGCGGCGATCGAGCTGAGCGGCGTCTGCAAGCGCTACGGTGAGCGCGCCGAGGCGGTGCGCGATCTGGACCTCGCGATCGAGGATGGCGAGTTCACGATCCTGGTCGGTCCTTCGGGCTGCGGCAAGTCGACGACCCTGCGCATGATCGCCGGCCTGGAGAGCCTCAGCGCCGGAACCCTGAAGATCGCCGGCGAGCGGGTCAACGACGTCGCCGCCAAGGACCGCGACATCGCGATGGTGTTCCAGAACTACGCGCTCTACCCGCACATGAGCGTGCGCGCCAACATGGGTTTCGCGCTGAAGCTCGCCGGCATCGGCGGCGAGGAAATCGAGCGCCGGGTTGCGGCGGCGGCCCGCACGCTCGATCTCGAGCCCCACCTCGACCGCAAGCCGGGCAAGCTCTCCGGCGGCCAGCGTCAGCGGGTCGCGATGGGTCGGGCGATCGTCCGCGACCCCAAGGCCTTCCTGATGGACGAGCCGCTTTCCAATCTCGACGCCAAGCTGCGGGTGCAGATGCGCGCCGCGCTCTCGCGGCTGCAGTCGCGGCTGGGGACGACGACCGTCTACGTCACCCACGACCAGACCGAGGCGATGACCCTCGGCGATCGCGTTGCGGTGATGCGGGAGGGAGTCCTGCAGCAGTTCGACTCCCCACGGGTCCTTTACAACCATCCCGCCAATCTCTTCGTTGCCGGCTTCATCGGCTCTCCAGCCATGAACTTCTTCGGCGGCGAGTTGGTGGGTGCCTTCGTTCGGACCGCGCTGGGTCCGATTCCGCTCCCCGAGCGCCAGTGCCGCAGCCTCGAGGCCTCGCGTAACGGCAGCCGCCGGGTGATCGTCGGCATCCGCCCCGAGAGCTTCGAGGACGCCGCTTTGGCCCCCGCCGGGCGCGAGGGCTTCACCTTCAGCGCCTCGATCGAGCTCACCGAGCTGATGGGCGCTGAGATCTACGCCTACTTCGCAGCCGAGACCCACTCGGAGTTGACCGGCGTGGCGGCTGCCGAAGAGCTTCGCGCCCTGCGGGATGACGGCGGCGGCGAGGTCGAAGACGAGGCCGGGGGCGGTCGGGCAGTTGCCCGGGTCAGCGCTGCCAGCCGGGTGCGCTCGGGGGAGCGGCGGGAGTTGTGGCTTGACGCCGGGGAGCTCTATCTCTTCGACGCCGATACCGGGGTCGCCCTCGAGCGCTCGCTGGGAGGGAGGCCTGAGGAGCCAGCCCGCCCCCCAAGTTTCGGGTTATGACATAAAGCAATCTACTTTTGCCTGAATTACAGTATAAGTTCGCTCAGGATGGGAACGGGATACGAAGCGCACCCCGCTGTGGTCGCCGTCACCGAGCAGATCGCCGCTCGCAGCGCCCACTCGCGTCGTAGCTATCTGCGTGCGCTTGACCGGGGCCGGCGCGCCGCACCTGCCCGCGAGGCGCTCGGCTGTTCCAATCTCGCCCACGGTCTCGCCGCATGCGGGGCAGCGGAGCGCTCGCGCCTGACCGGCGAGCGCGGCCCCAGCATCGGCATCGTCACCGCGTACAACGACATGCTCTCCGCCCACCAGCCCTACGCGAGCTACCCGACCGCGTTGCGGCGGGCGGTGCTCGGCGCCGGCGGCGTCGCCCAGGTGGCGGGCGGGGTTCCCGCGATGTGTGACGGCATCACCCAGGGCAACGCCGGGATGGAGCTCTCGCTGCTCTCACGCGAGGTGATTGCGATGGCGACGGCGATCGCCCTCGCCCACGAGACCTTCGACGGTGCCCTGTTGCTCGGCGTCTGCGACAAGATCGTGCCCGGCCTGCTGATCGGGGCACTGTCCTTCGGCCATCTGCCGGCTCTGCTGGTGCCGGCGGGACCGATGCCCTCGGGCATGGCCAACGCCGAGAAGAGCCGTGTGCGCCAGCTGCACGCGGAGGGCCGGGTCAGCCGCGCCGAGCTCCTCGCCGCCGAGTCGGCCTCCTACCACGCGCCCGGGACCTGCACGTTCTACGGCACCGCCAACTCCAACCAGCTGTTGGCCGAGGCGATGGGCTTGCTGCTGCCAGGCTCCGCGTTCGTCAACCCTGGCACTGATCTGCGCTCGGCGCTGAACGCGGCGGCTGGTGCACGGGTGGTGCAGCTGACCGCGCTCGGCCACAGCTATGCGCCGCTGGGCTGGATCGTTTGCGAGCGCTCGCTCGTCAACGCAATCGTCGCTCTCTTGGCCAGCGGAGGCTCGACCAACCACACGATGCACCTCGTGGCGATCGCCGCTGCCGCTGGGATCGAGCTGCGGTGGGAGGACTTCGCCGCGCTGTCCCGAGAGGTCCCGCTGCTGGCTCGAATCTACCCCAACGGCGCTGCCGACATCAACGAGTTTCACGCCGCCGGGGGCACCGCCTTCCTCTTCTCTGAGTTGCTCTCGGCCGGCCTCATGCACGCCGACGTCACCACCGTCGCCGGCGTCGGCCTCGATGCCTACACCACCCGGCCCGCGCTCGATGGCGCCGGCGCCCTGGTCAACGAGCCGGCGGCGATCCGAAGCGGCGGCAGAGAGGTTCTACGCGGGATGGCGGAGCCGTTTGCCAGCGAGGGCGGCCTGCGGCTGCTGACCGGCGACCTCGGCCGAGCGATCGTCAAGACCTCCGCGCTTTCCCCCGAGCAGTTGGTCCTCAGCGCCCCGGCCCGGGTTTTCGACGACCAAGCCCAATTGCTCGCCGCCTTCGAGCGTGACGAGCTCGTAGGTGACCTCGTCGCGGTGGTTCGCTACCAGGGGCCCCGCTCGAACGGCATGCCCGAGTTGCACAAGCTAACCACGGTGCTCGGCGTTCTCATCGATCGCGGGCAGCAGGTCGCACTGCTCAGTGATGGGCGCATGTCGGGCGCCTCGGGCAAGGTCCCCGCCGCCATCCACTGCACTCCTGAGGCCGCCGTCGGCGGCCCGCTCGCCCACTTGCGCGACGGTGATCAGGTCCAAATCGACTGCATACGCGGCACGCTGCAGACGGTTGGGGTTGACTTCGCCGCCCGCAGCGCCGAAGACGCGAGCCGGCCTCCGGCGCCAGCGAGCGGCAGCGGCCGCGAGCTCTTCGCCAAGATGCGCCGGGAGCTCGGTCCTGCCGACGCCGGCGCGTCGATCTTTGCCCTCTCTGGCGGCATCGGCGAGGGGGGCGCGTGATGAGCTCCCCGGCCCCCAGTCCCGCGAGCCGCGTCCTGCCGATCGCCACCATTGCCAGGGAGGACGAAGCGCTGCCGCTGGCCCGGGCTGTCCTCGCCGGCGGGCTCTCGAGCCTCGAGGTGACGCTGCGCACGCCGGTCGCGCTGGCGGCAATCGCCGCGATCGCCGAGGGGGTACCCGAGATCGAAGTCGGTGCCGGCACGGTGCACGGGTTGGCCGAGATCGAGGCGGCCCGCGCGGCGGGCGCCCGTTTCCTTGCGAGCGCCGCGACGAGCGCTGCCCTGCGCGATCCGCTGCTTGACTGCGGGCTGCCGGTCCTCTGCGGTGTCAGCACCCCGGTCGAGGTCGCCGAGCTCGCGGAGCGCGGCATCTTCGAGATGAAGCTCTTCCCTGCCGAGGCGATCGGGGGGACCGCCTGGCTCGAGGCGATCGCCGGACCCTTTCCGAAGGCCCGCTTTCTCGTCAGCGGCGGAATCGGCCGCGCGCAGACTGCCTCTTACCTCGACCAGCCCAACGTCCTCGCCGTCGGCGCCGGTTGGGTTTGCGCCCGCGATCCGCGCACCCCCGATTGGCTCGCGGTTCAGGCCGCGGCCCGCGCCGCCGCCGAGCTCGGCGGGGGGCTCGTGTGAGCGCCGCGACGCTGGCCGGCGAGCGGCCCCAGCGCCCCGCCCGGGTCGGAGTGGGCCCATGCACGCTCGTGCTCTTTGGCGCCACCGGCGACCTCGCCCAGCGAAAGCTCTTTCCAGCCCTGTACAACCTCGCCCACGACGGCTTGTTGCCGCGAGGATTCAGCTTGATCGGCAGCGCCCGCACCCCCCTTGGCCCGGAGCAGTTTCATCGCCTCATCGCCGAGTCGATCCGCCGCAATTCGCGTCGCACTCCCGAGCAGCGAACGCTCACGGAGCTGCTCGGCCGTAGCCAGTTTCTGGCCGGCTACTCCGACGATCCGGGACTGCACTCGACCCTCGCCGAGCGGGTCCAGGCAATCGAGCACGCGAGCGGCGAGCGCGCGGCGCGGATCTTCTATCTCTCGACCGCCCCCGAGCTCTTTTCGCCGATCGTCGAGCGGCTCGCCGATCTCGCCCGTCCGCCGCAGTCAGCTGCGAGCCGCATATTGATCGAGAAGCCCTTCGGTCGGTCGGCCACCGAGGCTCGCGATTTCAACGCGAGCCTGCTCTCGGTCTTCAGCGAGTCCCAGGTCCTGCGCGTCGACCACTACCTAGGAAAGGAGGAGGTGCAGAACATCCTGGCGCTGCGCTTTGCCAACTCGATCTTCGCGCCATTCTGGAACGCCAGCGGCGTTGCCAGCGTCCAGATCACCGCCGCCGAGGTGGTCGGCGTCGGCTCGCGTGCCAGCTACTACGAGGGCGCCGGCGCCCTCCGCGACCACGTTCAGAACCACATGCTGCAGCTGCTCTGCATGATCGCGATGGAGCCACCCGCCGATCTCGGCGCCGCTGCGCTCCGCGACGAGAAGGTGGCCGTGCTCGAGGCGGTTGCCCCGCCGCGGGCAGGCGCCGTGGTGCGCGCTCAGTACGGGCCGGGGGAGATCGACGGCGAGCTGGTACCGGGCTACCGCGAAGAGGAGGGAGTCGACCCCGCATCTCAGACCGAGACCTACCTCGCCCTGCGGCTCTCGGTACGCCGACCACGCTGGGCGGGGGTGCCCTTCTACCTGCGAACGGGCAAGCGACTCGCGCGCAAGGAGACCGAGGTTGCGCTGCGTCTGCGTCCCTCTCCCCATCCCGCCTTCGCCGCCAGCTCGCCGCTGAGCGAGCTTCGGATCGGTCTGCAGGGCGATGGCGCGGTGTCGCTGACCCTCGCTCAAAAGCAGCCCGGCGAGGGGATGCGGATCGGGCCGGTGGAGATGGCCGCCACGGCGCCTGCCCGCGGCGCAGAGGCCTATGAGCGGCTCCTGCTCGATGCCTTGCGGGGGGAGTCATCCCTGTTTGCCCGGGGGGATGAGATCGAAGCGCAGTGGCGGATCTGCGACCCGTTGCTGCGCGCCTTCGCCGAGCAGCGCCGCCCGCTTCTTGCCTATCCCGCAGGTTCACAGGGCCCCGCGGCGGCCCAGGCGATCCTTGCCGCCGGAGATGCTTGGCGTACCATCTAAGCTCCCGACGGACACCGTGCCCTCCTCCGAGCACAGCCACGGCCTCGCGGTTGCCGGCGCCGGTGAGATGCTCGCTCTGGTTAGGGAGGGTCGCGCCACGACCCGCGCCGAACTCGTCGAGGAGACCGGGCTTGCGCGCTCGACCGTCGCCCAGCGCGTCGACGCCCTGGTGCAGACGCGCCATCTTCGAGCCGAGCAGTTGGCGAGCTCCAGCGGCGGTCGGCCGCCGACCGTGCTCGCCCTGAACGAGCGCCTCGGGCACGTCCTCGCCGTCGATCTGGGCGCCACCGCTGCCCACCTTGCGCTCTGCGACCTGGGGGCCGAGATCCTCGCCGAGCAGACCCACCCGCTCGAGGTCGAGCGTGGCCCCGAGGAGGTCCTCGGCTGGCTGGTGGAGAGGTTTGGGGAGCTCTGCCTGCAGGCGGGGTGCGGCGAGGCGGAGCTCTTGGCCGTCGGCCTGGGGATCCCCGCGCCGGTCGACTTCGCTGCGGGCCGAGCCATCAGCCCGCCGATCATGCCCGGCTGGAGCGACTTCCCGGTCGCCGACTGGCTGCGTGAGCGGCTTGAGGTTCCGGTTCTGGTCGACAACGACGCCAACGTGATGGCGCTCGGCGAGTATCGCTTGAACTGGGCCGAGGAGAGGGACCTTCTGTTCGTCAAGGTCGCGACGGGGATCGGCTGCGGGATCATCGCTGCCGGCGAGGTCTACCGCGGTGCCGAGGGGGCTGCCGGTGACATTGGCCACGTTCGCTGTCACGCCGCGGGGGAGAGGATCTGTGGCTGCGGTCAGCGTGGCTGCCTGGAGGCTCTCGCCGGCGGTCGCGCCCTGGCAGCCGAGTTGAGCGCCGTCGGCGTTCACGCCGACAGCGCCCGCGAGGTCGCTGCCGCCTTGCTGGCGGCGGAGCCGCGGGCAGTAGCGCTGGCGCGCGATGCCGGTCGCGAGATCGGCGAGGTCCTCGCCTCGATCGTCAACTTCTTCAATCCCTCGACGATCGTCGTTGGGGGCACGATCGCCGACGCCAGCGAGGATCTTCTCGCCGGCGTGCGCGAGGCCGTCTACCGCCGCTCGTTGCCGCTGGCGACCCGACGGCTGGAGATCTCGCGCAGCTTCGGTGCTGAGCGCGCCGGGGTGATCGGCGCGGCCGTGATGGCGATTGACCGCTACCTGCGCCCCGAGGCGGTCGACGCTCGCCTCGAGCTCGCCCTGCGAAAAGGGGCGGGATCGTTGGAGTGAGTGCCCGTCTCGATCAGCGCTGGTCCTATGACGACCAACCGCTGATCCGCCTCGAGAACTCCCACCTCAGCGTCTGCCTGGTGCCCAGCATGGGCGGCAAGGTATTCAGCCTGATCGACAAGGCCGGCGACCGCGAGGCCCTCTGGCGCTCCCCGCGAGTGCCGCTGCGCCCGGGGCCGATCGGCGCCAACGTCGACGACTACTTCGCCGGCGGATGGGATGAGGTCTTCCCGACCTGCGACCCGTGCCGCAACGAGCACGGTGACCAGCTCCCTTATATGGGTGAGCTCTGGAACCTGGCGATGCAGGCGCGTGTCCTGTCAGCCGGGCCCGGCCTGGTCGAGGTCGAGCTCTGTGCGATGACCCCGATCACCCCGGCGCGGATCACCCGCACCATCTCCCTCGCCGCGGAGGAGCCGATCCTGCGGATCCAGACCAGGATCGAGAACGTCGGCCACCTGCCCTTCGAACTGTGCTGGGGTTCGCACATGGCGCTGGCGATCGCCCCCGGGATGCGGCTCGAGGTCCCCGCCGCCGGTGCCGAGGTCACCGACCCTGGTGCCGGCCTGCTGGGCGCCGCGGGGGCGCGCTACCGCTACCCGATCCTCGACCCCGATGGCCCGCTGCGCCGCGACGTCCGCGAGGTCCCGGGTCCCGAGCTCGGCGCCCACGCCCTCCACGCGCTCACCGAGCTTCGCGACGGCTGGGCCGCGGCCACCGATCCGGCGAGCCGGCGCGGCGTCGGGCTGCGCTTTGACCAAGAGCTTCACCGCTGTGTGTGGCAGTGGATGTCCTACGGCGGGCACCGCGGCTGGTATCACGCGATCCTCGAGCCCTGGACCGCGCCGCAGACGAGCCTCGCGCAGGCCCGCGAGGCGGGGACCGCGCTTGCGATTGCCCCTGGGCAGGCGCTGGAGGGCACCGTCGCCGCGGTGCTCTTCTCCAATGTCGAGAGCGTGGCCGCGATCGGCAGCGACTGCTCGGTCACGGCGGCGGCGACCGGCCCGGAGCGCTGAGCATGGCTCCTAGGCCAAGCGATCCCCAGCGTCCCTGGCGGGTCCTCGTCGTCGGTGGCACCGGCCATATCAGCGGCGCGCTGGTCGAGGCCCTGGCGAGCGCCGGGCACGAGGTCAGCGTCTTCAACCGCGGCACCCAATCCCGACCCCTGCCCGACGGCGTGCGCCTCCTTCGCGGCGATCGCCGCGACCGTGCCGCCTTCGAGCGCACGATGCGCGAGGAGGCATTCGATGCCGCGTTCGACCTGATCTGTTTTGACGCCGAGGATGCCCGCAGCGACCTGCGCGCGTTCGCCGGCGTCGGGCACTTCTTTCAGACCTCGACCGTCTGCACGCTGGGCGGCCCGCTCGCCGAACTGCCGGCAGATGAGCAGACCGAGTTGCGGCCGCTGAGCGAGTACGGACGCGCGAAGGTCGCCGCAGACGACGTATTCCTCGAGGCCCACCGGGAGCACGGCTTCCCGGTCACGATCCTGAAGCCCGCCAACATCTGGGGGGCGGGGATGCCGCTGATCCGCCAGCTCGGGTTCGACCCCCACTGGACCGAGCGCCTACGGGCCGAGCGACCGCTTCTGATCGCCGGCGACGGGCGCCAGCGCTGGAGTCTTTGCCATGTGCAGGACGCGGTTACCGCATACCTCGGGCTGCTCGGACAGCAACGGGCGCTCGGCGAGACCTACTTGCTGAGCTCCCCCGACCACCTCGATTGGATCGAATACCACGAGCAGATCGCCGCTGTCCTCGGTGTCTCCCTGCGGTTGATTGCGGCACCGGCCGAGGATCTGCTGCGGGAGTGGCCCGAGGTGACCGAGTTGCTGGCCGAGCAGAGCCGCTTCGATCAGTGCTTCGACGTCAGCAAGCTGCAGGCCGCGTTGCCGGCCTTCGAGCCGCGGCTGACGCTGCGCGCTCGCGCCCTCGAGAACATCGAATGGATGGACGAATGCGCCCGCCGCGCGCCGGCCGGCGATTCGCTCCCAGACCGCGAGGACGAGGTGATCCGCCGCCTTGGCCTTGGCTGAGGCGGGGGCCACTGCGGGGGCGCCGCGAACCCGCCATTGGGGTGGAGATCCCCCGGCCGGCTCGCGCGCCCGCGGTCCTGACGCGACAATCGGCCGACGATGAGCCCCACGACCCCTGAGGATCAGAGCCTCGCCGAGCAGAGCTGGCAGCCTCGTCTGCGCGCCGACGTGCGCCTGTTGGGGACGCTGCTGGGGCAGACGCTGCGACGCCAGGAGGGGGAGGATCTCCTCGCCACGGTCGAGCGCTTGCGGCACGCGGTCCGCACCGACGAGAGCGAGGCGAGCGAGCTGATCGCCTCCCTGGAGCCCGCGCAGGCACGGCGGGTGGCGCGGGCCTTCACCACCTACTTCCACCTGGCGAACGTCGCCGAGCAGGTCAATCGCGCCCGCGAGCTCGAGGTCAGCCGCCGCGCCCGCGGCGGCTGGCTTGCGCGCAGCGCCGAGCAGATCGCGGCCGCGGGAATCGGGCGCGAGGAGCTGGTCGGGATCCTCGCGCGCTTGCGCGTCTGCCCCGTCCTCACCGCCCACCCGACCGAGGCGGCGCGGCGGACGGTCCTTTCCAAGCTGCGCGAGCTCGCCGGTCTGCTCGAGCGCTTGCATCTGGCCGGCGAGGATCGCTGCGCCCAGGACCTGCACCGCCGTCGCCTGGAAGAGCTGATCGACCTGCTCTGGCAGACCGACGAGATCCGAATCGCCCGGCCGGAGGTGCTCGAGGAGGCGCGAAACGCCGTCTACTACCTGGAGGAGCTCTCTGCCGAGGCGGTCGGCCCGGTGCTGGAGCGACTCGGCTCGGCCCTCGGTCGCCTCGGCCTGGAGCCCGAGGCCGCCCCCTCGCCGCTCAGCTTCGGCAGCTGGATCGGCGGTGACCGCGACGGCCATCCGGGCGTCGACGAGCGCGACACGGCGGCGGTCCTGGCGCTCTCCCACGAGCACGGCCTGCGGCGGGCGGTCGCTATCGTCGACGGGCTCCGGCGCGATCTCTCGCCCTCGCTGAAGATCGTCGGCGCCAGCGAGGATCTCCTCGCCTCCCTGGAGCGCGACCTCGAGCTGCTGGCGGGGCTCGAGCCTCGCTACCGCCGGCTGAACGCCGAGGAGCCCTACCGGCTGAAGCTCACCTGCATGGCGGAGAAGCTCGAGGCGACCAGGGCGCGGATCGCCGCCGGTGGCGCCCACGTCGCCGGCCAGACCTACCTCGACGAGGACGAGCTGGTCGCGGAGCTCGAGCTGATCGCGGCCTCGCTTCGCGCCAATCGCGGCGAGCTGATCGCTTCCGGCCGCGTCGCGAGCGCGATCCGCCTGCTGCGCGTCTTCGGCTTCCGGCTCGCGAGCCTCGATCTGCGCGAGGAGGGCGAGGCCCACCACCTCGCTCTCGGCCAGCTCTTCGACTACGCCGGTGAGCTGGTGCGCCCTTACTCCGAGCTCGAGCCGGCCGAGCGCCTGCTGGCGCTTGGCGCCGAGCTCGAGGGGCGGCGCCCGCTTGCCGCCGCACCGCTCCCCCTCGACGAAGCCGCCCAGCGCACCTTCTCGGCCTTTTCGGCGCTGCGCGAGGCCCATCGCCGCTACGGCGAGCGAGCCGGCGAAACCTATGTGGTCTCGATGTGTCGCGGTGCTGATGACGTCCTGGCGGCGGTCGTGCTGGCGCGCGAGGCGGGCCTCCTGGACCTCGAGGCGGGGCGGGCGGGGCTTGACTTCGTCCCCCTGCTGGAGACGCTGGCCGAGCTCGCCCGCGCCGGCGAGCTGCTCGACGAGCTGCTCTCGGTGCCCGCCTACCGGCGGTTGGTTGCCCTGCGCGGCGACGTCCAGGAGGTGATGCTCGGCTACTCCGATTCCGGCAAGGAGGCGGGAATCACCGCCTCCCAGTGGCAGATCCAGCGTGCCCAGCAGGAGCTTCGCGACGTCGCCGCGGCCCATCGGGTCAGGCTGCGCCTCTTCCACGGCCGCGGCGGCACCGTCGCCCGCGGCGGCGGACCCACCCATGCGGCGATCGCCGCCCAGCCCTCGGGAACGCTGGAGGGCGAGATCAAGCTGACCGAGCAGGGCGAGGTGATCTCCGACAAGTACCTGCTGCCGACGCTGGCGCGGGAGAACCTCGAGCTGATGTTGAGCGCGGTGCTCGAGGCCAGCGCTCTTCACCGCGCGCCGCGGATGTCGCCGGCGACGCTCGAGGGATGGGGCGAGACGATGGACCTGGTCGCCGAGGCCTCCGCGGTCGCCTACCGCACGCTCACCGCCGACCCGCTGCTCGGGCCCTACTACCTGGCGGCCACCCCGGTCGAGCTGCTGGCCGACATGCACCTGGGCTCGCGCCCCTCCCGCCGCCCCGGCTCGGGAACCGAGGTCGGCGGGCTGCGGGCGATCCCCTGGGTCTTCGGCTGGACCCAATCGCGCCAGATAGTTCCCGGCTGGTTCGGAGTCGGAAGCGGCCTCGCCGCCGCTCGCGCCGCCGGTCACGCGGAGCGACTCACGCAGATGGCGGAACGTTGGCAGTTCTTTCAGAACTTCCTCTCGAACGTCGCGATGACGCTGGCGAAGACCGACCTCGGGGTCGCCGCCGCCTATGTCGAGCGGCTGGTGGCGCCTGAGCTGCGGGCCCCGCTCGAGACGATCGAACGCGAGTTCCAGCTCACCCTGGCCGAGGTCTGCGCGCTGCGTGGAGAGCGCCGGTTGCTCGAGCGCGACGAGAGCCTGGCGCGCACGCTGGCCCTGCGCGACGCCTACCTCGCCCCGCTGCACCGACTGCAGGTATCTCTGCTCGCCTCCCGCCGCGAGGCCCGCGCCGCCGGCGAGGTTCCCGACCCGGACCTCGAGCGGGCCCTGCTTCTCACCGTCAACGGGATCGCCGCGGGAATGCGGAACACCGGCTAGGAGGGATCGGCGAGCCGATGCTCGCCGCCCTCACCCGATTCGCCCCTCGCCGTTTGCGACTCGGCAGGCGCCATCGGGGCCGAGGAAGGGGGCGAGGGCGATATAGGTGGCGAGCGGGCCGATCTCGGGCAGGCTCGAGGGTCCGCCGGCGCGGACCTGGTCATAGGTGAGGGCATAGATCGCGCCGCCGATCGCCTCGGCAGCCAGCGGCGAGGCCTCGGGGTTGCGCTCATAACCCGGGGCCAGCAGCGGCGTCAGCGCCTCCATCACCGCGTCACGCTGCTCGAGGGCGTTGCGTCCGGCGGCATAGACCTCGACCGCGCCGAGGCGGGCGAAGTCGGGCTCGGTCAGGGCAAAGGCGAACATCGCCCCGATCGCCGCTCGCACTGCCACCGGCCAGCTCCTCGCGCGCCGGTAGGCGGGCCCGATCGCCGCCACCATCAGCGCTCCGCCGCGGTCGAGCGCCGCCAGCACCGCCGCTTCCTTGTTCTCGAAATGGGCATAGAACGTGGTCAGCGAGCAGGCTGCCTCGGCGACGATCTCCTCGACCGTGGTGCGGGCGTAGCCGCGGCGGGCAACGACGGTCGCGACGGCGCGGATGATCCGCTCGGCCTGGTCGTGGACGGTGAACGGATCGGGACCCGCCGCCGGCGGCGCCGGCGCAGGAGGGTGGCGTAGTGCCCGCGGCGGCGGGCGGTAGGCGAGCGCCCAGTCCGCCAGTTGCGGCGTAACCGCCGCCAGCGCCGCCTCCTGGCCGCGGTGCAGGCGGGTGTGGAAGACCTTGCGCATGCCGCCGAGCAGCGCCCGCACCATCTCCGGTGGCATGCCGGCGCGCTCGGGCGTCTTCTCCAGCGCCGTCGCTAGCACCACCTCGAACCCGTTGAAGGCGCCGTCGATCAGCTCGATCGCCGGCTCGCCGGCGGCGTAGACCTCGACGAAGCACATCCGCGCTGCGGCGGGCTGGGCCGCGAGCAGAGAGGCGAAGGCGCCGAGGCCGCTACGCGCCCGCTCCTCCCAGTCGCCGGGCACCTCGTAGCCGGCGAGCATGATCTCGGTGCCGGCCCGCACCAGCGCTCGGACGGCGCCGAGGAAGCACTCGCGCTTGTCGGCGAAGTGGGCGTAGAAGGCCTTGCGCGAGACGCCGGACAGCTCGAGCAGGTCGGCGACGCGGGTGGACTCGTAGCCGCGCACCGAGACGGCGGCGACGACCGCGCCGTAGAGGCGTTCCCGCTGGCTGCGGGCGACCTCCTCGCGCGGGGTCCCGCGCCCCGGGGGCAGGCGCCCGGAGCGCAGCTCGCCCGCTGGTCCCCAGGGGGTGAGCACGTCGCCCGCGCTTTCGGCCAGCTGGCGGTTGAAGTCCGGCTCGCGACCTTGGTCGATCGAGTAGTAGGCCGGCGTTTTCATACAGGTATGCGCACTGTACTGGGTTTGAAAGGGAGGCTGCTAGAGCAGTATCCCAACGCTTGAGCAAATAGATAGAAATGATGACTTACTTGACAATCGCACAACCTTGTGGTCTCATCGCTGCTGCCGGGCGTCATCCGGCGCTCGCCAGGGGCACCCGCGAGGGTCGTGAATGGCAGCGCGGCTGAAGCGTCGGCAAGGGAAGAGATCGCCTGACGTGCCACCGGCAGAGTGCCGGCAGGGCCGTCGGCAGGGGAAGGAGCTACAGGTGAGTCGATTCGCGAAGAGGTCGTTGGCGTTGCTGGTTTTCGCAGTGTTCCTGGCGGCGGTGACGGGCGCGCTCGCCGACTCGCCGCCGTCGGCGAGCATCGATCCCGCCTCCAGCGTCTCCTACGCGAGCGCGCACCTCTCCGGCGAAGTCAATCCCCACGGCGGACCCTCGGCGACGCTGTGGTCGCTCGAATACTCGACCACGGGGGAAGAGGGCAGCTGGACGGCCGCCGGCAGCGGTGAATTCACCGGTGCCGAAGCCGAAGAAACGAATCCGATCGCGGTTGCGGCCGACGCCACCGGCCTGGCGCCGAACACGACCTACTTCATCCGCATCGTCGCCTCCAACGAAGGCGGCGGCAACCGGCGGATCGTCAACGGGCCGAGCTTCACGACCCTCGCGGTGGCGACGCCGACGGTGACGATCGAAGAACCGGCCGGCGTCACCTCGACCTCCGCCCAGCTCTCCGGTCACGTCAACCCCAACGCGGACGAACCCGAAGGTTCGACCTCGCCAGCCGAAGAAGAAGCGTTCCGGACCTCCTGGCGCTTCGAATGCACGCCGGGATGCCCGGGGGTGGAAGGGACGCTCGAAGCCGACGACACGAGCCATGAAGTCAGCGGCGAAGTGCATCTGCATCCAGGGGTCCACTACGAAGTGCGGCTGGTGGCGAGCAACGCCGGGGGGGAAGCGGGCAGCGAAACGAAGTCGATCGAACCGCCGGCGGTGGGGCCGACGGTCGTGGTGAAATCGACCGAAGTCTCTTCGTTCGAGACCGACAGCGCACAGATTCAAGCCAAGATTCGGCCTGGCGGTACCCCCGCGACCTACCACTTTGAATACGTCAGTGCCTCGCAGTTCGAAGAATCTGAATTCACCGACGCTGCCTCGACCCCAGAGTCGGCATCGATTGGATCCGACAACGAAGAACATCTGGTGACCGCGACCGTCTCCGGTCTGCAGCCAGGCAAGACTTACTTCGCTCGCGTGGTGGCGACGAATATCGCCGGCACCGCTATCGGAGCACCGGTCGTATTCACGACGATCAACCCCGCAACGATCCAGTCAGGCTGCCCGAACGCCCAGTTGCGTAGTGAAAGCGGCTCAACGCTCCTGCCCGATTGTCGGGCCTATGAGCTTGTCTCACCAGAGCATCAGGGTTTCCCAACCGCCGCCGGGCCCAACCCGATAACCAACAACCGCGGAGTGTGGGTCGCCGCCACGGGGAATCGAGTTGCCTATCCGTCGATCGACCCCTTCACGGGGGAATCGGGAGCGGAGGGAACCTACTCGGCGGAGCGGACCGACACTGGCTGGGTAAATCATGCCCTCTTTCCGCCCAGATTCGTCGGCAACGCAATCTTTCCGCCGCTGTCAGAGGCGCTCTCGGATGATGGAACTCGAATCGTCGTTGCAACGGTCTCGCCGTTGCTGCCCGAAGAGGAAGATGGCTTCTCGCTGGATGTCTATCTAATCGCCGGCGGCTCCACGACGCTTGTTAGTGCAGGCACGGCAGAAGACGCCTACTACCTGGGACGTTCAAGCGATGCGAAGCAGATCTTCTTCGAGACGAGATCAAATCTGACGCCCGAAGCCAGCGGATCACAGGTCAAGGTGTATGAATGGGACGAAGGAACCATCCGGCTTGTGAGCCTCGTACCGCCTCCTGGCGAAGCCGCGTGTGGCGGAAGCGGAGAGGCGAACTGTACGGCGACTGAACTCGGCGCGATTGGCGGCAGACATGAAGCAAGTCAGGATGCCACCATCGTCACGCCTCACGCCGTGTCCCCTGACGGTTCACTTGCTGTCTTCACGAGCCCTGAACCAGCGAATCGAACGCCGGGGAACCCCTCGGAGGTGTATGTCCGTATCAACGGGGCCCGCACGGTTGAGGCCTCAGCCTCGCAATGTACTCGGAGCGACTGCAACGAATCCTCCGCGGCGGTCTATGAAGGATCTACTGCCGATGGAGAGATCATCTTCTTCTCGACGACACAGCAGCTGACAAATGACGATACAGATGAAGCTCGCGACCTCTATTCGTATGACGTTGATACGCAGACTCTAACTCGGATTTCGGCGGGGACTGGAATCAGCGACCCGCCGAACGGCGAAGCGTCGCGTCTGCTGGGCTCCTCTAACGACGGAACGCGCGTCTTCTTCATGAACCGCGATATCCCTTCAGGGCTTGAGTTCTACAACGCCGGGACCCTGACGGAAGTGGGCAAGACCGAACTCGTTTCGCAGAGCGAAACCTGCACTGCGGGCGGAGGGGCAAGCCTACCGGAGGTCACCCCCGACGGCCAGATAATCGTATTCCAAGCTGAATATCCCTTTGAACCAGCGATATCTAACTCGCCCAGTGGCAAGGGGCTATTCCGCTATGACGCGAGAGACGGAAGTCTCATCAGAATTGCAGGTGAGGGCGCGTCTCTCCCCACGAGTGGACCAGGTGGTGGTGCTGAGTGCAGCCTTCGACGCGGTCTCAGCGACGACGGGAACGCAGTGTTCTTCTCAACGTCCCAGGCGCTCGTGCCGAGCGATGTGAACGAAACTGTCGATACGTACGAGTGGCACGACGGCTCCGTTTCTCTGATCTCCGCCGGCACAGGCGGGCAAGTCTCCGGCGTCCTGGGCAGTTCGTCAGATGGGTCCGACGTCTTCTTCATCACCGGAGATCCACTGGTGGCAGCCGACCAAGACAAGGTGCAAGACGTCTATGACGCTCGGATCGATGGCGGCTATCCGGCGCCCGCTCGGCCACCCGTCTGCTCAGGGGAAGCCTGCCATGGCGCCCCGACCGCGGCGCCCGCAGCGTTATCCGCCGCAACGGCCACCTTCGTCGGCCCGGTCAATCACCGATCCCACCGCGCAAAGCACAAGCACAGGCGGAGGAAGCACCGGAAGAGGTCCAGCGGCCATCGGAGCAACCGGAATGTCTCGCGTCACCGAGGGTCAACCCGATGAGGAGGGACGCGAGCCCGACCACCGACCCTCAAGCCGCTGATCAGGAGAGACCGATGATGACCAAGACTGTTCGCCGATTGCTCGCCTGTGTGGTCCCGCTATGGCTCCTCGTCCTCGCCGTAGCACCGTCGGCCTACGCCGCGGAACCACCTACTTTTGGCATCGTGCCCGGCAGTTTTTCCGCGGGGACGTTCGCGGAAGACGGCCAAACCCCCGACCTGGGAGCTGGCGCTCATCCATTCGAGATCACCACGAGTTTCGACCTCAACCTGAATGAAGCAGGTGATCTACCCCAGGGAGGCGTGCGGGACATCATCACCGACCTGCCCGCCGGCTTCGCCGGAGCGCCCACCTCTGCACCCACGTGCAGCTACGTTCGGTTGCGCGAAGGAAGCGGTCAGTGCCCGATCGACTCACAGGTTGGCTTCACTAAGGTCGACTTCGCGGCGCAAATCCCGCTCGTCTTCAGCGGCTGGGTCCCGGTGTACAACATGGAACCGGCCCCCGGCGATGTCGCGACCTTCGCCTTCAACCTATCGAACGTCGTCACCTCGGTCCACATTCATGTCCGCAGTGGCTCCGACTATGGGGTGCGGGCGGAAGTCAGGTATCCATCGACCTACCTGCCGGTCGCCGGATCGACCTTCACGCTGTGGGGCGTTCCGGGCGACCCGCGCCATGATGCCTTGCGCGGGCACTGCCTCGACGAACACACCGGCGAACCGACCGGGGCCAGTTGCCCCGCCAACTCGCCGCCCCGCCCCTTCCTCACCAACTCCACCGATTGCTCGGCCGGGACCCAGACCGCGACCCTGGAAGTCGACTCCTACGAGGAACCGGGCGTCTTCGACACCGCGACGGCTACCAGCCCCGGCGTGACCGGCTGCGACAAATTGCCGTTCAACCCGTCGATCACCTTCAACCCCTCGACCCACTCGGCCGACAGTCCGACCGGGCTGGCGATCGACGTGCACGTGCCGCAGACGAACCTGCCCTTTGGGGTGGCCACGGCCAATCTGAAGAAGTCGGTGACGGTGCTGCCGGAAGGGATGGCGGTCAACCCGGCCGCTGCCGACGGGCTCAGCGGTTGCTCGGAAGAACAGATCGGGCTGCACTCGACGGCGCCGCCGAGCTGTCCGGACTCGTCGAAGATCGGGACGCTCGAGATCGACAGCGAACTGCTGCCCGAACCGCTTTACGGCTTCGCCTACCAGGCCAAGCAGGACGCCAATCCCTCGCACTCGACCCTCGCCTTCTATACCTGGGCGGAAGGGGCGGGGATGGACGTCAAGCTGGCGGCCAAGGTGGTGACCGATCCGGTCACCGGCCAGATCACGACGGTCTTCGACAACAACCCGAAACTGGCCTTCAACGACTTCAAGCTGACCTTCGACTCCGGGCCAAGGGCGCCGCTGGTGACGCCGCCCGCCTGCGGCACCTACACCGGCAGCGGCGAATTCGTGCCCTGGTCGGCGGTCGACCCGCAGAACCCGACGCCGGCCGAGGTCGTCCACTCGACCAGCGCCTTCCAGATCACCAGCGGCCCCGGCGGCGGGCCCTGCCCGAGCGGCTCCTTCGGACCCTCGTTCAGCGCCGGTTCGCAGACCCCGATCGCGGGCGCCTTCAGCCCCTTCACCCTGCGCGTCGCCCGCGAAGACGGCAGCCAGGGCCTGAGCCGGATCGAAACGACGCTGCCGCCAGGGATGCTCGGCACCCTGAAGGGGATCCCCTACTGCTCGGACGCGGCGATCGCCTCGATCCCGTCCGCGCTCGGCAGCGGCGCCGCCGAGCTGGCCTCGCCCTCCTGTCCGGCGGCGAGCCTGGTCGGCCATTCCGATGCCGCCGCCGGCCCCGGCGCGCTGCCCTTCCACAACACCGGCTCGGTCTACCTGGCGGGTCCATATGAGGGGGCACCGCTAAGCCTGGCGATCGTCACCCCGGTGATCGGCGGGCCGCTCGATCTCGGCAACGTCGTCGTCCGCGCGGCGCTGCGGGTCGACCCGACCACGACCCAGATCACCGCGGTCTCAGATCCGCTGCCGCGAATCCTCGCCGGCATCCCGCTCGACATCCGTTCGGTCACGGTCAGCATGGACCGCCCCGACTTCACCTTCAACCCGACCAGTTGCAACCCGATGGCCGTAACCGGCCTCGCCACCTCCTCGCAGGGCGCAACGGCGCCCCTCAGCGAGCGCTTCCAGGTCGGCGCCTGCGGGGCGCTCGGCTTCAAGCCCTCGCTCTCGCTCGCCCTCAAGGGCAAGCCCCAGCGCACCCAGCACCCCGCCCTGAGGGCTGTGCTGAGCTTTCCCAAGAGCGGTGATTTCGCCAACATCGCTCGGGCGGCGGTGACCCTGCCCCACGCGGAGATCATCGACCAGGCCCACGTCGGCAACCCCTGCACCCGGCCCCAGTTCGCCGAAGGGCGGTGCCCGAAGATCTCGGTCCTCGGCACCGCCAAGGCCTGGACGCCCCTGCTCGACAAGCCCCTGGAAGGCAAGGTCTACTTCCGCTCGAACGGCGGTGAACGAGAGCTGCCGGACATCGTCGCTGACCTGAACGGCCAGATCCACGTCGTCTTGGTCGGCGCCGTCGACACCGTCACCCCGAAGACCAACGCCCGCATCCGCACCACGTTCTTCGCGGTGCCGGATGCGCCCGTGTCCCGCTTCCAACTGCAGCTCAAAGGCGGCAAGGAAGGGCTCTTGGTCAACTCGCAGAACCTCTGCGCCTCCACGCAGCGGGCGGTGGTGCGGTTCACCGCCCAGAACGGGAAGCTCGCCGATTCCGAACCGCTGATGCAGACCAGCTGCGGACGCGAGACGGCCAAGCGCCACCGCCAGGGGCGGCTGCGCTAGGGCGAGGGCGGTGGAGATTTGCTCAGGCAAGGCTTGCCCGCGTCACCCAGGCGGGGGCAGGGAACGGTCGGCTAGTCAGCCAGGCCGAGGTCGTCGGCCCTCCCAACCCGACGACAGGCAGTGCCCGCCGCGCCGTGCCCCCCTTCGGCGCGGCGGGGTCTGGATGAGGGTGGCCCGGCCGCGGCATCTCCCGCCGCCCGGGCCACCCGCCCCACCGCGTGGCCACTCGATCCACCGGGCGGGGCGCCCGGGCTCCCGTCAGTCAAGCGGGCGGCTGGCGGCCGGCGGCCGGGCGCCGAGCACGCACCTCGCTGTTCGCCAGCCGGGCCGCCTCCGCGGGTCCCAGGAAAGGATCGAGCGCGAGGTAGGTGAGGATCGGCGCCAGGGCGGGCAGCGCCTCGGGCCCCGCCTCCTCGATGCGGCGGTAGATCAGCGTGTAGGCGGCGCCGCCGATCGCCTCCGCGGCCAGCGCCGGCGTGCTCGGGGACAGCTCGGCTCCGGGCTCGAGTTGTGCGGCGAGCGGCGCCAGCACCTCGGCCCGGCGCTCGATCGCCGCCGGGCCGGCGGCATAGACCTCGACCATCATCAACCGCGCCAACGAGGGGCGCGAGGCGAGGAAGTTGCAGAGCGCTCCGACCCCGGCGCGGATCCCCTCGCCCCAGCCCGGCGAGCGGCGCACCGCCGGCAGCACGGCGGCGATGATCTGGGCGCCGAAGCTGTCGATCGCCGCCAGCATCGCGTCTTCCTTGCCATGGAAGTGGGAATAGAACGTGGTCGCCGACATCTGGGCACGGCGCAGCACCGCCTCCACCGTCGTCTCCGCGTAGCCTTGCTCGGCGGCGACCGCGGCGAACGCGCGAAGCGCCCGCTCGGCATGCTCGTGAGCATCGATCGGCTCGGGCCCCGCTTTCGGAGGCCTTCCCAGCAGCCGCAAGGGCTCCGGCGGCGGCCGGTATGTGACGAGCAGCTGCCAGAGCTCCTCGATCGCCGCCCCGAGCTCGGCCTCGTGGCCCTCGCGCAACCGGGTGCGGGCGATCTCCTGCGCGGCGCCGACGATCGCGATCACCAGCTCCGGCGGCATCCCCGCCCGCTCCGGGGATTGCTCGAGCAGGTCGGCGACCAGCGACTCGAAGCCCGCCACCGCCTCGCGCAGGGGGACCAGCACGTCGGAGCCGGCGGCGAAGGACTCGACCAGGACCAGCCGTGCCGCCGCAGGCTGCGAGGCCACCATCGTCGCGAAGGCGTCGAAGCCGATCCGGGCCCGCTCCTCCCAGCCGCGCCCGGTCAGCTCGTCGACAGCCGGGAGCCGCACGCCTCCCGGCTGTGGTTCGCCGATCGCCTCGCCCGCGCTTTGGGCCGTGAACGCGATGGCGGCCTCGATGATCGCCTCCATCGTCGCCAGAAAGCAGGCCTGCTTGTCGGCGAACAGGTCGTAGAAGCTGCGCGAGGAGACGCCGGAGAGCTCGACCAGGTCGTTGACCGAGGTGGCCAGATAGCCGCGGTCGGCGACGCTCGCGACCATCGCCCCGAAGAGGCGCGCGCGCTGGTTGGCGGCCACCTCCTCCCGCGGCGTCCCGGGCCCCGGTCGCAGGCGCCGCTCGCGCAGCGAATCGGAGTTGCCCCATGGCGTCGCGACCATCCCGGTGTTGACCCTAATCGCTGCCGTGAGCGATTGTTCAGAGCCCCGCAGGGGATGGCGCGGGCCGCGCGGGGCGGGATCGGCGCGGCCGGTCGAGGGCGACCGCCTCGGTGACCGAGCGCGAGCTCCTCCTCCGCGCCGTTCCCGGCGCCCTGGCCGAGCACCGCGCGCCGGGCCTCAGCCCCGAGCGCATTGCCGCCGCCGCCGGCCTGCCCGCCGCCAGCTTCTCCGCCCATTTCGGCAGCGTCGCCGGGGCGGTGCTCGCCAGTCAGGATCTCGTCGTCGCCCGCTACCGCGAGCGGCTTGCCGAAGCCTGCCGTGGCCAGAGCGACTGGCCGTTCAAGGTCAAGGTCGCGATCGGCGCCTCGCTCGACCTAGCCGCCGCCTCGCCCGAGCAGGCGCGGATGCTCGATCCGGCGGTGCTTGGGGGCGAGCCGCAAGTCGTTCGCAGCGCCTTCCACCTTCGCGATCAGCTCGCTTCGCTGCTGGCGAAGACCTGCCGCGAGGGTGGGGTGGGAGACGGTCTCCCGACGCTGACCGAGCAGGCGCTGGTCGGCGGCCTCTGCAGCACCGTCTTGAGCCGGCTCGACGACGGCGAGGCAAAGCGCCTCCCCGACCTCGCTTCCCAGCTGGTCGAGATCACGCTGATGCCGTTCCTCGGGCGCTCCGAGGCAGCGCGAATCGCACGTCGTCCCGCGCCGCAGCGAGGCTGAGCCCGCCGCTCCCCTCAGCCGGCCCCAGCGAGTCTGCCGGGCAAGACTCAATCTGCTCCAGCCACTGCGGAGCGGACGCGGTTCGAGGCTAGGTTGCGCTCACGCTCCGCGAGCCAGGGAGATCAGATGCCGAAGAGGAAGGTCGCGACGCATGACTGAGGCCAGCGGGCGCCTGGCGGCCCCCCCGCGCTCGGAGCGGTCCTTGGCCGCGGACCGCGTGCTGGAGCGGGCCGCCGCGCTGCGCCCCCAGCTGATCGAGCGGCAGGCCGAAACCGAGCGGCTGACGTTCTACCCGCAACAGACCCACGAGGCCCTCCTCGAGGCCGGGCTCTACCGCACGCTGGTGCCACGGGCCTTCGGCGGCCTCGAGCTCGACGTGCCGACCTTCGCCCGGCTGGTGATCGAGCTGGCGAGGGGCTGCATGTCGACCGCCTGGTGCTTCGCGCTCGGTGCGGGCCACGCGCTCCAGATCGGGTCCTGGTTCGATCTCCGTGCTCAGGAAGAGATCTTCGGCGACGGCGAGTTTCGCTGCGCCTCCGCCGCTGCGCCGGCCGGCAGCGCCCGTCCGGACGACGATGGCTGGGCGATCTCCGGGACCTTCGCCTATTGCTCGGGCGCGCCCTACGCGACCCACTACATGGGGCAAACCTTCGCCCCCGCCGCCCCGGGCGAGGCCGGGAAGTCGATGCTCCTGTTCGTCGCCCCACGCAGCGAATGGACGATGCTCGACGACTGGCACGGTGCGCTGGGCCTGCGCGGGAGCGGCTCGCACAGCGTCGAAGTCGACGCGCAGGTGCCCAGCCGCCACGCGCTGGCGGGAGCGAACATGCTCGAGGTGGACGTCGACGGCGGCACCCCCGGGTCGGAGCTGCACGGGAATCCGATGTACGCCGGGCGCGCGCTCAGCTTCTTCGCGATCGAGCTGAGCGCGGTCGCGATCGGCGCGGCCTGGGGGGCGATCGACGACTACGAACGGATGCTCCGCTCGCGCAAGACCTCCCGGCCCCCGATCCGCTTGCGCGGCGAGGACGGCGATTACCAGCGTTGGCTCGGCGACGCCGTGGGGCTGGTCTCGACCGCGGAAGCGGCGCTGCTGAGCTGCGCCGATCAATGGACGTCGGCCTGCGTCGACAACGTCGAAGGCGGCGGCTTTTCGCGGGAGGAGGATCTGCGCCTCGACGCGGTCGCGCGCGAATCGATGCGCCTGGCGTCGAGAGCGCTTCAGGATCACGTCTTCCGCACGGCCGGATCGAGCTCGATGCGCTCCGGCGAGCGGCTCGAGCGGGCCTACCGGGACCTCTCGATGGCCTGGGGACACGGCTACAACACGGTGGGCGACTGGGTGGCTCGCCAGCTCGGCGCGGCGCGGCTGGGGATCGGCGCCGACGAAGCCGGCGCGGGGGGGACCCGGGGTTGAAGCGGTAGGCGCGCGGGGGATCCCCTTCGATCAGTAGCGCGAATGCCGCTCGGCGTCGCGTTCGAACTCGTCGAGCTGCTCCACCGTGATCGATGGCCTCATCTTGGAGATGGCCAGGAGGAAGTCGTCGGTCACCGCCTCCGCAGGGGTCTTGTTGGCGAGGCCTCGTTTGAAGGCCTGGTGGGCGGCCTTGCCGGCGGCGAACTCGATGTCGGCGGCGGAAAAGCGCTCGGTGCGGGCGACCAGGGCGTCGAAATCGATCTCGCCGGTCACTCCCCGGGAGGCGTACCGTCTCCAGATTTCCGCGCGCGCCTGCCCGTCGGGCGGCCCGATCGGGATGATGCAGTCGAAGCGCCCTGGGCGGACGAACGCGGGATCGAGCTCCGAGACGGTATTGGTGGCGCAGATCAACAGGCGTTCGCCGTGCCTGAAGGAGGGCACCAGCTTCAGGAGCTCGTTGGTGACGGCGGGCGATGGCGAGGAGCTGCTGCGGGCTCTCGCGAGATCGTCGACCTCGTCGAGAAAGACCACGAGCTGGTCGAGCCTGAAGAGATCCTCGATCCGCTCGCGCAGCGAGCGAGCCTGCGCGTGGTGGCTGTCGCCGCTGAGCTGAGTCGAAAGGACCTCGATGAACGGCCAACCAAGCCTCGCGGCAATCGCCTTGGCGAAGGTGGTCTTGCCGGTGCCCGGTGGCCCGAAGAGGATCACCGCCGAAGGCGCCGCGACCCCATGGTGCTGGGCGGCGATCGGGTTGGCCAGCGGCAGGATGATGTCCTCGTCGATCAGCGCTTTCTCCCGCTCCATGCCGCCGATCTGCTCCCACCGGTCCTGCTCCAGCCATTCTGCCCCGAGGCTCTCCGCCCGACGCTTCGCGGCCGAGGGATTGAGGTTGGTCTTCTCAAAGACGCTGGCGCCGCTGCGGATCTCGTAGTCGGCCTTGCCGAGGGCTGACGCGGCGCGGTTGTCCGGCGGGACCAGCACCAGCAGTGAGGAGACCCCGGACGACATCAGGCGCTGCTCGAGCCGCCGCAGGAGGGCCGTTCCGAGGCCCGCCTCGCGGTGCTCCGTGGCGACCGCCCAGCGCAGCAGCCAGGCGCGATCGCCCTCGATCCGAGCCACGGCGACACCGCAGATCTCCGCGTTGTCGTGAACCGCGACGACAGCCGCCCTCGCCTGCTCGTCGTCGGTGAGCGTGCGAACCAGGTCGCCCAGCGAGAAGACGGAGCTGGCGCCCGGGGTGCTCGTCGCCTGGATCAGCTCGACTATCAGCCCGAGGTCGGCATCGTCGAACTCGCGAATCGTCATCCGCGCCGCCGGCTCCGCAGGTGAGCTCTCGGTCGTCATCGTCAGCCCGACACCAGCTCCGGGCCTCTCGCCTTCAGCTCGTCGACCGAGGCGACGCCGAGCAGCTGCAGGGTTCTCCCGAACTCCGCCGCGAGCAAGTCCAGGGCCCGCTGCACCCCCTCTTCGCCTGCCGCCATCAGCCCGTAGAGGTAGGCCCGGCCGATGCCGCCGACGTCGGCCCCCAAGGCGACGGCGATCGCGAGGTCGGCGCCGCTTCGTATGCCCGAGTCGAGGATCAGCAGCTTCTCTGGCCCGATCGCCGCACGAACCGCCGCCAGCGAGTCGAGGGTGGGGGCGGTTCGGTCGAGCTGCCGCCCGCCGTGGTTGGAAAGGTGGATTCCGTCGACCCCCAGCTCCACCGCCGTTCGCGCGTCGGCTGGCGAAATCGGGCCCTTGAGGACGAGGGGCTTGCTCCAGCGCTCGCGGATCTCCCGCAGCGCCGACCAGTCCAGGCTGGGATCGAACTGGGTCGACATGTTCTCGATCGTCATGCTCGTCCCGACCCGCTTGGGGGCGTTCGCGAACTCGATCGCGGGCGCGCGCAGGGTCGCCAGCCAATAGGACGGGTGGGCTGAGATATCGGCGACGGTCCGCAACCGCAGGGCAGGTGGAATGGTCAGCCCGTTGCGAACGTCACGCACGCGGAAGCCGGACACGGGCACGTCGACGCTGAACTCGAGGACTTCGTAGCCGGCTCGGTCCGCGCGACGGACCAGATCGAGCGCAAGCTCCCGATCGCGCCACAGGTACAGCTGGAACCAGAGGTGCGGGTGGTCGACTGTGGCCAGGTCCTCGATCGAGGTGGAGCCCACGGTCGAAAGCACATAGGGCAGGCCCGCCCGCTTGGCGGCGCGCCCGACCGCGACCTCACCGTCACTGTTCAGCATCCGTGAGTAGCCGGTGGGCGCCAGCAGGAGCGGCAGCGGGAACCGTACATCGAAGACGGTCGTGGATCGGTCACAGTTCGAGACGTCCCTGAGGACTCGCGGGTGAAACCGGCAGGCCGCAAAGGCTGCGGCGTTTCGGCTCACGGTCAGCTCCGCCTCGGCACCACCCTCGGCGTAGTCGAATATGGCATCGGGCACCCGGCGCCGCGCCGCCTCGCGCAGGTCGCCGACGCTGTGACAGTGTCGAAGAATCCTGCGCCTGCGGTTGAGCCGCGGGCGCTCCCGCGCCAGCAATCGCCAGATCTCACCGGGTCGCATCGGGCGGCACGGTAGCAGCGCTCCGCGGCCTCTCCGACCCCTGTCTCGCACCTCAGACGCTTGCTGCGCTTGCCGGTCGATGCCCCCACTTTTGGCTTGTATAAACGCGCCACGGCAGTCCGCGAGACCACTGTCTCGCATATGGGACCAAGGGACCGCTCCGCAGGTGAAAGCTCGCATTGACCTCCAGCCATGTCAAATCAGCAGTACGGGTTCTCGAGATCTTGGAGACCCTCGCTGCCCACGCCCAGCCGATGCCGACGATGGCGATCGCGCGCGAGTGCGACATCCCGAAGAGCAGCGCTCATCACATCCTCAACGTGATGCTGGAGCGCAACTACGTGACGTACCACGACCATGAGCGGGCTTGGGGCCTTGGCGTCAGCATCTTCGAGGTCGGCTCTGCGTATCTGCGGCGAACCCCACTGCAACGACTCGGCCGCCCGCTGCTCGAGGGTGTCTGCGCCGACACCGGCGAGGCGTGTCATCTGGCGATCCTCCACGGCACCGATGTCCTCTACCTCGACAAGGAGCAACCCGCGTGGGACGGTCCCAACCTCGTCACCGATGTCGGTGTTCGGTTGCCGGCGCACCTGACCGCTGTCGGCTGGGCGATCCTGGCCGAGCTGCCGGAAGCAGAGGTTCGAGCCTCCTTCGAAGCAACACCGATGGCGACCCGCACGGGCTCGGGGCCGGCGAGCCTCGGCGCGCTGCTGGAGAATCTCGCCGCCGTGCGGGCAAGGGGGTTCGCCTTCGACGATCAGATGATCACCCCTGGCATCTGCTGCCTGGCGGCGCCGGTCTTCTCGCACAGCGACCGCCCGGTTGCCGCGCTCGGGGTTTCCTACTTGGCGGCGAAAGGCAACCCCGCTCTTGTCACTCGCTTCGCCGACGCCGTCTGCGCGGCCGCCGCGCGCCTCTCCGCCTCCCTCGGCTGGCGCAAGCCCGGGGTGCGAGACAGGGGCGCCGCATGAGGGTTCGGGCGGCGCTGATGGATGCCGACCTGCGGGTGAGGATCGGCGAGCGGGAGCTGGGGGACCCGGGCCCCGGCTCGGTCCTGGTCAAGGTCGACTGGGCGGGGGTCTGCGGCTCGGACCTGCACGCGATCGAGACCGGCGAGTGGATCAGCGAATGGCCCGCGACGCTCGGGCACGAGGTCTCCGGGCGCGTCGAGGCGCTGGGAGAGGGGGTCGAGCTGGCGCTGGGGACGCCCGTGGTCATCGATTCCCGAATTCCGTGCATGGAATGCGAGGGCTGCGCGACGGACCCAGACCGTTGCACGAGGGTGACCGTCCTGGGCGAGGCGTGTCCCGGTGGCTTCGCGACCCACGTCCTCGTCCCGGCCCGCTCGGCTCACCCGGTTCCCGCCAACCTGCAGGGCGAGGATGCGGTGCTCGCCGCCCCCCTCGCTGTTGCCTTCCACGCGATCAGCCGGGCGCCCAGCTCGCCCAGCTCCGTCCTCGTCCTCGGCCACGGGCCGCTCGGAGCCCTGCTTCACATCGAGCTTCGCCGCCGCTTCCCCCAGGTCGAGGTGTCGGTGGCCGAGCCGGCCCCGCGGCGCGCCGAGCTGGCCACGGCGCTGGGGGCGCGGTGCGTCGCGGAGGCATCCTCGCTCAGCGCCGCCGCCTTCGACCTCGTCATCGACGCGGCCGGCTACCGGGATGCGCTCGGCGACGCAGTGCGCACGGTGCGCGACGGTGGGACCATCCTCCTGGTGGCGCTCGCTGGAGAGCCCGCCGGCGTCGGTCTGAAGGCCGTCGTCCAGCGCCGGATCACGATCGCTGGCATCAACGCCTTCATCGACGAGCTGCCGGAGGCGATCATGGCGCTGAGCGCCGAGCCCTGGCGCTACCGGCCGGTCATCACCCACGCGATCGGCCTCGAGGAGCTACCCGACGCGATCGACAAAGAGGCCATCCGCGCAACCGCGGTCAAGGTGCTGGTGCATCCGTGAGGGGCCGACCGGCACTCGGCGAGCTACCGGAGGTGAGGCCCTACCAGCCGGGTGGGACGGTGGGGGACGAGCCGGCCGGCAAGCTCTCCGCCAACGAGTCCTACCTGGGACCGGGCCCCGAGGTGATCGCAGCAATCGAGGCGGTTGCGCCCGAAGTGCACGTCTACCGAACCAGCAGGCACCTGCGCGCGGCGATCTCCAGCCAGCTCGGAGTCGACGAGGAGCGGGTCATCGTCACCAACGGCAGCGACGAAGTGTGCTTTCTCGTCGGCGTCGCGATGATCCGCTCGGGCGACGAGGTGGTGATGTCCGATCCGCCGTACCGGATCAACGAGATCGTCTCCGTCCTCAACGGCGCCGAGCTGGTCCGCGTCCCGGTCGTCGACGGCGGCCACGATCTCGATGCGCTCGCGGCAGCGGCGCAGGACGCGCGGCTGGTCTGGCTGCCGACCCCCCATAACCCGACCGGGGTCGCGCTTTCCCCCGCCCAGCTGGAGGGCTTCCTGGAGCTGGTGCCGGGCGAGTGCTGGGTGGTCCTCGATGAGGCCTACCGGGCCTTCCTCCCGCTCGACCAGCGGCCGGATGCTCGCTCGCTGCTCGACCGGTACCCGAACCTGCTGATCCAGAGAACGTTTTCGAAGGGCGCCGGCCTGGCCGGGGCGAGGGTCGGCTTCGCGGTGGGCGACGCGGACGCGATCGCCCGCCTCGACAGCTACCGGGCTCCGTTCAACGTCAACGCGATCGCGCTGGCGGCCGCCCAGGCGTCGATCGAGCATCCGGCCTGGGAGGAATACGCGATCTCGGAAACCTGCCGCCAGCGCGGGGAGTTCGAAGCCTTCCTCGGCGGCCTCGAGATCGAGTTTTGGCCGAGCCAGACGAACTTCGTCTCGTTTCGGCCGCGCAGCGCCGATCGCGCCATCGAGGCGCTGGGGAGCCGAGGGATCTCGGCCCGCAGCGGTTCGGACCTCGGTTGCCCGGGGTGGGTCCGGGTGACGATCGGCTCGGCGCCTCGAATGCGACTGGTACGGGAATCCCTGATCGAAATGGAGGAAATGACGTGAGCGACTTCAACGGGATGAGCATCGAGAGGAAGGGCGAGGACTACGCGGTCACCCGCGTCACCCGTGAGGCGGTGATCGGGGTGACCCTGGGGCGCGGCGAGTACCGCGTCCCGAAGCTGGACACGACGATCCTCTTCTTCGACCACATGCTCGAAATGCTCGGCTGGTACAGCGACCTCAACATCGACGCCAGCTACGAGGCCAAGACCTATCGGCTGATGCACGTGGTCTGCGAGGACATCGGCCTCGCCCTCGGCCACGCCGCGCGGGCTCTCGTGGTCGACGGAATCACCACCGGGATAGAGTCGCGCGGCAATGGCTTCGGCCTGATGGACGAGGCGAGGGCCGAGGCGGCGGTCTCCTTCGAGGGCCGCTCCAACGCCTTCCTCACGATCGACGACGCCGCCAGGCTGGAACGCGTCGAGGACATGCTGACGATCGACCTGGCCGCCTTCTTCGAAGGCTTCAGCCAGGGCGCCCGCGCGACCGTCCACTTGCGGCTCGCCGATGGAGTCGACCCCCACCACGCCTGGGAGGCGGGGTTCCGGGCCTTCGGGCACGCGCTGCGCAGCGCGCTGCTCCTCAACCCCAGGCGGGCGGGGATGACCGCAGGGGTCAAGGGCACCCTCGACTGATGGGTCCGTCGCTTCAATACGGCAGGAACATCGTGATCTCGGGGGGCACGAGCGGGATCGGTCTGGCCTGCGCCAAGCGGCTGCTCGACGAAGGGGCGCAGGTGTGGGTGACCGGGACGAGTTTCGACTCCGCCGAGAGGGCGCGCCGGCTGGCGCCCGCCCTCTCCGGCGTCTCGGTTTGCGACATCAGCGACGAGAGCGCCGTGGCCCGCCTCTTCGAGGCCGTGGGGAACTGCTTCGACCACCTCGACGGGGCCTTCGTCAACGCCGGTATCGACGGCAAAGGCGTCGCTTTCTCGCAGATCGAACTGGGGCATCTGCGCCGGGTGATCGACGTCAACGTGATCGGCGCCTTCCTCTTCGCCCGGGCCGCGGCCGAGCTGATCGGCGACCACGGCGCGATCGTCTTCAACGCGTCGGTCAACGCGATCCGCCCCGAGCCGCGCTTCGCCGATTACAACCTCTCCAAGGCCGCCGTCGCCTCCCTGGCCAAGACGCTGGCGCTGGAGCTGGCCCCGCGGCACATCGCGGTCAGCGCCGTTTGCGCTGGCTACGTCAAGACGCCGATGACCGCCGAGGCCATCGACGACCCGGACGTGGCCGAGAGGCTGCTCGCGCAGGTCCCAGCGGCGCGGTTCGGGCGGGCTGACGAGGTCGCCAACCTCGTCAGCTTCCTGCTCGAGCCGCAGGCGGCGTACATGACTGGGTCCCTGGTGACCATCGACGGGGGGCGAAGTGTCTGACCGGGTCTGCGCCGGGCGCGAGCGGCTGCCTTTCGACATTCACCAACTTGACGCAGTTCGAAATGGGAAACGGGTGAAAAGGAGATCACACGCAATGAAGGCAATGAAACGAGTCCAAGTAATCGCCCTGGCCGTGCTTGCCGCGGCGTTCGCCGTTGGTGTCACGGCCTGTGGCAGCTCCGGCGGAAGCAGCGGGGAAGTCACGTCGGGCAGCATTCCCTCGAAGCCCGAGGCCGGGGTGATCAAGATGGGAATCGAGCCCTGGATCGGCTACGGGCCGTGGTACATAGCGGAGAAGGAGGGCTTCTTCGACAAGCAGGGGATCGACGTGGAAATCATCAACTTCTCCACCGACTCCGATCGAGAGGCGGCGTTCGTCGGCGGCAAAACCGACGTCTCGAACGTTCCGACGCAGGTCGCCCTGCTCCTGGCACAGCAGCAGATCCCAGCCAAGATGGTGCTGCTCGAGGACGAGAGCCTGACCGCAGACGCGATCCTGGCGAAAGCTCCGATCACCTCGGTCAAGGACCTCGAAGGCGAAAAGGTCGCCTACGAGGAAGGGACCACCAGCGACATCCTCCTCAACTACGCGCTGGAACAGGAAGGCATGTCGATCAGCGACATCGAGAAGGTCCCGATCCCTGCCGCGAACGCCGGTAACGCAGCGCTCGCCGGGCAGGTCGGCGCGGCTGTCACCTACCAGCCCTACATCGCCGCGGTGCTCGAAAAAGACCCCGCCTTCGAAGAGATCTACGCTGCCAAGGAAGACCCAGGTCTGATCTCCGATGGATTGATGGTGTCGAACGACATGATCGCTAACAAGCCCGGCCAGGTCGCAGCGCTGGTCCGCGCCTGGGGCGAAGCGGTCGAATTCTACGAACAGCACGAAAAGGAAGCCCAGGAAATCATCACCGCCGCGGACGGCGCCGAACCGGGCTCGCTGGCCACCTCCTTTGCCGGGGTGAAGCTCTACAACCTGGCGGAAAACGCGGAGCTCCTGCCCGGGGAATTCGTCACCAAGACCGCCGTCGACGTTTCCCAGGCGGCGAACAACGCGGGAATCCTGGAAGAAGAAGTCGATCCGTCGAGTGTCGTCGAACCGGCATTCGTCGAAGCCGAGAAGTAGCGAGATGGGCGAGTCAAGAAGCATCTCCTTGGAGGGAGGGGCGGCCGCGGCC
>DATKLT010000059.1:0-50660 GCA_035542315.1 Solirubrobacterales bacterium | reverse complement strand
ATATGGACCCATAACGCGCCTCGGCGCCTAGATCGAGCCGTAGCCGCGCGGCTTGCCGCGGGCGAAGAGCCAGCGCTGGAAGAAGCCGCCGAGCTTCTGCCCGGAGACTTCCTCGGCGAGGGAGATGAAGTCTTCGATGTCGGCGCTCGCGTGGCGGTGGATCGTCGCCCAGCGGCGCAGCAGGTGAAGGAACGGCTTGGTCCCGATCTGGACCCGCAGCGCCTCCAGCGCCATCGCCCCGCGCACGTAGGTCGAGGTCCCGAACAGGTTCTTCGCCAGCCCGGGATGCCCCGAGGGCGGTTCCCAGAAGGCCGAGTCGGAGGCGGGGACACGGTAGAGCTTGCGGAAGATCTGGCGCGCGCTGCGGCCGCTGTGGCGCTCGGCGTAGTACCACTGGGTCCAGGTCGCGAAGCCCTCGTTGAGCCAGATGTTGGGCCACCGCTTCAGCCCGACCGAGTCGCCGAACCACTGGTGCGCGGTCTCGTGGACCAGGGTCGAGATGTCGGGGACGAAGGCGTAGATCGGCCGCGTCTGGGTCTCCAGCGCGTAGCCGAGATTCGGTTCGACGTCGACGATCGAGCCGGCCGAGCCGAACGGGTAGGGGCCGAAGACGTGGCTCTCGAATTCGATCACCTCGGGCAGGCGGGCCAGGGTCGGGATCGAGGGGCCGGCCTGATGCGGGTCGACCAGCGTCCAGGAGGGGATCCCGTCCTCTTCGTCTTCGACCAACTGGCCGCGGCCGATGTCGACGACGGCGAGGTAGGTGCTCATCGGGTCGTCTTCGCGCCAGACGTAGCTGTGGCGGTCGCGGCTGCTGTGGCGCCCGACCAGGGTCCCGTTGGAGATCGCCGCCAGCCGCTTCGGCACGTTGATCCGGAGCGTGAAGCTCGCCTTGTCCGCCGGCACGTTGTCGCAGGGGATCCAGGCCATCGTCCCCTGCGGCTCGCCGACCGCGAGGGCGCCGTCGCCGGTGGGGATCCAGCCCTCGGAGCTGCCGTCGGGGTCGACGACCCGGCGCGGGCGACCGTGGTAGCGGACGACGACGGTGAACCTTTCGCCGCGCTGGATCGTCCACCGCGGCACGATCCGTAGCTTGTCGCGGCCGCGGCTGAAGCGGACGACGGGTTCGCCGTCGACCGTGACCGAGGTGACGCTGAGGCCGCGCAGGTCGAACGAGAGCTTCCACAGCTGCTCCGTCGCCCGGGCTTCGATCGTCGTCGAGGCCCGCAGCCAGCGACGCGACGGCCGGTAGGTGAGGTGGACGTCGTAGTCGAGCGCGTTGTAGCCCTTGTTGCCGGCGCGAGGGAAGAACGGTTCCTCGGCCGAGGCGGCGTCGGCGAGCGCCGCGATCGTCAGGCTCGCCAGTGCGGTGAGCAGGAGGGCCGCGAAATAGCGCGAGCGCTGCACGGACAGATCCTAGGCCGCGGCGGTGAGAGACTGCCGCGATGCGGGTCCTTGCAATCGTCCAGCAGGCCGACGCCGGGCCCGGCGTCTTCGCCGAGGCGATCGCCGCGCGCGGCGACGAGCTCGACCGCTGGGCGCTGCCCGAGGGCGGCGAGCCGCCGGCCGACCCGCTCTCCTACGACGCGGTCTTCACCCTCGGCGGCTCGATGAACGTCGACGAGGAGGACGCGCACCCGTGGCTCGCTCTTCAGAAGGCGCTGCTGAGCGAGCTGCTCGCCGCCAAGCTGCCCCTGCTCGGCCTCTGTCTCGGCGCCCAGCTCGTTGCCGAGGCGGCGGGCGCCGAGCCGCGGCGGGCGCCGCGGCCGGAGATCGGCTGGCACCAGGTCGAGCTGACCGAGGCGGGCGCCGCCGACCCCCTGCTCGCTCCCCTGGCCCCGAGCTTCGAGGCGCTCCAGTGGCACAGCTACGAGTTCCCCCTGCCCGACGGCGCCGTCGCCCTCGCCCGCAGCGAGGTCTGCCTGCAGGCCTGCCGGATCGGCGCCCACGCCTACGCGGTCCAGTTCCACCCCGAGGTCAGCCGCGCCGACGCCCTCGCCTGGATCGACGAGTACCGCTCCGACCCTGACGCGGACCCCGACGCCGTCCGCATCGGCATCGACCCGGCCGCCCTCCGCAGCGAGACCGAAGCCAAAATCGACGCCCTCAACGAGCTCGGCCGCGCCCTCTGCCACCGCTGGCTGGACCTGGCCGCCGATCCCAACCCTTGAGCGGACAGTTGACGGTGCTATAGGCCCGTCAACTGTCCAGTGAACGCTCGGAGATGACGAGGCGGAGGGAGCCCTCGTGCTCGGCCTGGGTTCGGAGGTGGCCGTGGGCCTCGTCCCAGGCGCCGGATTCGAGGTCGGCGCGGAGGCGAGCGACGATCCGCTCCTCGGCCTCGGGGCCGAGCAGCGGCCACAGCGACTGCGCGGCGCGCACCGCCGGGTCGAGCAGCGCCTCGGGCCGGTTCCAGAAAGCCTCGAAGAAACCGTCGGTGCAGTCAGCGGGGGTCGGGATCGACTCGACCCGCGTCCGTCCTCCCAGCTCGGCTGCGACTTCGGCGACCGTCCCAAACCGCGGCCGCTCCAGCTCGATTCCCTCGTGCAAGAGCTCGAGCTGCCAGGCCGGCAACGCGGCGAGCTCGAAGGTGAAGACGACGACCGGCCCCCGTGCCACCCGCCGCAGCTCCGCCAGCCCGGCCGCCCGCGGCTGCCAGTGGTGGATCGTGACGCATGCCATCGCCGCGTCGACCGCGTCGTCGTCGAGCGGCAGCGCCTCCGCTCGCGCGTCAATCGCCGGCGCCGCTCCCGCCGGCCGCTGCGCCCGCATCGCCGCGCTCGGCTCCACCGCCAGCACCCAGCGGTCCCGCGGCTCATAGGACCCGGCGCCCGCGCCCACGTTCACGACCGTCTCCGCCTCGCCCAGCGCCGCCTGGATCCGCGCCGCGATTCGCGGGTCGGCGCGCCGCTTGCCCGCGTACCCGCTGCCGATCTCTTCGTAGTCGACACCGGCCACGCGCCGACGGTAACAGCCGCGCAAACGAGGATACTGCCGAGCGGTCTCGTCCAGAGTCCGCCACGCAACCAGAGGAGTCCGATGAGGTCTTGGATGAGGGTCAGAAGCCTTGCGCTCGCGCTGCTCGCCGGCGGGATCCTCCTGTTCGCCGCCGCGAGCGCGAGCGCCGCCGGGATCGTCAACGGTGACTTCGAGACCGGCAACCTGGCGGGCTGGCTCCAGCACAACAGCTCGCCCGACGGCGAATGGCTCACCTATCAGACGTCGGAATCGGCCGGGTTCTTCCCGCCGCCGCAGGGCAACTGGGCCGCACTGACTGAAGAGGGCGATCCCGACACCGCGATCCTGTACCAGGAAGTCGCCCTGCCGCCTTACTCGACCAGCATCCTCTCGCTGACGGTCTACTACAAATCGGATGCTCCGATCGTAGTCCCGAATCCCAACACGCTTCTCACCGGCCCCGGCGCCACCTTCGACAACCAGCAACTGCGCGTCGACGTGACGAAGCCGACCGCCCCGATCGAATCGGTCGCCGCTGAAGACATCCTTGCCACCCCGTTCGCGAACGCGAACGGCGACCCCGAAATCATGGCACCGAAAACGGTGACGGCTGACCTCTCCGCCTTCGCCGGTCAGACTGTCCGGCTGCGGCTCGCCAACGCCATCAACGACAGCTACTTCAACGCCGGAGTCGACGACGTCACCCTGACCAGCGCCCTGATCAACACCTTCACCCACGGCAAGCTGACGAAGAAGAACGGCAGCGCGATCATGACGGTGACGGTCCCGGGGCCGGGCATCGTCAAGCTGGTCAGCGCCGGCAAGAAAGGGAAGCCGAAGCCGATCAAGGCGTTGACCAAGAACCCGGCTGCGCCCGGCAAAGTCAAGCTCAGCCTCAAGCCCACCGGCTGGGGCAAGAAGATGCTGGAGGAAAAGGGCAAGCTGCCGTTCAAGCTGCAGCTCACCTACGAGCCGACCGGCGGCACCGCCACCAAGCAGACGCTGAGCGGGAAGCTGAAGCTAACCGGCAAGCACTGAGGCGACGGCCTCGGCGGCGCGTTCGACGCCTTCGCGGTCGACGTCGAGGTGGGTGACGGCGCGCACGCGCGGGCCCTCGTTGCTCATCTCGACTCCTGCGGCGGCGAGGCCGGCGATGAGGGCGTCGCCGTCGGCGACCTCGAAGAAGACGAGGTTGGATTCAACCTCCTCCGGCGCGATCGCGACGCCCTCGATCTCGGCCAGGAGCTCGGCCAGCAGACGGGCGTTCTCGTGGTCCTCGGCGAGCCGCTCGACGTTGTGGTCGAGGCCGTAGAGGGCACCGGCGGCGACGATCCCCGCCTGCCGCATCGAGCCGCCGAACATCTGCTTGTAGCGCCAGGCTTCCTCGATCAGCTCGGTCGAGCCGGCGAGGCAGGCGCCCACCGGTGCCCCCAGCCCCTTGCTGAAGTCGATCCAGGCGCTGTCGAAGCGGCTCGCGTAGTCGGCGGCGGAGACGCCGGAGGCGACGCAGGCGTTGAGCAGGCGGGCGCCGTCGAGGTGGGTGCGCAGGCCATGCTCGGCGGCGACCGCCAGCACCTCTTCGATCCTCGCCAGCGGCCAGACCCGGCCGCCGCCCATGTTCGTCGTCTGCTCGACCGAGACCAGGCGCGAGCGCGGCTGATGACGATCGTTGGGGTCGCGCAGCGCCGCTTCCAGCGTGGCGCCGTCGAACATCCCGCCCTCGCCATGGAGGTGGTGGATCAGCGCCCCGGACATCGCCGCCGGCCCACCGGCCTCGGCGTCGACCGGGTGCGCCGTCGGGTGCAGGTACATCTCGTCGCCGAGCGGGCGGATGTGAAGGCGGATCGCGATCGCGTTGCACATCGTCCCCGAGGGCAGGAACAGCGCCGCCTCGTGGCCGAGCAGCTCGGCCACCCGCTCCTGCAGCGCGTTCACGGTCGGGTCGAGCCGCCGCTGCTCGTCGCCGACCTCGGCCGACGCCATCGCCGCCCGCATCTCCGGCCCGGGGCGCGTCTGCGTGTCCGAATAGAGGTTGACCGGCTCGCTCACTCGTCGAAGCCTACGCATCCCGCCCTCGCAGTTTGTCGCCCAGTGGGCGACAAACTGCGAGGGCTTTGCGCTCAGCCGGGCAGGATCGAGAACTTCAAGCGCACCGGGCGGCCGCCCTGGCCTTCGTTCCGAGGCGTCAAGACCAGGCGGTAGGAGCCGGGATTCAGCTTCGCCCCCTTGAAGCGACCGCTGAAGGCGGCGCGGTTTGCTCCCGCCTTAGCGTGGAGGACGAGGTTGCCCTTGAGCTGCTTCCACTTGCCGTGGCGCCGGCGCTCCACCTTCTCGGTGACGACGCCCTTGACATCGAGGCGGAAGCCGAGCTTGGCGCCGCGGCCCTTGCCCTTGCCGACCTGGAACCGGCGCGGCTTCAGCCTCGCCTTGGTGATCTTGGGGACCTGACCGAACACCTTGAAGGTGACCTTCGCCGTCGCCGCCGCGCTGCCGTTGCGCAGCACCTGGTGGCCGGTGAAGACGCGCGCGGTCGAGGCGCCTTCGTTGTCGGTGACAGTGACCGAGGCCGTGTAGTTACGGCGGTGGGCGAAGACGTGGGTCGTGACCGGGGTGCTCGTCGTCGCCGTCGCCCCGTCGCCGAAGCTCCAGTCGTAGCGGACGACGGTACCGTCGGGATCGCTCGAGCCGCTCGCGTCGAAGCTGCTGGGCTTGCCTGGAACGCCCGCCGTCACCGTCAGCGCCGCGGTCGGCCCCTGGTCGGGGGAGACGGCGATGCCGGTGACCAGATGAGTCTGGGTGAATTCGTTGCTCGTCGGAGTCAGGGCGCCGCCGGAGCCGATCGCATAGCGCCGCAGCCGTTCTCCGTCATAGAGGCCCGCGTAGATGCTGCGGCCGTCGGGGCTGACCGCGATCGTTTCGACCGCGACGCCGGGCTGAACCGTCGCCGGGCTGAGCAGGGACAGCGCCCCGCCGGAGCCGATCGCCATCTGCACGATGCCGTTTTTTCCCGACTCGGCCGCGTAGAGGTTGGCGCCGTCGGGCGAGACGGCGAGCACTTCGCCGCCGTGTTCCCCCGGCAGCGTCAGGTTCGGCGGCATCATCGCCGCCAGCTGGCCGTCGCTGCCGATCGTGTACTGGAGCACGCCGGAGGCGCTCTCGGTCGAGACGTACAGATTGCGGCCATCGGGTGAGACCGCCATCTCGACCGGGGTGGAGCCCGCGCCGACGAACGCCGGCGAGAGGGCCTTCAGCGTCCCGTCCGCGCCGACTTCGTACTCGTAGACACGCCCCGGTATCCCATAGTTCGAGACGTAGAGGTAACGCCCGTCCGGGCTGAGGACGATGTCGTTGACGTATTCCACCGGGACCGTCACCGGCGACTTCGCCGCCAGCTTGCCGTCGGCGCCGATCGTCAGCTGTTCGATCTGAGCGCTGGGCGAGGTGTGGGCGGTGTAGAGACTGCCGCCGTCGGGCGAGATCGCCATCGGGTAGTTGCCTTTGGGCACCGTGAAGGTCGCCGGGCTGAGCGGCGAGAGTAGGCCGGAGGCCGAGATCCCGAACTGGGCCAGCGTGGTCGATTGGGTGTTGGTGACGTAGAGGTGGCGCCCGTCTGGCGTGATCCCCACGCTGTGCCCGTAGTAGCCCCCGGTTTCAACCGATTCGGGCGAGAGCAGCGAGAGGTTCGCATCGGCCCCGACCCCGAACTGGTACACGTCGCCGGGAATCGTCCCACCCCGCACCGCGTACACGTTCGCGGCCAGCGCCGAGCCGGCGCCAAGCGCCAGGTAGAAGGCGAACAGGGCAGCGAGGGTGCGGGCGAGACGGTTCATGGGGCCGCAGGCTAGAACCCGCGACGCACCCCGATACGCCGGTTTCCCGCCAACCTTCCTCGACAAGAGGTCAGTCGACCTGGCTCGGCGTCAGGTAGGCGCCGGAGAGACCGCCGTCGACGAGGAAGGTCGAGGCGGTGACGAAGGTGGAGTCGTCGCTGGCGAGGAAGAGCGCCGCCTTGGCGATCTCCTCGGGCTCGCCGAAGCGGCCCATCGGGATGTGGACGAGGCGCTTGGCGGCCCGCTCGGGGTCCTTGGCGAAGAGCTCCTTCAGCAGCGGCGTGTTGACCGGGCCCGGGCAGAGCGCGTTGACGCGGACGCCGCGGTCGGCGAACTCGACCCCGAGCTCGCGCGAGAGCGAGAGCACGGCGCCCTTCGACGCGGTGTAGGAGATCTGCGAGACGGCCGCCCCCACGGTCGCCACGAACGAGGCGACGTTGACGACCGAGCCGCCGCCCGCCTCGAGCAGGTGCGGGATGCCGTGCTTGCAGCAGAGGAAGACGCCGCGCAGGTTGACGTCCTGGACCCGCTGCCAGGCGTCGAGATCGGTGTCGAGGACCGAGCTGTCGTCGGTCGGGTTGATCCCGGCGTTGTTCATCAGCACGTCGATGCGGCCGAACTGCTCGCGCGCCTCGGCCATCGCCGCCCGCACCTGGTCCTCGTCGGCGACGTTGGCGGCGATAGTCAGCGCCCCCACCGCCTGCTCGGCGTCGAGGTCGATCCCGACCACCGTCGCCCCCTCAGCCGCGAACAGCCGTGCCGACTCGGCTCCGATCCCGCTCGCGGTGCCGGTAATGACGCAGACCTTGCCAGCGAGTCGTCCAGACATGGGATCAGCCCTCCTCGGTCTTGTAGAAGACGTTCTTGACGTCGGTGTAGTGGTCGAGCGCGTCGGGGCCGAGCTCGCGGCCGACGCCGGACTGCTTGAAGCCGCCGAACGGGGTCGATACCCGCACCGAGCTGTTCGAGTTGATCGAGAGCACGCCGCTCTCGATCGCCCGCGCGACGCGCAGCGCGCGGGCGCCGTCGCCGCTCCAGATCGAGCCCGAGAGGCCGTAGATCGTGTCGTTGGCGAGGCGGATCGCCTCGGCCTCGTCGGCGAACGGGATCACGCAGGCGACCGGGCCGAAGATCTCCTCCCGCGCCGCCCGGTCCTCGTTGGTGACCGGGGCGAGCACGGTCGGCGGGTACCAGTAACCGGGCCCGTGCGGGACCGTGCCGCTGAAGGCGACGGGCGCACCGTCGGGGACGAAAGCGGCGACCGACTCGCGCTGGCCGGCGGAGATCAGCGGCCCCATCTCGGTCCCCTCGTCGAGCGGGTCGCCGACGCGCAGCCCTTCGACGTGCGGCGCCAGCGCCGCCAGGAACTCGTCGACGACGCTCGCCTCGACCAGGATCCGGGAGCGCGCGCAGCAGTCCTGGCCGGCGTTGGCGAAGACGGCGCCCGGCGCTGCGGCCGCGGCGGCCTCGAGGTCGGCGTCGGCGAAGATCACGTTGGCCGACTTGCCGCCGAGCTCCAGCGTCACCCGCTTGATCGTCTGCGCCGCGCCGGCGGCGATCCCGCGTCCGACCTCGGTCGAGCCGGTGAAGGCGATCTTGGCGACGTCGGGATGCTCGACCAGGCGCTGGCCGCAGACGCTCCCCGGCCCGACGACGACGTTCAGCACGCCCCTCGGCAGCCCCGCCGCAAGCGCGATCTTCTCCAGCTCGATCGCGGTCAGCGGGGTCAGCTCCGCCGGCTTCAGCACCACGCAGTTGCCGGCGGCGAGCGCCGGCGCCAGCTTCCAGGAAGCGATCGTCAGCGGGAAGTTCCAGGGGACGATCAGGCCGACGACGCCGAGCGGCTCGCGGAAGGTCATGTCGACGCCGCCGGCGACCGGGATCGTCTGCCCGAGCAGCCGCTCTGGCGCGCCGGCGTAATAGCGGAAGGTCTCGACCACCATCCCCATCTCCCCGCGGGCTTCCCCGATCGGCTTGCCGGCGTTGCGCGCCTCCAGCACCGCCAGGTCCTCCAGCCGCGCCTCGATCGCGTCGGCGAGGCCGCGCAGCAGCGCCGCCCGCTCCCCCGGGGCCACCCCCCGCCATCCCGGAAACGCCGCCTTCGCCGCAGCCACCGCCGCGTCGACCTCCTCGACACCGGCCCGCGGGATCTCGGCCATCGCCTCCTCCGTAGCCGGCTCGATCACCTGCAGCATGCTCATGACGCACCGCCCTGAGTCGACTTTGTCTCCCCATGGGCGACAAAGTCGCCACGCGCCGCCTCGACCAGGGCTGCGATCAGCTTGCTGTCGGGGTCCTCCTCGGGGTGCCAGATGACGCCGAGGGCGAAGCGGCGGCCGGGCAGCTCGATCGCCTCGACGATCTCGTCGCCGGCAGCCGAGTGGCCGCTGACCCGCAGGCCCTCGCCCAGCTTCTCGACCCCCTGGTGGTGATGGGAGAAGACGGCGAAGGTCTCCAGCCCGGCGGCGCTGCAGGCGAGCGTTCCCGGCTCCAGCCGCACCTCGTGCTGGCTGAACTTGCCGGCGACGCTGCGGTGGACGCCGCTGCCGATCGATTCCGGCAGATGCTGGTCGAGCGTCCCGCCCAGCGCCACGTTGAGAAGCTGCATCCCGCGGCAGATCCCGAGCAGCGGCATGTCCCGCTCCAGTGCCCGCCGCGCCAGCGCGACCTCGAAGGCGTCGCGCCCGGGCCAGGTCCCCTTCGTCTCCGCGTGCGCCTCGGCGCCGTAGCTCGCCGGGTCGATGTCGGCGCCGCCGGCGAGCAGCAGCCCGTCGACCCGGTCGAGCAGGACGTCGGGCTCGGCGACCGCGACTTCATCGGGCGGCAGCACGATCGCCAGCCCGCCGGCCCGCTGCACCGCGGTCACGTAGGCGCGCGGCGCCAGGGTCACTTCGTAGCCGTCCCAGACTCCCCAGGAGACGCGCTCGATCGCAGCGCAGATACCGATGATTGGTGGACTACTCGCCATAACTGTTCGTTCCGAGATCGACCCGGCTAATGACCACCGGTGATCACCGTCTCGATCTCTCCACTCACAGCCGCTCGAAGCCCCGGTAGCGCTCCCAGTCGGTGACGGCCGCCTCGAAGGCGTCGATCTCGACGCTGGCCCGGTTCAGATAGTGGTCGACGACCTCCTGGCCGAACGCCGCGGCGACCATCTCGCTCTCGCCGAAGGCCGTGCGCGCGTCATAGATGTTGTGCGGGACCCGCGGTTTGTCGGAGGTGTAGGCGTTGCCCTCGAAGACCGGCTCCAGCGGCAGCTCGTTATCGATCCCGTGCAGGCCGGCGGCGATCAGCGCGGCGAGCGCCAGGTAGGGGTTGACGTCCGCCCCCGGCAGCCGGTTCTCGACCCGCAGCCCCTCGCCGTGGCCGACGACCCGCAGCGAGCAGGTGCGGTTGTCCTTGCCCCAGGCGATCGCGGTCGGCGCGAAGGAACCGAGGGCGAAGCGTTTGTAGGAGTTGACGTGGGGAGCGAAGAACAGCGTCAGCTCCTTCATGCAGGCGAGCTGGCCGGCGATGAAGCGGTCGAACAGCGCCTGGTCGGCGGCGAATGCGTTGGAGCCGTCCTCGCGCGCCAGCGAGCAATGGATGTGGCAGGAGTTTCCCTCGCGCTGGTTGAACTTCGCCATGAAGGTGATCGCGTGCTCCTCCTGGGCGGCGATCTCCTTGGCCCCGTTCTTGTAGATCGCGTGGTCGTCGGCGCAGGCCAGCGCGTCGGCGTAGCGGAAGTTGATCTCGTGCTGGCCGAGGTTGCACTCGCCCTTGGAGTTCTCGACCGTCATCCCCGCCGCCGCCATCTCGTTGCGGATCCGGCGCAGCAACGGCTCGACCCGCGCCGTGCCCAGCAGCGAGTAGTCGATGTTGTAGAGGTTGGCCGGCTCGAGGTCCTGGAACCCCTGCTTCCAGGCCTGCTCGTAGCTGTTGCGGAAGACGATGAACTCGAGCTCGGTGGCGGCATTGGCGGAGAGCCCGCGCTCCTGCAGCCGCGCCAGCTGCCGGCGCAGGATCTGCCGCGGCGAGGCGACCACTTCGCGGCCGTCGGCCCACTGCAGGTCGGCCATCAGCATCGCCGTCCCCGGCTGCCAGGGGACCGGCCGCAGCGTCTCCAGGTCAGGGACCATCTCGAAGTCGCCGTAGCCGGTCTCCCAGGAGGCCATCGCGTAGCCACCCACCGTCTCCATCTCGACGTCGACGGCGAGGAGGTAGTTGCAGCCCTCGGCGCCGTGCTCGAGCACGTCGTCGAGGAAGTGGGAGGCGGTCAGGCGCTTGCCCTGCAGCCGCCCCTCCATGTCGGCGATCGCCAGCAGCACGGTGTCGACCGTGCCCTCGGCGACCGCCTTCCTCAGTTCCTCGATGGTCACGCCGGAAACGTTACGGGGGCCGCGATCATGGCGCGGACGGCCCCACTTCCGGCGGCGCCCCGATCACTTCGTCGACTTCCACCTCGCGCACCTGCCCGGTGAAATGCTTGCGGGCGCTGACGACCCAGGCGATCGCCGCCAGCAGGATCACGACCCCGACCGTGAGCGGCGCGTAGTTGAGCGCCTCCCAGGTGAATTCGCTGTTCCACGGCACCGCTGCCGGCGTGAACGGCAGGCAGAAGATGATCGTGATCAGGATCACCCAGACGGTCGCGAAGCTGTTCATCCACTTGTACTTCTTGCCGTTGGTCCAGGGACCGGGCTGGAAATCGTCTTTTTTGCGCCAGCGCAGGAAGATCGGGATCACGTAGGCGATGTAGAGCCCGATCACGCAGACCGAGACGACGGCGTAGAAGGCGAACGGGACCGCTTCGCCGTTCGACTTGCCCTTCAGCGCCGGCAGCGTGATCAGCAGCGCGAAGAAGGCCATCGTCAGCACTGCGTAGAGCGGGACTTTCTCCGAGTTGACTTTGCTGAGGACGCCCGAGACCCGGTGGCCGAAGCCTTTGTCACGGGAGAAGGCGTAACACATGCGCGAGGCGCTGGTCAGGCAGGCGCCGCCGCAGAAGAGCTGGCCGACGACGGAGATGATGAGGACGAACTTGCCCCAGCCGGTGCCGAGCGCTTCGACCAGCAGCGTCGGCGCGAAGCCTTCCGCTTCGTTGGCCCCGGAAACGTTGGTGACCGCGAAGGTGATCGCCAGCAACACGATCCAGCCGATGATCGCGGAATAGAAGATCGATCTCCACACCCCCTTGGCGGCGTTGGTCGAGGCTTCGTGCGTCTCCTCCGATATGTGTGCGGAGGCGTCGAACCCGGTGATCGTGTACTGGGTCAGCAGGAACCCGAGCGGCAGCACGTAGAACCAGTACATGCTGTCGCTGAAGCCGCTGTTGTTGATCCGGTGGCCGAAGACGAAACTGAAGCTCTGGTGGCCGTCGGGGACGAAGATGAGGACGACGACGATTGCGGCGACGCCGATCACATGCCACCAGACCGAGACGCTGTTGACCATCGACAGCAGGTGGGTTCGTTTGATGTTGATCAACGAGTGCAGCAGGAGGATGAGGACGAAGAGCAGGAACACCTCTTGCAGGACGTGCGCTTCGTCGCCGAAGTTGACGCCGAATATGTTCACTTCGTAGAGGCCGAGAACGACGTTGAGGAAAGTCGCCGCCGCGTAGTCGACCGAGGCGACCACCGCGACCAACCCGATCAGGTTGAACCAGCCGGTGAACCAGGCCCAGACCGGGCCGCCGAGGCGGCCGGCGAACCAGTAGATCCCACCCGCGGTCGGATAGGCGGAGACCAGCTCCGAGAGGCAGAAGCCGATGATCAGGATCGGGATCGAGATCAGCGGCCAGCCGATCGAGATCGCGATCGGGCCGCCGTTGTTCCAGGCCTGGCCATAGGTCGTGAAGCAGCCGGCGAGGATCGAGATGATCGTGAACGAGATCGCGAAGTTGGAGAAGCCGCTCCAAGCTCGGTTCAGGGACTGTTTGTAACCGAGTTCCGCAAGTCGTTGTTCGTCGCGGTCCGGGGCCGAAACACTGCTCTCCATGGACGCCTCTCTTCCTAAGTGCCGAACGTTGCGATAAAAGGTGTGCCGAACCGACCTATGGGGTTCCGGGCGAGCCTACGCCGAGCGCGGAACCCCTGTCAATGCCGCAGCGGAGAAATTTCTGGAGAGACGGTTGACCCCACTGGCAAAAAGCCTCGAGCGCCTTGCTCCTCTCCTCGGCGAGCCCGAAGGCGAGCCCGAGCCGCTCGACGGCGGCATCACCAACCGCAACTTCCGCGCCCGCATCGGCGGTCGCGAGCTGGTCATCCGCCTCCCCGGCAAGGACACCGAGCTGCTCGGGATCGACCGCCACGCCGAGCGCGACGCCAACGAGCGCGCCGCCGCGGCCGGGATCGCGCCCGCGGTCGCGGCGCTGCTCGACGACCCGCCCTGCCTCGTCACCGTCTTCGTCAAGGGCGAGACGATGAGCAGCGAGCGGCTGCGCGAGCCAGCGGCGATCGAGGCCGTCGCCGTCGCGCTGCGCGCGCTGCACGCCGCCGAGCCGATCGACGCCAGCTTCAACTCCTTCGCCCTGGTCGGCGAGTTCGCCGAGAGGGCGCGCGGGCGCGGCGGCGAGGTCCCGGCCGAGTTCGAGCGCTCGCAGGCGAGCGCGGCGCGGATCGAAGCGGCGCTGCGCCAGCGCCCGCTGGCACCAGTCCTCTGCCACAACGACCTACTGGCCGCCAACTTCATCGACTCCGCCGCGGGGCTGCGGATCGTCGACTGGGAGTACGCGGGTACCGGCGACCGTTACTTCGACCTCGGCAACTTCGCCGTCAACAACGAGCTCGACGACGAGCAGGAGGAGGCCTTCTTAGCGGCATATCTGGGACAGCCGGCGACGGCGGGTGAGCTGGCGACGCTGCGCCTGATGCGCTTCATGTCGGACTTCCGCGAGGCGATGTGGGGGGTGCTGCAGGGGACGATCTCCGACCTCGACTTCGACTTCGCCGCCTACGCCGGCAAGCACTTCGAACGGCTCGCCGCCGCCGAAGCCGACCCCCGCTTCAACGTCCTGCTCGAGGAGGCCGGCTGTGGCGCGGGCTGAGCTGCCGAGCGCCGCCCGCTGCGTGATCGTCGGCGGCGGCGTCGGCGGCACCTCGCTCGCCTACCACCTGGCCGAGCTCGGCTGGGAGGACGTCGTCCTGCTCGAGCGCTCCCAGCTCACCTCCGGCTCGACCTTCCACTCGGCCGGGCTCGTCGGCCAGTTGCGCGGCTCGGTCTCGCTGACGAAGATGATGATGCACTCGGTCGACCTCTACCGCCGCCTCGGCGACGAGTCCGAGTTCGACCCCGGCTGGGTCGAATGCGGCGGCATCCGCCTCGCCTCCAGCGAGGAGCGGATGGAGGAGCTGCGCCGCCAGGCGGGCTGGGCGAAGACCTTCGGGCTGCCGCTGGAGCTGATCTCCGCCGAGCAGGCGAAGGAGATGTTCCCGCTGATGGTGACCGACGGGGTGCTCGGCGCCGCCTGGCTGCCGACCGACGGCTACATCGACCCCTCGCAGCTGACCTACGCGCTAGCCGACGGTGCCCGCCGCGGCGGCTGCCGCATCTTCACCAACACCCGGGTGACCGCGATCGAGGTCAGCGACGGCCGGGTGCGGGGCGTCGAAGTCGAGCGCGGCAGTGACGCCAGCGCCGAGGGCGCGGGCGAGCGCTCCCGGATCGAGGCCGAGGTCGTCGTCGACGCCGGCGGCATGTACGCGGCGGAGATCGGCCGCATGGCCGGCGTCCGCGTCCCCCTCCTCCCCATGTCCCACCAGTACCTCGTCACCCAGCCCCTCGACGCCGTCCGCGAGGCCCGCGCCGCCGCCGAACCGCCGAGGTTGCCTTTTGCCCGTAATACGCAGGCAAAAGGCAACCTCGGTGAGGAGAGGGGGAGCTTGCCGACGTTGCGGGATCCGGACCTGCTCGTGTATTGGCGGGAGGACGGGGACGGGCTGGTGATGGGGGGGTACGAGCGGCAGAGCGCGCCGGCCTTCATGCCGGAGGGGACGGGACGGGTCGAGGCGATCCCGCCCGACTTCAACGGCCGCCTGCTCGAAGAGGAGTGGGACCGCTTCGAGGAGATCACCGAGAACTCGAAGCGGCGGGTGCCGGCGATGAACGAAATCACCGTCACCAAACTGATCAACGGGCCCGAGGCCTTCACCCCCGACAACGAGTTCTGCCTCGGCGAGAGCGAGGTCGCCGGCTTCTTCCTCTGCGCCGGCTTCTGCGCCCACGGCCTCGCCGGGGCGGGCGGGATCGGCAAAGTCGTCGCCGAGTGGATCGTCGAGGGCGAACCGAGCCTCGACCTCTGGCACATGGACGTGCGCCGCTTCGGCGCCCAGTACCGCTCCCCCGCCTACACCCACGCCCGCATCCAGGAGAACTACGAGACCTACTACGACATCCGCTACCCCAACCACGAGCGCAGCGCCGGGCGGCCGCTGCGGCTCTCGCCGGTCAACGCCTGGCACCGCGAGCACGGTGCCGCCTTCGGCGAGAAGTCGGGCTGGGAGCGGGTCAACTGGTTCGAGTCAAACGCGGCCGCCGGCGACGAGTCGCTGCGGCCGGCGGGCTGGTCGGCGATGCACTGGTCGCCGGCGATCGGCGCCGAGCACCGCGCCACCCGCGAGGCGGCGGCGCTCTTCGACGAGACCTCCTTCGCCAAGCTGGAGATAACCGGGCCGGCCGCCGCCGCGTACCTGGAAGGGCTCTGCGACAACCGCGTCGCCCGCGGCGTCGGCGAGATCACCTACACGCAGATGCTGAACCGGCGGGGCGGGATCGAGTGCGACTTCACCGTCGCCCGTCTCGGCGAGGACCGATTCTCGATCGTCACCGGCACCGCCTTCGGCAACCACGACCGCGAATGGATGCGCCGCAACCTGCCGGCCGAGGGCGGCATCCATCTCGCCGACGTCACCTCGCAGTGGGCCTGCTTCGGCCTCTGGGGCCCGCTCGCCCGCGAGGTCCTGCAGCCGCTCACCCCGCAGGACCTCGGCAACGACGCCTTCCCCTACATGACCCTGCGCGAGGCGACGGTCGGCAACGTGCCGGTGCGGATGCTGCGGGTGACCTACGTCGGCGAGCTCGGCTGGGAGATCTACTGCCCGACCGAGTACGGGCTCGGGCTCTGGCAAGCGCTGTGGGAGGCGGGCGAGCCGCACGGGATGCTCGGCGGCGGCTACCGGGCGATCGACAGCATGCGGCTCGAGAAGGGCTACCGCGTCTGGGGCGCCGACATCACCCCCGACGAGACCCCGTACGAGGGCGGCGTCGGCTTCTGCGTCAAGCTCGACAAGGAGGGCGGGTTCATCGGCCGCGAGGCGCTGCTCGCCGCCAAGCAGGCGGGGCCGCGGACGCGCCTCGCCTGCCTCACCCTGGAGGACCCGCAGCGGGTTGCGCTCGGCAACGAGCCGGTCCGCGTCGGCGGCGAGATCGTCGGCCGGGTGACGACCGGCGGCTACGGCTACACGGTCGAGCGCTCGATCGCCTACGCCTACCTGCCCCCCGACCGTGTCGAGCCGGGGACCGCGGTCGAGATCGAGATCTTCGGCCGCTGGATCCCTGGCGAGGTCGCTGCCGAGCCCCTCTTCGACCCCAAGGGCGAGCGGATCCGCGCCTAGACCTTTTCCAGCGGCGCTGCGGCCGGCAGCAGGCCAGCAATGATGTGCTCGGTGCCCTCGATGTGCTCGCGCATCAGGCCGGCGGCGCGAGCGCCGTCGCCCTTGCGCAAGGCCTTGACGATGCGGCCGTGCTGTTCGTTGGAGCGAGCGAGGACCTCCGGCGGGTGCGCGATCAGCGCGATCAGGTCGGTCATCTGACCCTGGACGTCGGTCATCGCGCTGAGCAGGCGCCCCGAGGCGGCCGCCTCGGCGATGCCGATGTGGAAGCGCACGTCGGTGCGCCGGTACTCCTCGTAGTCCTCGACCTCGTCGGCCATCTTCTCGACCAGCCCCTCGAGCTGGTCGAGCCGCTCGCCCTGTCCCCTCTCGGCGGCCAGCAGCACGCAGCCGGTCTCGATCGCGACCCGGTAGTCGAGCGTCGCCCACGCGTCCTGGTCGAGCGGATCGTCGAGCCGCTCGGTCAGCGGCGGCTGCTCGGCAACGAAGGTGCCGCCCTTCCGCCCCCGCAGCGAGACCAGGTGCCCGCTCTGCACCAGCGCCGTCAGCGCCTGCCGCAGGGTCGAGCGCGAGATCTTCAGCCGCCGCGCCAGGTCCCGCTCGGCCGGCAGTTTGCTCCCCGGCACCAACAGCCCAAGCCTGATCGCCGTCCCCAGCCGCTCGACCGTCTCCTCGAACGTGCTCGGCGGTTGCACCGGCAGGAAGACCGCATCCAGCGCCGCATTGCTCTCCATGTACGAAACGGTACCGCGATCCGGCTGCAGAGCGGTGAAGCTCAGGTTTCCGGAGTCTCGAGGTAGCGCTTCAGCGCCTCGCGACCGAGGTCGCTGAGCGAGCGCCCTTCCTCGTCGGCGCGCCGCTGAGCCGCGGCGTGGACCTCAGCCGGAACTCGGAAGACGATCCGAGGGGAGATTCCGTTCTCGCTCAGAGAGGGCCGGCCGACGTACTGAGCCCGCAGTTCACTCTCGTCGTAGCCCCGCTCGGCCTCCTCGACGAGTTGATCGATGATCTCGGGCGTCAACTCAGCACCCGATCGAGTGAAGTAGCGCTCCTCTTCCGTCCCCTTCTTTTTTACCTTTGCCATCGCCTTGCCCTCCGATACAGCCCTATGTGCTTCCTGCGTACAGGCATCGCGTGGATCACCCGAAACACCTCCTCCGCCAACTCCACCGCGACGACCTCGAGTGGAAGACCCTCGTCATCGTCTCCGAGGAATAGCACTCGATCGTCTTCCCAGCCAAGCGGCCCCTGACGTGAGCGGTGGCTGTAACGAAGGCCGCAACGCTGCGCGACGTAGCCCGACCGTGCCCGCGAGATCCGGTGCTTGGTCGCGGAGCGCGTCCAGCTGATCTCGATGTCCTCGGGGTCATTGTGTCCGACAAAAGGATACCACTCGTTATGAAGAGTGTCTTCAACTAACGCTTGGGCGAGAAGCCAGGTCGCATCCCGCTCTTCGTAGCGTTCGCGGTCCACATACGCGTAAGCCCGCCCGTTCCCATCCAGGAAGACATATCGCCTCGTCCAATAGTGCTTGTAGGCCTGAATACGAGTGCCGTCCTCGAGCTCGGCGGCGTACATCCACATGAAGTCGTCGACGTGGTCCGGAGCAAGGTCCAATAGGGGCTCCCATTCAGGCGTGTTGATCGGGAACATTCGCCCCCGGGTTCCTCTCTTCTTGGACACCCACCGAGCGTGCCGAGGGAGGTCTGACCGAACAAGACGTGGGTGCACCAACTTGGTGGCGGGTGTGTGACGAGACTCGGACGCGCGGCGGCCGGGGGGCTCAGAGCAGCAGGCCGACCAGCAGGAGGACGACGCCGGCAGTTGCGGCAGCGCCGGCGAGGCCGAGGAGCCAGCGGCGGCTGACGATGATCGAGACGGAGGCGAGGACGATCCCCACCTCGAGCCCGACCTCGGCCAGCTCGAAGCTGACGTGCTGGCTGTTGGCGTCGTCGACTTCGTGCTCGTGGTCGGAGATCTCATGCTGCAGGCGTGCGTCCCGCGGTTCCAGCTCTTCGACGATCTTCGCCTCGTGGGCGCGGGTGTGGGCGGCGGCCTCGCGCTCGGCCGGCGTCCCCTGCCCGAGCACCTTCAGCAGGGAAGAATCACCTTCGTTGATCTCGATGTTGAGCAGGTTGCTCTCGAGCTGGGCGGAGGTGTCGGCGCGGTGGGTCTCGCCGGTGACGACCTCTTTCACCGCCTCGTTGGCGAGGAAGGTGGCGATCGCCAGCAGGGCCGCCATCACCGCCACCGCGATCGCGGCAAGCCGGGCGTGGTTGGGATCGGGGTGCCAATCGCCCGCAGCCACCTCGCGGCCCTGGTCGAATCGCTCGTATGACCGGTGGGCCTCCATCGACCGGCCTTTCTAACGATCCGACCGGCGGCGCCCCGAGCCAGCGCCCGCCGCCGGGTACAGTCGTCCCAACCCGAGGAAGGAGCGACATGGCCGAGTGCACGCATCTGGACAAGGTTGAGATCACCGAGCTGCCCGAGTCGGTCCCCGGCTGCGAGGAGTGCCTCGCCAGCGGCGACCCCTGGCTGCACCTCCGCATCTGCCTCACCTGCGGCCACGTCGGCTGCTGCGACGACTCGCCCAACCGCCACGCCACCCAGCACGCCGGCGAGACCGGCCACCCGATCATCCGCTCGATCGAGCCCCGCGAAGACTGGTCCTGGTGCTTCGTCGACGAGATCGGCATGGTCCTCCCCGACGTCAAGGGCGAACCCCAGATCCCCCCGTCCCCCCTCGGCGGCTAGAAGATTCGATCTGCGAAGGCCTTCGGTACGCGGCGTCTCAGCTCCACACACTGAGGGCGTGCGTCACGACGGCGCCGACGATCGCAGCGACGACGGCGATGGCGCCCGCAAGCGCGGTGATGAGGAGAAGCCGTATCGCCCCCTGCAGGGAATCGAGTCGCTCGTCAATCCTGTCGAACCTCGCGTCTACCTTCTCGAACTTGGCGTCTACCTTGTCGAAGCCCTCCCTCATCTCGGCCCGGACGGCTTTGAACTCCTCGTCGACTTTCTCGAAGCGCCGGTCGATCTTGTCGAACCGCCTCTCCAGAGACTTAGGGAGATCGTCGACCCTCCCGCTGAGTTCGTCGAGCCTCTCATCAGACCATTTCTCGGTCATGGTTGCCATGTCTCGATGTCCACAGGTGCTCAGCCTCAGCCCTTGATGTGTGCGAGAACGATGGAGAGCACGACCAAGGCCCCCAGGTACACGTAGAACCCGATCGTCCAGCGCTTGGAGGATCGGTCTCGGCCTTCTTGGACATGCGCCCTGAGAGCCTCCCGGGCCTCTTCCCGGGCCTCCCGGATCTTGCTTTCGATTTCCCAATCGCGCATCGCAGCTCCCCTTCCTGCCGGCTCGTCCAATGAACCCCAGTGTTGCAGACAAAACGTTGAGCTGGGATTGTGGAGATGCAACATCTCTGTGCCGTGTCAAATTAGGATGGGAGCCATGGGAAAGATCGTCGTAACCGAGTTCGTCTCGCTCGACGGGGTGATGGAGGCCCCGGGCGGCGGCGAGGACTACGAGCACGCCGGCTGGACCTTCGAGATCAGTCGCGGCGAAGAGGGCGACAAGTTCAAGCTCGACGAGCTGGTCGAGGCCGAGGCCCAGCTGCTCGGCCGGGTCACCTACGAAGGCTTCGCCGCCGCTTGGCCGACGATGGAAGACCGGGCCGGGTTCGCCGAGAAGATGAACTCGATGCCGAAGTACGTCTTCTCCTCCACCCTCGAGGAGGCGACCTGGACCAACTCCACCGTCCTCTCCGGCGACTTCGCCACCGAGATCGGCAAGCTCAAGCAGGAGGTCGACGGCGTCATCCTCGTCGCCGGCAGCGCCCAGCTCGTCCAGGGCCTCGTCGCCCACGACCTCCTCGACGAGCTCCGCCTGATGGTCTTCCCGGTCCTCCTCGGCAGCGGCAAGCGCCTCTTCGGCGACCACCCCGAGAAGCTGCCCCTGCGCCTGGCCGACTTGAAGACCGTCGGCGACGGCATCGCCATCCTCACCTACGAGCGGCCCTAAGCGCAGGCTCAGAGGATGTGGTTCGCGGTCGCCGCAAGGACGAAGCAGGCGCCGACGAACCAGAACAGCCTCTTGGTCAGTTCGTCGATCTTCCCGGAGAGCTCTACAGCGGTCGCCTTCATTTCCGAACGGACAGCATCAACCGAGGCCTCGCTTGCGCACGTGTCGAGCTTCTCTTCGACCCTGTCAAACCGCTTGTCGACCTTGTCGAAGCGCTCTTTGACGGAGGCCTCGGTCGCGCACGCGTCGATCTTTTCTTCGACTTTGTCGAGGCGCCTGTCGACCCCGTCAAAGCGCCTGTCGACCTTGTCGAAGCGCTCCTTGACTGAGGCCTCCGTCGCGCCTGCGTCGATCTTTTCTTCGACCTTGTCGAAGCGGTCGTCGACCTTGTCGAAGCGCGTGTTGACGTTGGTCTCGAAAGCGTCGAGTCGGCTGTCGGACCAGTCGCGGTTCATGGCCGCCATGATTGCACGTGCGCAGACAGAACGTTGCGCAGTGAGACTGCTTGGCTCGGACTGCCTCTCATCGGCGTCGGTCGTGGGGACGGGTTGGGTCACCTCGACACAAGGCGCCGGCAGCCAAAGGTTCTCCCCCTTTCGCCGCACCTGGCTTCTATAGCGACCTATTGGTCACGTGCGGGACCAGCCACGCGGCGACCCACGCGCGCGTGCTGCTCATCGCCGAGTGCCCGGCGCCAACCGCCGGTGTGCAAGGCGATAGACAGTCTCGCCGCGAGCCCCCGGTGGCAGGTGGCGGACACCGAAGGCAAGGTGATCCAGAAAGAGGCGCCCATCCCGCCCCCTGGCGATCCGATAGACAAGCCCCAAGGGCCCCCCGGGTGGAGGTAGGTACACCTTGACGCAGCCAGGCAGTTTCGTCCCGTCCTGACCTTCCCCCTCGCACGCAAATAGCCCCTCAACCGACTGGCCCTCGCGCTCCAGACGCGATCGGGTTTCTTCGCCGATTCGCTTCGCGCTGCCAGTTGCCGTACTCAGATCCTCCCGCCAGGCCAGCTCGTCGAAAGCGACGGGCGCGAACCCCCGCTTGAGCGGCACCCGAACTATCCCTCGCCGTCGGCGGGCCTTACGGCCCCATGAACAGCCTCAAATTCAGCGAGCGTCGCGGGCTCATGCCCAAGCCGCTCGATGATCGCCTGGGCAGAGGTGTCGGGGGAGAGTACGAGGCGACCGTCACTGCGGGTCTCCTCCACAACGTAAGCACCCTCGATATCACCGCTCAGTTTCACATGAGGCTGATCCACGCTGTCGATGATGACAGAGGTTCCGGGCAGTCGACGCACCTCGACACAAGGCGCCGGCAGCCAAAGGTTCTCCCCCTTTCACCGCCTCCAGCCATCCATCCGCTTCCATACGCTTGAACGGTTACCTGCCTTTAAGCGGACCACCAGGGGAGGGTCGCCATGGCAAATCTAGGGAGGGCCGAAACGACCGATGCCGATCGCCAGCTGGTCAAGGCCCTGGCGCATCCGGTTCGAGCGAAGGCGCTGACGATCCTCAACGAGCGAGTCGCGAGTCCGATCGAAATCTCGGGAGAGCTCGGCGTCCCCGTGGGGACCGTCAGCTACCACGTCAGCGAGCTCGAGCGGATCGGCTGGGTGAAGCTGGTGAAGACCGAGCAGCGCCGCGGCGCTGTGGAGCACTTCTATCGCGGCGTCGCGCGCAACTATCTCGATGACCGGTTCTGGGCCGAACTGAGTGACGCCGCCCGCGACAACACCAGCCTGACCGTCTTCCGCGTCCTGATCTCCGCCGCCCGGGAGTCCCTCGCGGCTGGCCTCTTCGACGAGCGAAAGGACCGCCACGCCTCGGTCGTCACCTACGACCTCGACGAGCAAGGCTGGGCGGAAGCTCACGACCTCTACGAACAGACCCTCAACCGACTGATGGACATCGGCCTCGAGAGCGAGGTGCGCCTCGCGGAAAGCCCGGCCGGCGGAAGCAAGGTCGACGTCCGCGCGACCTTTGGCCTACTCGCCTTCGAGTCCCCGTCTAGCCCTGCCAAGAAGTGATCTGCAGGGAGGTGAAGCTCGTGTTCCAGACCATCGGGAAGGTGATGCCTGTCGCTGTCGTCAAGAACGGCTGAAACGTCGAGGCTCGATTCGACCCGCCGGCCAAGTCGAGTCAGCCACCGGGCTGTTGCGAAGCGCCTACGGCCGCAGCGCAAATGACTCCGTTGTTCCGCCCCAGAGAAGTCACACGGTGCGCGCCACGTGTGCGTCGTTGCCGCCTAGCGTCGCCGAGGTGGACTGGCCCCCTCGGATCGGAGATCTGCTGCCTCGTGCGATCGAGGCGGTCGGCGTTCACGAGAAGCTCGCTACCTACTGCCTCGCTCCCGCCCATCGAGGCGGAGGAGAAAAGGCCCGGGGGTTTGAGCTTGCGCTTGGCATCACGGTTCGTGAGGTCGACTACCTGGAGCAAGCCATACGGCGGGGAATCATGACGCACCCCATCGCATCGATTCGACCGAATCCGATCGCCGGTGTGAACTGCGTGGTCGAATTCCCGATTAGCGGAGTCGGCCGCTACAGTGATCGGAGGGTGGATCTGCGGACCGTCTGGCAGATCCCCCACCTCCACGGACAGCCTCGTCTGATTACCGCCTTCCCAAGAACCTAGGAGGATCTCATGGCCATAGCTGACTCCAGGATCATCGAACACGACTTTGTCGAGCTGCTGAGCAACGTCGGGCGCTGGCCCGCCGGGACCCAGGGCACGGTTGTCGCCGAAAACGGAGAGGCAAAGCTGATTGAGATCGCGGACGAGCGTGGGCAGATGCTGGACCTCATCAAGGCCCTTGCCCCCGACCTCAAGCTAATCGATCGGTCCTCGGCCGAGTTCCCAGTCCATGGCCATAGCTGACTCCAAAATCACCGAGAACGACTACGTCGAGCTGCGGAGCGCTGTTGGCCGGTGGCCAGCCGGGACCCGCGGCACGGCAGTCTTGGACCATGGGGAGTCGAAGCTGATCGAGGTCTCCGACGAGCGCGGGCAGATGCTGGACCTCTTCGAGGTCTCCGCGGCCGACCTCAAGCTGATCTCTCAGCACCCAGCTTCATAGCGCGGGTCTCGTTCTCTTCTCCCTCAGTCGTCGGGGCGCCACACGCGAAACTGAAATGGTCTATTTCCAGGCTTTTTGTAGAACCTTGTCCAGATGGAATTAATTTCCTTCGACCACGACAACTAGAACGATTCGCGGCACTAGCTCGGCGGCGGTGCCGGCTATTCGGTCACTTCGTCTTCCGGAGGCGACTCGAAGGTGCTGATCAGATAGGTCGCCAAGAACTTCTCGCTGGGAGGCAGGCCAGCCACCCGCTTTTCCGCCTCGGTCGTGATCAGCAGCGCTTCTTCGAGTGCATGCTGGAAGACCTTGTGCAGCTCCTGCCAGCCCTCCTCGTCGATCCAGGCCGTATCCCACGACATATGCGACTCGTTGCGTGCGTCGAAGGTCCCGGCGTCGATTGCATTGCCGATCCGATGCACTGCGCCACCGAGGAGGCTGGCGGTCAGATTCTGTCGGACCACCGGTCCGAGGGCTTCCCATTCGCTCGTCCACGCCATGGCGCGTTTAACCGGGGCGTAGTGATGTTCGGTTGCGCCTCTGCGCGCGATCGTCTCAACGACCTCGACACATCCCGCCTTCTCGAGCTGGCGAAAGTGGTACGAGGAATTGCCGAGCGACTCGCCGGACTCTTCGCTGAACACTTTCGGCGAAAGCGTCCGGGTCGGTGCGTTCATGCTCATCAGAATCCTGACGCGCGTTGGGTGCCCCAGCGCTTTGGCCGCCGTCATCCCCGCCCTACTCGGCCGCTGCTTGTCGGCATCTCCTCCCATTGCATCGCCTCCCTCGATTGATTGGAACTTGTTACACGCTTGAAGACTCCCAACTTTCGAGCGCAGATTGCGTCAAAGGCACCTCATTAGTGGAGCTGGCTCCAGTAAAACCTCCCTGACACGCGAAAGCGAGCTGGATGGAGGGAGGTGAAGCTCGTGTTCCACGCCATCGGCAAGGTGATGCCTGTCGCCATCGTCAAGGGCGGCTGAGCCATCCGAACCGTCTCGACCGGCCGGCCGGGGTCGAGGCGACACCGAAGACGCCAGGAGCACACAGCTCGCCAAACGACATCCGGAGATGCCGGCAAAGGCTCGCCGACCAGCGGCAACCTTGCTCAGCATCTGAGTAACCTCGCCTGACACCGCTTGCGCGAGAGCTAGGAGGATCTGCTGGCCATAGCTGACTCCATAATCATCGAACACGACGTTGTCGAGCTGCTGAGCAACGTCGGGCGCTGGCCCGCTGGGACCGAGCGTACGGTTGTCTCAGAACGCGGGGATTCGAAGCTGATCGAGGTCTCCGACGAGCGTGGGCAGATGCTGGACCTCATCGGGACCTTCGCGCGCAACCTCAAGCTGATCGATCGGTCTGAGGCCAACCTGTCGCTCCTGGCCGAAGCTGAGTCCAAGCTCGCCGAACACGACGACGATGTCGAGCTGCTGCGCGCGGTTGGGCGGTGGCCCGTTGGGACCAAAGCGACGGTGGTCGCCGACCATGGGGAGTCAAAGCTGATTGAGGTCTCCGACGAGCGTAGGCAGCTGCTGGACCTGTTCGAGGTCTCTGCAGCCGACCTCAAACTGATCTCTCAGCACTAAGGCCCCGGCAGCCAGGGTCCCACTGGTACGGCCGGCGGCTTACCCCACTGCACCGGTGCAGGCCCCTGCAGGGCTCCGGGGAATTTGGCCTTTGCGAACTCCTGTACCAATGGAGAAACCTTTTGTATGCACGGGCTCTGTCTGTGTAGTACGGTTTCCTCGATTGCACCTCGGGCGGGGGAGATGGACTTGGGTGTGCCCAGGGGTGACAGGGAAATCGGGGACTGCTCGCGGAAATTGACGCCGAAAGGAAAGAGCTCCAGCTACTCGGAGGATGAGGCCCGGGCGATCATGGCGGCGCGGCTCGAGGCCCGCCGGCAAGAGATCGAGGAGACCATCCTGCAGAGGGTGATCTCGTCCTTAGAGGATCGCGAAGCCAACATTCCGGAGTACGAAACTGGACTTCGGCGTGCAGTTCCTGCGGGGGCGGCCTACGGCATCGCCGCAATTCGTCTTGACGACGGCGAAATTCCCCCGACACCGGTCGAGCTTCTTACTCAGGCACGAACCGCCGCCAAGCACCGAGTACCCGTCGAGGCCGTCCTCCACCGTTACATAGCTGCCCAGGCCATATTCAACCGAGCTGTCCTCGATGAGGCCCGAAGCGATCCAGATTTCGTGGATTGCCGCGCATTACTGGCCTCAATCTCGCTTGCATTTCAGGCTCTCACCGTCGCGGCTGGTAGAGAGTACGCGCTCGCCGCGCGGTCAAAGGCATCAATCCGAAGCTCAGCGCGCCTCGCCCGGCTGCAGCGCCTGCTCAATGGGGAGCCTGCGCGGACCGACGACCTTGAATATGACTTCGCCGTCGCGCATATCGGAGCAGTCGCTGAAGGGCCTGGGGTCATGGACTATCTCCGCCGCCTTGCAGACGCAGCAGACGGGAGACTGCTGACCGTGCAGGCAGAAGCCGGCACCACTTGGGCTTGGCTGGGAATGCGAAGACCAACTCCGCGAGGGGGGTTTCTGGAGGTCGCCACCTCCCTCTCGTCAACGAAGTTCGTCTTGGGTTTCGGCGAGCTTGGTGAGGGAATGACGGGATGGCGACGGACCCACAACCAGGCCCGAGCAGCATTCATATACGCCTCGCAGACTCCTGGCCCGCCGACGCATTACTCCGATATCGCTGTCGTCCACTCGTTGCTCAAGGATCAACTTCTCGGTTCATCTCTATACCACCTCTACCTTGCGCCACTGGAAGCCGAGCGAGACCAGGGTGCGGCTCTAAGGAGTACGCTCGCCGCCTACTTTGCGGCCGGCGGGAACGCGGTCTCAGCTGCAGCTGCGCTCGGCGTCACGCGTCACACTGTTTCCAAGCGTCTTCGCCTAGTCGAATCGCGGATCGGCCAACGCATTCCCGACGTGATGGTTGAGCTCCAGCTGTCGCTGCTCCTAGCAGGCGAATAATCCTTGACCTTCGACTCTTGGCCTTCAAGGCACCGGGACTTGCGATAGCTAGATCGGTGACGCCTGCCAGCTTAGGCGCTGCCCACGGTCACCATGGCCTGTCGCACCTTCCCCCTCGTTTTCGACAAAGGGCCGATACAACCAAGGGAACAGGCGCGGCAGTTACATACACTCCGCGTCTAACTGGCACCCGCCGCTTTCTCTGTCCTGCCAAAGATACGAGCACCTGAGACACCCCACCAGGCGCCACCCCAATGAGCATGAAGCGGGTTGGAACCCTCCTCTTTCCCACGGGATGAACTCCCAGGCCGAGAGCGGCTCCGGCCCTGTTCCACAATGACCTAGCCTCACAGAGGCTGGCGCCGGTAGTCGCCCGCACAATGCAGGCTTGGCGCCGCGACCCCTTTCGGGCGAACACAGTCCAGATCGGCCCTGCAACCGTCTGCGTCAGTTTCGTTCCGCTGAGGCGAAATGACGTGCTGCTGGGACCGAGAGCTCGCTGGACGCTCCGGGCAATGCGCGGCGGCATGATTGGAGAGGCGGCAATCGGCTGCGATCCACCACACCCACCCCCGAGTAGCTGTAAGGCGACGAGCCCGACCAAGCATGCTTGTACGCGTTTGGTCATGCGGCTCCCATTTCGGTGGTCGCCTCCCCTTGAAGGTGAAGCGAGGCCCGCCCAAAGGCGAGCCTCGTTAAATTGGCCATGGCAATGCGGTGCGGCCTGTCGAGGCCGGGTTCCGGCCTCGGTCCCCGGCGCGTTACGGCTGATACGCTCTGCCGTGTACCGTGTTGGGAGAGCATGCGCAGTTGTCAATTCCTGGCTTCGCTTTAACCGGGACTTCGAAGCCTGAATAGACATGTTCTCCAGGGCCGCCTGAGCACCGCGTGCCGAATTCAATGCTGGCTTGGAAGAACACGCAGACAGAATGCTGGTCGCCCCAGCCTTCGACCGCGTACATCGTCCTTATTGCGCCTTCACACCATTGCGCAGCCGTCAGCGTCTGGTTGTTGCAGTAGTTGGACACGGTCGCACCTGCCGGAGCGGCGGCGGCACCCCAGCTCGCTGCGGTTACTGCAGCTAGCACGAAGCTCAGGGCCGCCGCGGCCCGTAGGCGGGCGCGGAATTTCACTCTCATCTCATGGTCCCCCTCGTATGGTTGGAACAATGCATCGCAATCTTCGCTGCTGCGACCTGGATCACCAACACCACATTGGGTAGCTAAAGGAGGTAGCGCAGACCAGATTGCGATGGCTGAGGCGGAGGTACTACGGCTGTCCTTGTTCGAACGTGTGCTGGTAGAGCGTGGAATCGCCGCTGCCGTAGATCGACTGGATCGGGGATTGCTGAGTGCAGGCGGGGGCCGGCACTGACGAGGTGCTTTCCTGGTTCTTGAAGGCGTAGCTCTTCAGGCGGTTGAAGAATTCTTCGGAGAGTTTCGCGATTTCCTCTTCAGATCTGGGTGCGCCGCTTTCTTTCTGGTGGGGGACTCGTTCGCGGAAAGCTTCGGAGTCGGGCGTGCTGGGTTTGAGGGTCGCCGCAAGCCCACTGCTGCATTGCGCGATGACAAGACTTGGCAAGCCGCTCGCGAGATCCGCAGCCCACTGGGGCGGCCGGTATGCGCTGGTGCGGCTGGTCGTAAGCCGCTGGGGATAGGTAGAAACGGTTTCCGGATTCAGGTGAGCGCCAGTCTTGAGGACGTACGGGTGTTCTTCGTGTTTGTTTTCTTCAGTGAGGAAGAGGTTCGTGGCCGAAGCAAGATTGCCGAAAAAGCTGGTGACCTCATGTTTGTAGAGTCCAAGGCCCGTCAGGATCGGGTTGAGGTTCCGGATAAACGGATCGATCGCGCGGAGGAGGGGCGGGAAATCGTCGCGGAGCAGCTTTCGCGCTGCCGCAAACCCGGCTGGGGCACGATCAATTACCGGGAGCAGCCCTTCGAAGAAGCCCTTTGCTTCCGGCGCCAGGTTCGCGAACGCGATCAACGTCGGCGAGAGCTGTTCGGCGGCGGGGACCAGTTGCTTCATCAGCGGATCGGCGTTGACCGAGAAGTCCTTCAGCCGGTTGAGGGTCAGCTTCGACTCGCCGAGGAAGGTCGGGAAGGCGAGAAAGAGGGCTTCGATGTCGCGGTTGCGCTGGGCGGTCGTGCGGAAGACTGCGTCGGAGCTCTTGATCAGGTTCTGAAGCTCCCCTTGGCGACCCCTCAGCGCGGTGAAAGTGGTGGTGCCGTTGCGGAAGAGCTGAGCGACGGCGAGGCGCTGGGTGTCGAGGACGCGGAAGAGCTGGTCCAGTTCGGTGAAGGTCGGTTCGAGCTGGCCGATCCCGTAGGAGAGGGCCTGGCCCTGGCCGTTGATCGCTACCGCACCTTCCTGCATCCAGGTCTGGAAGGCCCTGCGCGTCTTCGGGTCGAAGGTGCGGAAGATCTCGTCGAGCTGGACCGACTGGGCGACGTTGGCCTCGGGGAGGGTGCCGCCGTCGGCGAGCTGCGGACCGCTGTTGCTGCCCGGCGTGAGTTCGATGTAGGTCTCGCCGAGAAGGGTCTTGGTGCGGAGGATCGCTCGAGTCGATTCCGGCAGGGGCGCGTACTTGTCGTCGATGTTGACCGTCGCCAGCGCCTGCTTGCCATTCGGGGCTAAAGCGATGTCCTGGACTTTGCCGACGTTGACGCCGGAGATGCGAACGTCCGACTGTTCGGCGAGCTGGGTCGCCTCGTTGAAGGGAACCTTGATTTGGTACGGCTTGGCCTTGAACGGAGTCGGGCCGCCGAAGGTGACCCAGAGGAAGAGCAGGATCCCGAAGCACGACAGAGCGAAGCCTGAGATGACCAGGAGCTGCGTAGTGCTAGGGGCCTTCTTGCTCATTCGCCGCCCGGTTTTTCCTTGTATTCGCAGTGTCCCGTCGACGACTTCTTCCCGACTGGAACCGGAATTTCTACCGGGCGCGGGACGTTCGCTAGCTGAAGAAGGGTCTGCAGGAAGAGAAGTTCTGCGGTTTCGGTCGTCCCGTAACCTAGGTACGAGCCGGTGCAGGTAATGCCAACCACGCCCCTAAGGATGGGTCCCCCACCATCCTGGAGGTTGAACGAGGCATTGAAGTCATGGTTCAGCCAGGGCAGGTAGAAAAGCGCGCTCTGCTTCTTCACACCACCGCTCGGCTTATATGCCAAGCCGTTCAAGAACGCATTAAATCCACCCAGTGAGTTGCCAAAGTTCCTCACCGTCTTCGCAAACGGCTGCGACGCTTCTGCGGCGTGACTTAGGACCGGTCGAACTTCGCGGGTGAAGGGACGGATCTGCGTTTCGATCGGCTTCGTCGTCTGACGGAAGAGGTTCTGGAGCGCCTTGAAGGCGGGCGTCGAGGCCTGGGCCTGCGGGATCAACTTGGTGAGGGCGGGGTAGGACACTTCCGAGAACCGGTTGGAGCTGGCGAGGGCCGACCGTGCGGCGGTCAGCGTCGAGGGGAACTCCCGGAGCGCTTCCTGGATCGACTGCTGCTGGTTGGCGAAGTTGCCGAGGGCGGCGTCGGAGGAGGTGACGAAGAGCTTGACGTCGGAGTCGTGGCGAGCGAGTTCTTCGGTGAGGAGACCGAAGTCGTGGACGACGCGGGCGAGGGCGACGTGGCGGGCGGCGACTGCCTTGTTCAGTTTGGCGACGTAGTGGACGAACGGGGCGAAGCGGCGCAGGGCGTTGCCGAGCTGCTTGCCGCGGCCGCCGATGCCCTGGGCACCGCCGGCGAGGAGGAGCTGGAGGTACTGGCGGGTGTCGGCGTCGAGGCTGCCGAGGAAGGCGTCGAGATTGGTATTAGGTTCGGTTTGGGCGAGGGTGAATTCGTGCCCGTCTTCGATCGGTTCGGTGCCGCTGCCGGGTTCGATCTCGACGACCATGTCGTTGAGGCCGGTTTTCGGGCGCAGCAGGAGGGTCGCGTTGGGGTGGATCAGTTCCATGTACTTGGGCTCGATCTCCATGCCGACGACGGCGTGGCCGTCTTCGAGGTCGACCGAGGAGACCTTGCCGATCTGAATGCCGGCGACGTCGACCGACTGGCCCTGGCCGGGCGTGACCGCCTGGGCGGTGGAGAACTCGGCGCTGATGTGTTCGAATTCTTCGCCGACGAAGGGAAGCCAGGGGGGCAGCGAGGCTTTCTGCTGGGTGAAGATCCCAAGCGTCATCGCAACTCCGGCGATAGCGAGGACGACGATCGCGATCGAGTCTTTACGGTGACCGCGGGACTGGCGCGTGAGCCAGGCTCGGAAGTGACGCCAGCGGCTGGTCTTTTCCACGGGCTCGCTCACGGATTGACTCCTGCCACTGAGGGCGTTGGGCTTCCGACTTCACCCAATCCGGTGTTCAGGTCCGGAACCGGGTTCTTGTAACAACGAAGTCCGGTCTTGAATGGTGGCTGGCTGCCTAGCTGGGGTTGATTCCCAAGTGGCTCGACGGCTACGCGCGAGTAGTTGATCTGGTCGCTGTACGTGTCTTTGTTGCCGTCCGGGTTTGGTTCCCCAACGAGGATGTCACCGCCACCAACCTGCGAGCGCACGTATGGACCATTGCCATCGAAGTTCTGCGCCGCCCCGGCAAAGTTCGCGAGGGTGAAGAAGAACTCTCGGTAGTTGGGGCCGCCAGTACTGAAGCGATCATTGATCACCTCGTTGCCGGTCGGGACCATTACTTTGGTGGTGCAGAGACTGAGGCGGTTGATTTGCGGCAGCGTGTTCGACTTGCCCTGGTGGGCAGCTTCGGTCAGGCCCGGGGTGGCTTCGGCGAGCAGCTTGGCGACACCGCCGCCCTCCTTGCCGGAGAGCAGCGGGCGGACCTGCGCGAGCCAGGGTTCGGAGGTGCGGATTAGTTCGGGCAGCTCGGCAACGGCGGGGGTGAGCTCGATCGCGTAGGTGCGCAGCGGCGGCAGCGAGCGGTTGAGGCTGACCAGCGAGGTATGGGCGATCTTCAGCGTCGGCGCCAGCAGGCGGACGGTTTCTTCGAGGTTGCTGGACTGGGCGGCGAGAGCACCGGTGAAGGTGTCGAAGTTGACGATCAGGCCCTGGAGGGCCTGCTGGTTGGCAGCGAAGGCGCCGAAGCTGCTGCCGGCGCTGGCGACGAGGCGGGAAAGGTCCTTGGGATGGGTGCCGAGGAAGGCGTTGGTGACCTGGGCGCTGTAGCGGCCGGCGTCGCCGCCATATTTGAAGGCCTTGTTGAGCGCTTCGGCGCCAGTGATGCCTTTGACTTCGGGCAGCTGGGTGAGGTCTTCTTCCTGGGTCGGCTTGCGGTTGAGCGCCTTGCCGTAGCTCTCGAGGAAGCGGCTGAGGTCGGCACGGACGGGGGCCTGCAGGGCGGTGAGGACTTCGTCGAGCTGGACCGCAGTCGAGGTGCGGCTGACCGGGATCGTGCCGCCGCTTTCGAGTTCCGGTGCGCTGGGGCTGCCGGGGTCGAGTTCGACGAAGAAGTTGCCCTCGAGGAAGATCCGCGGGCGGATCGAGGCGAAGGCGTCTTCGTGGATCGGGCGGCCAGAGCCGCTAACGGTGAAGGTGACGGTGGTGGCGTCGCCGTCGCGTTCGCTGGCGATGACCTTGCCGACGTCGACGCCAGCGATCCGCACCGGCGAGTTCTTGGCGATATTGGCCGAGTTGGCGAAGGTTGCCTTGACCTCATACCCGTAGCTGGTGAAAGGCACGTGGCCGGTGAAGGCGAGGTAGGGGCCGACGGTGAAGATGACGATGAAGAGCACCGCGATCATCGCGTTGCTGGGCCGCCATTTGACGCGGCGGTTGGCGCTCGCGCGCTGGTCTCTCTCGGGCAAGCGAGTCATCCCGGGGGTGGTCCTTTTTCGTTCGTGCGGGTCCCCCAAACTTGCGACACGTTCCCGATCACAGTTTCGCCCGGGATGTACTTCTCATTCCCTGCTTCGCAGCCGTTCTTCTGCCCGGGGGCTCCGGTCTGGGGGAATGGGTTGAAATGGAGGTAGTTACCTTGAGCGAATTTGCCTGACCCTTCTCCATTCGCGGGAGCAGAGGCAGGCCCGAGCTCAGCGTTCACACCGTCAGGCATCTCGCCGCTGATGAAGTTCAGCCACTTACCCTGAGAGTTCCCCTGGCGGTTCGCGTGAGCCAGATTGTGGAAGAGGAGCGTTACGTAATTGCACGTAGTCTGCGCGGGAACGATGAACGTCAGCGAGGGCTTCAGCAGCTTATTCGTGTCGATCAGCAGGTTGAGCCCGTTGAAGACCCCGGTCGACTGCTGGAAAGCGAGCAGCGCTTCCGCGGTCGGCTGCAGCTCGTTGTTGAGGACCGGGCTGGCGTTGAGCGCGGGGACGCCGGCGTGGAGCGATTCGGCGATAACAGGCGAGGTTTCGCCGAGCGCTTTGGCGCCCGGCTGGAGGGCGGCGAAGAAGCGACCGGTGTCGTCGAGGAAGGGGCGGATCACCGGCAGGTCTTCGTTGGCGGCGTCCAGGGTCGCGGGGCTCTTTTCGATCGTTTCCTGGATGTAGGGGCGGGAGACGTTGGCGAAGGCGCCGAAGGTGGTGTCCAGGGCAGCGAAGAGGTTGGCCTGGGTCTCGGCGACCGGTGCGACGGTCGCCGAGAGGTTCTCGAGGGCGCGCCAGAAGCCGCCGAAATTGGTGCTCGGCGCGACCAGGGTCGAGAGCACCGGCTGGCCATTTTCGGCGGTGCGGCGGAGGGCGCCGATCGCTTCGTTCAGCTGCGGGCCGCGGCCGGCGAGGGCGTTGCCGAAGCCGGCGAGGCTCTGGCGGATCGCCTGCCGGGTTTTCTTGTTGAACATGTCGAAGAACTGATCGATGTCGACCGGTTCGGGCTTGGCAGCCGAGAGCGGGATCGTTTCGCCAGCTTCGAAGCCCTGAGAGGAGTTGCCAGGGGTGATCTGGAGGAACTTGAGACCGAGGGCGGACTTCGGCCGGACGATGATGGTCGAGTCGACGGGGAGAGGTTCGACGTTCTGGTCGAGGCTGAGCGAGAGTTCGGCGGCGACGTTGCCGTTGCCGAGCTGAACCGGGACGACGGACTTGACGAGCCCGACGCGGACGCCGCCGATCCGCACCTCGTTGCCCTTGACCAGGGCGTCGGCGTTCGGCACCCGGGCCTTGAGGTTGTAGGTGGAGACGAAGGGCAGGCCGTTGTTGGCGTTGTAGGCGAGGAAGACGGCGACGATCACGACCAGCACCGTGACCGCCCCGACGAGGACGGGGCTGCTGGCGATTCCCTGGATGCCGCTGCGGTTCCTCATTGGCCCAGGAGGTAGTCGAGGAGCGGTTCGGTGCCTTCGGTCGACGAGGCTTCGCCGAGGGCGGGTTCGTTTTCGGTGGCGCTGGCCTGGCCGAGGGCGGTTGCGGAGCCTGGGAGGTATCCGGTGCCGCCGGTCTTGCCTTCTTCTCCCCGGACAATCATCTCGAGAAGGGCCTGAGCATTGGCTTCAGCCCCTTCCGCGTGGTTCGGGCCGTTGAAGCGACTGGTGCAGGCGGACTTCCCTTCCTTCTTGGGTATGTATTCCAGGCAGTCGGCGAGGGCTGCGTGGGTCCGCCCGAAGTGGCCGTACTGATCAAAGCCGTTAAGCGCTCCAGCGGTGTTATAGATCAGTTCGACCAGCGAACTCCAGCCGCCGGTCTTCTTGAGGCCGACCAGCAGCTTCGCCAGTTCGTTAGTTGGCACGACACCGGTCTTCGCCAGTTCGCCGGTCTTCTTCACGATCGGAACCGTCTGGGCGAAGATCGGGCCCGAGGCTTCGCCGGCTTCGCCGAGGCTCTTCAGCGCCACCGTCGCCGCCTTCGAGAACGGGGTCAGGGTGCGGGTCGCGTCGGTCAGCGAGGGGGCGGCGGTGCCGAGGTCTTCGAGCACCGGGGTGCCGGCATTGGAGAAGCCTTCGAGGCTGACCATCGTCTGGCGGAACTCGCTGAGGAAGTGGGGGAACTTCTGCAGCGATTCTTCGAGCTGGGGGCCACGTTCGGCGCTGGCCTGGGCGGCAGCGCCGGCGTTGGCGAGGAAGCCGGCGACGTGGGCGCGTTCGCGGGCCAGCGGCCGCAGGATCGCCTCCGAATCGCTGGCGAGCTGGGCGAGCTGGTCCTTCTGCGCGGTGAGCTCGCCGAAGAGCTTGTCGACGTCGCGGAGGACCGGGTTGGCACGCTTGATCAGGACTTCGAGGTCTTCGCCGCGACCGGCAAGGCCGGCGCCGAGTTCGTTGAGGATGAGGCGGAAGCGCTGGGCATAGGGGAGGGTCTGGATGTCGTTGATCAGGTCCGGGTCGACGCTGGTGCCGTTGTTGCCGAGCGGCAGCAGGTACTGGCCCTTGCCGGGGCCCGATTCGATCTTCTTCAGCGGCGGCGGGGCCGGGGTGCCGGGCGCGCGCGGGATCGTCGGCTGGCAGTCGACGAACTTCTCGCCGATCAGCGACTGCGGCCGGATCAGGCAGGAGGCGTCTGCGCGGAAGTCCTGGAAGGACGGGTCGCTGATGTTCATGACGATGATCGCCTTGCCCGGCACGGCGACCGGTTCGCCGTCCTTGTAGGCGACGGTTTCGCCGGGACGCGAGACGCTGACCGATTCGATCGTGCCGACGTTGGCGCCGGCGACGCGGACCTGCTCGCCGCTGACCATGAAGGCGCCGTTGTCGAAGATCGCCCGCACGGTGTAGCCGCCGGAGCTGCCGCCGCCGGAGACGAGGAGGACGATCACGACCACGGCCGCGACCACCAGCGCCCCGGCTATCAGTCCGCGTCGCCTCATGGTCCCGGCGGTTCGTCGGAGGGGTTGCATTCAGAGGTGCTGACGCTGCTGCCCGCGTAAGGCGGGTTCGTGAACGGATTCGAGCCGTCAGCTGCCTTCTGGGTCGCTCCACCGGGACAGCGACGCTTCACGCCAGCTTCAGAACCGAACGCATCAAGCTGTTCGCTCTCCTTAATGGGTTCAAGCAACCCAGCGTTGTAGCTGAAGAGATTCTGGGCAGATGGCGACACCCTCACGTAGTGCCCAGTGCCGTCGTAGTAGCCACCCGACACCCCTAGTGAACCGATCGCGTTGAAGAGATCGGGCGTGTAGGACCGCGCGAACTTGAGATTCGGCAGGAACGCGGCGACCGCCGCCTCGGCATGCGGGAACGTCTTCGAAGTCTGTTCCTGGGTCGGCGGCAGCAGCGCCAGCAGTTCGGCGGCGTCGTTGTTGGCGCCTGGGCGGGCGACGGTGAGGCGCAGGTTGCGCGTCACCGGGATGAACTTCTGGACCACGGGCCGCAGTTCGGCCAGCCAGGGAGCCAGGTTCTTGGTCGCCGGCTTCGCCGTGTTGACCAGCGGTTCGAGGTCGTCGAGGGCGGCGCGGAGGTTGACGAAGGTCGTGTTCGACTGGCGCAGCACCGGCGGCAGGCGCTGCAGGGTCTGGTCGAAGGCTTCGTTCTGGTTGGCGATCGCGGTGAAGGCGGTGTTGGCGTTGCCGATCGCGCTCGAGAGCTGTTCGCCGCGGCCGGCGACCGCCGTCGTCAGCTTCGAGGAGCTGATGATGAAGCGTTCGAGCAGGCGCTGGTCGGAGTTGAGTTCGCCGAGGAAGGCGGTGGTCCGGTTCAGCGCCGGGCCGAAGTATTCGTAGGATTCGTTGGCCGCTTCGCCGTAGTTTTCGAAGGTCTTGGCGTTGCCCTGGATGAAGTCGGCGAGGCCCTTGCGGACCGCGGGCGGGAAGGTGTTGAAGAACTGGTCGATGTCGACCGGGGTCGTCGTGTCCGAGAGCCCGAGTTCGGCGCCGTCTTCGAGCGCCGGTTCGCTGTTCGGGCCGGGGCTGATCGAGACGTAGTGGTTGGCGACGCCGGAGAGCGAGGTGGCGCGGATCACCGCGGTCGAGCCTTCGTGCAGCTGCTGGCTGATTTCGACGTGGACTTCGGCCAGGTTGTCGTCGCTGAGGTCGATGCTTTCGACCGAGCCGACCGGCGAGCCGCCGATCAGGACCTGGTTGTCCGGCACGAGCTGCCCGGCGTTTTGGAAGACGAGCGTGTACTGGTGGCCGCCGCCGCCGCTGAGGAAGACGATCGCGAGCACGACGACCGCCACCGCCAGGGCCGCGATCACCGCGACGCGCGCGGGGGTGGTCCCCCGGCCCGAAGCCGGGCTTTTCTCCTCGCCTAAGGGTTTAGCAGCCACGGATCGTCGCTTTTTGTTCCCCGGCCCCTCCGACCCGGTGGAACGGCGGGCGAATCGTATCCGAGCCTCTACCCGCCAAGTGCAGGCTGAGCGGGGACTTAACTGGAATTCAACGCGCTACTCTGCGACGGTTGGGTGGTTAGGGGAAGTGGGAGAGCGCCAGTCAACACGATCTGGAGGAGCTCAATGCGCAAACGTTCAACCCTGCTCGTCTGCCTCGCGGTGATCGCGACGGCGGCGATCGTTGCCTCGGTGGCCCTCGCGGCGCCCGTCGGCGCGCCCGTGACTTCGAGCGATGGCAACTCGCAGGCCTACGGTGCGGTGCTCAAGCCGAACAAGCTTTTCAAGAAGACCTGGACGCCAGCGGCCCTCGAAGTGACGACGGAGCTGACCAACTCAACCAAAGCGAACGGCGTCCCAGTGCCAACCACGCATGTGCAGATCGACTTCGACAAGAACACCAAGGTCTTTGCCAAGGGCTACCCGACCTGCCCAGCCTCGAAGCTGCAGAGCGTCTCGACCGAAATCGCTCGGCGGGAATGCAAGTCCGCAATCATCGGCACCGGACACGCGGAAGCGCTGCTGCCCGTCGGCGGACAGGTGTTCACCGTGCCGCAGGAAGTGACGGCGTTCAACGGCGTCCCGCAGGGCGGCAAGCCGGTCATCCTCCTGCATACCTACGGCACTACGCCGATTCAGGCCGCGCTGGTCCTGACCGGCGTCGTCAGCAACTACAACAAGGAAGGCTACGGGCCGCGGCTGGATGTCGAAGTGCCCCTGATCGCGGGCGGCACCGGCGCCATCAAATCCTTCACCGTCAAGGTAGAAAAAAAGTACAAGTACCAGGGCAAGCAGGTCAGCTACATCCAGGGCAAATGCCCGAACTCGAAGAAGCTGAAGAGCCGCTCGGTCTTCACCTTCCTCGACGGCCAGACCTCGAACCCGACCTACACCGCGAAGTGCTCGCAGAAGCCGGAAAAGAAGAAGAAGTAACCGCCCACCGCAGCTGAGCTTCGCCAACGCCCGCGCCGCAAGGCGCGGGCGTTTTCATTTCGCTCGTAGCCGGCGGATGCGCTCGCCGTTTTACGTGGCAGCGGGGACGTAGTGCCGCAGCTCGGCCTCACGCCTGAGAGCGAGAGGAATCCCCTCCTCTGCCAGCCTCAGGACCTCCCGGTAGCTATCGCCCGCAGCCGACCAGCCCTCGACGTCAGGCGACTCGGCCCACCAGCCATCCCCCTCCCGGTGATAGAGGACGCGAACGGGACCGCCAACGCGTCGCCTGCGCCGAAACCAGGCACTAAGGCGCGAAAAGGTTTTGGCGAAGAGGAAAACGTTTTCCGACACCTCGGGGCTGCCCAGGCCCGGTAGGGGTGGCGGAGGCCACTTCTCCCTCTCCAGCAGGACAACCCCCCTTTTCTCATCCATCCCTACCAATCCTTTCCGAGAAGAACCAATGCAGACAAAAAGCCTACCTGAAACAGGAGTGCTACCGCTGCGATCTGGTAGGCGCGAGCCAGTCTCGCGATCGCGGCATCGTTGCCCCTCCAGAAGCGCTCGAGCTCCCAGGTGAGCTGGCGGTAGATCTCCGCCGTGTCGTCCCGGAACTGAAGGAGGTTTCTGTAGACGTATTCGGCGGATTCGGCAAAGACGAGCCCCTTTCGCGGCATCAGGACGAAGACCGCGGCGCCGATGGAGACCGCGAATGCCGACGTCGCAGCCGCCGGGAACATCAATCGGCGCGGTCCCTCGAGGACGGGGCCTCCAAGGAACAAGACAACCAGCGAAGAGGCGGCCAGCAGGGCGGCGGTACTCGTCCGCAGCCCCTCCAACAGCCGCTCCTGCTTGTCCAGCCGGCGCAATGCCGCTTCGTAGGCCAGCTTCTCGAACTCTCCCGCCACTCCGCCCTAAGTCGCTGAAGTGGCGAACTCTCCCCTACACGCTGAGCTTCGGCAGGCCTTAGGGCACCGCTAGCTCGGGCGCTGGAGCGACTTGGCGCTCGGGATCCTCGGCGGGGGCTCGGCGCTGCACGCCGATCAGCAGCTCCTCGTCAAGCACGGCCAGGATTCGCTTCAGAACGGGGATCGTGGGAATGTGGTCGCCACTCTCGAGCTTCGAGATGAACGAGTGCGACGTGCCGGCCTGGGTCGCAACGTCCCTTTGCGTGAGGTCGAGCTCGTAACGCCGTTCGCGGATGTGGGCCGCGAGCCAGTTCTTCCGGCGCAGCTCACGGAGGGCCGCGTACTCGTCGCGGGCCTCCCGATAGGCCTCGCTCTCACGGGATTGCCGATGGATCGAATCAATGACGGATTCGCCGATGGGGCTGATCTCTTGTTTTCTCGCAGGCATCGCTTTACTCAGATCGATAAATCCCTGAAGGCGCCAGCTTACCGCGGCGCGTCGCGCCCCACTGCGCGAGGTTTCCTCCTGGAGTCCATCCGTCGCTTGAAATCAGCCATTCGCTTCTGTGCAAGAGCCTTGTCCGAGCCGGGAATCGACTCGGAGCTCTTCACGAACGCGTGCAGCAGGACGAGCAGATTGCCCGACCGCTGGTACAGAATCCGATACCTCACCCCGGCGAAGCGCACCCTCAGCTCCCGCAACTCTCCGTCAACCTGGGAGCTGATCGGAAAGTCCGGCGGAGGGGACGTGGGGTCTCGGTCGTTGAGATGCTCGTTGATGAAGGCCTCGATCTTTGCCCGATGACGCACTGGCCGGGAGTGGGCGAAGCCTGCGACCGGTTCATCGCCCTCGGCACTCCTGAAGTAGACCGCCTGCGTGCGTGCGATACGCCGTCAAGGCACCAACCGTCGAGGTTTCTCCCCGGCCCCCCTACACGCTGAGCTTCGGCAGGCGCTTGGCCAGGCCCTTGGGCAGCCACCAGACGCGCTCGCCGATGAGCAGCATCAGGGCGGGGAGGAGGACGATGCGGACGACGGTGGCGCGCAAGACGCGGGCAGATTTTGGCGTCTGCTCCGAACGTGAAAGTCCACCCCGATACGGTTGTCTGGTGGTCAAGCTAGGCTACGAACATATGTTCGAGAAAGAGACCCTTGTCAGTACGCGCGAGCGAGCGGCCATCCTGGCGCTGATCGCTCGACGCAAGGTCGAGTGGAACCGGCTGGCCGGGTCGATCGAGGAGGCCGGAAGCGCGCTCTCGCTTCTCGAGCAGCTCGAGGAGAGCGGTGACCCTCGGCTCTTCGCAGTTGAAAGTGCCTCGGTAACGCTCGACGAGCTCGAGGAACGGGTGCTCTCGTACGAGCACGAAGGCATCCACCTGATCACGGTGCTCGATGCCGCCTACCCGATGAATTTGCGGATGGTGCACGACCGTCCACCCGCTCTGTTCCTGCGTGGCAGTCTGAGTCCGGCTGACGAGCGCTCCGTTGCGGTGGTCGGTAGCCGCAAAGCGTCAGACGGCGGTCTCGAGAAGGCCGCTGAAATCGCGCGAGATCTGGTCGCCCGCGACTATGTGGTCGTCAGCGGTCTCGCTGCCGGCATCGACACCGCTGCCCACCGGGCTGCCCTCGAAGCGGGCGGGCGAACGGTGGCGGTAATCGGCACTGGGCTGCGCCACCACTTCCCGAAGCAAAACGCGGAGCTTCAGGAGCAACTCGGCCGAGAGAGCGCGGTCGTTTCTCAGTTCTGGCCGGGTCAGGAAGCTCGTCGCTGGACGTTCCCGCAGAGAAACGCGGTGATGTCGGGGCTTGCGCGAGCGACCGCCGTCGTCGAGGCAGGGAACAAGAGCGGGGCGCGGATGCAGGCCCGCCTGGCAATCGAGCACGGCAGGCCCGTCTTCCTCCTCCGTTCTCTGCTGCGCCATGAGTGGGCCCAGACGTATGCGAACGAGAGGCCCGGCACCTACGTCGTCGAGACGAGCGAGGAGATCGTGCATATCCTCGACCGCCTTTACGCCGATGAGCTTGCGCTGACTGCTTAACCTCTCTACCTATGGCGGTAGGGGTCGACGAGGCCAGCAGGGCCTACGAGCGGGCGATGAGAAACGTCGCGGCGCCCGGACCCGGCGTTTGCGAGATCTGCAGAACCTTCATCAACCCTGAGCATCGGACCTGCTTCCACTGCGGCCATCAGCCGGCCAACCTCAGCGCCGTGGTGCCGATCACCTACAGCGAGAACCTGGGGCAGATGCACACGGCGCTTCGCAACTATAAGAAAGAGGGAGTAGCCCCGGCAGTCCGCAGATATGCGGCGATTCGCCTCGCAGCGATCCTCTGGCGCTTTCTGGATGAGCACGAGGTCTGCGTTGCCGACTTCGCCAGCGTCGACCGCTTCGACCTAGTCACCATCGTCCCATCGAGCGACCCCCAGCGAGACGAGAACTCGCCTTTTCGGGGACTGACCGGATGGATCGGGCCAATAGAGGACCGGACGAGGCGACTGCTCGAGCCGACCGGTACGGGGAGCCGGGAACGGGACTTCGATCCCGAGCGCTTTCGCGCGCTCGACGAGCTCACGGGCGAGGCGGTCCTCCTGCTGGACGACACCTGGACCACCGGCAGCAGCGCCCGATCCGCCGCACACGCCCTCGTCGGGGCTGGAGCGTCGGCGGTAGCGCTTGTCGTGATCGGTCGTCACCTTCGACCCGAGTACGAACCGGTCAAGGGCAGCGGCGAGAGCTGCGGCGATCTCTTCGGCGATCTCCCAGAGGCCTTTGACTGGAGCACGTGCGCAGCCCACACGAGCGGCTAGCTGCCCACGCCCTTCCTCGGGGGCAGGCCAACGAGGCCCCTACACGCTGAGCTTCGGCAGGCGCTTGGCCAGACCCTTGGGCAGCCACCAGACGCGCTCGCCGATGAGCAGCATCAGGGCGGGGAGGAGGACGATGCGGACGACGGTGGCGTCGAGGATGACGGCGACCGTGAGGCCGACGCCGAGCTGGCTGACGGTGGCGATCGGGGCGCCGGCGAAGGCGATGAAGACGGCCATCATGATCGCCGCGGCACCGGTGATGACGGCGGCGGTCTTGGCGAGGCCGAAGCGGATCGCGGCCTCGTGGTCGCCGTGCCTGTCGTAGTGCTCGCGCATGCGGCTGAGGAGGAAGACCGCGTAGTCGATCGAGAGGCCGAAGACGACGCCGAAGATCATCGTCGCGCCGACCGCTTCGACGTAGTGGTGGCCGCCCAGGGGCCAGTCATCGGGAAGGTGGAAGAGGAGGGTGAGGATGCCGAAGGCGACGGCGACCGTGAGCAGGTTGAGGGCGACCGCGATCGCCGCCAGCAGCGCCGCCCGCAGGACGACGACGAGGACGAGGAAGGTGACGACCGTGATCGCGGCGATCACGAAGGGGATCCGTTCTTCGGTCACCGAGCCGTAGTCGTTGAGCTGCGCGGCGCCGCCGGCGACCCCGGTCTGCAGGCCGGCCCTGTCGGCGAGTGCGCTGGCTTCTTCGTCGAGCGTGGCGTTGAGCTGGCGCGAGCCCTGCGAGTTGAACGGGTAGCGGGAGATGACCAGCACCGAGGCTGCCTGGCCACCGTTGAGGTCGATCGTTTCGCCAGCCGCCCGCCGCACTTCCGGCGGCGCCCCGTCGACCGCCGAGAGCACGAAGTAGCCGGAGTTGAAGAGACCCGGCGAGGCGGCGCGCACGCGGCGCGCCTGGCGGCGGATCCGGTGCTTGCCGGCAAGCACGCGGACGCTGGCTTCGGTCAGCCCGCTCTGCAGCGGCGCCGTTTCTTCGGCCCCTTCGGCCAGCGCCCCTTCCAGCGCTTGCGCGCCGGCGCCGAGTTCGTCGATCCCGGTGACGAGGCGGATCGAGCCGGCGGCGAGCTGGGTGACGCCGCCGCTGAGGCGCTTGGCTTCCTGGGCCAGCTTTTCGGCGCCATGCGTGAGCTTTTCGCTACCCCCATGCAGCTTGCGCAGGCCTTCCTTGAGCTTGTGCGCGCCGGTGGCGAGGCGTTCGATTCCTTCCAGGGTCTGTTCGATCAGCAGGGTGACGCTGCTGGCTTCCTCTTCGTATTCGGCGAGGCGCGCCGCCAGCGCTTCCCCTTCCGGGACCAGGCCCGAATAGCCCGGCGCATACGGCTGCCCGGTGGCGGGGTTGGTGCCGGTGGCGGCCGCCACGCCCTGCCGCAGCGTCGCGACCAGTTCCGCGTACCGCGGGTCGGACTGCCCTTCGGCGAGCGCTTCGGCCTGGGCCAGCGCCCGGGTCAGCTCTTCCACCGTCTCCTTGGTCGGAGCGAGCAGCTTCGGCAGCGTTTCCGTGGTCTCGGTGTGGAGCCCTTCTTCGACCGCCTTGGCTTTGGGAAGAGCGTTAGCGCGGAGCAGCCCGGGGATCGTGCTGCGCAGCGCGGCGGAGATTTCGAGCGCGGCGATTTCAGCTCGCCGCAGCGCTTCGGTCAGCCGCGCCGACCCCTGCGCGAACCGTTCCAGCGCGTCGATCGCCTGCTGGCTGCCGCCCGCCGCCCGGGCCAGGCCGCTGGCGATCTGCTGCGCCCCTTCGGCGGCGTGGTCGGTGCCGAGCGCGAGCAGGCCGGCGCCGGCGCTCGCTTCCGAGATCCCGTCGCGCAGTTCGGCGACGCCGGCCGCGGCGACCCCGAGTTCGCGGCCGAGCTTGCCGAGCTGCTTGACCGGGCCGATGTTGCCTTCCTGGGCGAGGATCGCGTTGCCCTGTTCCTGCAGCGGCGCGACCCGCTGGGCGACCTGCGTCGGCCCAACCACCGCCTGCACCCCGGGCAGCGCGGCCAGCTTCTTCTGGAAGGTTTCCAGCGCCGCGATCGGCTCCGGGTCCGTGATCGGGCCCTTTTCGCTGACGGCGACGATCTGGAAGGGGGCGTCCCAGCCGGGCCCGATCGCGGTGTCGATCTTTTCCGCATCCTGGCGGGCCTGGGAGTCGGTGGCGAGCTCTTCCGGGCTCGGCGGGCCGGTCTTCAGCCCCAGTGCCGGAGCCGCCAGCAGCAGGAGAACGGCGCCGATCAGGGCCGCCACCGGCGCCGGTCGTTTCAGCGCCGCGGTGACGAAGGCCATCAGCCGCGAGCGGCCGGGCCGGGCCGGCTTGCCGATCCGCCAGCGGTCGACGTTGGGCCCGAGCAGGGTGAGCAGCGCCGGCCCGACCACGGTGGCGACGGTGACGCTGAGGATCACGACCATGATCAGCGTCCCCGCCAGCGAAGCCAGCAGCGAGCCGGGCAGGATGAAGAGCGAGACCGCCAGCGAGAGCATCAGCGTGCTGCCGGCGAAGATCGTCGTCCTCCCCGCGGTGCGGCGGGTGCGGCGGGCGGCGAGCGCCGGCTCGGTGCCTGCGTTGAGCTCCTCGCGGAAGCGGGAGACCATCAGCAGCGCGTAGTCGACCCCGAGGGCAAGGCCCATCATCGTGCAGACGGTGAGGGCGAAGGCGTCGACCTTGAACCAGCCGGCGGCGAGGTAGAGAAGCCCGCGCGAGGCGATCACGGTGGCGGCGCCGAAGCCGAGCGGGATCGCGGCGGCGACCGGCGAGCGGAAGACGAGCAGGAGGATGATCAGGAGGAAGGGGAGCGCGATCAGCTCGCCCCGCTCGGAGGCGTCGATCGATTCTTCCTGGATCGCCCGCGAGAGCGTCGCGAACCCCGACTGCGTCGCCCGTACCGGCGGGCGTATCTGTTCGGCGAGGATTTCGTTCAAGCGCGGCACGGTCTCGTTGACCGCCGTTTTGACGTCGACGTGGAAGTCGGCGAGGACGAGCGCCTTGTTCGGGCTCGGGCGGAGGCGGGCTACCGAGCCCCGATCCCAGGGCGAGAGCGTCGTCACCCCCGGTTCGGCGCGCAGCGCTTCGACCAGCGCCGGCCCCTGTTCGTCGATCGCAGCTGGCGGCCCCTGGAGCAGGATCGCGAACGGCGCCGAGTCGCCGAAGTGTTCGCGCAGGAGCTTGTTGGCTTCCGCCGAGGCGGTGCCCGGCACCGTCAACGTGGTCGGGTCGAGGCGGCCCTCGACTCCGGTCCCGATCAGGCCAAGTGCGACCAGCAACACCGCCGCGATCGCGAGGACCGCGCGGGGATGTCCCCTGCTGGAGCTCCTACCCACCCGTGGTAGTTTGGCGGCCAGGGGAACGGGAGGAGGGAAGCTATGCGGAAGACTGTGTTAAGGACGGCCGCCGTCGCGGTCGGGTTGTTGCTGGTTGCCGCCGGCTCGGCGCTTGCGATCCGGCTTCACGTCGATCACATCGTGATCGAGACCGAAGGCGGCTTCACGCCGACGACGCTGCCCAAGCACGGCTACGCGCCGATCAAGCTGCACGGCTACGGCAAGATCTCGACCGACGACGGCTCGGTGCCCCCGGTGCTCGAACAGCTCACGCTCTGGTTCGACAAGCACGGCGAAGTGCAGACTCGAGGGCTGCCCGTCTGCCGTCGGTCCCAGCTCGAGTCGACCGACACCAAGCACGCGCGCCAGGCCTGCGGCGACGCCCTCGTCGGCAAGGGCATCGGCAAGGCGATCATCTACTTCCCCGAATCGAAACCGATCCCGGCCTCCTCGCCGATCCTCCTCTTCAACGGCCCGCCCAAGCACGGCAACCCGACCGTGCTCGCCCATGCCTACCTCTCGGTGCCGGCGCCGACCACCTACATCGTCCAGGTCGAGATCCAGCGCGTCCACGACGGTCGCTACGGCTTCAAGACCGTGGCCAAGATCCCGAAGATCGCCGACGGCTCCGGCGTGCCGATCTACGGCGAGCTGACGATCGGCCGCAGATGGACCTACAAAGGCAAGCGCTACAGCTACGCCAACGCAGGCTGCCCGGACGGTCGCCTGCAGGCCAAAGGGCAGTTCCGGTTCAGAGACGGCACCTTCTTGCAGGGAACGGTGTTGAAGAAGTGCAAGGGAACGGGATGAGACGTGGGAAGCTGAAACTGCCGGGAGCACTCCTCGTCGCGAGCGCCATTGCCCTGCTCCTCGCTGCCGGCGCCGCCGCGATCACGATCGGTGGCAGCTATGGGCCGTTCTCGGTCAAGGCAACCTTCGACGTCACCCCGCACGAACTACCGGCCAAAGGAGAGGCGCCGGTGACGATGACCAGCATCCTCCGGGTCAAGCAGAAGGGCGGCACGCCGGCCTCGCTGAAGACGGTCACCTTCCAGGTCGACAAACACGGCTCGATCGGGCGCAGAGGAGTGCCGGTCTGCACCGCGGCGAAGCTTGCCGAAACGACCCCGTCCCAGGCTCGCAAGCGCTGTGCCGGGAGCCTCGTCGGCACCGGCGAGGGCAAGGCCAACGTGACTCTGCCGGGGCAGTCGACGGTCCAGATCAGCTCGCCGCTCTCCCTCTTCAACGGTCCCCTCGACCACGGCCGGCCGACGCTGCTCGCCCACGCTTACGAGACCCTGCCCAAGCCGCAGGCGCTGGTCGTGCCGATCGTGATCGAACGCGTCAAGCACGGCCGCTACGGCTACCGGGCCAAGGTCCAGCTGCCGCCGATCGCCGAAGGCTATGGCTCGGCGACCCTCGCTGAAGTCAAGATCGGGCGCGTCTTCGACCGCCACGGCCAGAGGATCGGGTACTTCAACGCGAGCTGCAGCGGCGGGCGGCTGCAGGCCCATGGCGTGCTCTCGTTCAGCGACGGCACCCTCGCTCCGACCACGCTGGTCACGCCGTGCAACGTGTCGGGCTGAAGCTGGGGGCGACCTGCTGTGCCGCCTTCGCGCTGCTGGCCGGCGCCGCCCTCGCCGGCGGCTCCAAGGTCGAATTCGAAAACCTGATCCTCACCGCCAACGGCGGCTTCCAGCCGCGGACGCTGCCCAGGCAGCGCTATGCGCCGATCGACTTCAAGGGTCACGTCGACATCGACGCCAAAGACGGCGGCCGGCCGCTGGCGCTGCAGCAGGCGGTGATCGAGTTCGACCACGACGGCCGCCTCAGCACGGCCGGCCTCGCGACCTGCCCGGCCGAACGGGTCGCGGACCTGGGCAGGGCCGAAGCGCGGCGCGTCTGCCGCGGCGCGATCGTCGGCAGCGGCGAGCTCGGCTTCGACGTCTCGTTCGGCTCGACCCTGGTCCCGGCCCGCGCCGGGCTGACGATCTTCAACGCGCCCCCGGTCGACGGCCATCCCGCAATCCTCCTCCACGCGCGCACCACCACCCCGGCGGTCCAGACCTACGCGATCCTCGCCCCGATCGAACGCCAGCGCGGCCAATATCGCTACCGGGTGACGATCGACGTACCGCCGATCTTCGGCGGCAACGGCTCCCTCACCCACATCAACGCCACCGTCGGCCGCCGCTACAGCGCCGGCGGCAAGCGTCGCAGCTACGTCTCCGCCCGCTGCTCGGACAACCTCCTGCGCACCCGCGGCTTCTTCCTCTTCGAAGGCGGACTGATCATCGAAGGCAGCGTCGAGAAGTTCTGCCGCCAGCAGTAGCGCGTCAGCCGCCGCCGCTTCCTATACTTGCCGGTCCCCGGGGCCGTTAGCTCAGTTGGTAGAGCAGGAGACTCTTAATCTCAAGGTCGTTGGTTCGAGCCCAACACGGCCCATTTATTCGCCCAGGGCGCTGCCGCCGAGGCCTTCGAGCGGGTTCTGGAGCTGTTGCTTGCCGCCCGAGCTGCCGGCGCTCTTCGAGATCTTTTCGATCCGTTCGAGTTCTTTCTGGACTTCCTTGGCGCGTTTTTCGTAGGGCTGCAGCTGGTTTTCGATGCTTTCCCGTTCGAACTTGCCGTTCGCAAGCGCCACCGCTTCGGCTTCGGTCTTGCGCGCCTGCGCGTAGTCGAAGGTGAAGTACTGGTAGATCGCCAGCGTCGTCAGCGAGCCGAGCGAGGGTCGCTGTTCGGCCACGATCTGCTGCGCTTCCGCAGCGGCGTTGACGTTGGCTTCGAATTCGTTCAGCCCGGAGGCTTCGGCGATGTTGATCAGGACCGGCGACACCTGCTGAGCGAGGTTGGCGCTCGGTTCGTCGGTCGACTTCAGGTATTTCGACCAGGCGTCGCTGGCCTGCTGGTACTGCTGGATCGTTTCGCTCGTGATCACGGTCTGGCCTTCGGAGTTCGTTTCCACCGCGGCGTTGCCGGCGTTGATCCGGGCCCGCGTCAGCGCTGCCAGCACGTCGGAGTCTTCCGGTTCTTTTTTCAGCCTGACTTCGAACCGTTCGGCTTCTTCTTCGAACTGCTTCGTGGCGCTGGTGCCGCTGCTGCTGGTGCCAAGCAGGGCACCGATGTTGACCGGGCCGACGACGAGGAAGAGGCTGAGGCCCATCAGAACGGCAAGAATCGCGTACACGAATTTGACGACATGGCGGCGTTTGCCGCGAATGTCGAAGACCATCCTGTGCTCGCCACCACCTGAAGCCATTGCTCTCTTTACTCCTGCGGCGATGGCTCTGCCATGCCGGCTGACTCCCCCGTCCTGCCGAGGACCTTGGCAATCAAGATACTCAACTCAAAGAGAATCAGCAGCGGGACCATCTCGAGGATCATCGAGACGGGGTCGACGCCGGGCAGCGCGGCGGCGATGATCGCGATCGCCAGGTAGGCGTAGCGGCGGTTGGAGGTGAGCTGCTCGATCTTGACGATGCCGAGGCGGGTGATCGCCAAGATCACCAGCGGCAGCTGGAAGACGAGGGCTCCCGCCAGCATCGTCATCGAGAAGAAGCTGTAGTAGTCGCGGGCGCGAACCTGGGTGTTGAACTGGGCGTCGTTGAAGCCGAGCAGGAACTTGAGGGCGGCCGGCATCACGACCCAGTAGGAGAAGGCGAGGCCGGCGAGGAAGAGCGCCGGGAAGAGCAGCAGGATCGGCAGCACGACCCGCTTCTCTCGGGGGCTGAAGGCGGGCAGGATGTAGGCGTAGAGCTGCCAGAGGATGACCGGCAGCGAAAGCACGATCGCGCCGTAGGCGGCGACGGTGACGGTGGTCGTGAACGGCTCGGTGACGCTGAAGGTGATCAGCTGCTTGTGGCCCGAAGGCAGCGGGCCGCTGGCGATTTCGAGCAGCAGGTGGTTCTGCCAGAAGCAGAGCGCCAAGGCGACGCCGAGAACGGCGATGCAGACGATCAGGCGAGCGCGAAGCTCGTCGAGGTGCTCTACGAGGCTGAGGCGGTCCTCATGGGAGACCGCCTTGACGCGGCGGGGCATCCCGAAGGGCCTCAGCCGTGTTTGTCGTGAGCGACCTCAGACTCGCGCTCGGCAGCCGGCACCGCAGTGGCCTGCGTGGTGCCGATCGCCTTCGCGTCCTCGTCGTCATCCTTTTTCTCGCCGGTGACGGTCTCTTTGAACTCGCGGATGCCGCGGCCGAGGCTGTTGCCCAGCTCCGGCAGCCGTTTGGGGCCAAAGACGATCAGGGCGATGATGAGGACGATGCCGATCTCAAGGGGGCCGATGTTTCCGAGCATTTGCCCATGGTAACGGGATTTGGCGGCGGCCGGATCAGGCTGACACGAGGTTTTAGATACCCGGTAGTGGGGTTTTGTGCCTCTCGCGTCGAATAGAGCGGATCAAGTCGCTGCAAATCGGGTTCGATAAGGAGAGGGATGAGGGAGCCCGGTCACAACCACACGAAGCAGGCGAAGGCCCTGCACATCTGCCCCGAGTGCGGCTCGCGGCTGGTGCAGCCGACCTGCTGGGAGCAGGCCGGCGACCGCTCCCGCTGGCGCGTCTGGCGCCGCTGCCCGGAGTGCGAGTGGTTCTCCCAGGGCGTCCACGACGAACGCGAGATCGACGCTTTCGACGAGCAGCTCGACCTCGGCGCGCACGAGCTGGCCGACGAGCTGCGGGCGCTGGAGCACGCGAACATGAGCGAGATGGCCGAATCCTTCATCGCCGCGCTCGACGCCGACCTGATCAGCGCCGACGACTTCGCGTAGCGGCGAGTACCCGTTCGGGCCGCTTTCTCGCAGCGGTTTCTCCGGCGAGTCCCGGCGGGTAGATTGAGGGTATGAGCTTGGACGGGACTGCAGCGCTGGTCACGGGCGCCTCGAGCGGGATCGGCGAGGCGACCGCGCGCTTGCTGGCCGAGCGAGGCGCAGCGGTCGCGCTCGTGGCGCGGCGCACGGACCGGCTCGATGCGCTCGTCGCCGAGATCGAGGCCAGCGGCGGCCGTGCGGTCGCGATCGAGGCCGACGTCAGCGACCGCGAGCAGGCCGAGGCGGCGGTCGAGCGCGCGGTCGCCGAGCTCGGCCGGCTCGACGTCGTCGTCAACAACGCCGGGGTGATGCTGCTCGGGCCGATCCTCGACGCCCCGGTGGAGGAATGGGAGCAGATGATCGAGGTCAATCTGCTCGGACTCCTCTACGTCTCCAAGGCCGCCCTTCCGCACCTGCTCGAGGCCGCCGAGGGCGAGCCGCGGCGGGTCGCCGACATCGTCAACGTCTCCTCCGTCGCCGGCCGCGTCGCCCGCCTCGGCAGCGGCGTCTACAACGCGACCAAGCACGGGGTCGGCGCCTTCTCTGAGTCGCTGCGCCAGGAGGTCACGGAGCGCCACGTGCGCGTCTCCCTGGTCGAGCCGGGCGCCGTCGCGACCGAGCTCGTCAGCCACAACCGGCCCGAGGTCCAGGAGACGATCCGCGACCGCATCGGCAAACTCGAGCCCCTCGCGTCCGAGGACATCGCCGACGCGATCGCTTACGTCGTCACCCGCCCCCGCCACGTTGCGATCAACGAGGTGCTGGTGCGACCGACCGAGCAGACGGGCTGAGGGGCGGCCGGGACGCCTAGGCGCGGTTTCGTACCGCCAGCACTTCGCCCAGCTCAGCAGCTATCTCGGCTGGGTATCGGGTCAGCTGGGCTCCGGTGTAGCGGTAGACGGTGAGGCCCATGCGGCGGAGGTCCATGTCCCGTTGGTGGTCGTCCTCGAAGGACGTTTCGCCGCGGTGGTAACCGTAGAAGTCCGTTTCGACTGCAAGGGACGCCGAGCGCCACAAGAAGTCCACCTCCCAGCGGCCGACTTTGACGTTGACCTCGGGGAGGGGAAGGCGGTGGCGATGAAGGAAGGCGAGGAAGTCGTCCTCGAGGTCGGAGCGAGTGCGCCATGGCACATGCGAGTCGAGCCGGTACCCGGCGAGCTCCGCCTGCCGCCGCGCCCGTCGCACCCACTGCTCGGGGTACCCCACGCGCCGCAAGTCCTCAACCGTCCGCTGGACG
>DATKLT010000058.1:0-33606 GCA_035542315.1 Solirubrobacterales bacterium | reverse complement strand
AGCAGCCCCTCGGGGGTGTCGACGGCGACGCCGAGGTTGACCGTCTCCCAGAGCACCATGGTGTCGCCGAGGAAGGTCGCGTTCAGCTCCGGATGCTCGGCGAGCGCGTCGCAGGTCGCGCGGGCGATCAACGGCAGGTAGGAGAGCTTCGGCTCGCCGGCAGCGATGCGGGTGGCGTTGATCTCGGCGCGGGCGGCGACGGCGGCCGAGAGGTCGACGTCGACCTCGGTCGTCATGTGCGCCGCGGTCTGCCGCGAGCGCACCATGTGCTCGGCGATCAGCTGGCGGACGCGTGGGGCGGGGACCACCTCGTGGGGGATGGCGGCGTAGCCGGGGGGGAGGTCGGCGGGATCGAGGGGCGAGGGTTCGGAGCGCACGGTGGAGGGGGGCTGGGGAGGGGATGAGGGTCGGGCCGAAGCGGCGGGAGCGCCGGTCGCCGCTCGCCTCGAGGACGTGGCGCCGCCGGCCGCGATCGCGACTTCGACGTCGGTCTTGCGGATGCGGCCGTTTCGGCCCGAGCCCTGGACCGAGGCCAGGTCGATCCCATGCCGCGCCGCCATGCGGCGTGCCACCGGCGATGCCGAAACGCTTCCACCGCTCGCGGCCGGTGCACGCTCGAGCAAGCTCAACACAGCCGCGGCCGCGGCCTTCGGATCGAACCTCCCAAACGCGTCCCGTCCCGCAGCAGCTCTCTCCGCCAGGCTGGCACCATCCGCCCCACCGTGGTTGAGCTTTCCCGCGCTATGCGCGGTTAAAGTCGACCGCGCTCCCGAATTGGAGAGGCCCGTCGGGGAGGGGTCCCCAGACACTGAGCCCGAAGCGCTGGAGTCCTCGGAGGCGCCAGCTGCAGGCTCCCCACGCTGAGCGGCGTCTGGGGACCCCTCACCGACGGGCCCAGCGGCCTCGAATGCCGCCGCTGCCGCCGCATCGCCGACGGCCATCTCAGCCAACGGTGCCCCGACCGGTACGTCGTCGCCGACTGCGACCAGTTGTTTCGCCAGCACGCCGGCCGCCGGCGCCACTACCTCGGTGTCGACCTTGTCGGTGGCGATCGCGCAGAGGGGCTCGTCGGCGGCGACCTCGTCGCCGGGGGACTTGAGCCATTCGATCACCGTGCCCTCCTCGACCGAGACGCCCATGTGGGGCATCGGCACGACCACGGTCGTCGCCTCCCTCATCGCGTGGTTCCTTTCGGACGCCTACCTTCCATAAGGAACCGCGGGGTGGGTGGACGTCATTCCCCGACCTCGATCAGGACCTTGACGTCGTCGCCGGGGTCGTTGGCGAGGCGCTGGATTTCGGCTGGGGTCTCGGCGAGGGTGGCGCGGCGGGTGATCATGCTGGCCGGGTCGAGCAGGCCGGAGTCGATCATCGTCGCCACTCGGGGCAGGTCGTTGTGGTACCCGAGGACGGTCAGCAGCGAGCGCTCGTAGAGGAGCATGCGGCCGAAGTCGACTGGGACCGGCTTCTTCGGGATGCCGGCGACGACGATACGGCCGCCGCGGGTCGTCATCTCCAACGCCGCTTCCAGGGCTGGGCCGGCGCCGGAGCAGTCGACGACGATCTCGGCACCGCCACCGCCGACCAGCCCGCGGACCGCCTTGGCGACCTCGCGCGGCTCGCCCACGGGGTCGTGGATGGCGAAGCCCGCTGCCTCGGCGCGGGCGCGGCGACCCGGGTGTCGCTCGAGGACGAGTGGCTGCAGGCCGAGGGCGCGGCCGACCAGAGCGGCGCAGGCTCCGATCGGGCCGTAGCCGATCACCACAAGGCGTTCGCCGCCGCGGGCGCCGCCGCGGTCGAGGGCGTGGAGGCCGACGGCGAGCGGCTCGAGCAGGGCGCCGACCTCCTGGCCGACCCCGTCCGGAAGCGGGACCGCGCAGTAGGCGGGGAAGCGGACGAGGGGGGCGAAGGCGCCGTCGGAGGAGAGGCCGATCGAGCCGCTGAGCCGGCAGAGGTTGTACTCGCCGCGGACGCAGGCCTCGCAGACGCCGCAGCGCCAGCAGGCGTCGGCGGAGACGCGGTCGCCGGGCGCGAGGTCGGAGACGCCCTCGCCGACCGCGGTGACGACGGCCGAGAACTCGTGGCCGAGGGTGACCGGAGGCTGCTGGCCGGTGAGCGGGTGGTCGCGGCCGGGGCGGATCGCGAAGGGGGCGCGGAACTCGGCGACGTCGGAGCCGCAGATGCCGCAGAAGGAGACCTCGGCCTCGACCATGCCGGGGCCGAGCGCCAGCGCCAGCTCGACCTCGTCGAGCCGCACGTCACCCGCGGCATGCCAGCGCACAGCCTGCACTGGTCCCGATTCTAGGTGCTGACCGCTCGGTCGGTCAACTGGCTTGGGCCCCCTAGTTGGAGGACCTCTAAAGCGCCTCGGCGGCCCAGTTCCTCCCCCTCCGGGTCGAGGCTAGTGTCGCTTGCAGAGCGCCCGGCCGGGGTCCCGGCGGGCGGAGCGTGGAAGCCAAAAGGAGTTGCTGTGGCCGGACTTGTCTGCGGCGTCGACATCGGCGGGACCTTCACCGACTGCGTCCTGATCGATGAGGGCGGCCGCGTCGCCTACGGCAAGGCGCTCTCCTCGCCCGCCGACTCCTTTCAGTCCGGCTTCTTCGGCTCGATCGAGTCCGCCGGCGACCAGCTCGGCCTCTCCGCCGAGGACCTCTACACCCGCATGGACCGGCTGATCTCGCACGGCTCGACCGTCGCCACCAACATCGTCGTCGAGCGCAAAGGGGCCAACATCGGCTTGATCACCACCCGCGGCTTCGAGGACACGGTGCGCACGATGCGCGGCCTCGGGCGCCCGACCGGCGAGCCGCCCGAGAACCTGCTGCGCTTCGCCGAAACGCGCAAGCCCGAGCCGCTGGTCCCAATCGAGCGCACCTTCGGCGTCGCCGAGCGGGTCGACTCCGACGGCGAGGTCGTCGTCGCCCTCGCCGAGGACGAGGTCGCCGCGGCGGCCGAGGCGCTGGTCGAGGCTGGGGTCGAGACGATCGCGATCGCCTTCCTCTGGTCGGTTCGCAACGACGCCCATGAGCGCCGCGCGCGCCAGATCGTCGAGGAAAACGCCCCGGGCGTCTTCGTCACGATCTCGAGCGAGATCTCGAAGGCGGTCGGCGAGTACGAGCGCTTCGTCGCCACCCTGATCAACTCGTATGTGGGACCCGTGACCAGCACCTACCTGCACGGGGTCCAGGGCCGTCTCGCCGAGGTCGGCTTCGCCGGCGAGCTGCACGTCATGCAGTGCCACGGCGGCATGGTCCCGCTCGGCCTCGGCGCCGACCGGCCGATCTTCACGATCGGCTCCGGCCCGGTCGGCGGCCTGATCGGCTGCGCCCGCGTCGCCGACGACCTCGGCCGCAGCGACATCATCGCCTCCGACATGGGCGGCACCTCGTTCGACGTCGGCATCGTCAAGGACGGCGAGCCGCTCGCCGCCGATAGCACCCTGCTCGGCAAGTGGCGCTACCGGGTGCCGGCGGTCGAGGTGATCTCGATCGGCGCCGGCGGCGGCTCGATCGCCTGGATCGACGAGCTCGGCGGCGGCCTCCGGGTCGGCCCGCAGAGCGCCTCCAGCCTGCCCGGCCCCTGCTGTTACGACCGCGGCGGCGAGCAGCCGACCGTCACCGACGCCGACCTGATCCTCGGCTACATCGCCCCCGAGGCGACCTTCGGCTCCAGGCGTCTGTCGAGGGACGCCAAGGGCGAGCGCGGCGGCTTCAGGCCGCGCCGCGACCTCGCCGAGCGGGCGATCCGCGAGAAGATCGCCGAGCCGCTCGGCCTCTCCCTCACCGACGCCGCGCTCGGCATCGTCGAGGTCGCCAACGCGAAGATGGCGGCGGCGCTGGAGAACGAGATCATCGGCCGCGGCTTCGACCCGCGCGACTTCATCCTCATGTCCTACGGCGGTGCCGGCCCCTTCCACGCCGCAGGCTACGCCGCCTCGCTCGGCGTCGAGACGATCGTCGTCCCCGGCGAGGCCGCCTCGGTCTGGTCGGCCTTCGGGATCTCCCAGGCGGACATCCGCTACCAGTACGAATCCTCGGTCGTCCTGATCGAGCCCTTCGACCCGGCCGCGGTCAAGGGCGCCTTCGACCAGCTCGAAGACCGGGCCCGCGCCGCGCTCGGCGAGCGCGAGGACGCCGCCGCCTTCGAGCTGCGCCGCTTCGCCCGCATGCGCTTCCAGTGGCAGCGGCACGAGCTCGAGATGCGGTTCCCCGACGGCGAGATCGACGCCGCCCGCCTCGAGGACGTCAAACGCCAGTTCGTCGAGCTGTACACCGAGCGCTACGGCGAGGTCGCGCTGCTCCCCGGCGCCCGGGTCGAGATCGTCTCGATCCGGCTCGAGCCGGCGATCGAGATGGGGTCGGAGAACCTCGACCGCCTCGATGTCGCCGGCGGCGAGGACTTTCGCAAGGGCAGCCGCGAGGTCCACTTCGAGCGCGGCGCCGGCGCCGTCGACGCCGACGTCTTCGACGGCGACGCGATGCCGCTCGGCGAGGTGGTCGAGGGCCCCGCGGTGATCGATCTCGCGATCACCGGCATCGTCCTACCGCCGGGCACCCGCTGCGAGCGCCGCCAGACCGGCGACTTCGTCATCACCCTGGGAGGAACCACATGACCGTGACCGCTGCGAGCGAGCGCCCACAGCGCCCGCCCGGATTCTGGGATGGCGTCGACCACGCCTTCAACCCGACCGGCCCGGTCCAGGTTCCTACCGGGCTCAGCCTCAGCACCGAGGCCGAGACCGAGATCGACCCGATCACCTACGAGGTCGTCCGCCACGGCCTCTGGAACGCCAACGCCGAGCACGTGCGCGAGATCGAGAACCTCGCCGTCTCCCAGATCACGGTCGAGATCCGCGACTTCCAGCCCTGCATCCTCACCGAGGACGCCGAGCTCCTCTACTTCGGCCCCTGCCTCCAGTACATGTCGGGGATGCTCGACATGATGACCCGCTACATCCTCGAACACCGGGGCGAGCGGGTCGCAGACGGCGACATGTGGCTCTGCAACGACCCGATCATCGGCACCGCGCACCAGCCCGACGTCGGCCTGATCTGCCCGGTCTTCATCGATGGCGAGGTCTTCTGCTGGGTCGCCAACATCTCCCATCAGAACGACATCGGCGGCACCGTCCCCGGCTCCTTCTGCCCCAACGCCGAAGACGCCTTCTGGGACCCGCCCAGCTTCCCGCCGTTCAAGATCGTCGAGGGCAACCAGATCGTCCCCGACATGGAGGCGCTCTACCGGCGCTGCTCGCGCACCCCGGAGAACCTCTCGCTCGACCTGCGGGCGACGATCGCCGGCAACAACGCCGCCCGCTCGCGGATCCTCGGCCTGGTCGAGAAGTACGGCAAGGCGGTGGTCAAGGGCGTGATGCGGCGGGCGCTCGACGCCAGCCAGCGCGCCTTCGAACAGGCGCTCGAGACGATCCCCGACGGCACCTACTCCGAGCGGCTGATCCAGGAGGTCGCCCGCAACGGCGACCGCGGCACCTACCCGGTGCAGACGACGGTGCGCAAGCAGGGGCGGGAGCTGATCTGGGACAACGTCGGCACCCACGACCAGGTCGGCTCGATCAACGTCGGCTTCGCCGCCTGGCGCGGGGCGATCCTCGGCTCGATCAACGTCCTCATGCTGCCCGGCCAGATGGGCTGCATCGGCGGCGCCGCGCGCCTCTGCAGGTTCGATCCCGAACCGGGCAAGATCACCTCGCCCGACTGGGGCGCCGCGGTCTCGCCGGCCGGCGTCTACGCGACCGAGACCGCGATCTCGCTCGGCAACGCGCTGGTCTCGAAGATGATGCTCGCCTCCAGCGATCAGACGCTGCGGGCCAACGCGGTCACCGCCGACGGCGCCCAGTGGCCCTGCCACTTCGTCGCTGGCGACAACCAGCGCGGCGACTATTACGTGGGCGGGATGGGCGACAACATGCTCGGCGGCGGTGGCGCCACCGCCTGGCGCGACGGCGAGTTCGCCAACGGCCACTTCTGGATCCCGGAGGGCCGCGGCCCCAACGTCGAGGCCTACGAGGCCGACTGGCCGATCCTCTACCTCTTCCGTCGCGAGCACGCCGACTCCGGCGGCGCCGGCCGCTCGCGCGCCGGCAACGGCGGCGAGATCGCCTACGTCCCGCACAAGGGAGAGTCCTTCCTCGGCCTCGCCACCAACGAGGGGATCCCGAAGACGCCGGGCCTGTTCGGCGGCGACCCGGGCTCGATCATGGTGACGCGGGTGATCCAGGCCTCCGACGTGCGCCAGCGCTTCGCCAGGGGCGAGCTGCCCCAGGATCTCGACGCGCTCAGCGGCACAGAGCTGGAGCTCGGCGGCAAGCCCGACGGCTTCCCGGTCGGCGACGACGACGTCCTCTACTGGAACTGGCTCGGCCCGGGCGGCTACGGCGACCCGCTCACCCGCGACCCCGAGGCCGTCCTCGCCGACGTCGCCGCCGGCGCGGTCAGCCCGCAGGCGGCCGACGACCTCTACGCGGTCAAGCTGCACGACGACGGCTCGGTCGACGCAGATGCGACGCGCAAGCTGCGCGAGCGCCGCCTCCTCGAACGGCTGCGCGAGTGCGGCGCCGAGCGCGGCGAGCTGGTGCCGGTCGCCGAGGTGGCGGAGGATGCCGAGAGCTTCGGCGACGTCTACGTCATCGACCGAGACGCCGGAGCGCTCCGCTGCTTCCGCTGCGCGACCGACCTCGGCCCGCTGGCCGCCAACGCGAAGGAGCGGATGGCGGTGCGCGAGCGGTCGACGCAGTCGCTGAAGCCCGACTACCCCGAGCCCTCGCGCTTCGTCGACGACGAGGTCGTCTTCCGCGACTACTGCTGCCCCGGCTGCGGCGTGCGGCTGGCGACCGAAACCGCCTACCCGGGCGAGGCTCCCTTCCAAGAGTTGCGCCTCGACGCGTGAGCGTGGGGATGGGCTGAGATGCCACTCGCCAAGCCCGGCCTCTCGCACTGGGTGCCGGTTGCCGGCGAGGACCCGCCGCTGCGCGACCTCACCGTCGGCACGCTGCTCGACCAGGCCGTCCAGAAATGGCCCGATCACGAAGCGATCGTCTTCTCCGCCTACGAGGACATGGGCGTCGCCGCCCGCTGGAGCTTCGCCGAGCTGCGGGCGCGGGCGCGGCGGGTGGCGCGGGCGCTGATCGCCTCCGGGATCGAGCCGGGCGAGCGCTTCGGGATCTGGGCGACCAACGTCCCCGAGTGGCTCGAGCTGCAGTTCGGAGCCGCCTACGCCGGCGCCGTCGTCGTCCCGCTCAACCCCCTCTACCGGACCGGCGAGGTCGAGTTCGTGCTCGGCAAGGCGGGCGCCGCGGCCTGCTTCACGCTGCCCGAGAACCGCGGCGCCTCGCTCTGGGAGATGACCCGCGAGGCGGTCGCCGATCTCGACCACGTGCGCCTGCTGGTGCCGCTGGGCGCCCAGCAGGAGGGAGCGCCCTCCTGGGAGGAGTGGCTGGCGAGCGGCGACGGCGTCGACGAGGACCGGGTCGAGCGCCGGCGCGCCGCGGTCCGCAGCCAGGACACCTCGCAGATCCAGTTCACCTCCGGCACCACCGGCTTCCCCAAGGGCGCCGAGCTGACCCACGGCGGCATCGTCAACGACGCCCGCCTCTTCGCCCACCGCGCGACCCTGCCCCAGCATGGCCGCCACTCCAACCCGATGCCCTACTTCCATTGCGGCGGCTGCGTGATGTCGACGCTCGGCAGCGTCGCCACCGGCTCGGCGCAGATGCCGGCGATCAGCTTCGACGCGGCGCGGATCTCGCGCACGATCGAGGAGGAGGGATGCACCTCGGTCTCGCTGGTGCCGACGATGATGATCGGCCTCGAAGAGCAGGTCGCCCGCGACGGCCGCGACCTCGGCTCGCTGCAGATCGTCGTCACCGGCGGCTCGCCGGTGCCGCCGCAGGTGATGCGGCGCTGGATCGACCGCTACGGCGTCGGCATCAACAACACCTACGGGATGACCGAGGCCTCGCCGGTCGTCTGCGCGACCCTCCCCGACGACAGCGTCGAGCTGCAGACGACGACGGTCGGCCCACCGCTGCCCCACGTCGAGGTCGACGTGGTCGAGCCGGGCGGGAGCGAGCCGCTGCCGGTCGGGGTCGAGGGCGAGCTGCGCACCCGCAGCGCGATGGTGATGCCGGGCTACTGGGACAACCCGGAGGCGACCGCGGCGGCGATCGGCGGCGACGGCTTCCTCCGCTCCGGCGACCTGGCGCGGATGGACGAGAACGGCTACGTCTCGATCACTGGGCGGGCAAAGGAGATGATCATCCGCGGCGGCGAGAACATCTACCCGGCCGAGGTCGAGAACGCGATCCGCGAGCTCGAGGCGGTTGCTGACGCCGCTGTGATCGGCGTCCCCGACGAGCGCTACGGCGAGGTCTGCTGCGCCTACGTGCGGCTCGCCGACGGCGCCGATCTCGATGACGGGACGATGCGCGAGCAGCTCACCGGGCGGGTCGCCCGCTACAAGATCCCGGCCCACTTGCGCGTGGTCGAGGAGTTCCCGCTGACCCCGTCTGGCAAGGTGCAGAAGTTCAAGCTGAAGGAGATGTTCGATGGCGAGTAAGGCCAGCGGTGACTGAGGGGCGCTGGTTCAGCGAGGAGGAGCTGGACCAGTTGGCGCGGCCGACGATGGACCGCGCGATCGAGGCGATCGAAGCCGGCGACAGCGAGCTGGCCCTGGAGCTCTGCAAGGGGATGCGACACGAGTGGCGCTTCCTCCACGACCTGATGGCGGAGTCGATGCTCGGCCTCGTCACCTACGTGCAGCAGAAGCTGGGCGACGAGGGGGTGGCGGAGGCCTGGGAAGAGTCGCTGAAGCGCGGCTGGAAGCGCGACACCGGCAAGATCCTCGAGCGCGACCGGCGCCAGGTGGTCGAGGCGCTGGCCGCGACCTGGCGCGCGCACTCGACCAGCGGCAAAGGGGAGAACCCCGGCGCCTTCACCATCACCGAGGACGAGGAGAAGTTCACCTTCGCGATGAACCCCTGCGGCTCCGGCCAGCGCCTCTGGCGCAACGGCGCCTACCGCGGTGACGATCCGTACGGCGTCACCGAAGAAGCGCACGACTGGTCCTACGGCCGCGAGGGCTTCCCCCTCTACTGCACCCACTGCGCCTTCATGAACGAGCTGCTGCCGATCCGCTGGTACGGCCTGCCCCTCTACCCTTCGCGCCCGCCCGAGGACTTCGACCACGATCCCTGCGTCTGGTACTGGTACAAGCGCGCCGAGGACATCCCGGAGGAGTACTGGCGACGGTACGGGATGAGCCGGGCTTGACCGCCGCGCTGGTCACGGGGGCCGGCGGTGGAATTGGGCGCGCCATCTGCCTGGCGCTTGCGAAGCAGGGCTGGAAGGTCGCCGCCTGCGATCTGGGTGCGGGCGCCCTGGAGGCGGCCGAGGCCGTGCGGGCTGCCGGGGGCGAGGCGCTGGGGCTGACCTGGGACGTACGTGACGGGACCGCCGCCCGCCAGGCGCACGCCGAGGCGGAGAAGGAGCTGGGACCGGTCGGGGCGGTGGTGGCGAACGCGGCGATCGTCGACCGGGTGGCACCGGCGGAGAAGGTCGGCGAGGAGGAGTGGCGGACCGAGGTCGACGTGAATCTCACGGGAGCGTTCCTCTCGCTGCAGCCGGCGATCGAGGCGATGAAGGAACGCGGGGCTGGCCGGCTGGTCGCGATCTCCTCGACCGCGGCGACCGACGGCCTCGCTGGCCAGGTCGCCTACTCGGCCGCCAAGGCCGGGATGCTGGGGATGGTGCGGACGCTGGCGCTGGAGCTGGCCGCCGCTGGGGTCACGGTGAACGCGGTCCTGCCTGGGATGGTGAGCACCGAGAAGGTCGAGGCGATGCCGGCCGAGGTGAAGGAGCGAGCCCGGGCACACATCCCGATGAAGCGCTTCGCGACGACCGAGGAGGTCGCCGCGGTCGTCGCCTTCCTTTGCTCGGACGCCGCGAGCTACCTCACCGGCGCCTGCCTCCCCGCAGACGGCGGCATAACCCTCTCCAACCTCACCCTGGGCCCCGAACGCTGAAACTGCCGCGCGGGGTCAGCAGGTGGCTAGGAAACGGTCGAGGAGGCTCTCGATGCCGGGGCGGTCGAGGCTGGGGGTGGTGTGCTGGAGCTGGTCGACCGTGATGCCGTCCATGAGGGCGATCAGCTGGCGGGCGTGGGACTCGGGGTCCTGGCAGCCGCTGGCGCGGAGGACCATCTCGGCGAGGGCGACAAAGCGCTGGCGCGAGTCGTCCATCACCTCGTGCAGGGAGGGACGGCGGGTCGACTCGAGCGCGAGCTCGTAGCGGGCGATGAGCAGGTCGCGACCGTCGGGGTCGAGGATGCGGTCGAGGTTGGCGAGCAGCAGCGCCCGCAGTTGCTCCCAGCTCAGCGTCGCCTCGGTCTCGGTCACGTCCTCGATGTCGCTGGTCGGCGGCAGATCGAGCTCGACGTGGCGGTGGGCGGCGGCCTCGAGCAGCGCCTCGCGGGTGCGGAAGTGGTTCGAGGACGAGCCGGCGGGAAGGCCGGCGGCTTCGTCGACGGCCCGGTGGGTGAGCCCGCGCGAGCCGCTCTCGCCGAGCACGGCGAGCGCCGCGTCGGCGATCTGCTCCCGGCGCCGCTCCGGCTCGGGGGCGCTCCTCTGACTTCGACGGGAGCCGCTCGCCACCCGTCGCAGGTTAGAGCGTGACCGGCTCCCTGGGCGGCTTCACGACCATCTTCCCCTCCGCCACATGCTCGCCGTCCTGGTTGCGCCAGGTGACCGCCATCGTCGCCCGGTTGCGAGCGGGGTCGAGCGCCTCGACCTCGACCCTGACCGCGATCGTGTCGCCGATGTAGACCGGGTGCAGGTAGTTCACCTGGTTCGACACTGCCACCGTTCCGAGCCCGGGCAGCTCCATCCCAAGCAGGCCCGCACACAGGGAGAAGGTGAGCGGACCGTGCGCCACCCGGGCTCCGAACGGGGTCTTCTTGGCGAACTCGGCGTCGACGTGCATCGGGTTGAAGTCGCCGCTGACGCCGGCGAACAGGTAGACGTCGCTCTCGGCGATCGTCTTCCGCGATTCGACCGCATCTCCGACCTTCAGCTCGTCGATCGGGACCGAGTTCACCAGGCCTCGCTCAGCCCATCGGGAACGAGCGCGAGGTGCAGCCGCCGTCGGCGAGCAGCGCCGTCCCGGTGCAGTAGCTGGACTCGTCGGAGCCGAGGTAGAGGATCGCGTAGGCCATCTCCTCCGGCCGCCCGGCGCGTCCCATCGGCACCATCGCGTATTTGGTCGCCTCGTCGTTGAAGAGGCCGATCGCCGGTTCGATCATCGGCGTGTCGATGAAGCCCGGGCAGATGCAGTTGGCGCGCACGCCCTGTTTGGCGTAGGTGATCGCCATCGAGCGGGTCAGGTTGATGATCGCGCCCTTGGCCGCGGTGTAGGCGTGGGCGTCGTAGAGGCCGGTGAGGCCGGCCATGCTGGCGACGCTGACGATCGAGCCCGATTCCTGCTCGAGCATGTGGGGCAGGGCGGCGTGGATCATCGTGAAGTAGCCCTCGAGGTCGACGCCGCCGATCACGTCGCGCCAGTTCTCGACGCTCGCCTCGTGGACGCCGGCCATCGTCCCCGGGTGTTCTTCGCCGTACTTCCAGCCGACGCCGGCGTTGCAGACGAGGATGTCGACGCGGCCGTACTCGTCGAGCGCGGCCTGGATCACCCTCTCCGGGGTCGAGCTGTCCTCGAGGTCGGCGGGGACGACGATCCCCTCGCCGCCGGCGGCCTTGACCGCGTCGAGGCCCTCCTGCAGCTTCGACTCGGTCCGCGCCGTGGCGACCACCTTGGCGCCCTCGCGCCCGAAGAGCTCGAAGCTCGCGCGGCCGATCCCGCTGCTCGCTCCGCTGATGACCGCGACCTTGCCGGCGACGCGACCGCTACCGCTTCCCTCACTCATCTCTCTCCTCCAAGTTGGCGATGACGACGCTTTCGATACTGCCGCCGGGCGCCGCCCTGGGCCGATGCTTTTCACCGCCCCGTTGGGGTAACCACAGTTGTCGCACGGCTGGCTGCGCGGACTTCCGCGGATGCCGCGGTATGACTCACGGCATGGGTGAGCTGACGTCAGCTGGTCAGGTGCTCGGTCTCGTTGAACGAGGCCAGGGTCCAGCGCCCGTCGGGCCGGCGGAAGAGGCGCGTGATCGAGCCGTTGGCCGTGTGCAGGAAGGCGAAGGGATCGCTGTTGGTGATCTGCCGGCAGGCCTCGGCGATCACCGCCGCGTGGGTGAAGGCGACCGCGACGGCGCCCGTGCCGGCGCCGTCGGCTACCTGCTCGATGCCGCGTCGCACTCGCGTCGCGAATTCGGCGGCCGGCTCGGAGCCGGGGATCAGCTCCCAGCGCTGCTCGCGCATGACCCGCGCCAGCTCCTCGTCGCCGCGGGCCCCGCGCTCGTGGATCCCGTGGCCCTCCCACTCGCCGAGGTAGACCTCGACCAGGTCGTCGACCACCGTCGGCGTCAGCCCGCGGGCGGCGGCGGTCGCGGCGGCCGTCTCGGACGTGCGTCGCAGCGGCGTCGCGAAGAGGGCGCCGATCGGCATCTCGGCCAGGGTCAGAGTCACCGCTTCGGCTTGCTCCAAGCCCCGCTCGTTCAGCGGCGGATCGCTGCGCCCCCCGATCAGCCCGTCCGGCGGCGGCGGATCGCACGCCCCGTGCCGCACCAACACCACCTCCTGCGCTCCCTCCGGCACGGCCACCCGCTGGAAGTCGATCTTCACGCCCCCATCCTCACCATCCCCCGAACCCACCGCCAGCGAGGAGAATCAAACGTATGGAGATGACGCCAGAGACGATCAAGGCTCTCCTTGACGCCTTCGACGCCAGCGACTGGCGAGAGATGGTGGTGACGGTCGGCGACGACCGCCTCCATGTGTCCCGGGACCCGCTACCGGAGGGTTCGACGCTCTCAGCTCCCCCCGCGGCCCCGGCTACGCCACCGCCAGCTCCCGTACCCTTGGCGGCTGAGGCTGCCGGCTCCTCGGGGGCTGCATCTGGGGGTGGCACTGTAGGGGGGCCCACCCCTGAGGACGCTTTAGCGACCGGAAGGGGTGGGGGGTCCCCTGCAGTGACAGGACCCGCAGATGCAGCCGCCGCCGGCACCCCAATCGAGAGCCCATCAGTCGGGCTGTTCTGGCGCTCCCCTTCGCCGGGAGCTCCACCGTTCGTCGAGGTGGGCGGCCGGGTCGAGGCCGGGGAGACGGTCGCCATCGTCGAGGTGATGAAGCTGATGAACCATGTTGCGTCGCCGGTGGATGGGGTGGTGACCGCCATACTGGTCGAGAACGGTGGAGCTGTTGAGTTCGGGCAGACCATCGTTGTGGTGGACCCTGAGGGCTGAGCCCTCGGCTGGAGGTTGGAGATGCCGAAGCTGCGCCGGGTTCTGATCGCCAACCGCGGGGAGATCGCGGTGCGGGTGATCAAGGCTTGCTTTGACGAGGGCATCGAGTCGGTCCTCGCTGTGTCGGAGGCCGACAAGGGGAGCCTCGGGGCGCAGCTGGCGGATCGAGTCGTCGTCATCGGCCCGGCCGCCGCGGCGGAAAGCTATCTGGACGTGAACCGGGTGGTGGCCGCGGCGAAGGTGACCGGGTGCGACGGGCTGCACCCCGGGTACGGGTTCCTCTCCGAGCGGGTCGAGCTCTCGGCCGAGTGCGAGGAGGCCGGCATCGCCTTCGTCGGCCCCTCGCCGGAGGCGATGCGGCGCAGCGGCGACAAGGCGACCGCGCGCGCCCTCGCCAAAGAGCTCGACGTGCCGATCAACGAGGGGTCGGACGTGATCGCGAGCGAGGAGGCGGCCCGCGAGATCGCCGCCGAGGTCGGCTTCCCCGTGCTGCTCAAGGCCTCGGCCGGCGGCGGCGGCCGCGGGATGCGGCTGGTCGAGACCGAGGGCGACCTCGCCGGCGCCTACGCCGCCGCGCACGGCGAGGCGCAGGCGGCATTCGGCGACGGGCGGCTGTTCGTCGAGCGCTACGTGCGCCAGGCGCGGCATGTGGAGGTGCAGGTGCTCGGCGACGGCAGGGGCGGCGCGGTCCACCTCGGCCACCGCGACTGCACCCTGCAGCGCCGCTACCAGAAGCTGGTCGAGGAGGCCCCCGCCCACGGCCTCTCGCTCGAGCTCGACGAGCAGATCACCGGCGCCGCGGTTCGCCTGATCGGCGCCCTCGACTACGCCGGCGCCGCCACCTGCGAGTTCCTCGTCGACCCCGAGCGGGGCACCGCCGGCTTCCTCGAGATCAACGCCCGCCTGCAGGTCGAGCACCCGGTCTCCGAACTCGTCACCGGCGTCGACATCGTCCGCGAGCAGCTGCGGATCGCCGGCGGCGAGGGGCTCTCGATCTCCCAGCAGGAGGTCGAGATCTCCGGCCACGCGGTCGAGGTGCGGATCAACGCCGAGTCGCCCGAGCGCGACTTCGCCCCGACCCCCGGCACGCTGACCGTCTGGGCGCCGCCCCAGGGCAGCGACGTCCGCGTCGACAGTGCCTGCTTCCCCGGCTGGTCGGTGCCCCCCTTCTACGACTCGCTGCTGGCCAAGCTGATCGCCTCCGGCCCCGACCGCGAAGCGGCTCTAGCCCGCACCCGCCAGGCTCTCCGCCACCTCCGCGTCGAGGGAGTGGAGACCACCGCCCCCTTCGCCCTCGACCTGCTCGAACATCCCGACGTAATAGCCGGCAACGTCCACACCAAATGGGTCGAGGAAGAGTTCATGCCCAGCTGGAACGAGGGATCAGCAGCCCCAAATCAAGTACCTGCAGCCCGGAACCAAGGATCGGGACCCGCCGGGGGAGGGTCGGGATCTGCCGCGGGTGGCACTGTAGGGGGGCCCACCCCTGAGGACGCTTTAGCGACCGGAAGGGGTGGGGGGTCCCCTGCAGTGACAGGCCCCGCGGCAGATCCCGACCCGGAGGAGCACTAACCCGATGGCCCGAATCGAGATCGTCGACCAGACCCTGCGCGACGGCCAGCAGAGCTACTGGGGGATGCGGATGCAGGCCGGCCAGGTGCTGCCGGTCGCCGAGGCGATCGACTCCGCCGGCTACCGCGTCGTCGACCTCACCGGCAGCTCGATCTTCGAGGTGATGGTCCGCTTCCGCGAGGAGAACCCCTGGAAGGGGCTCGACGCGATCCGCGCCGCGCTCCCCAACTCGACCCTGCGTGCCGGCACCCGCACCAACGGGATCGTCGGCATGAACGTCACCCCGGACTCGATCGTCGAGCTCTGGATCCGCACCCTCGCCAAGCACGGGATCGAAAGCCTCTGGATCTTCGACTGCCTGCACGACGCCGAGAACATGATCCGGGTCGCCAAGGTCGCTCGCGACGCCGGCCTCGCGCCCTCGCCGCAGCTCAACTTCTCCGAGTCCCCGGTTCACACCGACGACTACTACGCCGACGTGATCGACCGCATGATCGCCGGCGAGGCGGCGGAGACGATCATCCTCGGCGACGAGGCCGGCGTGCTCGGCCCCGAGCGCGCCCGGCGCTGGATCCGCCAGAGCCAGGAGCGCGCCGCGGCCGGCGCCACGCCGCTGGAGATGCACTTCCACAACCGCACCGCGATGGCCAACCTCAACCACATCATCGGGGTGGAGCAGGGGGTCACCATTCTCCATTCGGCGATCTCGACTCTCGCCAACGGCGTCTCGATGCCCTCGACCGAGGTCACCGTCGACAACCTGCGCCGGCTCGGCCACGAGGTCGCGGTCGACGACAGCCGCTTCGCCGAGGTCGCCGAGCACTTCGGCGGCCTCGCCGACGACGAAGGCTTCCAGCGCGGCGCCCCGGTCGAGTACTCGGTGGCGGCGATACAGCAGCAGTTCCCCGGCGGAATGATGGGCACCCTGCGCGAACAGCTCAAGCAGGTGAACATGAGCGAGCGGCTGCCGGCGGTGCTGGAGGAGGCGATCCGCGTCCGCGAGGAGATGGGCTGGCCGATCATGGCGACGCCGTTCTCGCAGCTGGTCGGGATCCAGGCGCTGCTCAACGTCGTCCAGGGCGAGCGCTACGCGACGATCCCCGACGAGAACCTGATGTACCTGGCGGGCTGGTACGGGACGCCGCCGGGCGCTGTCGACCCCGAGGTCCTGGACAAGGCGGCGGCGACCGCGCGCGGCAAGGAGATGATCGACGCCGGTCACGCGCCGCAGCCGGAGCTGAAGGAGATCCGCGCCGAGTACGGTGAGAACCTCAGCGACGAGGAGCTGCTGCTGCGTTACCTGATCCCCGGCGAGGACGTCGAAAACATGTACCGGGCCGACAACCCGATCGCCCCGATCCGGCCGCTCGGCGCCCCTGGTGGGCTGCCCTGGCTGAAGGACCTGCTGGCGAACGGCGAGGCGCGCGGGCTGAGCGCGACCCGCGGCGGCGTCAGCGTCACCCTGCGGCGGTAGGGAGGAGCGCCGATGGACCTCGCCCACGAGTTCACCTTCAACGCCCGTCTCGCGCCCAAGGTCCAGGTCGGCGACGGGCCCTTCGGCAATCGCCGCATCCGCGAGGTGCTCGGCGGCGAGGTCAGCGGCGAGCGGATCAACGGCACGGTCGGCAGCGGCGGCTCGGACTGGATCCTGGTCGGGCCCGACGGCTGGGGCCGGCTCGACGTGCGGCTGACGATCCTCACCGACGACGGCGCCGCGATCTACGTCCAGTACTTCGGCCTGATCGAGTACAACGAGGCGGCCCTTGCGGCCAACGCCGGCGAGCGCTCCAGCGAGTACGCCGACCACTACTTCCGCACCGCACCGCGCCTGGAGACCGGTGACGAGCGCTACGCCTGGGTCAACCGGACGGCGTTCGTCGGCGAGGGTCGTCTGCACCCCGGTCCGGTGGTCGAATACCGCGTCTACCGCTTGCTCTGATCTGGCTTCACGGCGGGCTTTGCGCCCCCCTTGTCGATTCTCCAACGGGCCTCCGGGCAGCCCGCGCGCTCTCTGTTTCGCGCTCATACGCTAGCCCTCAAGTCCGGCTTGCTACCCGAGGAGGAGAGTCGATGAAGCAACACGCTAGTCGCATAGCGGGGTGGTCGAAACTGCCGCTGTTGGTGGTCTTCGCCCTGCTCGCGTGCGTTCTGGTGTTCGCGGCCTGTGGAGGCGGCGGCAGTTCGTCGAGCAGTGAACCTGAATCGACCACCGCTGAAGAATCCGGCGGCGGCGAAGAAGAAAAAGTCAGCGGCGAACCGATCGTCACCTGGACCTACACGGACGTCAACACCGAAGGCCCGCAGTACAAAAACATCGAAGAAACCGAGCGCGTCTACCAGGAATGGATCAACACGCACGGTGGCATCGCCGGGCGGCCTCTCGAGGCGCACTTCTGCGATGCGCACGGGACTCCCACCGGGGTCGCGGCGTGTGGACGTGAAGCAGTCGCCGGAGGCGCGGTAGCGGTCGTCGGCAACTTCACCTTCACCGGCGACGCGATCATCCCGATCCTCGAAAAGGGGAAGACGGCCCAGTGGGGTAACTGCTGCGCGATTGCGCCGACGGAATTGACCTCGAAGATCAGCTTCCCGATGGGCAACCAGCCCCTCTACTCGGTCGGCCTGGTCAAAAAAGCGGTCGAAGACGGGTGCAAGCACATCAACGGCGTGATCATCGAAGGCGCGGAAGCCTTCATCCCGCTGATGGAAAACGCGGCCAAAGCCGAAGGCACGAAGATCGAAAAGTTCGTGACCTTGCCGGCGACGGCGCAGGACTACAGCCCACAGGTCGCGGAAGCGACGTCGGGCGGAGCCGACTGCCTGGTGATGATCGTCTCCGAAACCCCGTACATCGCCTGGATGCCCGCCTTCGCTCAGTCGGGCTCGGAAGCGAAAATGTACGGCCCTCAGGGCAACTTCAACGAAAACGCCGTCAAGGGCTTCGAAGAAGTTGTCGAAGGCGACGTCAACGCCGGCATGTACCCGGACATCTCCACGCCCGCGTGGAGCGAATACCGGGAAGCGCTGGCCCAGTACGAAGCCGACCCCGCGCAGGACTACAACAGCCTCGGCGGGATGGGCACCTGGGCCGCTTACGAAGGGTTCAAACAGGTCGTCGAAAGCATGAGCGGTGCGATCAACAACCAGACGTTCCTGAAGGCCGCCGAAACGGCCAAAATCGACCTGCCGGGCATGGTTCCGCCGCTCAACATGGCGGAAAACTGGGGCAAAACCGGTGGTCCTGAAGGGTTCGAACGCCTCGTAAATCGCTGCGTCGTCTTCAGCGAATTCAAAGAAGGCAAGCTGGTCCCCGCCAGCACCGAATTCACCGACGTTTCCGAAATCGCGGGCGGCACGCAGCCGATGGACTGCGGCCCTCCGTTCGGCTGATCCAACCAGTCGCAGGCCCCGGGCAGAGCGCCCGGGGCCTGCGATGACTTCCAGCACCGAAAGAGAGCACCAGTGGAAGAAGTCATCCGTTTCGCGCTCCTGGGGTTGGGCATCGGCGCCACCTACGCGCTCGCCTCCCAGGGCCTGATCATCATCTACAGGGGTTCCGGGGTCCTGAACTTCGCCCTGGGCGCGATCGGAATGGCCGGTGCCTACGTCTGGTGGGAGCTGACCACCAACCAGGGCTGGGCCTTCCTCCCCGGCCTCGTCGCCGGCGTCGCCTTCGCCACCGTCCTCGGCGCTCTGGTTCACCTCTTCATCATGCGACCGCTGCGCCACGCGGCGCCGCTGGTCAGGGTGATCGCCACCCTCGGCGTGCTGATCACGATCCAGTCGATCGCGATCCTGCGCTACACGGCGACCTCGAAGTTCGTCCCCTCCGACCTGCCGACCGACATCGTCCACATCCACAAGGCGATCGTGATCTCGGCCGACCGCCTGATCCTGCTCGGCATCGCCTGCGCCCTGACGCTCGGGCTCTGGCTGATCTACCGCTACACCAAATTTGGGCTCGCCACCTCCGCGGTCGCCGAGTCGGAGCGCTCGGCCTCGGCGCTCGGCCTCTCGCCCGACACGATCGCCGCCCTCAACTGGGGCTTCGGCTGCGGCCTCGCCGGCCTCGCCGCGATCCTGATCGTCCCGATCGTCACCCTGCAGCCGGCGGTCCTCACCAACCTCGTTCTCGCCGCCACCGCGGCGGCGCTGGTCGCGGGCTTCCGCTCCTTCCCGATCGCGCTCCTCGCCGGCCTCGTCGTCGGCATCGCCCAGACCGAGGTGACGCGCTACGTCGAACAGACCGGCGTCGGCACCGCCGTGCCCTTCATCCTGATCGTGATCTGGCTCGTGATCCGCGGCCAGGCGCTGCCCCTGCGCGACTACCTGCTGCAGCGGCTGCCGACGATCGGCTCCGGCCGGATCAGCTGGGGCGGGATCGGCTTTGGCGCCGTCGTCACCGTCTTCCTGCTGGCAAGCACCCCGCCGATCTGGATCGACGCCTTCACGGTGACGATCTGCATCGCGGTGATCCTGCTCTCGATCGTCGTCCTCACCGGCTACACGGGGCAGCTCTCGCTGGCGCAGTTCGCCTTCGCCGGCTTTGGCGCCTATGTCGCGGGGCGTTTGCTGGCGACCACCGGCCTGCCCCTCTGGCTCGGCGTCATCATCGGCATCGCCGCGACCGTTCCGCTCGGCGTCCTCTTCGGCCTGCCGGCGGTGCGAACGCGCGGGATCAACCTGGCGATCGTCACCCTGGGGTTGGGCAGCGCGGTCGAGCTGGTGCTGTTCGGCAACACCGACTTCACCGGCGGCTTCGGCGGCACCCAGATCGGCGAACCGACCCTGTTCGGGATGAACATCAACGCCGCCGCGCACCCGACCCGCTACGGGATCCTCGCCCTCGTCTGCCTGATCGTCGCCAGCCTGATCGTCGCCAACCTGCGGCGCGGCAGATCGGGGCGCAGGCTGATCGCGGTCCGCACCAACGAGCGTGCCGCTGCCGCGCTCGGGATCAGCGTCCCCGGCGCCAAGCTCTACGCCTTCGGCGTCGCCGCCGCGATCGCCGGCCTCGGCGGCATCCTGCTCGCCTTCCGCACGCCCTCGATCAACTTCGCCGAATTCACCTCGTTCAACTCGATCACGATGGTCGCCTTCGCGATGATCGGCGGCATCGGCTACATCTTCGGGCCGGTGATCGGCGCGACGCTTGCCCCGGGCGCCTTCTCCGAACGGCTGCTCAACTCGATCGACAGCGGCATCGGCAAGTACATCCCGCTGATCGGCGGCGTTTCATTGATCCTGCTGGTGCTCGTCAACCAGAACGGCATCGTCAAAGAGCAGATCGCCCAGATCGCCTTCCTGCGCCACAAGCTCGGTGGGCTGATCCCGTTCCTGGCGCCAAAGCAGGCGCCCAAGCGCGAGCTGCCGCGGCCAACCAAAGCCGACAACAAGGTCGAGCGGCCGATGACGCTCGAGGTCAAGAACCTGACCGTCAAATACGGCGGCACGACCGCCGTCGACGACGTCTCGCTGACCGTCAAGCCGGGCCAGGTGCTGGGGCTGATCGGGCCCAACGGCGCCGGCAAGACCTCGCTGATCGACGCCGTCACCGGTTTCACCAAAATGGCGCCGGGCTCCCAGCTGCTGCTCGACGGCACCGACATCAGCCACTGGTCGGCGACGAAGCGCTCGCGGGCGGGGATGTCGCGCTCGTTCCAGTCGCTGGAGCTGTTCGAGGACTCGACCGTGCTCGACAACCTGCGCGCCGCCTCGGACCCGCGCGACATGGGCTCCTACGTGCGCGATCTGGTCTGGCCGGTCAACGTGCCGCTGCCCGACACGGTGCTGAGCACGATCCGCGAATTCGAACTCGAGGACGACCTCGACCGCATGGTCGAGGACCTGCCCTACGGCCGCCGGCGGCTGCTGGCGCTGGCGCGGGCGGTCGCGACGCAGTCGAGCGTGCTGCTGCTCGACGAGCCCGCGGCGGGCCTCGGCGATGCCGAGACCGCCGAGCTCGCCCACCTCGTCGGCCGCCTCGCCAAGGAGTGGGGGATCGCCGTGCTCCTGGTCGAGCACGACATGAACTTCGTGATGTCGGTCTGCGACGAGCTGGTCGTCCTCGACTTCGGCCGCACGATCGCGACCGGCAAGCCGTCGGACATCCGCAACGACCCGGCCGTGATCGCCGCCTACCTGGGCGAGGAGGAGGACGCGCACACGACCGCCGCCTCCGCTTCGGCGGTCAAGCCGACTGGAATCGCCAACCCGGAGGGTGCCTGATGGAGAACGGCGCGAACAACGGCGGGCCGGTGATCTCGGTCAAGGGGATGAGCACCGGCTACGCCGGCCAGCCCGTCGTCCACGACCTCAGCTTCGACGTGATGGCGGGCGAAGTCCTCTGCTTGCTCGGTCCCAACGGGGCCGGCAAGACGACGACGATGCTGGCCCTCGCCGGCGAACTGCCGCTGATCGAGGGCGAGGTCGCCTTCGCCGGGATCAAGCCGAAGGCACCGCTCTTCAGGCGCGCCCGCAGCGGCATGTCCTACGTCACCGAGGAGCGCTCGGTGTTCAAGGGCATGAGCCTGCGCGACAACCTGCGGATCGGCGGCGTCGACGTCGAAGAAGCCGTCACCCTCTTTCCCGAGCTGGGCAAGCGGATGAGCGTCCGCGGCGGCCTCCTCTCCGGCGGCGAGCAGCAGATGCTGACCCTCGCCCGGGCGCTGGGGCGCAAGCCGCGCCTGCTGCTGGCAGACGAGCTCTCGCTCGGCCTCGCCCCGCTCGTCGTCGACCGCCTCCTGCAGGCGGTGCGCAGCGCCGCCGACGAGCAGGGCACCGCGGTCGTCATGGTCGAGCAGCATGCCCACAAGGCGCTCAACTACACCGACCACGCCATAGTCATGCGCCGCGGCCGGATCAGCCTCGACCTCTCCGGCGAGCAGGCCCGCTCCAGGATCGAAGACGTCGAAGAGGCCTACCTCAGCGCCAGCGGCGACATCAAGGCCGGCGAAGAGAAGCTAGAGCAGGGCGTCCAGGAAGACGTCTAACGCTCACTGCAGCTCGTACCCAAATCGAGTGGCGCCTTTGCATCGCATAGCGATCAAAAGGCGCCACTCGATCTGTGAGCCGGGTCAGTCCGCGGTGAGGATGTGGACGGCCATCGCGGCGGAGTCGCCCTCGAGCCAGCCGCCGCCGTTTTGGGTGAGCGCGACGCGGGCGCCGTCGACCTGGCGGGGGCCGGCGTGGCCGCGCAGCTGCCAGGTCGACTCGCAGATCTGGGCGATGCCGGTGGCGCCGATCGGGTGGCCCTTGGAGAGGAGGCCGCCGCTGGTGTTGACCGGAAGGTCGCCGTCGAGGCGGGTGCGGCCGGACTCCAGCAGAGCCGGGCCCTCGCCGGGGGCGGCGAAGCCGACCTGCTCGTAGACCATCAGCTCGGCTGGGGCGCTGGCGTCGTGGACCTCGGCGCAGTCGACGTCTTCGGGGCCGAGGCCGGCACGCTCGAAGGCTTCGCGGGCGGCGAGGGCGGTCGAGCCGGCGGTCGGGTCGCTGCGGTCGTGGACGTTGCCCGAGCGCACCACCGAGGCCCGGATCCGCGGCCCCGAGCGGCCCGCGCGCCGCGCCGCCGCCTCGCTCATCAGCACCACCGCAGCGGCTCCGTCGGAGATCGGCGAACACATCAGCAGCGTCAGCGGATCGACCACGGTGCGGCTCGCCAGCACCTGCTCGACGCTCAGCTCGCCGCCGTACTGGGCGCGCGGGTTGAGGCCGCCGTTGTGCTGGTTCTTGACCACGACCGCGGCGAAGTCCTCGCGGCTGGCGCCGGAGCCGGCCATGTAGCGGCGGGTCATGTCGGCGTAGAGGTCCATGAAGAAGGAGCGATCCTCGCCCTCGCCGGCGGGGACGCCGACTTCGGCGGCGAGGTCGGCGGCGTACTCGACGTCGATCGCGGTGCCGATCGCCCGCATCCCCACCGTCTTGTCCTCGTGGGTCAGTTTCTCGGCGCCGAGGCAGAGGACGACGTCGTGGGCGCCGGCGGCGACCGCCTGCCAGCCCAGGTGCAGGGCGCTGGCGGCCGAGGCGCAGGCGTTCTCGACGTTGAAGATCGGGATTCCCTCGATTCCCAGCGGTCGCAGCACGACCTGGCCGCGGATCATCTCCTGGCCGGTGACGAGGCCGGCGGCGGCGTTGCCGACGTAGGCGGCCTCGATCTGGCCGACCTCGACGCCGGCGTCGGCGAGCGCGTCGCGCGCCGCGGCGCCGGCCAGCTCGCGCAGGCTCGCCGCGCTCTTCTCGAAGCGGGTCATCCCCGCTCCGCAGATGAGTACCGGCGAGCCTGCCTGCACGAGCTGGACTCCTGGCTGGACGGTCGCGGGGGTCGACCGTCTAGGCCACCGGGACGACGGCGGCCGATTCGGTGTCGAGCGCGCTCCAGTCGTCGTGGCGGCCGTGGTGGTAGGGGAGGAAGACGTCGGCTGGGGTCGTCGCGACGGCCTCGCAGGCGCCGATCAGGTCGCACTCCATGTAGCTGGCGCCTTTGACCGAGCGGATCGGGATCTCGTCGAGCGGGTCGTGGACGCTGCCGCGTAGGACGACGCTGCCGGCGCCCTCCATCGAGGCGGTTGCATGGACGTCGAAGTGGGCGCGGGTGAGGATCGCGTCCTCCTCGAGGCCGGCGCCGTTGGCGGCGGGGCGGGCCTTGAAGTTGAAGTTATAGCCCTCGGCGTCGAAGCCGCCGTTGTCCTTCGTCATCTCGCCCTGCAGTTCGATGATCCGCACGCCGCCGCGCTCGACCCAGCCGCGGAAGTTGTCGCCGCGCCGGACCAGGTTGGACTCGGCGATCTTCTTCGGCTCGCCGAAGAGGTCGCGGCCGTAGATCGTCGGTATGTCGCCGTCCATGTACATCGCCAGCACGTACTCGCCCTCGACGCCGTCGTGCCTGGCGGCGACGTAGATCGAGCCGCCGTGGAAGTCGCCGACGCAGTTGGACTGCCAGCGCCCGACCATCGCCCGCACGGCGGGGGCGTCAGACGGTTCCAGCGGCGGCGGCAGAACCTCCGCGACGACGCTCTCGTCGGTGAGGAACTCCACCGACAGCATCTGCCCTCCCGTGAACCGCGGGTAGGTGAGGGCGTGTTCTATACGGGCGATCTCCTCGGCGCTCTTGACGAAGCCCATGATGGTCTCTCCTCCTCGTGGTGGGGTGAGACCACCGTATTCGGCTCTGCCTGGCCGGTATACGCGAGATCGAGGACCTCTTGGTGGAGATCCAAACCGCGGTTCTCCCAGGCCGCGCGCCAGTCGTTGATGTGCCTGCGCATGACCGCCGCGGCGGTGTCGGGATCGTGGACCTCGATCTCGCTGACGATGCGCCGGTGGTACTCGGTCGCGTGCTTGGCCATCTCGCGGGTGTCCATGAAGCGGTACAGGGCGGGGAGGAGGACGTGGCTGATCGGCTCGCGGGCGATGATCAGGGCCGGGTTGGCGCTGAGCTCGGCGATCGTGCCGTGGAACTCGACGTCGAGGCGGCTCCACTCGGCCAGGTGGTCGAGGTGTTCCTCCTGTTCGTCGAGGTTGCGGTGCAGCGTTTCCAGGTCGCTGCGGTCGGCGCGGATCGCGGCGAACCGAGTCAGCTCGGGGTCGAGCGTCAGCAGCGCCTCGTGCAGGTGGTGGAAGGTGACGTTGTGGCGGCGTAGCTCGCGGCGCAGCTCGCGGAAAGCGGGGACGTCCGAGCGGTCGGCGACGACCATGATCCGCGGCGAGGCCCGTTCGACGAGGCCGCCCTGCTCGAGGATCCGCAGCGCCTCGCGCACGGTCGAGCGGGAGACGCCGGCCTGTTTGGCAAGCGCGCTCTCCGACGGCAGGCGGTCGCCGACCCCGAGCTCGCCGGAGGTGATCCGCTCGCGCAGGAGCCCGGCTAGCTGCTCGTAGGCGCGGGCGATCTTGATCGGCTGGACGAGGCGTCCCTGCCCGTCACTCATCGCCGTGCTCCCGCAATTCCGCCATGTGTAAAGAAAACCCTATCCCTCAGATACGAGGCTCTCCGCCGCGGTTGAGATGGCTTTGGAGGTTGGCAACAAAGCCCGCTCGAGATCGGGGCTGAAAGGCATCGGGACCGGGGGGGCGCCGATCCGGCGCACCGGCGTGCGCAGTTCGTCGAAGAGCTGCTCGCCGGCGCGGGCGGCGATCTCGGCGCCGGCGCCGAAGTCCTGCACCGCCTCGTGGACGATCAGCAGCCGACCCGTGCGGCGCGCCGAGGAGAGCACCGTCTCCAGGTCGAGCGGCGCCAGCGAGCGCAGGTCGATCACCTCCAGCGAGGCCGAGCTTTCCTCGGCGGCGGTGAGGCAGGTGCGCAGCATCTGTCCCCAGGTGACCACGGTCACCTCCTCGCCGGCGCGGGCGACGCGCGCCTTTCCCAGCGGCAGCGGGTCGGCGTCGACGTCGCCCTTGCTGCCGTAGAGGCGGCGGTTCTCGACGAAGACGACCGGGTTGGGGTCGCGGACCGCGGCAAGCATCAGGTCGCGGGCGTCGGCAACGGTTGCCGGCATCACGACCTTCAGCCCGGGTACGTGGGCGAACCAGGCTTCGAGGCTCTGGGAGTGCTGGGCGCCGGCGGCTTTACCGGCGCCGGTCTGCATGCGGAAGACGATCGGGATCTCCAGTGCCCCGGCCGTCATATAGCGCAGCTTCGCCGCCTGGTTGAGGATCGGGTCCATGCAGACGCCGACGAAGTCCATGAACATGATCTCGACGATCGGCCGCAGCCCGGTCATCGCCGCTCCCACCGCAGCGCCGACGTAGCCCATCTCGCTGATCGGCGCGTCGATCACCCGCTCGGAGCCAAAGCGCTCGTGCAACCCGCGGGTGACGCGGAAGATGCCGCCGCCGGCACCGACGTCGATGCCGAGCACGATCACCCGCTCGTCCTCCTCCAGCGCCGTCGCCATCCCCTGATTGAGGGCGTCGATGTAACGGGTGGCGGCGACCGCCGCCTCGCCGCTCACGCCGGGACCTCCGCCTCGCCGAAGACGTCGGCGTAGGCCTCGCTCGGGTCGGGGGCGGGGAGGGAGCGGGCGTGCTCGATCGCCGCCTCGACCTGCTCCGCCGCCCGCTCGCGGATGCGCTCCAGATCCTCGGCGCCTAGCTGGGCGCCGCGCTCGGCGAACTGCGCCGCGGCGACCTCGAGCGGGTCGCGCTCGCGCCAGGCGCTGGCCTCATCGTCGGGCTTGTACTCCTGGCCGTCGCCCTCGTAGTGGCCGTGCCAGCGGTAGGTCTCGGCCTCGATCAGGAACGGGCCGTCGCCGCGCCGGCAGCGCTCGGCCGCATGCACGGTCAGGCCCCAGACCGCCTCGGCGTCGTTGCCGTCGACCACCTCGGCCTCGATCCCATACGCGGCGCAGCGGGCGGCGACGCTCGGCACCCGGGCCATCGTGCGGCTGTCGCTGAACTCGGCGTAGATGTTGTTCTCGCAGACGAGCAGGGCGGGGAGCTCCCAGATCGCCGCCAGGTTGACCGCCTCGTGGAAGGCGCCCTGGTTTACGGCGCCCTCGCCGAAGAAGGCGACGGCGACCCGGCCCTGGCCGAGCCGTTTGCTGGAGAGCGCGGCGCCGACCGCGAGCGGCAGGCTGGCGCCGACGATCGCGTTGGCGCCGAGCACGCCCTTGGCCGGGTCGGCGATGTGCATCGAGCCGCCCTTGCCGTGGCAGATGCCGGCGCCGCGGGCGAAGAGCTCGGCCATCATCCCCTCCACCTCCATCCCGCGCGCCAGGCAGTGGCCGTGGCCGCGGTGGGTGGTGGCGACGTAGTCGCCCTCCTCGAGGGCGAGGCCGACGCCGGCGGCGACCCCCTCCTGGCCGAGCGAGGTGTGGACGAAGCCGGGAATCTCACCGTCGCGATAGAGCTCGGCGACGCGCGTCTCGAAGGCGCGGATCAGCGCCATCGTCGCGTACAGGTCGGCGCTGGGCGGGCCTTTTGACTTTGTGCTCATTGATTCGCGACCTTACCCCAGATTGTCGGACCGTCGCAACAAAGATCGGGTTTGACGGCGGAAGTATCGACGTGTAGTGTCGATAGTCAGACGATAATGTCGCTGTGGGAGGCGCGCAGTTCGTCCGGGGAATCGAGAGGGAGAAGTTCACAAGTGGTCACCCAGGTGGTCCTTCCACAGATGGGCCTGGAGGTATCAGAGGGCACCGTCACCGCCGTTCTGGTCTCAGTTGGCGACCCTGTCAGAGAGGGAGCTACCGTCGCCGAGGTAGAGACCGACAAGGCCATCGCTGAGATCCCAGCCACCCGCACGGGGGTCGTCGCTTCCATCGAAATCGCCGTCGGCGACGTCGTCCCAGTCGGTGCGTCATTGATGCGCATCGCCGACGATGCCGCCGAGGCATCCGCCGCTGAGCCTGCGACCGCCGTAGTCGATGCCGAGCTGGACGCCGAGGCTGCGACGGATTACGCGACCGCCTCTGCCGCCTCCTCCGGGGGTGGCACTGTAGGGGGGCCCACCCCTGAGGAAGCTTCAGCTACCGGAAGGGGTGGGGGGTCCCCTGCTGTGACTGGACCCGCGGAGGAGGCGGCCCGTCCCGCTTCGAGGGAGAACGGGGACCGGGCGTTTACTGCCGATGGTTCGGGCCGTCGCAGGGCGGCGCCGATCGCGCGGCGTGCTGCCGGCGAGCTCGGGCTGTCGCTCGAAACGATCGTCGGGACCGGACCCGCGGGGCGCATCACGCTCGGCGACGTCGAGAGGGCTGCTGCGGACCTACCTGCTCCTCAAGCTCCTGTTGTTCAAGCGTCCTCCGGCGAGCGCTTCGAGCCGCTCTCGGCTACTCGGCAGGCGATCGCTCGGCGGTTGAGCGAGAGCCAGTTGGTGCCGCAGTACACGCTGACCCGCGACGTCGACGCGAGCTGGCTCTTGGCCGAGAAGGACCGCCTCAGTGCGGCCGGGCCGGTCAAGGTCGGTGTCGTCGACCTGCTGCTCGCGGGCCTGGCCGAGGCGCTCGCCCGCCACCCCCAGCTCGCCGCCTCCTTCGTCCCCGGGGACGGCGGCGAGCCCCCTTCTTTTCGCCACCCCGACGGGATCGATCTCGGCCTCGCCGTTGCCACCGATCGGGGCCTGCTGGTGCCGGTGATCCGCGGCGCCCACGCGCGGACTCTTTCCGAGCTGGCGCTGGAGCGCTCGCGGCTGATCGAGCTGACCCGGGCCGGCCGCCTCGGGCTCGGCGACATGGGCGGCGCCGCAGCGACCCTCTCCAGCCTCGGCAGCTTCGGCGTCGACAGCTTCACGGCGATGCTCAACCCGGGCGAGAGCGCGATCCTCGCCGTCGGCCGCACGGTCGAGAAGGTCGTCCCCCGCGATCGCGGCCTCGCCGTCGTCCCGACCATGGCGATGACCTTCAGCTTCGACCACCGCGTCGTCGACGGCGCCGTCGGCGCCGCCGCCCTCACCGAGTTGGCCGAGCTGCTCGAAGGGGGGATCGAGTGGCGGCTGTGAGTCCCCAGGGCGCGGGGGTCGAGGGCGCGGCGCTCGTCGTCGGCGGCGCCTCCGGGATCGGCCGCGCCTGTGCCGAGGCGCTGCTCGCCGCCGGCTGGCCGACCGTCGTCGCCGATCTCAAGCCCGACCCCGCCGACGAGTCGGCGATCGCCCTCGACGTCCGCGACCGCGAGGCCGTCGCCGCCGCCCTCGCCACCGTGGTTGAGCGCCACGGCGCGGTCGGCAGCCTCGTCTACGCCGCCGGCACCGCCCGCGTCACGCCGGTGCTCGAGATCGAGCCGGGCGAGTGGGACCTCGTCCTCGGCGTCAACCTCAGCGGCGCCTTCAACTGCCTGCAGGCCGCCGCTCCCCACATCCCCGCCGGCGGCTCCTACATCGCGATCTCCTCGATCGACTCCGGCCGCCCGGTACCCGGACTCGCCCACTACTGCGCGACCAAGGCCGGCCTCGAGGCGCTCGTCCGCTCCGCCGCGCTCGAGCTCGGCCCGGCCGGCGTGCGCTGCAACGCGGTCCTGCCCGGTGTCGTCCGCACGCCGCTGATGGAGCCGATGCTGGCAAAGCCCGGGGTCGAGGAGGCCTTCGTCGCCCAGACGCCACTGCGCGGCATCGCCGCCGGCGCCGAGGTCGGTGACGTCGTCGCCTTCCTCGCCTCGCCCGCGGCGCGCTGGATCACCGGCGCCTCGATCCCGGTCGACGGCGGCATGACGCTGACCGAGCACCCAAAGCTTCTCTAGCCCAGGACCCAGGAAAGGACCCCCCGAAGACATGGCAACCGAGCAAACGTCCCGCCTCCCCGGCATCACCCCCGAGCGCGCCGAGCAGCTGCTGAAGGAGATCGTCGGCATCCGCAGCGTCGTCGGCGAGGACACCAGCGCTCATCTGTGGATGGCGAAGCAGATGGAGGAGATCGGGATGACGGTCGAGACCTACCCGGTCGAGGGGCGCAAGGTGCCGCTCGTGCTCGGCGTGATCGAGGGTGAGGGCGAGGGCCCCGGGGTCCTCTTCGACGGCCACTTCGACACCGTCCACGCCGTCCCGGCGGATTGGTCCCACGACCCCTGGGACCCGATCGTCAAGGACGGCGTCCTCTACGGCCGCGGCGCCGTCGACAGCAAGGGGACGATGGTCTCGATGCTGATGGCGGCGAAGGCGGTCGTCGACTCCGGTGCCCCGCGCAGCGGCCCGATCTACTTCATGTCGGACTCCGACGGCGAGGACGGCTTCCGCGGCGCCGCGCTGATGGCCGACCTCGGGATCGTCGACCGGATCGGGACGATGTGGTCGGCGGAGGCGACCTCCAACCAGGGCGTCGAGATCGCCTACCCCGGGATCTCGACCTGGAAAGTGACGGCCGTCGGCAAGACCGCGCACCCGACCGAGCCCGAGCACGGGATCAACGCGGTGACGAAGATGGCGAAGCTGGTCGAGGCCGTCGACCAGGGCCGGCTGCAGCTGCCCGAGGGCGACTCGCAGTGGTTCGAGCCGCGGGTGACGATCAACGGCATCCGCACCCGTCCCGGCGGCGGCTGGGCGATCCCGGCCCGCTGCGACGCGGTGCTCTCGGTTCTCTCGCCCCCCGGCGCGACGCTGAACGAGGTGCGCGACGCAATCGACGCCTTCCTGCGGATGCTCGAGCAGGAGGACGGCGAGGTCCGCTTCGAGCGGAAAATCCTGCCGATGGGCTCGGGCCGGCTCTGGCTGCGCCCCGGCGAAGTCGACCCCGAGCACCCCGGCGTCAAGGCGCTCTCGGCGGCGATCCGCGAGCACGGTCGCAACGAGCCCGAGGTCCGCAAGTTCAACGGCGGTTGGGTCGACGCGGTCGAGCTGATGCGACCGACCGGCGACGGCTTCGACGCGCCGGCGACGATCACCTTCGGTCCCGGCGACTTCGAACTCGCCCACACCGTCGACGAGCACATCCCAATCGCAGAAGTGGCCGAAGCGGCGCAGATCTACGCCGCGGCGACCTTGGAACTGCTGAGCCAGCAAGAGAGGAGCGTCTGATGTCCGACAGTCACATGCGGCGCGCGTTTTCGGCGCTGTCCGAGGTCACCCCGGCGATTGCCAAGGTGACCTGCATCGACGACCTCATGCACCTGGTCGCCAAGCAGGTTACGGCGCTGGTCGGGGTCGCCCGCTGCAGCGTCTACATGCGCGAGGAGCGGCAGAACCTGTTCCGCGGCTGCGCCGGCTGCTGCGACGGCGTCGCCCTGCCCGAGGACATCAAGCGCTGGACCGCGGGCATCCCCGCCGATGGCGTCACCCGCGAGATGCTGGAAACGCGACGGCCGGTGATCGTCGCCAACGCCCGTCAGGACCCGCGGATGGTGAAAGCGACGGTCCGCCACTGGAAGATCCGCTCGCTGCTCGAGGTGCCGATGATCTACAACGAGGAGATCGTCGGCCTGATCCTCCTCGACGACCCCGACCGCCGCCACGAGTTCAGCGACGAGGAGGTCGAGCTGGCTCGCGCCTTCGCCGACCTCGCCGCCGTCGCCATCACCCAGACCCGGGTGCGGCTCGAGCTGCACTCGAAGTTCGAGGCGGCGAGCCGCCAGCTCGGCGCCCTGCGGCGGGCGACCGCGGTCGACGAGCAGCTTTCCGACCTCGTCCTCGAAGGCCGCTCGCTGCAGGACCTGACCCGCAGCCTCGCGCAGCTTCTGGCCAAGCCCTGCGCGGTCTTCCGTCCAAGTGGCGAGCGGGTGGCGATGGCGCTGCCGGAGGGGGCGAGCGAGAACGCGGTTCCGCGCCTGCTCGAGCCCGAGGTCGCGAGCCAGCCCGAGGTCGCCAAGGCGCTCGCCGCCAACGACGGAAATCGGGCTTTCTTGGTTGGGCCGACTCCTGCTGCCGGGGTGTTGCACCGACACGTAGTCGCTCCGATTGTCCTTGGGGAAGAGGTCTGGGGACGGTTGGTCGTGATGGAGCACAAGACCCGCTTCACCGGCGGCGACGTCGTCGCCGTGCGCCGTGCCGCGACCCTGATCGCGCTCCAGGTCAGCTCCGAGCGCAAGGCGGTCGAGGCCGACTGGAACGCCGGCTCCTCGCTCGCCGCCGAGCTGCTCGGCGGCAGCTCCGACACCGCCGTCGCCCGCCGTCGCGCCGACCGTCTCGGGGTCAGCCTCGACGCTCGCCGTGTTGTCCTCCTGGTCGGCTCGCGCTCGGGGGCCGAGGGCGAGGTGCCGGACTTCCGCGCCGTCGCCGACGCCTTCGCCCGGGTCGCGCCGGAGCTGAGCGTCCAGGTCACCGCGGTCGAGGGCTCGGCCGCGGCGCTGATCGAGGTCCCCGATCACGAAGAGTCGGAGACCTTCGCCTACGACAACCGCGACAGCTTCGACGCGGTTCGCCGCGCGCTGCACCCTGCGCCGGGGCTGATCGTCGGCATCTCGGGCGTCCACCGCGGCCGCGACGGTTACCGCGCCGCCCATCGCGAGGCGCGGCAGGTGCTCGAGTGCATTCGCCGCTTCTCGCCGGCCGACGGGCCGGCGCTGTTCAGCTCCGACGAGCTCGGCGTCGGCAGCCTGCTGCTCTCGACCTCCGACGGCGAGGCGGTCGAGCGCTTTGCCGAGGAGACCGTCGGCGAGCTGGTCCGCGAGCACTCGAAAGCCGACCTGCTGACGACGCTCTGCTCCTTCTTCGACAACATGGGGAGCATCCGCGGCTCGGCGGCGGCGCTCGACGTCCACGAGAACACGATCCGCTACCGGCTCTCGCGGATCGAGGAGCTGACCGGGCTGGCGGTCATGCACGACCCCGACGCGCAGCTGCGCGCTCGCCTCTCGCTCCTCGTCCTGCTCTTGCAGGGCCGGCTGCCGCAGGGCATGCGCGCTCCCTCGGTCCCCGCCCCGATCCTCGACGAGGACAAGCTGGAGGTGCCCGCCGCCATCTCCTGACCGCCGTCGGCAGAAATCCCCGGCGGGTTTGGGGGAATCCCGAGAGGGTCGTCGCGGGCGCGAGCGCGGCGGGCTTGCCCCTACCTATAGTCGCGAGGTGTCCGGGGTTCACCTCCTGGGAGTCGGATCGACCTCGCTCTCGCGCCGCCCGCGGGGGTCGCGCCACCTGGCCCGCGAGGCCGTCGCCGCGGCCCTCGCCGATGCCGGCGTCGATGCCGCCGAGGTCGACGGCGTCGCGATCGCCTCGGCCGATCCCGGCTTCGACCTCGGCTGCTACGACGTGCTCGGCAAGGCGCACCGTCCATATAAGTGCCGCTGCGGGCTCGGTGCGATCGCCCTCCACTCCTCCTGGAACGCGGTCGCCGCCGGCGCCTCCGACCTCGTCGTCTGCGTCGGCCACGACGCCGCGCCGGCCGCCGCGCCGGTCTCGATCGAGACCCAAGCCGCGGCCGCCCGCGAGTACATGCAGCACTCCGGCGCGACCGAGGAGCACCTCGCCCGGGTCGCGGCGAAGAACCGCCGCCACGGCGCCGCCAACCCGCACGCGCTGCTCGGCGTCGCCGCCGAGCCGGAGGAGATCCTCGCCTCCGAGCTGCTGGTCTGGCCGCTGCGGCGACTGATGGTCGCCGAGCCGTCGATGGGCGCCGCGGCCGTCGTCCTCGGCTCCCACGACGCGGGCCGCAGCCGCGGCCCGAAGGCGCCGCGCGTGCGCGCCTCGGTCCTCCTCGACGAGGACTCGACCGGCGGCGCCGCGACCGCCCGCGCCGCCCGCCTCGGCTACTTCTCCGCCGGCGTCGAGCCGGAGGAGATCGACCTCGCCGAGATCGAGGACCCGACCCCGGTCGACGAGCTCGAAGCCTACGAGGCGCTCGAGTTCGCCCCGCCCGGCTCGGGCCCCGAACTGGTCGACAGCGGCTTCACCGCCCTCGGCGGCGTCGTCCCCGTCAACCCCAGCGGTGGCGCCCTCTGCCAGGGCCAGGTGACCGGCGCCGGCGCGATCCTCCCCCTGGTCGAGCTCTCGCTGCAGCTTCGCGACCGCGCCGGCCACCGGCAGGTGCCGGGGGCGCGGGTCGGGCTGGCGTTGTCCGGGAGCGCGTCGACCCCCGGCGCCGTGAAGTCGATGACGATCGTTTCGATCTAACCCCACCGTGGTTGAGCTTTCCGTCGCTATGCGGAGGAAAGCTCAACCACAGCGTGGGGGCCTGACCCGCACACCTCCATGGGCAGGTAGGTGTGCGGGTCAGGCCTTAGTTCGAGGCGTTTGGTGCGGGACGCGGGAGCGATGTTGAGCTTTCCCGCTCTATGTCCGGAAAAGCTCAACATCGATCGGCGCGGCTCAT